>CAVUPD010000014.1:0-199693 GCA_963743255.1 uncultured Chloroflexia bacterium
TGTTGTGCAGCGCGACAGACGTATTGCTCCTGGCGTACCAGGCGGGAAGATCCGCGTGCTGCACAAAGCCAACCAGTCGGACTGCGCCGTCGAGCCCAAGGGCCCCGATCTTCCGCACCAACTCCCCGTGTAGTGGCCCCTCGCCCACCAGCTCCAATCGGGCATCAGGCAGCTGGGCATGAATATGCGCGAATAAGTCGACCAGGAGCGAGACGCCTTTGCGTTCGGACAAGGAGCCGACGTACGGGTCACCGGCCCGCTCGATGCGGGCCGTTCCGCGTCAAGCGGGCGGAGCGTTTTGATCATCTCCTGGAGCGCCCTCACGTCAGGTCCCTGCGGGACAATCCGGACCCGGTCTGCCCTCCGCCCCCCAGTGGACGAAGCGCTCGAGCCCTGCGGCGCTTGGCGTCAAACAGGCGCTCCACGCGAGGGATGATGACCTGCCGGATCAACCGCTGCCAACGATCGATGTGGCGTTCCGTGTACAGGGTATCGGTGGACCACGAGACAAATCTCTTCCCGAACAGCCACGCGTAGGCGAAGGCGGTCCATGTCGGCACCGAGTATGCGTGCCCCACCACGACGTCGGGCCGCAGACGCACCAAGCGCCACCACAGGGTTGGGTTAACCCAGGATCACCCGGGGCTCTCCGGAGCCGCGCCTTCCGCAGCCGGAGTTGGAGGGACTGGGGAGAATTTCGTTCGGAAAGGCTAGCTTCTCGGGAATCTCCCACTGTCTCTCGGGCAGCCTGGCCGCGCAATACAGGACACGGAGGTCCACTTCCTCCCGGTGGAGGTGGGTGAAGATGGGGATCCGATAGGGGGTGATGTGATCGTCCAGGATGATCAGGCGCGGCGTCGACGGGATTCGCAAGGTCTACCTCAGGCCATCAGTCTGGAGGGCGTTGGGCGCTCGCCACCGCGATCACGGCTTCCCGGCGATCACTTGCTCTACCGAGTGGCAGTCCATCGATGGGGACCTGACAAGTCTACCCGACCCTATCCAAGACAGCGGCCATTTCCGCCGCCTTCTGCCGGCGAGTGTAGGCTCTCACGATCTCCCTCGCGGACGGTAGTGGCTTGCCGGACTCCCACCGGGCATACCAGGCGGAGATCGCCGCCTGAATGGCAGCGGTGTCGGAGGGCGAGACCACAACGCCGGCCTCCGCCGCACGGATGATGTCGCCGGCCTCCCCATTCTCGAGCATCCCCAGGATGGCGTTCCCCGACCAGAATAGACTCGTACAGCTGGCCGGCACTACCACCCTCCGACTCCCCTCTCCGGCCTGCATCAGGAAGACCACATTTGCGTTCAGCAGGTCACGAAGTGCCCGACGATGAGGCAGGTAGCCGATCCGTTCAACGACGTTCTCGAGGCCGAACTCATGGATCGTCTCTTCGAATACCGAAGGGAAACGGCCTATGAATCGGACACGGACATTCCCCCACGCCTGCGGATGGCGATCCAGGAAGAGGCGAACTGCCCGGAGCAACTTGCGTGGGGAGCCGCACCTCGACCCCTGGATGCGACTTCCGAGGATCAGCGGCTCGAGCAGCCGGCGCCAGCCGGTGGGTCTTGGTCGGACGTCGAAGTCGAACAGCTGACCCACGTGCGTCAACAGGAAGTGCTCATGGGTCGGGCGATGGCGACTCCATCGAAATCCTCCTCGTCGTACCCGTTCGGTGATGACGGATGAGCGCGCCTCCGCAGGCCTGGATGCTGAACAGGAGTGTCCGCTTGTACCCTCGCGTCGCACAGACGACGGCCTGCGCCGAGTGAGGAGGCGGCGCTCCATCGCCGCGTCCCTAGACCGTGGAGGTAGCTGATCGGCCGGTAGTAGAAGGCGGCCGTCCACAGGTCGCGAACGTCCATCACCCAGGGGATGCCGGTCTTCTGATGGAGCGTGTATGCCGACCCAGTGAGCGCTGGCCGGGTCTGTGCTGAGGATGGCACTTCGAATGGCGTCTGTCGGCAGAGCTCGAGCGCCCTTCGAGAGCGATGCCCCTTCCAGGTCGCTCTACTGATCCGGAAACAAGAAAGACGCAGTAGGCCCTTCCCCCACCGGCTGCGCTCCAGGAGCTTGAAGCGGCGGTGCTCTCGAGTTCGCACGACCTCAGCCTCAGGCAGGGATCTCGTCCAGCAGGCTGGGGTCCTGGAGCTCGAACAATGCGGGCGCGCTCGTGAGGACCGTCGATGCCCAACCATACTCTGGGAGGTACTTGACGAACTTGGCGATGCGCTGGACGCCGGCGCCTCCGGCGGGCGGGAAGCTATATGTAAGGATCAGGACTCTGCGCAACATCATCCCCCAAGCCCCGGATGTTCTGCTCCGCGCGGCACACCTTGTTGGTCCCGGGCGAAGGCTTGATAGACCGCCGTCAGCATTCGAATTCCCGGTCGCCTCCCAGGAGACGATCACCCGCGAGGTCTCAACCCGACTACCATACGACTTCGAGACCCACCCCTTTCCAAGCTCCAACGTGAGGTCTGCCTCGCCACCCACCGTGAAGGACACCATCGATCCACGCGCCGGTGGCGGGATCCGTCGCTACCATCCCACGCGTTGACTACGGACCTGCAGTCCGGGTGCGAAGTGCAGACACAGGCTGTAGCTCCGCCGGCTCACCGTCTCGAGGGTGTCCTGGATCGACCAGACCAGCGAGTCCGGTTGGTGCAGGACCCTGCGCCGAGTGGTACACGGGAGGACTTAGCCGTCGCATAACCTGTGTGCCCGGCGTCCAGGATGACTTCGTGTCCCGCCACCGTCCACGAATGGACCAACACCTGTCCGGCATCGCGCAGCAAGAACAGCCGCTTCGGATCGAACGGATGGATCTCCAGTCCGTCAACCATGACGGTATTGTGGACCGCGGTTGATCGGAACAGGTTGCGGGCAGCGTAGTCCGCCGTGTAAATGTAGCATCCCGGGATCGAGGATCCAGGTCTCCCCAGAACGAAGAGCTCGAATGCCAAGCGTGTCTCCGTGTGCGTGACCTCCTCGGCCGTTCCTCCCGCCAGGCCCGGCATCGATCAGCATGTGGCTGGTGGTGTCTCGTATCACGTAGACGCCGGCGCTCGGGAACGCAACCGGGCTGGCGGGCCGCGGCACCGACGGGGCCGCCTCACGCATGCGCAGGCAGTCAGGGCCAAACAGCCAGACGGCTTCCTGCCAGCGGCTCGCCTGCGGCTTCCGCCAGGTCTCGCCGCTCGAGGAGCACGGCACCCAGCGCCAGATGCTCCCGTGCGTCCACCCATTCCAGCGCCGGGTCACCCCACACGCTGAGGCGGTGAAAGCGCCCATTGTCGTGATCGCCAATCAGCGGGAACGTCCCGTCCGCCCGGGTCAGGGCGTGGAGGAATTCCAACATGCTCTCCAAGCCTGGCCAGAGCGCTGGGAGGGCAGTTCGACGCCATTCCTTCGGCAAAGGCCGTCACGTGCAGCGCCATTTCAAGCACGAACCGGTGGTAGTAGACCGAGCCCTCGTCGTCTGCGCCATCTGGTAGGTTTGCTGCAGCACCTGGCGGTAGAACTCGCCCACCGCGAACTCCAGCCATTCCGGTGCGTCACGAAGGAAGGGACAGCACAGTCCAAGGTAGATCAGACCAGCCAGGTTGGCGAGGTAGTGATTGCCCGTGTATGGATCGTCCCTCGAACCTTCGAGATGGCGTCGAATGTGGCGGCCGTGGATCCACAGGTTGAGGGAGAGGCGCTGCAGGAACTCGTCGCTCAGCGCGGCCGAATTCACGCACAGGCTGGCGCCCGACAGCCAGTTGGCCGCGCGGATCGCGGCGTCCATCGACGAGGTCCAATTCACACCGTTCGGCCAGAGATTGGACGCCATCCAGCTCTCTGACTGGGCGACCAGCTCGAGTGCGTACTTCTCGTCGCCGTTGAGCCGGTACGCCTGCCCAAGCCGCACAAAATGGTGGCAGCGGCTCAACTCCCAAGGTTCCTTGATGTCCGGCCCTCCGGGAAATGCCGCCGGCCGAATGTGTCTGTAGAACGCCCGGGGATCCCAGCCGGTGACCGCCTTTGAGGCCGGCATGCCAATCGATTGGGTCCCCAAGGTGCACGGGACCAGATCCAAGCAGATCGAAGACATGGGCACAGGCTGCGTCGGCCTCGGCAAGAAGTCGCCGTGTGATCCCCGGCTCGAGGAACTCGAGGGCGCTGGCCAGAGGCTTCGCCTCCGTCTCCGGGCTGAGGAGTCTTTCGGCGAGGGCTTTGCGAAGAGCTGCGCCCGCATCTCTGCCCTTCCCGCAGGCGGACCTGCTGGGCTGGAATCCGTTTGGGGACGGGCGAAGCGAAGGCCCACTCTCGCCAGGAGCCATGCGAGCCACTCGAGAACCAGATTCCCGCCTGCAAGGAGCACGCGCGCCCAGCGGCATTCCAACGTGAGGCCCGAGGTGCCTCTGACCTGGGGAGAAGCCTCACCTGCAGTCCATCGCTCCAAGGATGGATCCGCCGAGACTCTGTCCCGCCAGATCAGGCGCGGCCCCGTGGGAGGGGGCCTGTGTCCCCCGCCGAGCCCTCGCCAGGTACGCGATCAGGATGAGGATCTGCAGACCATAGGTGAGCGTGGAGGTGAGGGCCGCAGCTTGAACGCCCCAACGAGGGAGCACCAGCGCGTTGAGGCCCACGTTGACCGCCAAGACGATCCCCAGTGTCGCCAGCATGAAGGGAGGATAGCCCGTCCCCACCATGAAGGCGTTGGCAAGCAGGATTCCAGATAGGGAGACCACCGCAGGAAGGTACAGGCGGAGGACTGTGGCCGACTCCACGAAGTCCTGCCCGTACAGCAGGCCGATGATCTGGGGGGCGAAGATAGCCAGCGGCAAGGAGACGGCGGCCGTGAGCCCCATGCTGGCCAGGACCAGGCGCAGCGTGCTGTCGGCGGACTTGGTCTCATCCGGCGAGGCAGCCACGGTAGGCGACAGTACACGCGCCACCATCGCCGGCACGCGGGTGAGGAAATCACCGGCTGAGACGGCGACACCGTACACGCCCAGCGCGGCGGGACCGAGCAGCCGTGTGATGAGGTATTGGTCGACGCGTGTGTGCAGAAAGGACAGCCAGTTGACCGTGGCCGCCCGGGCGCCGACGCCGGCCTCCTGGCGCAGGTAGGACAGGGACGGGCGAGCCAGCCCCTGCCGCCGAAAGCGTGCGATGTACAGCAACGCCGTCAGCAGGAGAGAGACGGCCTGCATCAGCGCCATGCCCTGGGCCGAGCGCAATCCCAAGGCCAAGACCTGCCACGGCACCCAGCGAGACATAGACTGTCGCCTGGAACAACGTGAGGGATCCCAGCGAGAGGAAACCCCGCAAGCCTTGGTAGATAGCCTGGATCTGCGCCAGAAGCCCCTGGCCCAGCGAGGCCGAACAGGACGAGCAGCTTCCACGCCGGGTCCGCAAAGGGAGGGAAGATGATCGCCCACACAGGGCTGAAGATCACCAGGCCGCCGACCGCAAACCCGGTGACGATGCCATAGAACAGGGCGGTACCGCGTACCTGCGGCAGCGGAACGGCGGACCGGGCGCTGGCCAGCGTGTAGGCGTTGGCAAAGCGGAAACCCAGGACATCGGCAAAGAGCGAGAGCGTAGCCACGCCCGTGGAGTACAGCACCAGCACCCCGAACTCGTGGGGCCCAAGCAGCCTGGCAAACACGACCGAACCCACGGCCGAGACCGCCGCCGAAGCGCCGCTGAGCACCAGGATGATCGTCGAGCCTACCACGAGAGAGCGTTGCCGTTGTCTCGCCCACTGGATCCAGCGGCGGATTCCTCTGCATGAGGCGCTGCCAGGGGTCGCCCTCCCCACGCAGCATGGGCGCGTCGGTGGTCGGACCCTCCTTCTGCTCGGGTGCGCCGATGTCCTCGACCGGTGCCTTCATACGGCGAGCCTTTGGTCGAGGATGCAGGCTTTTCCCCGGGGAGTCTTCGGGATACTCGGCACGTAGGCGACCTCGAGCTCGAATCCAGAACCCAGCTTCTCCGTCAATAACTCGCTCGATGGCCAAGGCGTCTTGCTCGGTAAAGGCCTCGTTCCGGATCATGCGCAGGACGACGCGGCCCGGCGAATCCTGAAAGAACTGGAGTTCGCGCACGTTCCGAAGCAGGTCGCCGTGAATCCCCTGGGTTGGGATCGGGACCTTCTTCCCCGAGTGGCTCACCAGCACATCGTGTTCTCTGCCCTCGATGCTCTGGAGCAACAACCCCTCGCGCCCGCAGCGTTCACAACCCCAGCCTCGCTTGCGCGCCAGATCCTGGGTGCGGTAGCGGATGAATGGCGTTGCCCGCCCCCAGAAGGAGGTCCCGACGATCTCGCCTACTTCTCCGGGCCCAACTTCCTGGTTGTCCTCGCCCAGGACTTCAGCCAGTCCGTAGAAGGGCCACACATGGTAGTCCCGGCTGTGCTCGCACCACGGCGCAAGAACCGCATGCTCCGTGTGGCCGTAGAAGCCAAAGATCTGCGTGCCCGGAAAGGCGCGCTGGATCTTCTGCAGCTGCCACTCCCAGATGTCCTCCGATGCCAGGAGGATGACACGCAGCCCCATCGGTCCCGCATCCCCTCCTTCCAAGATCAGGTCGGCCAGCCAGGTCGCCATGGAGGGATAGGCCTGCAGCGCGACCGCTCGGAATTCCTCCATTCGGCGGACGTATGCGGCGTAGCTCGCCGAGTCGAGATGATAGGCCGAGAGGTGAAGCTCGCGGTTCAGCGCGTCTTCCCTCCAGAAGATCCCCGTGCGAGGCCGTGCGTTCGCAGCGCAGTCTGGCTGACCGATCTCCCGGCCGCCATCCCGCGCGCTCCCAGCCCAGGTGGATGAAGGCTCGCTCGATCCAGACGCTGCTTTCCAGCTGGTAGAAGCCAAACGGGATGCCGGTTGAGCCGCTGGTCGAGAGATAGTGCATGTGCCTGTGCGGGATGTCCGTGGCGGTGAAGTCCTTCAGATTGTCCCGCAGAAGGGCCTTGTCCACGGTGGGCAAGAGACGGACATCCTCCGGGCGGCGGATATCCTCCGGCCCGACCCCAGCGTCGGCGTAGAGGAGAGAGTAGCCGGGGACCGATGCCTTTGCGTGCCGGACGACTTCCCGCAGCGCGTTCGGTCTGCCATGCTTCGATGCGCGCCCGATCCCACCACTGGGCGTCCTGTAGAAACTGGCGCAGGCCCCAATAGCCTCTCCCCAGACGCCTGGGCAGAGGCACAAGCCTGTCCAGTGCGCGCTCAATCGGAGGATGGAATTCCTTGCCGGCATGGCCCAGCGGAGCGTCTGGAAAGATTGTCTCATGGGGTAACGTGCGTCCACATTCCACGCCACGATGCCTTGATGCACCCAGACGCCCTGCCTGAAAGCGTTACATCACTCCCCTCTCGTTCGAGCAACATCCATTGCCCACAGCTGCGGCCACGGTCCCCTTCCATCGAGGCCCCGGACCGCACTGCCACATGGTCGGAACGGCGCCGTGTCCTCATCGTCAGCCGCCGATTGCCCTAAGGACTATTAGGGCCAGCTCCCTGAGCGCCGCAACCGAGAAGGCGAGCTGCGGCCTGGCGTACCACGCCGTCGCGGCGAGCTTGCCGGCGAGCACCAGCCACGCTTCCAGACGACTTGTCGCGTTTGACGACATACAGCCCTCGCACTCTCTCGCGCAGCACGTCCTTCTCGGTGGCGCATTGGTTCAGCAAGCTCAGGATCCAGTCCTCGGTGTGCTCGGGGGCCACGAACAGATAACGTGTGCCGCGCGCTTCGATGGCCTCGGCGATGCTCAGGCACGTGCTGTCTTCGAGGATCGGCACATAGACCAGTCGCTGCGAGTAGTCGGCGCGATACAGCGGGTAGATGAAGCCGTTGTTGTGGACGTTGTAGCCCAGCAGCGCATCGCGGGGGACGATCTCCAGCGCCTGGGCGTACTCGTCCGGGACCTTCAAACTCAAGCCTGCCGATTGACGCTCCAGCGCCGGCAGGGCCAACATGGCTTCGAAGCTCGACGGCGGGAATCACGTTGTAGTTCAGCATCATGGCGAAGTTCGCGGCTGAGCACGCCGCAAACACGACGCCGAAGCCCACGGAGCACGCCTCGCTCGGCGGACAGCACGCCATCGAAGGCGAATCCGATCGCCAATGCGAACAGCGCCGGAAACCAGATCGCATAGCGCATGTTCCAGGGACTGTTCGGGCTCGAGAAGAACAGCACGAGTAACGACACGGCGAAGCCCGCGAACAGCACGCGCGGCCCCCGGCGACGCATCAGCCCCCAGACCAGCGCCGGCAAGCCCAGCCCGTACGCCACCCAACCCCACCCGGTCGTGTTCGGCAGGTCGGGGGTGATCCGCTGTTGACGGTCTCCAAAGCGCTGTGCGAACGACCCCAGGTTGTTGAGGAAGTTGTTCAGGTCAAGACGCGTGGTGCGCTCGGCGGCCGGCAGAAGGACCTGGGTGGTTTCAACCGTCACGCCGTATGGGAAGAACGGATTTCCCGTCAACGCCCAGTTGCGGATGTACCAAAACGATCCGAGGAGCAAGCCTGCAGCCAGTACCCAGACGGCGGCGATCCGGAAGCCGTCCGGTGTTTTCAGCGCAGACGGGTCAGGATCGACTTGGGGAGTGAGCGCCAATCCGCCCTGCGCTCCGTAGCGATCGAACGCCAGCATCCACGCCAGCAGCAAGCCCGGTGTCAGGTGCAGGATGTACGGCTTTCGTCCCGAGCGCCAGCAGCCACGCACCCGCCAGCAGCACGACCTGCCCCGGGCGGTTGCGCCGGGGCTCGGCGCCCGGCCTGACGGCCAGATCCAGCCCGAGGGCCAGCATCATCAGATAAAGCGCGGCCATGATCGGGTCGTTCTTCGTCGCAGTGGTCGCCAGCAGCAGCGCCGGGGTCGAGGCGTAGCCCAGGGCGGCAATCAGCGATCCGGCGGGCTTCAACCCCAGCGTGCGGCCGATCGCGTATACGGCCAGGCATGCCAACAGGTAGGCAGGCAGCCCGGCCGCCTCGACGACCACATCGTGGTGCAGGAAGACTGTGAACCAGGCTGCAAAGACCTCGTAGTTCGCCGGCGACCAGATACGGTCCACCGGGGTCTCGAACGGCGCGATCAAGCCGCTCTGCGTCCACTGGGCCACGTTGGTCAGATGATAGGTGAGCGAATCCCAGGTGAACGGAGGCAGCACCCAGATCAGGAATGCGAAGCGGATCACCGAAACCACCGCGGCGGTCCCCGTCAGCCAGCGCAGCCAGCCCGGCAAAGCCCGCCACCAGCGCAGGCTCTGGAGGGCAAAGGCGGAGAGGTCGGCGCGCCACACGAAAAGCGCCCGACGTGATCGTCGCCAGAGCACCAGCCCGGCGAGGCCGAGAGCACCGACGGCAGCAAGCGGGCCCGGCTTCAGAAGCCCGGCAAGCCCGGCCAACAACATCAGCGTCGTGGGGACAAACACCGTGAGGAAGACGAAGGTCGAGCGCGTTGAGCGACGGTCGATCGGTCCGGAACGACCGGCAGGTCAGGTACGAGACGGCGAGCGCGAACGCGCCGGCCAGACTCCACGCCACGACCCCGAAGACCACGACGCCGCTCCTGCGGGATGGATCATGGATGATACCACTGCGGCCTCGCTCTGATTCCCATCTTGGGCTTTCGCTGGCGTGGAGCGTGTCCCGCGTAGCCGAGCGCCGGCCTTCCATCGATGACCGGTGCGATGCCGTGGACTCCCGCGCACGATGAGAGCCGGTGGTGCGGCGCGGTCAGGCCGAACCGCGACCTGCAATTCGCGCGTCCCGCGTGCACGCGCGTGGGTCTCCTCAGATGGCTGCGCGCCCGAGGCGATCGGCTCACGCCGCATCTATGCCCGTATTCGGTCCGACGTGCTTTCTGGATGCGGCTTGCCGCACGGCCGGCGTCGTGGGGGCAGAGCGAGAATTCTCAGGAGGCTTGTTGCATTGGGCCGCCTGCAGTCGGCGCCGGGCGCGCTGCCATGCCCGCTAGGAAGGCGAGGGCATCCCCGGCGCTCGTCGCCAGGCGCATGATCACCGTCACCCCCAGCGCCGTACCGGCGCCGTAGACCGGCGACAGTCCAGCCACCATGATTGCGTCCCGCACGCCGAGCCCGGCCGGTGCGCCGGGAGTTACGAACCCAGCCACCCAGGCAAGGGCGAAGACGCCCACGACGTTCAGGTATGCCCCGCCGTTGCCGCCGAAAACGGACACCTGGAGCAGAACTGGGATTGCGCCCAGGAGCAGCATGTTCAGGCAGCCGATGATGTAGCACACGACCAGCGGCCCCACCCGAGGTGGCTGCACCTCGCTCAGCCCGGGGATGCTGGACCGGACAGCGCTCCGGCAACCGGCGAAGGAGGATGGCGCCGGCGAACGGCACACAAAGGGCAGCCGCCGCAACCCCCGCCAACGCAACGACCGATGGCGCCGCCACATCCGCCCCCAGCCAGCGCGTTCCCGATAGCAGCCAGCGTGCCGCCGGCAACCGACACTCCGGCCAGTACTGCCCAGGCGATCTCGAGGGCCATGGCTGCCAGCACACGTTCGCGGACGAAGCCGGCCTTCACCGCCAGCACCACGCGCCCGGCGAGGTGCGCCACGTTGCCGGGGATGTACTTTCCGAACTGCGCCACGCCGAAGATCGCCAGCGCAACCCGGGGCCGGCCGGGCTCACCCACCGAACGCAGGAAGATCAACCAGATCACCCCGGCCAGCAGGACGACAACCAGGTACAGGAGAATGGATCCCGCCAGCCCGGCGAGCGCGGCGGGGTTCCAGATTCACGCGCGGCAGGGCGCCCGCGTTGCGCACCGCGAATCGCAGGAAGTAGGCCAGCGACACCAGCAACGCCGCCAATCCGAGCCACCGATAAACACGGGAAATGGGCTTCCCAAGCATCATCCGCTCACCGGGCGAACCCGGCACGGGTCGGGCCGAACGTGCGGCAACATGAGCGACACCTCGATCCTATCTCCTGGGTTCACTCTTTCCCGACGCCAGCCCAAAGGATCCGTCGGCACCCAAGCGGCACGCACCGGGATCTCGCATCCGGTTCGGACCCTACCTCTAGCTCGGCGGCAGACCGACGCGCGATTGGGTACGGCGGGGACGCACATCACATCTCAACACGGGGACGGGAGCTGCGCGGCCTCACCTCGCCGGCAGCCAACTGGTGAGCCTCGTCCCCGTCTCGTCGGAAGGAGCCCGGTCGTGTCACCGGTGACGCCGGCACGGCCATCATGCCCCGCTTCCGGTTGGCCGGCTGCCAAGAGCGATCTTCTTCAACCGGTAGCTCACGTCTTCACTCAGCTGCCTGTTCCGCGCGATCAGGTCCGCGAGCAACCCGAGCAGGAACGCCTGCAGCCCGAGCACGATCAGGATAGCGGCTGCGATCAACGACTGGATGTGGCCCTGCCCCTGGCCGCCGAGGTAGAAAGCCATGAATCGGGCCAGAAAGAACAGCCCGCCCAGGAAAGGCACAACCCCGAGGGTGAGGAAGACACGCAGCGGCTCATACATCAAGAAGATGCGCAGGATCGTCCCCGAGGAGGAGATCAGATAATGGAACAGGCTGCGCATCAATCGCGATTCACGCAGCTTGGGATTCGTCGCCACGGGCACGGAGGCGACGGGGATGCCCTTCTTGCCCGCCTGGATGATGGTCTCCAACGTGTAGGTGTAGCCGGAGAAGACAGCCAGCCGCAGCGCCGTGTCGCGGGTGAAGGCGCGGAACCCGCTGGTGGCGTCCGGGATGTCGGTCCCCGAGGCCCAGCGCACCACGCGGCTGCCGAGGCGCTGGAGGAGTTTCTTGAGGACGGAGAAGTGCGGGATGGTGCTCACCTGCCGATCGCCGACGACCATGCCCGCCGTGCCCTCCAGGATCGGCCGCACCAGATCGGCGACGCATGCGCCCCGGTACTGGTTGTCGCCATCGGTGTTGACGATCACATCCGCCCCCAGGGCGACCGCCTGCTCCAGCCCCGCGGCAAACGCCGCTGCCAGTCCGCGGTGGCCCTGCAGCCTCAGCGTGTGGGTCGCACCGTGGCGCGGTGGCAATCTCGGCCGTCCCGTCCGTGCTGCCGTCATCGATGACCAGGGTCTCGATCCGGTCAAATCCCGCCACTTGCGCCGGAAGATCGGCCAGCGTAACCGGAAGCGTCTCGGCCTCGTTGTAGCACGGGATCTGGATGATCAGCTTCACGCGTACGTCCTCTCCTCGTCGTCAGGCTCGCCGCACAGGCGAGAGGGATCGAGCTGCGCGACGACCGACCGGCATCCGTGCGCGAGCAGCGTCCGCTCAGGTACCTTCATTCGATCGAATCCGACTGAGGACGACGAGGACTGTCGATCCCACGAGTGCCACGCCGGCGAAGATCAGGTTGGCGACCAGTACGGTGGCGTCGAGCGCCATGAAGGCCACCAGCCCGAGGACCACCGCCGTCAGGTGCATCACCAGCACGGCGCGGATTGGATCGAGCCCGAGGCCCATCAGCCGGTGGTAGGTGTGGTCGCTCCCCGCCCGATAGACCGGGCGTCGGCGGAGCAGCCGCGAGAAGACCACCAGCGTGATGTCGAAGATCGGGACGCCGAGGACCAGGATCGGCGTGAACCACGACACTCCCTGCGGCAGCCCGGCGCGGGCCGGGATATAGGCGATGCCCAGGGCGGCGAGCAGGAAGCCGAGGAGCTGTGCTCCGGAATCGCCCAGAAACAGCTTCGCCGGCGAGGCGTTGTAGAGAAAGACGCCGACGGCGCAGCCGAGCAGCGCGGCGCTCAGCACCGCCAGCACCGGCTGCGTGGAATCGATCGTCACCAGCATGAAGAACGCCGCGGCGATTCCTCCCAACCCCAACGCCAGGCCGTCCATGCTGTCGACGAAGTTGAAGGCGTTCACCATCCCGATGACCCACAGCAGGGTCAGCGCCAGGTCGACGGCGTCGATGCGGGTGACCTGAATGCGCACGCCGACGGCGATCAGGATCCCAGCGGCGACGGCCTGCACGAGGAGTTTGAGCAGCGGCGAGAGCCCGAGACGATCATCCACCAGCCCGCCCACAGCCACCACCAGTGCACCGGCGAGCATCCCTTGAATCGAGGCGTCGGCCGGCGGGCGGAGGATCAGGTAGCAGGCAAGCAGGGCAATCGCCAGGACGGGGCCGCCAGCCAGTGGCGTCGGCGCGTCATGCCGCTTGTGCGGCGCGGAGCCCGGGACATCCACCCACCCCAGGCGTCCGGCGGCCCTGGCGGCCAGCGGTCCGAGGATGACCGAGGCGAGCAGCGTGGTCAGGATGATCGGGAACAGATCGGCCAGGCGAGTGATCATAGGCAGGCCGCCCATCCCCGAACGGGTTCGGCGGACAACAGTCTACTCGACGGATGCTGGGGATTGTAGCATTGCCACGGACGGGGCCGGGTCCTTCCCGGAGTACGGCCGCAACGGCCGCGTCAGCGCGTGGGTCACCAGCCCGAGCAGGATCCAGGTGTGCGGCAGTGCGAAGGTGTCCAGGCTGAATCCTTCGCCCAGCCCGGCGATCCAGCCCAGCAGGCCGGCGCAGCCGATCAGCCGCTCGAGCGCGTGGCCGCGGCGCCAGAGCAGCACGGCGCCGGCACCGATCACGATCCACCACGTCAGGAACGCGGCGAATCCGAGAAGCCCGGTCTCGGCCAGCAGCCGCACCCACAGGTTCTTCGGGTTCGGCAGGCCGGCGAACTCCCCGGAGATCAGGTCGCGGATCTCGGTCAGGCGGAACGCGTACCCGGGCAGGTTGGCCTGCATGAAGAAGCCCGAGTTGCCGAACCCCACCCCGAGCACCGGATGTGTGGAGAACGTCCGGAAGCCTGCTTCCCAGTAGGCGATCCGCTCAGCGAAGGCGACCCGGTTCGCCAGTTCGTACAGCACTTCGTTCGGGTAGTGCGCCCTGACCTCCGGAAGGAGCTCGACGGTTTGGAACAGGCGGACCATGCGCGGGTCGATGCGGCTGTAGACGCGCGCCGCTCCGTACAGCCCCGCGCTGCACGCGACCAGGAAGGCGAGGACCATCACCACGCGCATCCCCAGCATCCTGCCGCGGCGGGCCGGGGCCGCGTTTCCGGCGCGGCGGCGCTGCAGCCATGCGGCCGCGTTCCAGACGGCGACCAGACCGAGGACACCGAGCATCAATCCGAAGCTGGCATACGAGATACGCGAGCGCGTCAGCGCCAGGACGATCAGCCCCCAGATGGCGAGGGTCGCTTCGAGCCACCAGGCACGCCGGCCGGAAGACCACGCCGAGGTGCGCGTGAGCACCGCCGCCAGCCACAGCGGCAGGTAGAACGTCACCAATTGGTCGCCCAGCCAGGAAGGCTCGAAGGCAAGCCCACTCAGCCGATCGGGGACCGGGTCGCGCGGCGAGATCAAGCGATGCAGGTCGACGAAGGCCTGCGGCACACGTTCTCCTCCGGTCATCACGACGCCGGCCTGCACCGTCGACCACAGCAGCATGACGATGGCGCCGATGTAGATCGCGCGCAGTGCCGGCCGAATGCGGCGCTGCTCGGCCGGCAACAGCGCGGCGCACAGATAGAAACCTACGGCGATCCCCAGCGTCAGCAGCGCACGGGCCTCGCGGCCGAGCACCGAGGCGCCGTGCAGCGGCAAGATGCGTTGACCGAGGGCGACCGACGCGGCGAGCAGCGCCATGCCCACAAAGACCAGCAGCGGCATGACGAGCGCGGGGAGCTTGCGCCCGCGCAGCAAGGCGGGCACGAGCCAGATGGCCATCAGTCCAGCCAGGGGAACAAGGGCCAGCGGCGCCACCGGAGTCCCGCCGGCGAGCGTCACCAGCGGCGGGAAGCTGGTCACCGGAATGGCGACCAGCAGCATCAGCCAGAGCGCGTCGACAGTCTTGTCGTAGACGCTGCGCAGGCGCGCGTTCATCCCGACTCCCCGGAAGCCCTGCAGTCCATCTGATCGATCGCCGTGGGACTGAGATCCGCGCGGCAGCGCGGCGACCTGAGCCGCGCGCCTTCTCCGCGGAGCACTGCGCTGCGAGCTCGGCCCGACGGCATGCTGTTCACTGCGCCCGCCTGAACGGCCACCCGAGTGCGGCGATCACTCCGACGACGCCGCCGGCCAGCAGCCCGGCCAGGACGCTCATCCCGCGCGATCCGGCCAGCGGCCCGTCCGGCGGCTCGGCCTCCTGCAGCATGGCGAACGACATCGAGGGCAGGATCCCGCGGCTGAGGACAGCTTCCTGCTCGATCTCGGTCAGCGCCTGCTCCGGGTCGTACTCCTCCGGAGCTGCGGCGCACGCCCAGGCGGCCGGCAGCGCCGGCGTGGCCGCGGGCTGGAGCTCGCAACCGGTGATGAACCACTTCGACTGAAGATCTGCCGCGCGCCAGGCATGTCCCACGGCAGTCTGCAGTGCATCGATGGAAGTCGTGGCCCAGGCGTTGGCCAACCGGGCGGCGGCCCCAGGAAACTCAGCTCGAACGCCGAGTTCCCAGCCGCCTCCGATCTCCGACAACCGCAGCGAGCTGCGCAGCTCGTTCGTCGTCGTTGGCGCGCCCGGGGTCGGCCCCTCGGTCGACCCAATTGCCTCAAGCGTCTCGTCGGCCAGGAAGACCTCACGCGCCCGGTCGAAGGCGTGCCGCAGCGCTTCATCGTCCAGCGGCAGCGTTCGTCCGTAGTCGATCCCGACCCCGACGACAGCCACGGCCTCGTACACCGGAGGGAACAAGCCGGATGCGCCCAGCCCGAGCATGCCGCCGAGGCACGCTGCCGCCAGCAGCCACGGCCAGCGCCGCAATCAGTCGCTGAAGGAGGTCCTTCGAGTCAACCGGCTCATGATCCATCGTGCCTGCCTCGGACCTTCTGGTTTCGCAGCCGGTGAGCTGCGTGCAGCTCGGCCACGCCCGATCACAGTCAGCGACCATCGGCATCGGGCGCGCCGCCTCGCAGCCTTCGGAGGAATTGAAAGGACTGCGCGCCGTAGGACCATGCGCAGCGGCATGACCGGCTCGACCACCCGCCGAACGAGGTACTTGGCATACAGGATAGAGAAGATGCTGCCGCCGTCGCGGAAATGCACGCGCATCATCTCCGGCCAGCACTGACGTGCGACGGTCATCGACTTCGACTCACCATGCAGCCGAAAACCCGCCCACAGGGCGGGCGTGTAAGCCAGCTTGGTCACCGCCGAGATTCGTACCCACAGGTCGTAATCCATGGCGTAGTGGAACGTGGGGTCGAGCGGACCGACCATCTCCCAGACCACCGTGCGGAAGAACGCTGCTTGCTGGGCGATTCGCGGTGCGCCGCGGCGCAGGTCGGTGTGGCTCGTCCGAGCTGACGGGAAGCGCGCCACCGTAAGCCCCGCCTCATCGATGTAGTTCGCGCCTCCGTGCACCATCCCGATCTCGGGATGGGCCTGAAGGTATGCCACCGCCTGGCTCACCGCGCCGGGACGGTAGACGTCATCGGAGTTCAGCCAGGCGAGGATCTCGCCGTGGGCCATGCCGAAGCCTCGGTTGATCGCGTCGGTTTGTCCCCGGTCGGGCTCGGAGACCCAGGTGGCCAGCCGATTCGCGTGCTTGCGGAGGATCTCGACGCTTCCGTCGGTCGAACCGCCGTCGAGGACGATGTACTCGATGCGCGGGTAGTCCTGGGTCAGTACGGACTCGATCGTCGCTTCCAGGAAGCGAGTCTGGTTGAACGACGGCGTGACGATCGACACCAGCGGCAGGGGTTCGCGGGATGCACTCAGCATGGCCGGGACCTGGCAGGGACTCCGATCACGGTGGAGCCTCCGAGTGCGGTGGAGTCTCGGGTGTGCCCCCCGCCCCGGGTTCGATCCGTCGGCGCCCGTGCTGCAGGCTTCGTCGCGTACGGCGGTACCAGAAGAAGACGCCGGCCATGCCCACTGCGCTTCCCGCCGCCTGCACGAACTTATACCAGTAGCGCGCCACCGTCGGCGGGTGCTGGCCGAGCGCCGTCAGGATGTGCCGAAACGCACGGCGGTAATCCCCGGCGTCGATCAACCGGCGAGCGGCAAAGACATGGAAGCCCGACTGAATCCGCCGGCGATGGCGGCGAACCGTCCCGGAAAGTTCCGGCGTTGACTCAGCCCAGCGCAGCATGCGCTCCGCCTCCTCTACAAAACCGGCGGCGCGGGCGATCGTCTTCGCCTCGCCGTGCGTTCGTTCGAGCGCCCAGGTTGCATTGAGATGGCGCAAGGGAGCCCTCGCAGCGATGCGCACCCACAGTTGGTGATCCAGGATGAGCTGGTAGGAGTTGTCGAGGTACCCCGCCTGTTCGAGCACAC
Source organism: uncultured Chloroflexia bacterium (assembly GCA_963743255.1). Taxonomy (GTDB): domain Bacteria; phylum Chloroflexota; class Anaerolineae; order Anaerolineales; family E44-bin32; genus DYJB01. The sequence goes on from CAVUPD010000014.1 coordinate 17,291, forward strand.
GGCGGCGCATGAAGACGGTCGGTTGGAGCAGCACCTCGAAGCTGAGCAAGTCAACGAGGGAGAGCGTCCGATAGCGGTGTCGATCCAGCAGCATCTGCTCCGAGTCGACCATGATCCCGTCGGCATAGACCATGCCGAGGTCCGGCTCGCGCTCGAGTGCCTCGACGGCCTGGCGGACTGCCCCGGGCAGGTAGACATCATCCGAATTCAGCCAGGCGATGATCTCGCCCGTCGCCAGGCGCAGGCCCTTGTTGATCCCGGCTGCCTGCCCGGAATCCGGTTCTGAGACGCATGCGGCCAGTCGGTCGCGGTAGCGGCCCAGCACCTCCAGACTGCCGTCGGTCGACCCGCCATCGATGACGATATGCTCGATCCGCGGGTAGTCTTGCTCAAGCACCGAACGCAGCGTCGTCTCCAGGTAGCGGACCTGGTTGAAGGACGGCGTGACGATGGAGACCAACGGCGGTCTTTCCATCACGTGTGGGCCCGACGTACGCCGGCCTTCATCCGAAGAGCCCCCGGTAGTCGACCTTGGGGAAGACCGTCAGCTTGCCTCCCACGGTTGCATCGAGCACCGATCGTCCGGCGGCGGCGTAGGCTTCGCGGGCCAGACGATAGGCCGCTTCGGAGGCCTGCAGATCGGGAAGCTGCCAGCGGAATCCTTTCCCGAAGTAGCCTGGGGAAAAGTGATTGGGATCGTCCCCCGAAGATACGACGGTGACATTGGGCTGCCCCGGTGTGGTGAAGTTGTGATCGACGCCGATCAGGATCACCGGGTCGCAGCCCATGAAGTAGGCCAGCTGTAGGGCGGTATAGGTGACCGTCGAACCCTCGAACATACGCCGCGTCGGATCGCCGGTGAAGTTCGCCGGGCGGGTGTAGTCGGTGTCGAGAAACAGCGTCTGCGGCGCCGCGGGGAACCAACGTCGGGCACGCCAGGTGATGAAGCGGGGAAGATCGAGAGCGGCAACTTCCGCGGCGCACTGCTCCAGCACGAGCGTGTTGACGGCGACGTAGTAGGTGGTCGGGAAGCCAAGCTCGGGGAAGAGCAGGTAGATGCAATTCATCCCGAAGGTGATTTCGCCACGCAACCGCGAGAGATCGGTTTCCCGCAGGCTGGGTCCGTTGCCCAGGATGAAGCAGCGTCGTCCTCGATGGCAGTCGCGGAATGCCTCGGCATCCGCCTGGCTGTCGCGCAGCCGATGATCGAACAGGGCCGCCGCCTGATGTCGGGCGCGGTTGTACCACCACCAGTACGGACTGGTGAGCCCACGCCAGATAGGAGGCGGGACGAAGCGTTTGACGCTGTAGACCGCCTCGAGCATGGCGGATGCACGACGTCCATCCGGGCTCTGCATAGTGGCGATTCTACCTGACGCCCATCATCCTTGCGCAGCACGCGACTACCGCCGGAGACACTATTCTCTTCTGCAGGAGCCGGCGCTTTGGAGGGATTACTCCGTACTTAGCCGAGCCGTCGCCCCTCCGTCAACCACCAGGGTCTGCCCGGTCACAAAAGACGAACGCCGTCCGTCGGCCAGAAACAGGATCGCCTGTGCAATCTCCTCCGGCCGGCCGACGCGGCCCATCACTGTGCGGCTCCCCAGATCCGCCATGCGTGCCTGGACCAACTCGCCGGCAAAGTGGTTGCGGGAGAGCCCGGCGTGGAGCATCGGCGTGTCGACCGCTCCCGGCAAGACGGCGTTGACGCGGATCGAGTCGGGGGCCAGCTCAAGCGCCACGGCGCGTGTCAGCGCCACCAGCCCGCCTTTGCTGGCGGCGTAGGCGGCGATGTCCCGCGACGTGGCCACGGCGTGCACCGAACTGACGTTTACGATCGCCCCGCCCGCGGCCTGCAGCAGGCGATGGCCGTGGCGGATCGTCAGGAATGCCGAACGCAGATTGGAGTCCATCACGCTGTCCCATTCCTCCACCGACATGTCGACCATCGGCTTGCAGATCTGCACGGCGGCATTGTTGACCAGTACGTCGAGCCGGTCGGTCTGGCCCTGGAGCCAGGCGAACAGGGCTTCGACCTCCGCGGGAACGGCCACATCGGCGCGGCGCGAGGTAACCCCGGCCGGGAACCGCTCCACCTGGCGGCGGTCGACGGCGATCGTCTCCCAGCCTTCCGCGGCGAACAACTCGGTCGTCGCCCGACCGATGCCGCCCGCGGCTCCGGTGATCAAAGCATAACGCTTCATCGGCTTCCCTCGATCCCCCGCACGACGAAGCGCGCCGTCATGGGGTCTCCAGCTCGGCCGGGACCGGGAGGCCGAGGCCGAGGAACAAGTTCCGCAGCGTGTTGCGATGAACGCGGGCCCAGGCTGACGGGCTGCTGTTGGCATTATGCGGCGCCAGCAGCACATTGTCGAAGCCTGTCAGGGGGCTGTCAAGCGGCAGAGGTTCGACCTCGAACACATCCAGCGCTGCGCCCGCCAGGCGCCCGGCGCGCAGCGCCTCCACCAGCGCCGGCTCGTCCACCACCGCGCCCGCGGGCGACGTTTACCAGCACCGCCTGCGGCCTGAGGTGGGCCAGCGTCAACGCGTTGATGAGATGGAAGGAGGAGGGATTGAGGTCGCAGTTCAGGCTCACGAAGTCGGACGTCCGCAACAACGCCTCGAGCGGGAGCATCTCGACGCCCACCTCCTGGACGAAGTCGGCGGCGATCGGGACGATGTCGTTGCCGAGCAGGCGCATGCCGAAGGCCTTGGCCCGCCGCAGGACCTCGCGTCCGCAATGCCCGACCCCCACCACGCCCAGCGTGCATTCGCGCAGCGTCCGTCCGGGACTCTTCTCCCACTGGCCGGACTTCATCGCCCGATCCATCCACGGCCCGCGCCGGGCGAAGGCCAGGAGGTAGGCCAGCACGGTGTCACCCACCGGATGAGCGAACGCTCCAGGCGTGTTGCCCACGTGGATGCCAAGCCGATCGGCGGTTTGCCGGTCGATCGAGTCGATACCCGTGCCCCACTTCGAGATCACCTTGAGGCGCGGGGCAAACGCCTCCAGGACACGGGAGGAGAACTGATCATCGCCGCATACCACGCCGTCCACCTGGCCGGCAAACACCATCAACTGGTCCTCGGACAGCCGTTCCTGCACGGAGGCGGGCACCAGCTCGATGCCGGCGGCATGCAGGACAGGCCGGTACGCGTCGATTACGGGCAGCAGGTAGGGGGCAGAGAGCAGCACGCGGTAGCCCACAGGTTCACCTAGGGAGGACAGGATGGCTGAATCAGGGCGAAATCGAATGGCGCCGGATACGTGGAGAAGTAGCTGATGTCCGGCAGGCGGACGAAGGAGGTGCCGAAGATCGCGTTGAACAACACGCGGAAGGAGTTGACGGGCGAAAGGTCGTCCTCGACCACCTGGGAGGCGCCGGGGAATAGGTAGGCATTCAGGATCCCCATGCGCCCGGCGGGCGAATTCCAGCCCGGTCCATGATCGGCCTGGAGCAGGATCACCGGCGGACGCTCGGATTGGGAGATCAGCACCCGGAGCATCTCCAGAGCCCGCCGGCTGATGAAGCGCGCCTGGTCCGCATACGCCTGCTGCTCCCACCCGGGCGAGGCGGAGCCGGCGATCGGCGACTCGACCGCCTGGCCCTCGGCGCCAAAGACAAACGGATCGTGCGGGGAGACGATATGGGCGTAGACGTATTTCGGCCCCGGATCTGCTGCCAGGCGCTCCAGCTCATCGAAGGTGAAGCGGATGCGTTCGCGGTGATTATCCTGAGGACCGTGAAGCTCCGGCGCCAGCACGCGAGGCAGGACGGTCGCGCTGTCGACCACCAGGAGCCCGGCGGTCGAACGCAGGAACATGAGCTCGAAGCCGCTCAATCCACTCCCCAATCCGGGCGATAGATAGCGGTCCGCGTCCTCCAGGTTGATGAACGTGTACCCCGTGTCGAAGGCGATCGTATGGTAGCCCAGCGCCTCCAGCGCACGGCGCACGGCACTGGAGCGGATGAGCGGCCGCAAGGGTCGCCGGTTGTCCGTGCCGGGGCGGAAGGTGTCGCCGAGTGACTCCAGATAGAGCAGGTTTGTCGAGCTGGCGATCGACAGCTCGGTCTGAGCATAGTTGGACTGGCTGCACTCGGCGACGACAAACCCCAGGTCGCGCAGTCCGGCGAGGAACTCGGAGTTGTCGAAGCCGTAGACCTGCTCCAGCGTGTCGCTCCTGCCGTAGCCATCGAGGATGATGTAGTAGATGTCCGGCATGGGGACATCTGCCGCGGGCCGGAGCACCTGGCCCTCCGGCAGGATCCCGGGCGCGGAGGCCGATCCCTGGCCGGAGACCGCCCGCTCTGCGGTCAGATGGCTGGTCTCCACGACATACGCGGCAACCTGGACCAGGGGGAGCACCACGGCAACGGCCGAGATCCAGGTCAGCACGCGAGCCGTGTTCCCCCACTCCTTGCGCCGCAGGATCAAGGCTGCTCCCCCGAGGGCGAGCGCGATCCACACGAAGGCAAGATAGCGGTGACGACCGAGGCTGGCGTCGAGGAATGAGACCTGCCGCAGCGCGGCGTACAGATGCCCGTAGGCGAAGAACAGAAGCAGCCACCAGGTGGTCAGAATCGCCGTCGCCTCGGGCCGGCGCACGAATACGGCCAGCAGGGCGTAAAGCAGCGCACACAACAGCAGCGAGACGAACAGCGGGCGGAGGACGACCTCCAGCCGCACTTGATCGGCGTTGGCCGCCAGCAAGGCCAGCGCCGGGTAAGCGGCCATCAGGAACGGATACGCGCGAATGCCGTCCAAACGTCTCATCGCATCATCTCACACAGGGGCCCACAGGCCTCAGCCGTCAGGGGCGGCTGCTTGCCGCTCGCGCCCTCGAGTGCAGAACGGCTTCCACCATCCGGAAGTCTTGCTCCTCATCGATGTCGACGGCTTCGTTCGCGTCGATCTCAAACAGCCGCGGCGATGCACCCAGCCGGTTATGGGATGCAAGAAACCGGTCGTGTTCGAACAAGTACAGGCACGAGTTCTCTTCGAAGAACGGGGGCAGGTCTTGCGTGCGCAGCAGGATGGCCGGGTCGTGATTGACGGGCCGGCCCTCTGCATCCCACAGGCGCTTGCGCCAGCATGTGACCGAGAAGAGGGAGTCGTGCTCCGGGAAGGAAGCCAGGAACGCTTCGATCGCCCGCTCGATGGTCGAGGCCTGCAGCAATGGGTTGGTAGAGTGGGTTTGCAGGTAGAAGCGTGCGGGCACGAGCCCGAGGTCATGTTCGAGGATGGCGTTCATGGCCACCTCGCCGCCGCGCAGCGCCTCCGGGCGCTCGATCAGCTGCACGCTCGGGAATCGCTCGGCGATCCCCTGGTGCAGGATCGGGCTGTCGGTGTCGACGACGATCTGAGACACCGAAGGGCAGGCCAGCAGCGTCTCGAGAATGTAGGCATAGAGCGGGCGCCCGGCGATCGGCCGATAGTTCTTGCCCGGCACGCGTTCGGAGTGGTGTCGCATCGGAACCAGAGCCGTGACGGTCGTTTCAGTGTTGCCCACGGGTTTCCCCTCCGAGCGCGCCGTAGTCGATTCGTGAGGCCTGGCGCGTCGGCGGTGGCGCCGCAGTCCCGGCCGGCTCGCGCGGGTAGTAGAAGATCTGCTTCAGGCTCCCCGAGAGCGGACCGGCGTACGAGAAACCCCGATAGGTCCCCCAGAACTGCATCCAGCGGAACCACACGATCCCCCAGGCCTCGCGCCGCAGAACCCGCTGCCTCATCGCGTGGACCAGGTCGCTTGCGACATTGGCGCCGAACAGCCGGGCGAAATCCCAGAGGCGGAATCGCTCGGCCGGGTGAAGGGTCCGGAGCGCCATCGCTTCCCGCCGGTAGCGGTTGTAGACCAACTCAGGCGTTTCGTCGTGGACGTGGATGACAGGCGCCTCAGCGACATAGGCGATCGCCCGCCCCTGCTCCATCGCCCACGTCGCCCACGCCAGGTCTTCCAGCCCGGGCAGCGTCTCATCATACGGATGAATCTCCCACAGCGCCCGCCGGATCGCGGCGTTGGCGTTGTTGCAGAACGGATGGGCCTGGCGCGGTTCCGATCGATTCGGGAACCACTTGGCGAACACCTGATGTTCGCTGAACCGCGTCCCGTCCTGACCGTGCTGCTGACCGTAGCTCAACGCCACCAGCGGATCCTCGAAAGGCCGCAGGAGCTGCTCCAGCCAGTCGGCATACACCGGGTAGACGTGCGCGCTGGCCAGGACGACGAGGTCGCCGGTGACGGCGGCCAGGCCGCGGTTCAACGATCGGCCAAAGGAGAACTCCTCCGGCCGGATGGTCACGATCCGGACCGGGAACTGCGCGGCAATGGAGGTCGTGGCGTCCGTCGATCCCGAGTCGACCAGGACGATTTCCGCCGGCCGGACCGACTGCTGCAGGATCCCGCTCAAGAGCCGGCCGATATGCCTTTCCTCATTGAACGCCCGGATGACGATCGAGCAGTGCGCGGCGGAGTGCATACGGTTCGCTCGGGGCGCCAGTCGGCGCCTCAAGGCGCGAACGCGCCCACGATGCGGATGGCGTCGAAGCCCTCGGCGAAGGGCAGCTCGGCCAGCGCGCCTTGACGCACCAGTGTGGATCGAATGACGGCGGGGTCGAAGTAGTATTTGTCGCAGTACGTCCCGTACTGCTGCAGGGCTCGGACCTTCTTCTCGACCTCCGGCTCCGCCACCTCGACCAGGAACTGCGGGAAGAACCCGTAGGAGCTGCGCAGGACGTCGAAGCCCAGGACGGTCGTGCCGCGAAACGCCCGCATGGCTTCCATCGTGGCCACCCCGTGATCCTGATGGATGTCCGACTGCGAGTGAACGAAGACGATCTCCGGCCGGTGCCGACGGTTCAAGTCGTACAGGAACTCGAGGATCTCCTGCCGGTCGCGCGGGAAGTAGCGCGTCTCGAACGATCCGAGCACGATCCGGTCGCGCCCCACGCCCAGCTCGGCCATGCTGCGGTAGTGTTCGTCGACCACGTTCTTCAGCGCCGGATTCTTCTGGTTGTCCGAAAGCGTGACGCACAGGATCTCGGCCTGCGCGGCGATGCCCGCCAAGAGCGCCCCGCAGCCGAGCTCGATGTCGTCCGGGTGCGCGCCCAGGAACAGGACCTTCGATCCGAAGAACTTCATCGGGACCCTCCCCGGTCAGACATGGGCGATGAAACCGCCGACGACCTTGGTCATCACCAGCTTGCCGTCGCGCTGCAGACGAGCGGCGGATGCGGCGGCGATCTGGCCGATGACCTGCTCGAATTCGTCCTTGCCCTGGAACAGGCTGGTCCACAGGCGCCGGTCCTCCGAGAGCGAGGCGCGCGTGTAGGCCAGGAAGGGCTCGATGCTCTCGAATACCAGCGGATTCTCAAAGACTTGCACGTCGACCCGGCTGAAGTGACGTCGGATCTCGTCCAGGATCTCGCTGGCGTAGCGGGAACTCCCCGGCATGGGAGGGATCGGGCGGCCGGTCGCTTCGCGGATGATGTCGTAGAACAGGCGCTTGTTCTCCGGCATCGGCCCGGTCGTGAACAACCGTCCCCCCGGGCGGAGCATGCGGCGCATCTCGCCGATGGTGAACGGCGCACTCGCGGCGTAGTAGATGGCGAAGCAGCACGACAGCAGATCGAAGCCGGCGTCCCCGAACGGAAAACGCCTGTTGAAGTCGAGCTCGGTGAATTTGATGGTGTCGCCGGTGCGGGAGTTCGCCGCCCGGGCCGTAGCCAACAGTTCGGGCGAGACGTCCCCGCCCGTGATCTCGGCTCTCCCCTGCAGGGCATCCCAGAAGACGAAGCACTGCTTGCCCGCGCCGCACCCGACGTCCAGGATCCGGCAGCCGGCTTGCGGCTTAAGCACATCGAGCATCCAGGCATCGATGTCGCGGCTGCCGTACTGCTGGTGGATGTCGATACGCTTCAAGAGATCGCTGCTGGTTTCCCTGTACTCGATCTTCATACCGTCACCATCCTGGGATCAGATTCGATTATAGCCCGGCCGCCTGGCCCTTCGGTCGGGCGCGCAGCGCTCGTCCTGAGGCACGGCCCCGGCCGCTCTCGAAGGGTCGCCCGTGCAGGATCCCCTCTCGGATGACGGTGAGTGCCTCCGAGTCCAACAACCGCGCCGGATCGAACGATTTGAGCAACACCATCCCGGGAAACCCGGTCTCGTCGGCCAGGAACTCGCCCAGGTCGAGCGAGGCGTGGAACACCTCATGATGCAGGAAGCGCCGGGCGTTGGCCGTGAAAGCCGCCGGAGCATCCAGGGCAGGCGCCCGCAGGAGCGCTTCAAGCGCCAGCCCGTACTCCTCCCGCGAGCCCGGCAGGAAGACCGTCGGCACCTGCGTGTAGCGCGCACGTCCGGCGCAGAGCACCGGCACACCGGCAATCGACGCCTCCAACCCCACCGACGAGTTGTAGACCAACACCAGCTTCGACCGGCGGACCAGCTCGTACGAACTGACGTAGTCCGACGAACCGAGGAAGACGAGGTTGGGCGCGTCCCGCAAGCCCGAGGCCGCCAACCAGTCGGCAACGCTTTGCTGGCTCTCTTTGCCCGGCCGGTCCTCGTCCGGGTGTGCGCGGATCACGAACAGCGTTTCGGGATGACGGGGGATCGCTCGGCCCAGGTCCTCGAGCCACTCGAACATCGTCGAATAGAGTGTGTTGGCGTGTACCTGGCTCGTGTCAAAGACGACGTTGGTGAAGATCGTCGCCACCTGGCGGAAGCCCGTCAGGCGCGCCTCGAGCGAAGGCGGCAGCGGCTGCATCTCCGGCCAGAAGTCGATCCCGGCCATGCGAAAGCGACCGCGGAATCGGCCGCCCAGGTAATCGTCGAGGCGCTGCGACTGCGCCGCGTCCAGACGGCCTGCCGGAGCGATGTCGACCTCCCGGAAGGTCGCCTCGCGCGCCGAGAAGAACGCCGAGTGCGGCTGCAGGCCGACCTCGTGGGTGATGACCGGGACCCCGGCGCGCCGCGCGACCAGCCGCGCCACCGCCTCGGGGAACATGATCCCGTTGAAGACAACTACGGCCCTGGGCCGTCGGCGCTCGATCAACTCCTCGAATTCGAGGTGCAGGCTGATGGCCGAGCGGACATACTGCCGCACCAGATCCCGAACGGCCTGGCTGTCTTCAAGGTCGTGCCGGCGAAGCACCCAGCGCACGGTCGGCAGCACAAGCGATCCGAATCCAACACCGTTCACCTCGCAGGCGATCAAGCCGGCCAGAGATTGCGCTTCGAGGTCCCGGGTGCGTTCGAGGGCCTCCGGCCGGAGCTGGAGTCCGACGGTCGGCAGGCCGGAGAACAACCGATCGCCGAAGCGCATGCACTGGGCGCACGGAGGCGGCGCCTCGAGGTGAAGCCGCTGCGCCCCGAGCGTGCACTGTTCCATCCCGGCGCGGCAGGTGACCTGGAGCACGGGCGTGCCGGCCGCTCGCAATGACCACGCGGTGAGCAGGGAGAACGCGCCGTTCAGACTGAGCCGATGGATGCGCGTCGAGGCGTTGAAGATCAGGACCGGACCGAGCGGATCGTCGACCGCCGGGCGGGGTTCCAGGAAGGCCCGCACGCGGGCGACCTGCGCTCCCAGCGTCTGGTTGCCGCGCCGGATGCGCCAGCGGACACGAATCGGATCGAGCAACAAGACGGGCTCCTAGGCTCCCACACGGCGCAGGCGCTTCAATGAAGGCCGCTCGCTGGCGTAGACGCGCTTGATGCCGTCGCCGACGGCCAGCTCGGAGACGCGGATGTACTTCACCAGGCGCTCGAAGCCTCCCGGTTCGACGGATGCCGCCTGGTCGCTCCCCCACATGGCGCGGTCGAGCGTGATGTGCCGCTCGACCATGCAGGCACCCAAAGCCACCGCCACCGCCGAAGGCACCAGTCCGACCTCATGCCCCGAGTAGCCGACCGGGCACGGAAACTCGGCGCGCAGCGTTTCAACCATGCGCAGGTTGAGCTCCTCCGGCTCGCACGGATACGTGCTCGTCGCATGCGTCAACACCAGATCGTTGGTGCCGAGCACTTTCACGGCGGCGCGGATCTGCTCCATGGTCGACATGCCCGTGGACAGGACCACCGGGCGGCCCGTCGTGCGCAGGTGCCGCAGCAGCGCGTGGTCGGTGAGCGATGCCGACGGGACTTTGTAGCACACCGGCCGGAAAGGCTCCAGGAAGTCTACCGACGGCTCATCCCATACCGAGGCGAACCATTGGATCCCATGCCCGCGGCAATAGGCGTCGATGGCGCGGTAATCCGTCTCGCTAAACTCGACCTTGTGGCGATAGTCGAGGTAGCTGATGTAACCCCAGGGAGTCTCGCGCATCTGGTCGCGTTGGTCCGGCGGGACACACAGCTCGGGCGTGCGCTTCTGGAACTTGACGGCGTCCGCCCCGGCGTGCACGGCGGCATCGATCATCCGCTGGGCCGTTTCGAGGTCGCCGTTGTGGTTGATGCCGATCTCGGCGATGACGTAGGTGGGATGCCCGTCCCCGACGAGGCGATCCCCGAGGCGCACTTCTCTAGGCATGGGGCTCCTTCAACTCCAGAGTCTGGATCAGCAGGTCGCACAGCTCACGAACCGCGCCATGGCCGCCGCGATGGGAGAGCACGCGATCCGCGCCGGCGAGGGCCGACGGGTGCGCGTCGGCGACGGCCAGCGCGCAGGCGACGAGCGGAAAGCACGGCACATCGTTGGCGTCGTTCCCGAGATAGATCGTCTCGCCCGGGGCTGCCGCCCGCTCCACGAGCAGGGTCCGCAGCGCTGCGGCCTTATCGCTGGAGCCCTGGACGAAGGGCAGATTGAGCTTGCGGCAGCGTGCCGCCACCACCGGGTTGGTCTCGGTCGACAGCACGACAACTTCGACGCCGCGCTCGCGCAGCCGCGCCAGCCCCCACCCGTCCCCGCGGTCGGCGGCCACCATCTCCTGCCCGCCGGAGTCGGTCCAGACGCGGTTGTCGGTCAGAACCCCGTCGAAGTCGAGCACCACCAGCTTCACGCGGGCGGGCATCGGCCGCGGCGCTGGCCCGGGCCGCACAGCCTCCAGCGCCGGGTCACTCACCAGCCACTCGGCGCGTTCCCAATCGCGCAGCGTGTCGATGTCCACAGTGAAGCGCGGGTCGAGCTCGAGCCCCAGGATCACGTCGCCGCTCATCGAGTGTTTCTCGAGGATGGCGCGGGGCCGAATGGCGTCGATGTGGCCGGTCTGCCAGTACGTGGGCGGCAGTTCCTGCCGAGGCATGTTGTAGGGCTCGCGGAGTCCTTCGGAGAGCAAGGGCGTCATGCGGCCGTCCGGCTGCAGGCGCCACATCTTGTACGGGTTCTGACCCGATGGGACGATGCCCCGCACCGAATCCGCATCGGGGGCGTCGAGCAAGAGCTTCACGGCTCGATCCACCAGGTCGCGCGGGCGGACGGGAGATGTCGGGCGAAGTTGAACGACGATCTCCGGCCGGTAGTCTTCATGTTCCTCGAGCCAGCGCAGGGCGTGCTCGAAGACCGGCAGGTCTTGCGTCCGGTCCTGCGCCAAGTCGGCCGGCCGGAGAAAGGGCGTCTCGGCGCCGTAGCGCCGGGCGATGGCGGCGATCTCGTCGTCATCCGTCGAGAGCAGCACGCGCGTGACGGAAGATGCCTGGCGCGCGGCGGCCAGGCTCCAGGCCAGCAGCGGATGCCCGGCGAAGGCGCGGATGTTCTTGCGCGGGATCGACTTCGATCCGCCGCGGGCCGGGATAATCGCCAGGACTTCCGGCCGGGCTACCATGCCGTCCAGCCTCCGTCGACGATCAAGTTGGAGCCGGTCATATAGGAGGAAGCATCCGAGGCCAGGAAGAGCAGCGCCCCATTCATCTCGTCCCGGCGGGCCATGCGGCCGAGCACCGTGCGGGCAGAATAGTTGGCCACGAAGCCGTCGTCGTGGTCGTTGAAAACCCCGCCGGGCGTCAGCGCATTGACACGCAGCCCGGTGCCTGCGAAATAGGTCGCCAGGTAGCGCGTCATGCCGAGCACGCCGGACTTCGTCACCGAGTAGTAGACGGGCTTGAACTGGCGGGGCTTCCCGGGCTGCGCGTAGATCCGCTGGTCCGGCCCGACCAGTCCATAGGTGGAACAGAGGTTGATGATCACGCCGCTTCCCTGTTCGAGCATCGGCCGGGACACCGCCTGGGAGCACAGGAACATCCCGGTCAGGTTGACTGCCAGCGCCTGGTTCCACATCTCGAGCGGGTAATCCTCGAAGGCGTTGGCCGCTCGCTCCTGATGTGCCGGATCGAACTTGGGATCCAGCGCCGCGCTATTGACCAGCACGTCCACGCGACCGTGGTCGGCGCGGAGTTGGCCGATTGCCCGGGTGACCGACTCGAGCTGTGTGACGTCCAGGCCAAGCCCGATCGCCTTCCCGCCCACAGCGCGCAGGCCGGCTGCCACGGTCTCCGCCTTGGCGGCGTCCAGATCGGCCACGGCGACCGATGCTCCGGCCTCCGCCAGCGTGCGGCAGAACTCCGCCCCGAGCAACCCTGCGCCTCCGGTGACGATCGCCACGCGGCCGTCCATGCGGAACTTGTCCAGTTCCTTCGTCATGCGCGCTCCCCGTGCATCCAATCGGAATTTAGAATGGTACCACCGGGCCCGGCAGGCACACCGTGAGGTAGACTTGGGCATCCGGCCTGGCGCACGCAGGTGGTGGCATGAAGCAGCTCTTCCAGCGACGTGAACCGTGGATTGCTGTGGCGGTGGTCGTCGGCATCGGCCTGCTGGCCTTTGTGCCCTTGCTGCATCGCTTCGGTTTCTACCGCGATGATTGGTATCAGCTCTGGGCGGGGCACACTTTCGGCGCCGAAAGCATCATCACGCTGTTCTCGATCGATCGGCCGGTGATGGGCTACTTGTACGCCGGCACCTATTCGCTGTTTGGAGAGTCCGCCCTGGCGTGGAACGTCTACTCCCTGGCGCTGCGGCTGGCCGGCGCCCTGGCGTTCCTGTGGCTGATGCGCCAGCTTTGGCCGGAGGAAAAGGCCGCCGCCACGACCGCCGCTGTCTTGTTCGTCGTCTACCCGGGATTCTTGCAGCAGCCGAACGCCGACACCTTCTCGAATCAACTGACCAGCTACGCGTGCGGGGTCGTTTCGCTGGCGCTGACCGTCGCCGCGGGGCGCGCCACAAACCGCCGCGCCTCGATCGCCCTCACCGGGATTGGCGATCGTGACCGGCCTCGCCAACTGGCTGCTGTACGAATACATGATCGGGCTGGAGGGCGTGCGCCTGGTGCTGTTGGCGCTGCTCGCCTGGAGAGCCGAGCATGGCCTCAAGCCGATGGTTCGCCGAACTCTGGCGCGTTGGCTCCCCTACCTGCTGCCGCTGGCTGCCTATCTCGTCTGGCGCATGCTGCTCTTCCAGGCCACCCGCGCGACGGTCGACGTCGGAGGGCTGCTCCAGCAATACGCCGATTCGCCGCTGAGCATGCTCGGGCGGGTCGGCGTGGAGACGATACGCGACTTCCTTGAGGCCGGGCTTTCCGGCTGGTTCGTACCCGCCTATCGACTCAACGCCTTCGCCACGCTGACCGACACCCTGATCGCCTTCGTCCTGGCCGGGCTGGCGATCGCCGTGTTCGTCGCCTACGCCCGCGCGGCGCGCGCTTCGCGGCTTCGCGCGCGGTGCGCGAGGGTGCAACCGCATTCGCCTCCAACCCGCAGGCGGCGCGCGAGATGATCCTTATCGGCGGCCTGGCAGTCCTGATGGGCGCATTCCCGGTGATCGTCGCCGGCCGCGACGTGCGCTGGGAGAGCGGCTTCGACCGCTACACGCTGCACCTGACGCTTGGGATCGCGTTGCTGGTCACCGGGATGCTGCTGCGCTTCGCCCGCCGGCCGCTGCCGGTGCTGGCGTTCAGCCTGCTGATCGGCCTGGGCGTCTCGACCCATTACCTGAACGCCGTCGACTGGACGCGGGCGTGGGAGGATCAGCGGCAGATGTGGTGGCAGCTCACCTGGCGCGCGCCCGGGATCGAGCCGGGGACCGTCCTCCTGATGCAAACGCCCGATTTCGCCTTCTTCGAGGACTATGAGACCTGGGCGCCTGCCAACCTGATCTATTACCCGGAGGCGAGATCCCCGATCCTGTCGACCGAGCTGCTCACCGAACACACGGCCGAGCTGGTGCGCCTGGGCGCCCGCGACGTGCGCGGCATGCGGACTTTGATCGAATTCCAGCGAGACTTCAACTTCAGCCTGCTGGCCGTCATGCCCTCCCGGGGCACATGCCTGCACGTCCTGGAGAGTGTTTCCCCGGAGCTGCCGACGGATTCTGAGAGCCTGGTCCGCTCGCTGGCGCGCTACTCGCACGCGGAGCGGATCCTGACCGAGGCCGAGCCGGCGATCCCGCCCGAGACGATCTTCGGTTTCGAGCCGGAGCACACATGGTGCTGGTATTACGAGACCGCCGCGTTGGCGCGCCAGCGCGGCGACTGGCAGGCGATCGTCGCCCTGGGCGCTCAAGCCGAGGAGCTCGGCCTCAAACCGCTGGACCGTTCCGAATGGATGCCGTTCTTTCAGGCCTATATCAACCTGGGCATGGATGAACCGGCCGGGGTGGCGGCGGTTCGGATTCGCGACAACGAGAAGACCCGGCACTCGCTGTGCGACAACCTTACGCAGGCCTACTTCGCCGACGAGGCGTCCTTCCTGCGCGGTCAAGAGATGCTGTGCTCGTTTGAGACGACGCCCTGAGCGGACGCGCCCGCGGTCTGCCGCTCGAGCCCACGCCGGGCGCGCCTGACGGCCTGTCCGACCCGTTAGCAAGTTGGCGATGCGGTTGTCGCGCGGTGCGGCGATCATCCCCTAACCCTTCAGTTCGATCCGTCGCCCAAGGCGCGCCGAGTCAAGGATCGCCAGTCCCAGCGTGAGCGAACGGATCCCGTCCGCCAGCGACGGTGCGGCAGCCGATCTGCCTGTCATCACGTCGAGGAAATGCCTCATCTCCGCTACGAACATGTCGTTGCGCTCGAACCCCGCAGGCGCCTCAGCGACCTCCCACGTATCCGACGCGGCACGGTAGAGCTCTCGCCGCACCATCCGACTGATCCCATTCGAGCGTGCCCTGCGTGCCTGCGATCGTCAGGTGATGGGAGGCAGGTCGCTGCACGAAGTCCAGATGGACGCCTCCCAGGGCGCCGCTGGCGAATTGCAGCGCGGCCTCCGCACGATCTTCCACGTCAAGGCCCATCCCGGCCTCGGCGGCCGTCTCACCGCTGACGTGTGTCACACCGCCGAGCAGCCACAGCAGATAGTCGAGCGGATGACACAACGTCAACACGACCCCGCCGCCCAGGTCGGCCCGGGCGCTGTACGACTCCCGGTAGTCTTCCCATGGGTGCCAACCCGGCAGGTAGTCGCCATAGTGCGCACGCGCCGCCAGGGGACGCCCGATAGCGCCATCCTCGAGCCAACGCCGGATCGCCAGCAGGCCCGGGTGATGGCGATACTGGAAAGCGACCACCACCTGCCCCCCGCCCTGGCGCACCGCGTCCTGGAGATCGGCGATCTTCTCCACGGTGTGGGAGATCGGTTTCTCGAGCAGCAGGTGACACCCGGCGCGCGCCAGCGGGATGGCAGACTGCAGGTGCAGCGCCGTCGGCGTGGCGATGATCGCCGCCTGTGGCCGGAGGCGCAACGCGGCATCCATCTCCGTGACCACCGGGTAGCCGTGCAACTCCTCCTCAGGCAGGGTGCTCTTGCCGCTGCGCAGGAGCACCAGATCGGTCTCCCCTAGAGCGACCAGGTTGCGCAGATGGCGCCGCCCGACCGAGCCGAGCCCGACGATCAGGATCTTCATGCGCCCTTCTCCAGCAGGTGAAGCAGGTACTCGCCCGTGCGCCGGCCGGCGCTGGCGTCCGTGTAGGTGATCTCGCGTTCGAGGAATGCGCGCCGCGCCGGGCGGTCGGCCTCGGGATCGGCCAGGTAGTCGCCGACCGCTTGGCGCAGTTCGCGTTCGGTCAATGCCACGCGCCCCGCACCGGCGCGCCGAAACCGATCGTGCGTCGGCCAGTCACCAATCCGCGATAAGGGCAGCGAGTACTTGCGGCGGCGGTTCCAGCCGCCCGGCGCGTCGATGCAGGCGCTCACGATCGGACGGTCGTGTACGGCGGCCTCGACGACCATCGTCGAGTAGACGGTCAGGAAGACGTCAGAGTGGGCCAGCATCGACGCCTTCTCGGGCATGTCCTCGCCCGAGTAGTAGCCGAGCTCGCCGCCAAGAGGCACTGGATCGACGACGTGCACAAACGGGATTTCCCGCGCCAGGCGACGGATGCGCTCTCGCTCCTCCACGAATAGGTCCACGTCCCAGAAGTGATTGGGGTGCAGGCGGACCAGGAGCTGGCACGGTTGCCGCAGCGTGTCCGAGGTCACCAGCCGCGCCAGGGCCTCGATATTCTGAAGGTTAGGCGAGAAGCTGACGAAGCTGCACGCATAGGACAACAGTTTGCGTGTCGGGTCGAGCCCGTGCATACGGAAGTACTCCTCCCGCGGCATTAGCCACTGCTTCCGGAAGTAACCGTCATACGAGGGGATTCCGCCGACGTACACTTGCTCCGGCCGCCAGTCCGACCCGAGGACGAGCTCCTCCTTCTGGATCTCCGACCAGCAGGTGACATGGTCGACGCGCGAGCCCGGGATGCTGTAGCTGCTGGGATTGTCCCAGCCGACGATCCCGGCTGCGGTCGGGATACCGCGGGCGCGCGCCTCCCGCAGCAAGTAGCGGTCCATCCGCCAACCCGGGGTGCTGGCCACGACCAGGTCGGGAGCCTGCGCCTCGAACAGGTCGGCATACAGTCCAGGGTTGAAACGCTCCTGAGTGCGGACGAGCGCCTGCCGGGTGCGAGCCGAACGGCGCAGCGCGGCGATGGCCAGCCAGGCCAGGGGCATCAGCGCCAACCGGCGCGGGGGCTCCTCGGTGAAGGTCTGACGGATGTAGGAGTCCATCGCTGCGGTGTTGATGCAATTCGATCCGCCGACGCGCCGCAGAAACGTCAGCCACCACTGCACGTCGCGGCGGTACAGCGCGTACTCGCGCGCCGCGCTCAACCGCAGTCCCTCGACCGAGATGCCCGGCCCGCCGAAGCGTGCGAGCATCTGGTCGCGCAACCCGTCGTCCGTCAGCACCACCACTTCGACGCCGCCGCGCACCAGCGTCGGGACGACGTCCGACTGCAGGAAGTAGATGACTGCCAGGCCGTGATCTGCGGAAAGGAAGATGCGCTTCGGCTTGGTCAACGACGACCCTTTCCTTCGGTGTAATACCAGCGGAAGATCCGGTCGTACAGGCCGAGCAGCACTCGCCGGACGAGGGGCAAGTTCAGCAGGCGGCGCGCCGGGCCCCCCGCCGCACCTCGCCCGGATCCGGCACCGGCCGCCGGCACCGGCGCCAGGCTGTTGCTCAAGTTCATCGCCCACGGCTCGGAGGTCATCAGCCGCAGCAGTCCGGCGGCGTTGACCCGCTGATCCAATTGACGGACCTGGCCCATCGGCCGGTCCATCTGGAACGGGACGAACTGGCGCAGCACGGCAGTCCACCCCACGAACTGCCAGTGCGAGGCGCCGACCATCGCCGGGACGCCGCGGTAGGTCAGACGGATGTCCTCGGTGGACGCATACCGCTGGCGGACTTGCTCTTCCTCCTGCCCCAGGCTCATGTCGAACTCGCGAAAGGCTTCCCAGGTGATGAACGAACCGCGCTCGACCTGCACTTCCCGATCCGAGTCCGCCCAGGCCAGCGTCCGGGAATAGAACTCCGGCGGCGTGCGGAATGGGCGGCTGGTGACCATACCGACCTTCGGGTAGGTCTCCAGGATGCGAAGCGAATCCGAAAGCCACCCGGCGGAGAACAGCGCGTCGCTGTCCGTGTACGCCAACACTTCGCCCGGAGCAGCCTGGAAGATCACATTCCAGGCGCCGCCCTTGCCGAGATTCCGCTCGGACAGCAGCAGAAACTGGATCTCGCCTTGCCGATGCGATCCGAGCAGGAAGTCCTGGACTTCCTCGCAGCTGCCGTTGTCAAAGACCATCAAATCGAATGGCAGGTCCGCCGAATTGCGCGCAGGCTGGCCAGGCAAGCGCGCAGGACCTGCAGGCTCTCGGCGTGGTAGCCATGCAGCGACGGAACGTAGGACAGCACGGCCGCAGTGATCCTCTCGGGCCGGGCGACCTGCCCGATGAACTTGGCCGGGTTCTGGCCTTTGCGCATGCGCTGCTCTCCTTCAGCTGACCCGCAGTTTGCGAGGACGGCAGCCCCGCTCAGGTTCCGGAAGCCGCACACCAAGACTCCAGCCTCGGGGACTCCCGTCCCCGAGCGACGGGGCGAAACGGACGCGCTTCTGCCTCCACAGGTCAACTCGCATCGGGCGAATCGCAATCTTCACCTTCATCCTGCATTTCCCGGGCTTCGCGGCCGCAGCGAACGCAGTGTCTCGATGGGGTGCATCAGCAGCCGCGCCCGCCGGGCAGCCCGCCCGGGGCCCAGCGCCATGTAGACTGCGACCTCGGCCTGCCTCATCAACCGCCGAAGCTCGACGCGCCGGCGGCGCAGCCGGCCGCCCGCGTACACCCAGTCTGAGTCCGCCAGGCTGAACACCGACGGCCGCCCCCCGGCCAATTCGAGATTCCGGTCGCTCTCGGGGAGCCGGTAGTGAGGCTTCCCGTTCCGGCAGGTGAGCATAGTCATGGTCCTGATGGATCACCGTGATCACCTCGCTGGCATCGACGACCGGCCAGCGCTGCAGACGGGCGTGGTAGATCATCCAGTTGTCCCACCCGGCGCGACCAAGGGCAAACGCCGGCATCTCCTCGTAGCATGCGCGCGGGAAAACGAAGTAGTCGCTGCCTCCCGGCGGATGCCGGCGCCCGCGCGCCCGCACCTCCTCGCACAGCCGCTGCTCCCATCCCGCGTCGAAGCTGCAGCGCCTCACCTACCGCAAGGTCCCAGCGCTGGCCCACCATCAGAAACGACTCGAATCGCGCGGCGGTCTCACTCGCGCGCGCCCACAAGTCGGGCAGCAGAATGACGTCGGCGTTGGCGTAGCACAGCAGACGATGCGTGGCCGACTCGCGTGCCAGGGCAAACATGGCGTCCAGGCGCGGCGTGCCGCTCGCCGTGCGCGATACCCGAGGCAAGTGGCGCACTCCATGCCGCTGGGCGGCCTCGCGGATGCCGGGCTCATCCCCGAGCAAGAGAACTTCGACGCCTTCTCCCAGTCGCGTCCAGGAGGCGATGGCGTTGTCCTGGATCAGGCCGACGTGTCCGGCGAAGGGTTTGGGCCCACTGAACAGCGTGATCATGCCGACTCACCGCCGTTCGACGCTCGACCTTGCCGCTCGAGATCCTGCCGGCCGGCGAGTCGATTCACGGCGCCCCTCCGGCGGTCAGGATGACGCCATCGGCGTACGTGCCGGCGTTCGCCAGGCCCTGGCTCAGCGTTTCGACCATCACGCGGTCTTCGGGGTCGGCGAGCAGCCGCTCGTAGTTGACCCACACGAGCGCCGCGCTGGCCCCCGGCGAGCGTGTCCTTAGCCAGGTTGAGCCACTCGTCGTACCCCTGGCGCGGCAGGCCCGTCACCGGGTCGATCGACCCGAAAACGATGTAGCTCGGCCGGCCGGTGTGGAAGTAGAGCAGGTCCGGCTCGTTGGTGTAGATCGTCATCGGCGGCAGGTCACGGACTGCTTGCAGCAGGGGAGAGGATTGCCAGGTGCGATGCGAAAAGCCCCAGCCGCGCAGCCAGCCCTGATCGAGAAGCTGCCGGCCGTCGGCAGCGAATCCGGCCAGGAGCAGCAGCCCCAGGATCGCGGTCAGGGACCGGGTCCACATTCGTCCACGCGACCAGATGCGAACGAGCCATGCCGCGGCCAGAGGGATCAAGGCGGCCAGCATGGGGCTCAGGATGCGCGCATCGAGCGGAGTGCTCGAGTCAAGCAGCAGCAGGTTCCCGAACAACACGCCGGTATACGCGAGGATAAACCAGGCGAGAGCCCGCGCCAGATACGGGTGCGATCCCCCGGCAGCCGGTGCGGCCTGCCGACGGAGCACGATGACCGCCGCCACGATCAAGGTGCCGATCCCCACGAGCCCGCCCACCCACGGCAGCCACGCACGTGCCGGAACGAATGAATCGGGCAGGACCAAAGCAGCGAACGTGGCGCCGGCTTCGAGAAGCCTGGAGCCTCCGATCGGGTGCCAGACGATCAGCCGATTGGCCGGTGTACCTGAGACCCACACGTTGCGCAGCAGCCAGGCAACGACAGGAAGGAGGCTGGCAGTCAGGAAGGCCAACGCACCGCGGAGCCTCGCTGTTGCCCGCCGAGGCGGCCAGAGAAACGTGGCCAAGCCAGCCGCAATCCCGGCAGCGCCGACGTAGCGCGTGAGGGTGGCAAGCCCGGCCAGTAGTCCGGGAACGAAGGCCCGGCGCGCGGCGGAGTCCCCCGCCGCGCGTGCAAGCGACCAGAGCATGCCGAGGGTCAGCGTGATAAACAGTGGCTCCGCCATGGCCCAGGAATGCACGTCGACGAAGAGAGGGTTGAGGCCGAAGAGCACCGCGCTGACCGCCCCCGCCCACGGGCGGCCGAACATCTTCCAGGCCAACGCGCCGGCGAGCAGGGTGTTGACGGCCATCAGCGCGATCACCAGTGTCCGTGCAGCGGGGACCGCATCCCACCCGACGAGTTCCGCGCCGGCCAGGACGATCGACAGAAGCGGCGGGAAGTGGGTGATGGATTTGATCTCCCCGCCTCCCGAGATGCGGCTATAGCCCAGCCCTGCCGCCAGGTTGCGGGCGCCGCTGATGTAGGCAAACGAGTCCCCGCGCAGCCCGACCCCCCAGCGCGTGTTGGCCCACACCAGGCCGCCGGCAACCACGGCCGTGCCCAGGATCATCAGCAAGGCAACGCGCGCCGACAGGCCCGCGGGGAACCAGCGCGAGGCGACGCGTTCCCGGGCAGTGTTCGCAGTCATCGCAGGGGTTGCCTTCGAAGGAGTTCTGCATCCTGCCCTAGCCCACATCCCGATGGGACTTGTGCCGCACGCCGGCATTGATGGCTGCCAGGGCCGGGTCGGCCTGCACCAGCGCCAGGACGTCGCGCCAGCCGAACTCGCCGCGTGCCTCGAGCCGTGCATAGACCTGGCGCACGAACTCCAGGTCCTCAGGCGTATCAACCGTCCAGCGCAGGCTGCCGTAATCGCGATCCGCATCCAGTCGGATCACCCGGAAGCGCCCCGGGGGGTCGTAGAGGTAGGGCAGCACGTGTTCGCGTTGGTTCGGTTCGACGGCCTCGCGCCACGCTCGATCGAGGGCGGCGAAGGAGACCACCTCGACATCCAGGCCAATGGGATACGTGCGTGCGCCCGGTAGTCGGTTGACGACCAGGTCAGCCGGCGGGGTCGCAACGAGAAAGGCTCGCACGGTCAGATCAACCAGCGCCGGATCGATCAGCGGGCAATCCGCAGTCAGGCGAACGACCACTTCGGCCCCGGCTTCGACGGCTGCCCTGTGAAAGCGATCCAGCACATCCTCCACGCTTCCACGGAAGAGGCGGTAACCACGCTCGACGCACAGCGCTTCCAACGCGTCATCCGTCGGATCGATGGTCGTGGCGACGATCCAATCGTCGACCGTCGCCGCCCGCCGGGCGCGCTCGACCGTGCGGACGATCATCGGCACGCCGGCAATCTCCGCCAGCACCTTGCCGGGCAAGCGCGTCGATCCCATGCGCGCCTGCACGATGCCAACGACTCGTCGGCCGGTCACCGAGCCCGCCCTTGATCGATCGCCATCTGGTAGGCCTCGAGCAGCCGCGGAAAGTTGCGGGCCCAATCGGCCCTCGCCTCGGCGATGACCCGGCTGCGTCTCCCACGCTTCTCCAGTCCGGCCCCCGCCGCCCGCGCAGCCAGGATTGCCTCGGTCAGCGAGACGGCGTCCCCGGACCGGAACCACCAGCCGTTCTCCTCCGGCGCCACCCACTCGCGGTTGGCGGGAATATCGCTGACCAGCGCCGGCAGCCCGCACGCCATGGCCTCGAGCAGTGAGACCGAGCTGCCATCGCTGCGTGAGGCGCTGAGATACAAGTCCGCTGCGCGGTAGCAGGCCGGCAAATCCTCCAGCGTGACCTTGCCGGCGAAGTGCACCCGGTCGGCGAGACCCGTTTCGTCAAGCCGAGCGCGCACGTGCGGTTCGAGCGATCCGCCGCCGAGCATGAGCAAGCGCAGCGCGTCGTCTCGACGCGCCGCCCGAATGAAGCCCTCCACGAGCGTATCCACCCCGTACAACCGCTCCCACGAACGCGTCGAGAGCAGCACGAACGCGCCTTCCCATCCCAGGCTCCGGCGCAGCGACGATCCATCCCCGGGAGAGAATCGGTGCAGGTCGACCCCCCACGGGAAGACGACGACGCGGTCGGCCGGCACGCCCAGCGCGATCCCAGCCTGACGCACGGCCTGGCAATCGCACACGAAGACCGACGTCCGCGCCAGCGCATAGCTGCGCCGCCAGCCGGCCGAGCCCGCCTCGGGCGTCCCTCAAGATGTCCGACCCCCACGACATCGTGACCAGCGGCGAGAATCCCGCGACGGCTGTCAGCAGCGCGCCCCGTTGGACCGGGCCGGCGTGGACAACGTCGGGAGCGAACTTGTCCAACACGGTACTCAGCCTGCGACGGAGGCGAGGATAGTCTCCCCAGGTGACCCTGCGTGCCAACTCCTCCAGGCGGAGAGGCGTGATCCCATCGGGGAGCGCGTGCGGATCGTCCGCGGCGTCGGCCGGCTCCAGGCGCAGGTAGCCGATCTCGTTCTCGGTTTGCGCCAGCCTGGCCAGGAAGCGATGGTCGTGCGCCGTGTAGCCGCGGGTGAAATACAGGACGCGCACTAGGCCCCCAGCATCGTCCAGCGCAGCGCTTCCCCGAGAGGGATGTCCACGATCGCCGCAGTTCCGACGACCGCCTCGAGCTCGAAGGGAGGGATGCTCCCGGCCGGTGAAGGTCGCAGGACATCGATCATCGACCGGGTGATGCGATCTCCGGCCTTGATCGGTCGCGCGGCCCGCAGGCAGCGGCGCTGCACGATGACCGTATCCATCTCGTTCTCCGCCACCCGCTTCTCGGGCGAACCGAAGGCGCTCTCCAGCTTCGCGCGTCCGGTCAACCATGTCACGCCAGGCGGCGGGCGTCATCGAGAACGGATGATCCGGCCCCTGGCGCGCGTTGTCGTCGGTGAAATGCTTTCTCCACCACTCGGGCACCCAGCGCCACCGCGCCCAGGACCGTGGCATGCCCGGGTGTGTGATCGGACAGTCCCGAGGACCACGTCGGGGTACATCGCGGCGTAGGTCTTGAGCACGTTCAGGTGGATGTGCCGCAGATTCTCCAGGCTGGCGGTGTAGTTAGTGTTGCACTGCATCAATCACCAGCTGCGGGTTGAGGGCCAGAATGGCATCCACCGCCCGCTGGACGTCGCCCATGGACGAGGCGCCGGTCGCCAGGAGGACCGGCTTTCCCTTCCCGGCGATGTAGCGCAGGATCTCCGGCCAGGTGATGTCCCCCGAACCGATCTTGTGCGCCGGGACGAACGGGTCGAGCATGTCGACCGCCTCGAAGTCGTACGGGGACGAGAAGTAGTGGATCCCGGCGCCGTCGCACGCCTGCTTGAGTTCAGGCGTCCATTCGAATGGGATCGAGGCCCCCTGGTAGACCTCGAAGACCGGCTTGCCCCACTTCGCCTGGTGGGACTTCTGATCGCCTAGTGAGCGGAAGCCAACGTCGCTGACGATCTGGAGCAGCGCGGAAGTTCTGGAACTTGGCCGCGTCCGCGCCGGCCTCGGCGGCCAGGAAGATCAGGTCCTTGGCGCGGGAGAGCTGGCCGTCGTGGTTGGCCGAGATGTCGGCGATGAAGTAGGTCGGGTTCGAGCCTCCCACCCACCGGTCGGCGATCTGAATCGGTTTGCCGCTCACGTCGACGCCTCCTGGGTACCCGACGAGGGGGGCCCCGCCGGAGAATGTTGCCGCTGATCGATCAGCGCCCGCAGTTGATCGAGCGTTCCGTCTCTTTCCTGTTCGCGCCAGCGTCGCAGCCCGGGCTCAAGCCTCGGCATGGGCGCGCCCAGTGCCGCCTCGGCCCGACGAACATCGAGGGTCAGCCGGTGCGGGCGCCGGGCGCGCAAGCCGGATGCGTCCACCAGACCGGGGCGGATCAGATCGGCCTGCAACCCGAAGCGCTCGGCGACAAGGCACCCGAACTCGTACTTGCTCACCGCCTCGCTCCCGGCGACATGCAGCACCCCCGCGAACGGGATGGGCAGCAAGGCCAGGAGGCAAGCCGACAGGTCGTGCGCCGCCAGGGGCGAGACGCTCACGTCGGTGAAGCCCGTGCACGGCTCGCCGCGCCGCAGCCGATCGAGGAACCACTCGGCCAGGCTGAGCTTCGGCTGCGCGTTCCAGCCGAAGAGGTTGGTGCGCACGACGGTCGCCGAGGGATGAGCCGCCAGCACCGCCTGCTCGCCGCGCAGCTTGGTCGCCCCGTAGACGTTGACCGGCAGCGGCCGATCGTCTTCGGAGTAGTTGCCCTGCTCGCCGTCGAACACGGCGTCGGTGGAGATGTGGATCAACCGCGTCCCACTCCGGGCGCACGCCTCGGCCAGCCAGCCGGCAACATCGGCATTCAGCCGCTGCGCCTGGGCGGGGTTCTCCTCGCATCCATCGACGTCGGTCCACGCTGCGCAGTGGACGACGTAATCCGGACGCACGGCACGGATCAGGCCCTCCGCAGCGCCGGGCTCCGTCAAGTCGATCTGTACGCACTCGGCGCCGGAAAGGTCGATCCGCTGCCGGTGCGAAGCGGCGATCAGTTGATGCGAAGCGCGCGCCGCCAGGAGCAGGTTGGCTCCCAGCAGACCACTGGCGCCGGTGACGAGCAGTCGCGACATCCCTAGTCCCCGTGCGGCGGCTGCGCCTCGAACGGCAGGACCAGCTCGCGGATCTCGTCCACGCTCAGCCAACGCTGGTTGTTGTCACTCGAGTAGGTGAACCCCTCGGGCAGCGGCTTCCCCTGCTGGCTCCAGGTATGACCGAACCACAGATCCTCCGGCGGCTGGACGACGTAGCGGTCGGGGAGTTCGACCGTATGCCGCGCCTCGTCCTCCGAGACCAGGACCTCGTGCAGCTTCTCGCCGGCCCGGATCCCGATGCGCTTCACGCTGCAGCCCGGCGCGATCGCCCGCGCCAGGTCGACGACCTTCATGCTGGGGATCTTGGGGACGAAGACCTCCCCGCCCTGCATCTGCTCGATCGAGCTGACGGTGAAGCGCACCCCCTGCTCGAGCGACAGCCAGAAGCGGGTCATCCGATCGTCGGTGATCGTGACCGTGCCGCTGCCGCGCTGCTTCAGGAACACCGGCACGACGCTGCCGCGGCTGCCGACCACGTTCCCGTAGCGCACGCAGGCGAAGCGCGTCCCCTTGCCCCCGGCGTAGGCGTTCGATTGGACAAACAGCTTCTCAGCCGCCAGCTTCGTGGCGCCATACAGGTTGACCGGGTTGACCGCTTTGTCGGTGCTCAAGGCCATCACCCGCTCGACGCCGTTGTCGAGCGCCGCCTCGATCACATTCCGGCCGCCGATGATATTGGTCAGGATCGCCTCGTTGGGGTTGTACTCGCATGCGGGCACCTGCTTGAGCGCCGCGGCATGCACGACGACGTGGACGCCGTTCATCGCCCGGCGCAGCCGGAACTCGTCGCGCACGTCGCCGATGAAGTAGCGCAGGCTGGGATGATCGAACCCACGCGGCGCGCATCTCGTGCTGCTTGAGCTCGTCGCGGCTGAAGATGATCAGCTTCGCCGGGTGGAGCTCGCGCAGCAGGATCTCGACGAACTCCTTGCCGAACGAGCCGGTCCCGCCGGTGATCAAGACAACCTTCTCGTTCCAGTTCATCCTTGCGCTCCTTCCGCCGCGGACGATGCCGCCCCGGGCTTGGTGATCAACAGGCTCGAGTACGCCCCATGCCGGCCGAATGCCCGCGGGGCCAGGTTTTCCAGGGCAAAGAGCAAACGCAATCCGGCACGCCCGAACCCAAGCGGATGGACCAGGGCGCGCAGCATCGCCGTGCTCACGCTGCGCCAGACGACGATGCGCCACTCGCCGAGCGGTTCGAGCGTCCTCGCCGCCCAGGCGAAGTCGTGTTTGAAGGTGAAGCTGCCGGGCGTGTGCAGGAGCTTCGCCACTTCACCCTGCTCACTCGCGTTCCCGGAGGACGACCGCCGGCCGAGGGACCGGGCGGCGCGCCGCAGCCACTCGGCAAGCCATACCAGAGGTCGCGTCCAGCGCACAATCCCGGCGTGTTCCCCCCAGCTGTAGACAACGCCCACTCGGCCGCCGGGCCGGAGGCAGCGAACGAGCTCGGCCAGCGCTGTCGCTTGCTCGGAGGCCGGCAGGTGATGCAGGGTGTGCAGCGAGGCGGCGCCGTCAAACACGTCCCGTCGGAACGGCAGCCGGGCGATGTCGCCGATCACGTACAGCCCGTGGCCGCCGATGCGCTGACGGGCCTCGGCCAGCGCCAGCCGGGAGATATCCAGGCACACCCGACGCTGGTAACCCCTCGAGTAAGTCAGGTACTCCGGATACTGGATCGGGCCCGAGCCGGCATCGAGAAAGTACCGGCCCGAGCGCGGAAGGTAGCCGCCCAGGCGCAAGTGGCAGCGGTGGATGTACTCCCTGGAAACCGGCCGCAGATCTTCGTAGCGCGCGTTCTGGTACACGCCGGCGCCGATCTGCTTCCAGCCGACGGCATCGTAGAACGACCGCACCTGCTGCTGGACCGTCAACTCAGGCACCGAGGCCCGCCTTCCGATTCCAATCGATCGGCTCGCCGGCGAGCGACCGGATCGTACCCGCGTACCGGGGCCACGCGTCCGGCGATAAGACAGACTCGAATGGACGGGCGGCGAGGTCATCCCAGAATCGCACAAGGTGCCACGGAAACCGGAAGGGGTATTCGAAGAAGAAACGATACGCATAGCGCCAGGCCAGGTCGATCGCTTCCGCGGCGAGCTTCCGACCCGCGGGCTCGGACAGCCTGGTTTCGAGCGCGGCGAGATAGGCCGGCATCGTAGCCGGATCATCCGTGAACCCTCGCCCGCGATAGTGGGTCGCCCCGGCGGTGATCACCGGGATGCCGGCCATCGCCATCTCCATGCCGACGGTGGTCGTGTACACCAGGCCGAGGTGGGCGAGCTCCATCAGGTCGTAGGTGTTGACCGGCGACTCCGGGCCGACGACGATGACATGCGGTGGAAGCTCCGGCAGTTCCTGGCGAACGATCTCGGCCGAGGGATGGCCGGCGCCCAGGAGCTCGCCGGGATGGACGCGCACGACGAGCTGTGCCTCTGGATGCCGGCTGAACCAACGTACGGTCGCCGCCAGCCAGTCCGCCATGCCTGTGGTGAACACCTGGCGGCCGAGGGCCAGGCTGTCGCCGACGACGTTGGTGCACAGCAGCGCGACCGGGCGCGCCGGATCGAGGCCAAGGGCCTGTCGGGCGTCCAGCGCGCCCTTGCCGGGGGACGATTGCCACTGCCGGCCGAAATTGGCCCACAGCTCGCCGCCGCGGCGGGCACGAAACAGGTCGCCGATGGCCTGCTTCTCGGCCTCCCCGAGTGGCGCGGCGCCGCGCACCTGCCACAGGCCGCTGGTATCCTGGCGCATGACCTCGTCGTCGTGCGCCAGCCACATGCGCTCGCGCTGTTCGCCGAACTCGTAGGTGATGGTACGCACGCCCAGATGCCGGGCGGCGCGGAAGGCCGCACCAAATTCGAGGATGCTGCCGTTGGGGATCACGACTGCATCGTAGGCACCGTCCTTGAGCAAATCGAGCACGCCGGCAGCCATTTGCCGGTTACGGCTCCAACGGAGCTCGAGCAGAGGTTGATCTGCGCCTCCCGGGCCGAGGTCGAGCGCCTCCCGCTGCCGCGTGTACTGCACGTCGATCTGATCGAGCGCCCGCAGCGACGATTCCAGCTCCGCCGGAAGCGCAGTGACAACGGGCGCGAGAGAGATCGTGCCGGCGGATGGCCGGCCCGAGACCGCGCAAAGCCCGCGCCAGGTAGGCCTGCTGACGGCGAAGATCGAAGGCATCGGTCGGCTCCATCCAGCGCCGATAGGCAGTGAAGGCCATGTCGACACGGTGCCCGGCGGCGGTCAGCAGCAGCGAGAGGGCCGCGGCATACTCGATCCACCAACTCAACCCGCCGATCACGAGCAGCCGGCGGGTCTCCGGAAGCCGCGTCTGTGCACCCGCCTGTTGCACTGCGCGAGCCCATGCCGGCAGCGCCGCTTGCAGCCGGTCGAGCGCGAAGCCTGTTGCCGGAGGCCTTCCCCCGACGCCCAGCACCTGGAAGGCTTCCGCCGCCAGGGGCATTGCGCCCAGCGCGCGCTTCAGGGCAGCCCGCGCCCCGCCGTCCGTCATGCCGCCGCCTCGAGGATGTCCCATTTCAGCGCCGGGCGAATCGGGCCACCGCGCGACTCCGGCCAGTGACTTCCCGGCGCGCCGGTGCCGTCGACGCTGAAGGACAGAGCGTGTTCGTCGGTGAAGTACGAGCGGATCCGGAACGACGAGGCGTTCACCCCAGCGACGAACAGGCCTTCGTTGAGCAGCCGGGCCGGGATCCGGCAGCGGCTGATGTGACGACCCGCCGGGCGCGACGAGTGCGCAACAAACGCCTGCGGGTCGTCGGTGTCGAAGCTGGTCAGCACCGGTTCACCGCGGCTGGTCGAAAGATACAGCCCGATCCGCAGGCCGGTGACCTCCTGCGCCAGCTCGTACTCGAGCTCGAGGCTGAAGGGCTCGGTGCAGGCAACGCGTTCGGCGGTCCGGCCTCGGTCGTCGGACACCCGCAGCGCCAGCGGGCGGAAAGGCGCCGCGCCGGCCGGCACCTCGTCCGGCGTCCAGCGGCGCTCGCCCGTTTGCGCCAGCCCGGAGGTCATGTAGTAGTCCACCGCCTGCGGCGTCGGAGCACGCAGCGCCAGCGCGCCGCGATCGAGCACCAGCGTCTCCTGCGTCAGGCGCAGGATGGCCGACATGTTGTGGCTGACGAACAGCACCGTGCGCCCCTGCTGCGCCACGTCACTCATCTTGCCCAGGCACTTGCGCTGGAACTCGGCGTCGCCGACGGCCAGCACCTCGTCCACCACCAGGATCTCCGGCTCGAGGTGCGCTGCCACGGCGAAGGCCAGCCGCAGGTACATCCCGCTCGAGTAGCGCTTCACCGGTGTGTCGATGAACTTGGCCACTTCGGCGAACTCGACGATCTCGTCGAACCGGGCGGCGATCTCTGTGCGCTTCATGCCCAGGATGGCGCCGTTGAGGTAGATGTTCTCCCGCCCGGTGAGCTCGGGATGGAAGCCCGTGCCGACCTCGAGCAGCGAGCCGACGCGGCCGTGGATCTCGGCCTCGCCCTCCGTCGGCTCGGTGATCCGCGACAGGATCTTGAGCAGCGTGCTCTTGCCGGCGCCGTTGCGCCCGATGACCCCCAGCACCTGCCCGCGCTCGACCTCGAAGCTCACGTGCCGCAGCGCCCACAGCAGCTCGCGCCGAGGGCGGGAGACGCGGTGCAGCAAGCGCCCCGCCCCTTCGGCCAACGTGTCGCGCAGCGTGAGGTAGCCGCCGCTCAGCGCGCCGAGGCGGTATTCCTTCCCCAGGTCGTGAACGCGGATCGCCAGGTCACCCATCATCACACCACGTCGGCGAAGGAACGTTCCATGCGCCGGAAGTACATCGCGCCACCTGCCAGGAGCAGCCACGAGATCAACACCGATTCGACGATCAGCAGGCCGGGAAACTCCATCCCACCCAGGATCGCCCAACGGAAACCCTGGATCACGCCCACCACCGGGTTCAACCCGTAGAGCGACCGGAGCAGCGGGTCGGTGATCAGGTTGGCCGAGTACACGATCGGCGAGGCGTACATCCAGGCCTGGACCATGAACGGGGTCACGTGGCCGACGTCGCGGTAGGTCACATTCATCGCCGCCAGCCACAATCCAATGCCGAGGGCGGTGACCAGCGCCATGAGCATGAACGCCGGCACGGCAAGCATGCGCAGCGTGACCTCCATCCTGTAGACGGCCATCATGACCAGCAGGACGACGAACGACAGCCCGAAATCCACCGACCCGGAGACAACCGACGCCAGGGGGATGGCCAGGCGAGGGAAGTACACCTTGGTGATCAGATTGGCGCCGCTCACCAGGCTGTTGCCGGCCTTGGTCACCCCGTCCTGAAGCAAGACCCACGGCAGCAGGCCTGAGAAGTAGAAGATCGGCCCTGGGTAGCCGTCCGTGGGGACCTTCGCCAGCCGATCGAACACGAAGTAGAAGATCACCATCGTCAGGAACGGTTTGAGGATCGCCCAGGCCGCGCCGAGCAGCGTCTGCTTGTAGCGCACCATGACATCGCGCCAGGTGAGGAAGAAGATCAGCTCGCGGTAGCGCCAGAGCTCGCGCAGGTTGAGCGCGCTCCAGCCGCGCGACGGCCGGATGACGACCGTCGGCAGCGGCGTCGTGTGTGTCTCGAGCGCCGGTGCAGTCACGCCGGGGGCCTCGCGCTGAGCCGGTCCTGGTTGGCCAGGAACCAGTCGACCGTCTGGCGCAGCCCGTCTTCGAAGGACGTGCGCGCCCGGAAGCCGAAGAGCACCTCGGCCTTCGACGTGTCGAGCGCCCGCCGCGGCTGCCCGTTCGGCTGGCTGGTGTCCCACACGAAGCGGCCCTCATAGCCCGGTCAGGCGTCCAATCAAGGCGGCCAGATCGCGGATGCTGATCTCGCGCCCCGAGCCGAGGTTGACCGGGTCGCTGGCGTTGTAGCGCTCGGCAGCCAGCAGGATGCCCTCGGCGGCGTCCTCGGCGTAGACGAACTCGCGCGTCGGCGTCCCGTCGCCCCACAGCACGACCTCCGCCCTGCTCTCCTTCTTCGCCTCAAGGCATTTGCGGATCAGGGCCGGGATGACGTGCGAGGTCTGCAGGTTGAAGTTGTCGCGCGGGCCGTACATGTTGACCGGCACGAGGAAGATCGAGTTGAAGCCGTACTGCTGCCGATACGACTGGGATTGGACCAGCATCATCTTCTTCGCCAGCCCATAGGGCGCGTTGGTCTCCTCCGGATAGCCGTTCCACAGCTCTTCCTCACGGAACGGCACCGGCGTGAACTTGGGGTAGGCGCAGACGGTGCCCAGGGCGACGAACTTCTCGATGCCGCGCTTCCACGACTCGTGAATCAACTGGACGCCCATCATCAGGTTGTCGTAGAAGAACTCCGCCGGATGCAGCCGGTTGGCGCCGATCCCGCCGACGTGCGCCGCCAGATGGAGCACCACGTCCGGGCGCGCCCGATCCAAAACGCGCACGATCTCGCTCTGCTGCACCAGGTCATACTCTTCGATCAGCGGGACGAACACTTCCCGTGCCCCGCGTTGGCGCAACCCCTCCAGGATGTACGATCCCAGAAAGCCCGCGCCCCCGGTGACGCACACCCGGCGTGAGGCCCAGTAGCCGTTCCCCTCATCCTTCTTGCTCATTGCTTCCGGCTCCCTTCCTTCTACTGCCAACCTTCGGGCGTCGGGCAGCTCCGGCGGGCAAGCTGGCGCGCGCGGATGATCCCCTCAGACCCCGCGTCCGCCGGCTCCGGATTGCACGGTCGCCGAAACTGCGCTGTCCTTCCGCAGAGTCACCTTCTGACCGCGCACCTCAAGCACCGCCACTTCCGGCCTGGAGGCTTCGGGGACGACCGTCAGGCCGAGCTCCAGGCACGTCAACCGGCAGACGTCGGCCAGGTCCCCATCGCCGACGATGTGCACTGCACGGGCGCCGCGGGCCTGGGCCTCCGCCAGCGCGACGCGGGACTGCTCCCGAACCCGGCGGTAGAGCGCCATCGACGTCTCGACGTAGTTCAACGTAAGCTGGGCGCGCAGCGCCAGGCCCTCCGGCGTCAGAATGTAGCGCAGCTTGCGCCGCTCGGCGCGCTTGACCTTGACGTAGCCCTTGGCCACCAGGCGCTTGAGGTACCAGTTGACCGTCCCGACGGCGACGCCCAGCCGCGTCGCCAGCGTGGACTGGGTCGTGTCAGGATCCTGGGCAAGCTCCTCCAGGAGCCCGAATTCATGCAGTTCTTCGCGAGGGACAGCCATCCGCCTCTACCAATATTCAGTCTCTGAATTATAACCCGGCTGGCTGAAAGGTCAAGCCTGGGTGCCGGGAGCACTTTGCCCGCACCCTCCGGGAAGGCGGCCAGGCGGGTAGAATCGGCGCATGGCGCCAGCCTGAAATGCGACCCAGGCGCACAAGTCACGAGGGACGTTCTCGAAATGAAGACGCTGGTTGTGTACGATTCTGTGTTCGGCAACACGGAGAAGATCGCACGGGCGATTGCGGACGGCCTCGGCACGCCCGCCTCCGTGGAGACCCTGCACGCCGGCGGCGTGCTTCCAGAACAGTTGACCAGTG
This sequence comes from uncultured Chloroflexia bacterium, assembly GCA_963743255.1. Lineage (GTDB taxonomy): Bacteria > Chloroflexota > Anaerolineae > Anaerolineales > E44-bin32 > DYJB01. Next base: position 49,803 of record CAVUPD010000014.1, read on the forward strand.
CCGGCCTTCTGGTCGTCGGCTCGCCCACCCGCGGCTTCCGCCCGACCGAGACTGTGGCGGAGCTCCTAAAGCAAATCCCGTCCAAAGCGCTGAAGGGCATCCGGGTGGCTGCCTTCGACACCAGGCTCAAAGCCGACGAACTCGGTTCCGCTGGGGTACGCTTCATCGTCAATGCCGGAGGCTACGCCGCCAAGCGCATCGCCGAACAGTTGAAGAAGGCGGGGGGCAACCTGATCGTGCCCCCAGAGGGCTTCTACGTGGAGGATACCGAGGGCCCTTTGAAACCCGGCGAGCTCGAACACGCCACACGCTGGGCGTCCGGTCTCGTCGAGTCTCCCTAACCAGCCCATCCGGCTGGGACCCATCGGGGCCATTCGTCACCGTGATCCCCAACCACGTCAGCCTCGGGCATGCGACAATCGGATGCGCGTGGACCTCTTCCGAACGAAACTTGGTCCACAGCTGCAAGTCGGAAGGTGCGGATGAACTACGCGATCGAGACAACTGGCCTTTCCAAGTCCTACGGCCGGGTGCTTGCTGTTGAACTCGGTCGATCTGCGCGTGGGGCATGGGGAGATCTACGGCTTCCTCGGCCTGAACGGTGCGGGCAAGACCACGACCATCCGCGCCCTGTTGGGCATGATCCGTCCAAGTGCGGGGTCGGTCAGAGTGCTGGGCCAGGCGGTCGGGCCCAATGGACGTGGCCCATGGCGGCGCGTGGGCCACCTGGTCGAGATGCCCGCCGCCTATCCTGAGTTGACGGCCAGGGAGAATCTGGAGATCGCCCGCCGGCTGCAAGGGATCTCGGACCCGAACGCCACCTCACGCGCCATCGAGCGCCTGGGGCTGGCCCCGTACGCGGATCGGAAAGCGGGAGCGCTGTCCACGGGCAATCTGCGTCGCCTGGGGCTTGCGCGCGCACTGCTGCACGAACCCGAGCTGCTTCTCCTCGACGAACCCGCCAACGGGCTCGACCCGGCGGGCGTGGTCGAGATCCGCGTGCTCCTGGAAGGCCTCGCACGCGACATGGGCGTGACCGTCTTCATGTCGAGCCATGTGCTCACGGAAGTGGATCGGATGGCCACACGCATCGGCATCATCCACAAGGGCCGTCTCATCGAGGAGTTGGCGGCGGACAAGCTGGAGGCATTGAGGTCGCAGCGATTGGCGATCCAGGCGCGCGATCTGAAAGCTGCGGAACGGGCGCTGGCCCAAGCCGGCTTTGCCGTGACCGTCGGCGACGGCGCGATTTTCCTGACCGAAGCGCGCGCCCTGGAGGCACCCGATGAAGTGGCAGCCATTCTTGTCCGCGCCGGCGCGCCTCCCGTCAGGCTGGCCGTTGAACAAGAGGCGCTTGAAGATCACTTCCTGCGATTGACGGGGGAACGAGAATGAACGGCTTTCTTTCCGCTTTGTGGGCCGAGATGCTCAAAGCGCGCCGCTCCCGAGTGCCTCTGGTGACGGCCGCCGGATTCGCGATCTTCCCCATCGTCGGCGGGCTCTTCATGATCATCATGAAGGATCCCGACCGAGCGCAAGCGATGGGCTTGATCGGCGCCAAAGCACAAATCCTGACCGCCGGAGTGGCCGATTGGCCAACCTATTTCGATTTCCTTTCGGTGGGCGGTGCGATCGGGGGAGCCATCCTGTTCGCATTCCTCACGGCCTGGGTCTTTGGCCGTGAGTTTTCCGACCACACGGCGAAAGAGCTGCTCGCCCTCCCCACTCCGCGCGAGGCGATCGTCAGCGCCAAGTTCACTTTGACTGCGGGTTGGATTCTGGGAGTCACCCTCTTGAACTTCGCGATAGGGCTTGGGATTGGTGCTGCGGTTGGCATTCCGGGCTGGTCACCCGAGTTGGTGTGGAGGCCCTTGGGGTCCGTCTTGGCCACCGCTCTCCTCAACTTCATGCTCATGCCGGTTGTCGCTTTGTTGGCCAGCGCGGGACGCGGCTACATGCCTCCACTGGGTTGGGCCTTTCTCACCCTGGGTTTCGCCCAGGTCGCAGGCATGCTGGGTTGGGGCGATTGGTTTCCGTGGTCAGTGCCGGGGCAATTCAGTATGGCCTTCAGCATGATGTACGGCCAGCGGGCCGGCCCAGTCGGAGTGCACAGCTTTGTCCTCGTCTTGCTCACCTTCATCGCCGGGCTTGCGGCGACCTTCGTCTGGTGGCGGAGCGCAGATCAGGCGCAATAGTCGCCCCTGGTTTGAGGGGCAAGCCGTCGAATAGCCGAGCAGCTGTGCTGGCCCGCAACCGGCCAAGCCCATAGGCATTGGGCGGCTGGCTTCCATCGAGGATCCCTATGTGCCGGAACATCAAGACGCTTAGAAACCCGATCTCTCCTCCTACCGAGGAGGAAGTCGCGCTGGCAGCCCTTCAATACGTGCGCAAGGTATCGGGCTACCGGTCCCCTTCTCGGGCGAACCAGGATGTATTCGACACTGCAGTCCTTGAGATCGCAGCGAGCACTCTCAGATTGCTGGAGAACATCGTCTCCCCGGCGTCGTCACACGCAGCGAGGAATTCCAGGACCTAGCCCCCGGGACGGACGTACGCCCGCTCTACGAGCCAGTCGTCTGACACTCGGCGGGTCAACAGGGCGCCGTTCAAGGATTCGCGTAGGTTGGAGTGAGAGAGGCACTCTGCCGCCATCTGGCAGCCTGTTGCTGGGCCTTCGACTGGCAGCGTAGATCCGAGGCTGACGTACGCGACGTTCCGAGATCAGCCCGAGGCACAGGCCTGAAGGTCGAACAGCCAGCGGTCGCCGTTCTGCCCTTTATCGTGACTGGAGGCGATCTCGACGGCGCAGCCCGCGCCGAACGACGCCTGCTCTTCCCCGGTCATCGCCCGCCACCACAAGCTGTCAACATACGCGTAGCGAAAACCCGCGTCGGCGATCGCGATCGGGTCCGGCCGGGCGACAAGAGCGGACCAGGCCGGAATGGGCTCGAAGTCGGTCTTCGTCGATTGAGTCCCCAGTCCGGTGACGATCACCGCCCGATAGGGGTGCGAGTTCGAGGACCATCGCTTGCGGGTCGAGCTTCCCCCACGCTGCCCGGGCCATCGCCGCGTCCACCGGCGCGATCGCCTCGCTGAAGACGCTGGTCCCGGCGGCGGTAAGCAGGGCGCCGAAGACCACTACGCCTCCCAGGATCGACGCCGCGCCGCCAAGAATCCCCAGATGAAGGACGGCTCGGCTCCGCCGGCGGCGCGCCAGGATCCACAGGACAGGGACCGCCAGTACGAACCAGGCAACGAAGGCATAGGTTGTGAAGCGCGTGATGTCCCGGTCGACTGCGTAGGCCACGATGCACGGGATCAAGGCCGCCAACGGCGCGCTGACCGCCAGGGACGCCAGTTCGTAGCGCCGCCACCCCGACCGACGGAGCAGGATCAAGGACAGCGCGATGGCGATCAGCACCGGCCCGGCCTCCGCCAGGGCGACCATCAGTTCGTAAGGCCGTTCGGGATGGAGCACCCCCAGATGGGCGGAGATGATCGCCGGCGGCCAACGCAGGCTGAAGCCGCCTAACCCCGCGCCGCTCCCCGCGCCCCACGCCAGGGCCCCGCGCGCGATCTCCGTCATGGTGCCCCCCTGCACCAACGAGATCAGCCCCGCCGCCACGACGCTGGCTGCTGCCCACTTGAGGGAGCGCCCCAGCAACGACCCGCGTCGCCAGAATCGCAGGCACAGAGCCAGCCCAAGGAGCGTGCCCCCGTAAATCAGGTAGTCCGTCTCCCAGGTGAGGGCCAGAAGCGCGAGCGTCGAGGTCCAAACAAGCATCGCCCAGGCAGATCGCTCCCGGCGCAGTGTTAAGAACAGCAAGAACAGCAGCGCACGCGCCATGGGAGCGGTGCCCGCCTGGATCCCGAGCACCAGGGGCTCGTTCATTCCATTGACGAACGCAAAGGGAATTCCGATGGGTGGACCACCGCTGACCGTCCAGGTGGACGTCAGTGCTGCCGCCAGGGTGCGAGCCGTGTCGGCACCCGAGCCCCACATTTGGATGGTTTCGCTGGCCGCGGCGACCCAGCCGGAGGGCGCCAACAGTAGCAGCCAGCGGGTGCCTGATCCGAAGACCATCAGCGCGACCATCGCGTATCCGCCGGCCGCACGATGCGTCAGCCGCCGACCGAGATGCCATGACAGCAGAATCGCCAACCCGCCCAGGATGCCCTTGCTCCCGTCGAAGGCACTCCACGGGGTCATGCCCCCGAGACTCATCAGCTCGGCGCCGAGAAGCTGCGACCCGTAGTGATACTTGAACGGCGTCGCGGCGTCCATGTAGAACGGCGGAGGGATGTGCCCGTTCGCCATGAGCGAGATCAGCGCCAGGTTCTTACGATCGTCGAGGATCCCCAGACCGCGGGCGATCAGGACGAAGGCCAGCGCCAGGACGACCCAGACGACGATCGGCAGCCAGGCGCGGCGCACATCGCCCAGGTCGCATCTCGGGCGGTCGCGCAGGCACAGCCCAAGGCCGAGGGCGAACACCAGGATAGCGGAGACGGCGAAGGCTGTGCCGGAGGGTACCACGTGCGCGAGCAGATTCGCCGCCACCAGGTGGATGGCGAGGCCTACGCCGGCGCCGACGGCCACGCGCTCCCCCGGCTCCAGGTGGAAGGCCGCAGACGCGATCAGCCAGCCTCCGCTCGCCCACAGCAGACAGGTGAAGACCAGGGGAAAGACAGCGATCGCCTGCGCGTTCAGGAACCAGTACATCCGTGTCTCCGAGATCGTCGTCCTCGGCTCAGCGGTACGCACGGCCCCCCCGCCGGCCGATGCGCGTCAAGCCGGCCGATGTTACTTCGGCACCATCAGCCAGATGCCTCCCAGGTCGAGGCTCATGCGATAGTGTCTGAGCAATGGTGTGGCCACCTGCCGCGCCCAGACATCGTTCTCTTCTCCGAAGGTGTACTCCGAGCCGAGCAATCGGGTGTTCAGAGGTTCCGTGACGATCAGACCCGAAGCGATGAGCCGCAAGGTCGGCTTCGAACGCCTCCAGGTAGGCGGCGTTCCCGGCCATGGCCATCTCCATCAGGTAGACCTTCTCGTAGTCCGGTTCGAGGGGCACTCCGAGGTGCTCGAAGGCGACCAGATGCCGCTCACTGATGAACAGGACTTCTTGTCCATCGCTGCTCGCCTGGCGGGCGGCTTGCGTGACGCGCGTCACCGTCGATCGGGCACCCTCGAAATCAAGCGCCTGCCACGACGGCGCGGAAGCCAGGGCGAAAGCGACCGGGACGAGCACCCCCGCGCCGAGCATCGCCATCGAGGGGCGCCAACTTGCGGAAGGTCCCGCCGTCTCGGTCGCAACCGTGCCGAAGATGAGATAGACGGCCACGAAGAGCAGCAGGACCAGATAGGCGTCGAGATTGTGCAGGTTGCCCCCGCCGCCGATCTTGGCGCTGACGATCAACCCTCCTGCAAACAGCACTGTCAGCCCCCCCACCAACCCCGCCCATCGAATCGGGTGGAGTGCGCGGGGACGATTGCGCGCCCAGAGGACGATGAGCAGGAGCGGGATGGCCGAAGCCAACAGAATTGCCGGCAGTACGCCTAGTGGATAGGTGGCGCTGGGGAACAGCCGGTACCAAAGCAGATCCGAGCTGAAGGACGAGGCGAACTCGGCCACCGGATTTCCCGAGACGGCGGCGTAGGCCCGGTTGGCTGCGATGGCGGTCAGCGCGCCCCCCACAGCGTAGGCCACGGGCCATCCGAGGTAAGTCAGAACCCGGCGACGGGTCGCCATCTTCGGCTGTTCCAGCAGGTAGAGGCCGATTGCCACCAGCGCCGGGACCGGATACCAGTTGACCCGGCTGATCCCTGCCCAGGCGGACGCCAGCAGGACGGCAAGCAGCGTCCGCCAAGGTCGGTCCTTCGAAGCCCCGACGAGGACGATCAGAGCGCAAGGCAGCAGGTGATAGTAGACCGGCCCTTGCATCAGGAACAGGTAGCCGACGCCGATCAGCACGGCGCGCTCCAGCCGGCTTTCCAGCCGGGCCTTGCGTGCCAGCGCCATCGACGTCCAAAAGGTGACACCGATCCACAGCATCACTTGCCAGGCTCGGTGGGCCCACAGCGGCAGGTCCCCGAAAAGGAAGGGTACTGCCTGCATCAGGTAGCGGCTGGGATGCAGCACCGGCAGCGGGAGCGGCTGCCCGTAGAGCCGCGGGGCAAAGAAGAGCGAGGCGTTGTAGAAGCGGCTCGTCTCGGACCAGCCGAGCGACAGAGGGTAAGTTGAGATCGCCGGCAGGTAGCCGGCGAGCTGATACACGACCGCCAGCGCTACACCCGAGAAGGCGACGAGCAGAAAGAAGCGATCTCCCTTGCGCAAGCCGAGCGACGCGACCGCTCCCACCAATGCCAGCACCCACCACAACACGATCCGCATGCTGAGGGGCTCGAAGGCCTTCATCGCCAGCCGCCCCGTCACAAGAGGCAGCACCGGCAGCAGGAGGACAAAGACCAGCGCCCCGGCCCATCGCAGGGACGCACCGATGGATCGCACGCGCGCACCCGTTCGCCCCACGATCTGGGCGCCCGGTCCGCGGGACCAGATCCAGGTCCCAAGCAGGGCGGCACCTCCCAGGAGGCTCCCGAGGATGGCCGCCTGCCACTTAACGGAAGTCTGGAGCGCTCCAAGCCGGCGGGCGAGGTCTAGCAGGGCGAGAGCGTTCACGAGCAGCAGGCCGGCGGAGACGCCCAGGATGCTGCGCGTCGTCCGCCCGGCCGATTCGTTCCGATCAGCCGCATCGTGTACGGTCATGGCATTCCGCCCATCACCCTCGCGCCCGGTGGCTGTCCACTACGGGGGACACTCGCTCGGCGGGCTTGAGGGCAGCCAAAGATTGAGCACCTCGGGCATGAAGGGAACCTCGACCGTGGTGAGGCGGTAGCCGCGACGGGCGGCGTAATCGTCGAGGGATTCCTCCAGGTTCCCACGCTGGCCGGGTTCGAACCCTTCGTTGGCCGTCTCCAGGCCGGTCAGGATGGCAGCCGGGCTGGATGACCCCAGCGCCGCTTCCAGGTCATCGGGTCCCACCCAGCCGACCAGGCGGCGATTTGCCTCGGGGATGATGTGAGCTACCCGCCAGGTGAAGGGACCAGTTGCCAGTGCTTCGTAGGTGAGGAGTCCGCCTTCCATGGGCAGCAATGGCCCGAGGGTGAGGACACGTCCGCAGGGAATATCGGCGGCCAACCTCATTCCAAATCGATGCACTTGAACCGGGATCCACGTCTCCGGCGATTGTAACCGACGGAGTGACTCTGGATCCCAGGCCCCGCCCAGGATGCACACCAATGCCGCCAGCGCCGTCGTCACCTTGATCCATCGTCCCGGCCTTCCCTGGCCTGCCCTGGCGGCAGCGAAGGCCACGGTGAGAATGGCGAAGGGGACGCAGGCGAAGTAGTACTGGTACCAGGACGGGGTCGGGCCATACGCAGTCAAGAAGAGGAGCACGGCCGCCAGCGCGGTCAGCCCGATCACGTGCCGCTGCTGCGCCTCCTGACGCCGGCCGGCCAGTGCGATGACGGACACGAGGACGAAGCCGGCAAGCAGCGCGGTGTTCGCCGGGCGGGTGAGGACGGTCTCGCCGAAGTAGGCGAGCTTGGCCAGCAGGGCATCGCCGGACCAATGCCTGAGGACCTCCCGATACTGACTGTTGAGAATCGGATAGAGCACATTCCCGTAGCCGAAGCCCTTGGGGTCCAGGACCAGAAGCAGGGCCGCCGGCAGGCCGGCCAGCGCGGTGCCGGCCAGGACCGCGCCCGCACGCGCCCAACGTTGACGCGTCGTCCCAGGGATGACCCAGGCAGAGACGACGAAGAGTGGGCACAGGATCGCCAATGAAAGACGCACGCCGGCGGCCAGCCCGGACAGTATGCCGACCGCCAAGCCGCCCTGCCAACTTGCCGAACTATGAACAGCCCTCACTTGCAGCATCAGGGCAGTCAAAGCGAGCGCAATCGCCCAATCGTGGTTCCACGCCTGGCCCGAGGTGTACGCGGTGATCGGATTGCTGACGAAAACCAGGACGGCCGTGGCCGCCGCACCAGCGGCCAACCAGCGGCCCCGGTCCCGCCACTCCCGGCGCACCAGCAGCATGACGATCCCGGATGCCAACCAGCTTGCGACCCACGACACGAGCCGGGCTGAGAGCAGAAGATAAGGCGACAGCCGAACCGCCAACGCGTCGAGAGGTATCTGATACGGCATGTGGTGGTAGGGGAAGTCGCGGTAGGGGATCAGACCTGCAGTTGCCAGCCACCAGCCGGAGGCGACGAACTGATGCTCGTCATGGCTGAAGGGTTGCGCCATCGCCCGACTGAAGAGCAACAAGCCGATGAGGAGGAAGAAAGCAAGGGAGGCGAGGAGTTCGGCCCATGGGAGTCGAAACCCGACCGTGGACCGTGAAGGATTCGTCGCAGGCTGCATACGCCTTCGCGCGCCGCGCGGCGACTAGGCCGGCTGCACTCCTCGTGTGTTCTCGCTCGAGGCGCCGTCCCCCGGGGATCCGGACGGTCCTCCGCTCGACAGGATGTCGGAAAGGAACAGCGCCCCGGGCAGGCTGGCCAGGACCTCGACCGTCCGCAGGAGCAGCGCAGCGGCCAGCGCACCCGACAGGCTGACGCCCCCGACTTGCGAGTAGATCAACGAGACCGAGACCTCCTGCAGGCCGAGCCCTCCGATCGAGATCGGGATCAACGTAATGAAATACACCAGACTCCACAGGCCGGCGGTATCCAGGAAGGAGATGTGTTCCCCCAGGGAGTCAAAGAACAACCACAACGCGGCGAACTTCAAGAGCATGTAGAGCCACGTGCACCCGAGCGCGGCGAATAACCACCGTGGGCGCTTCAGCCACAGTGCCAGCGCTTCGAGCACGCCGCGGGTGGCGCGTACGACCCAATCGCGCAGCGCGGCCGGCCACGCCGCCACGCCTGCCAGCCTGATGCCGTAGGGCAGTCCGGCCGGCTGGTTCGTCCACCACGCCAAGAAGGCGGGCAATCCCAGGGGGGCGGCGGTGATCATTCCACCCATCCCGACCAGCCGGTCGACGGCGATGGACGCGGCATACGTGGCCGATGGTCCGCCGAGGCGCAGAGCGCCGGCCAACCGCACGACGTCACCCCCAATGGTCGTCGGGAGGAAATTCGAGGCGAACAATCCGGCGAACGTCAGCCGAGCGGCGTCTCGCACGCGAATCGGTGCATCTGCGCCGCGGAGCAACACCCACCAGCGGGCGGCGACGGCCAACCGGGAGAGGAGCGCCAGGACGATCGTCAGCGCCAGGGCCCAGGTAGGAACGCGCCTCAGGGACTCGGCGATCTCCGCCCAGCTCTGCCGGCGAATCAGGAGAACGAGCAGCGCCAGCCCAAGCAGCGTCCCGAGAACGCGCACCGCCGCCCGGCGACGGCCGGACGGGGAGTTGGGGATCATGCGGACGGGCCGGGCCGGTTGAGCACCCGCCGGATGGTGTAGGTGAGCTTGGCCTGCGATTCGTGATACGTCCGGGCCAGGAGTTCGGCGAGCAGCCCGAGCATGATCGACTGCATCCCCAGGATGAACAGCATCACGACCAGGAGCAGCAGCGGCGATCGGATCAGGTGTTCCTCGTACAGGACGCGGCGCACCGCCAGCACACCCAAGAGAAGCAAGCTGGCCAGGTCGAGCAGAATGCCCAACCCGCCGAACAGGTAGATCGGCTTGTTGGCGTAGCTGATCAGAAACTTGACCGTGAACAGGTCGAGGATCACCTTGAAGGTGCGCTCCAGGCCGTACTTGGCCTTGCCGCGCAGGCGGGGCCTGTGCCTCACCGGCACCTCGACGATGCGCGCCCCCACCGCGCCGGCATACGCCGGGATAAAGCGGTGCATCTCCCCGTACAGGCGGAATCCCTGGAGCACCTCGCGGCGGTAGGCCTTGAGGGTGCAGCCGTAGTCATGCAGTCGGACGCCGGTCACGCGCGAGATCAGAGCGTTGGCCATGCGCGAGGGGAGCGTGCGGGTCAGGAAGGTGTCCTTGCGTTCTTTGCGCCATCCAGAGACGACGTCGTACCCCTCCTGGATCTTGTCCACCAGCATGGGGATGTCCGCCGGGTCCTCCTGCAGGTCGGCGTCGATCAGCACGATCACATCGCCGGAGGCGGTATCGATCCCGGCGGCGATGGCCGCCGTCTGCCCGAAGTTGCGCCGGAACTCGACGATGCACGTATGCTGCGGATCGCCGGCCGCCAGCGCCTCCAGCTTCGCCACGGTCCCATCGGTTGAGCCGTCGTCGACCAGGATGAGTTCGTAGTCGTAGGCCGTCAGCGCTGCCTGCAAAGCGGCGTGCATCTCATCGACGTTCTCGACCTCGTTGAAGATCGGGATGATCACGGAGAGCTTCAAGTCGTGTCCCCTTCCCCGCCGCCCGGACGCCGCCCGGGGTTAATCGACGCGCGAGCCGTTGTTCTGCAGGACGGCCGTCACACCGGTGTGCCACTGGTGCCAGTCGCCAAACTTGTCCTTCAGGATGCGCACGCCTTCGCCGATGGGGGTTTGACCGATCGACTGCAGGTCGGCGTCGACCATGATGCGCACCAGCTCCCGGAAGGTCACCTTCGGGGACCAGCCGAGCATGCGATGCGCTTTGGAGGCGTCCGCCTGCAGGAAATCGACCTCGGTCGGACGGAAGTAGCCCTTGTCAATCTCGACGTGCTCGTGCCAGTCCAATCCGGCGTAGGCAAAAGCCTCTTCGACCAACTCCCGGACGCTGTGCGCTTCGCCGGTGCCGAGGACGAAGTCGTCCGGAGAGTCAAGCTGAAGCATGCTCCACATCGCCTCGACGTACTCCGGGGCGTAGCCCCAGTCGCGTTTGGACTCGAGGTTCCCCAGGAAGACCTTCTTCTGCATCCCGGCGCGGATCCGCGACACAGCCCGCGTGACCTTGCGCGTAACGAACGTCTCGCCCCGTCGCGGGCTCTCATGGTTGAACAGGATGCCGTTGGTAGCGAACAGGCCGTATGCCTGGCGACAATTGACCGTCATCCAGTACGAGTACACCTTGGCGATCGCATACGGGCTGCGGGGCTGGAAGGCGGACGTCTCGCTCTGTGGGGGCGCGGCGCTGCCAAACATCTCGCTCGACGATGCCTGGTAGAAGCGCGCCGGCACGCCGCTGCGCCGGATGGCCTCCAGAATGCGCGTCGTTCCAAGGCCGGTCACGTCCCCGGCGTATTCGGGGATTTCGAAGCTCACCTTGACGTGCGACAGCGCCCCCAGGTGGTAGATCTCGTCCGGGCGCACGTTGTAGATCAGATTCGTCAGCTGCTCGGCGTTGGTCAGGTCCCCGTAGTGAAGGAAGAGCTTCGCCGCCGGATCGTGCGGGTCCTGGTAGATGTGCTCGATCCGCTCGGTGTTGAAGGTGCTCGCCTTGCGGATCATGCCATGGACTTCGTAGCCCTTGGCGAGCAACAGCTCGGCCAGGTACGATCCATCCTGACCTGTAATCCCGGTGACCAGTGCCTTGGGCATTCGACGCTCCAGACGGTGCGAAAGTCTGCGCCAATATTCAGTGTCTGAATTATACCTTGGGGGGCGACTGCGTCAAGCGCCCCGCCCTGCGGCGCAAGTAATCCCGCACGACGAAGAGCGCCAGCAGGCCGATCGTAACCGCCACCAGCCCGATCAGCGTTCGGCTCAGCCCGATCTGCGGCAGCCCCCAGTAGCGTCCGGCATACCACCAAAGGACCAGCAGCAGATCGACGAGCTCGATCACCGCCACTCGCCCCAGCCACGGATGGTGTGTCTCCCGACTCTCCACCCAGGTCCAGGCAGCCAGGACCATCTGCGCGGACAGGAGGACAGCCCGGTAGCGCGGGTTGTCCCACTGCAGTGAACTGGCGCGCATCGCCGCCGCCAGCGCGGTGATGAGTACGATCACCAACAGGTAGACCTGGATCTCCCGCCACTTCCGGCGCTGCACAAGAAGCAGCAGGGCTCCGATCAGGAACGGGATCAGTACGGTCCAGCCCGCGGCGCGCAACACAGCGATCGTCCACCACACGGGGTTGGACGCATCCGCCAGGGCTGCCGGTAGAAGTGGCAGGAGCAGCCCGTAGCCTGTGATCACAGGCATCTGCGCCCAAGGAGGAAACATCTTGAGGAAGAAGCCGATGATCGGCGAGCCTTCGATGAGCAGGCTTGTTCGCCAGGCGTCGGTTGCATGCGTCCACCAACCTAACAGAGCGTCCACGCCCAGGCCGCTGAGATCGCCGATCGAGGACCAGGCGCGTACCATCAGGAACAATCCCGCCAGCGCCAGCCCTCCCGCCACGGCCAGTGCCAGCCAGCGGCCCTTCAACTTCGACCTCCCCTCCCACAGCCATGCTCCGAGCAGCGCCGCGAGCAAGACCAGCGCGAAGGGCGGCGAGAGCGGCAGGGCGATGAGAACCGCGGCCGCCATCCAGGCCAGGCCGCTTCGGCGCTGACCCTGGCGCTCGATCGCATACCCGTAGAAACCCATGGCGTACAGGGCGATCAGGAACGGCTCTCGCATCTGAGAACTGCCCAGCAGAATCAACTCCGGGTAGAGCGCCATGCCCCAGGCGGCCAGGGCCGCCACGCGATCGCCAAACGCTGCACGCCCGAACGCCCAGGTGAAGAGGACGCCGAGCGCCGAGGCCAGCGCGGCCAGCTCGACCATCAGGAGCGGGCGATGCGCGTCCGGACTCACCACCCAGTACAGCCCGGCGCTGAAGGTCACCATCCCGAGATACTGGTCACTGGTCGTGCGCGCCGCTGCCAGGCCGGGCCCCGGATCTTGCATGCGCGAGATATTCCAGGCATCGGTGTCGCGTTTGTATGCATCCCAGTAGACGTAGCCCGCCTGCTGCGGATTGGTCGGGTATCCGAGGACCGGCAGCACGCGGATCAGCAGGCCGCCGACGACCAGGCGAAGCCCCAGCGCAACGAGTACGGCGGCGATGACGCCCGCCGGCGCCCCTCGCCCAACCGATCCGAGCGCCGCGACCAGCAGCGCGGCGCAGGCCGCGGCCACTGCGCCGTAGGCCACCCATGCCCGTACTGCATCCCCGCGGGGATCGACGATCGTCAGCCCCGTCGCCGCGATCCCGGCCCCGGCCAATGCCAGCCACCATCGGGTGCGTGCTCTCACCGCGCCTCAGCCTCCCTGCCGCGTGATCGATTCCACCAAGCATACGCCATTCGGGCGACGACGTAGAGGACCAGCATCTGCGCCGGGACCAGGAAGCGCGCGTTATCGCCGTGTTCGAAGAGCGTCTGCAGCACCGAGCTCCCCAAGACCGTCCCTGCCGCGGCCAGCATGTGGCGGTCGAACCCAAGCCGAAGGCGGGCCCGCCGGGAGAGCGTCACCGCGGCCGTGCCCAGCAGGAACAGACCATTGGCAAGCAACGAGAGCAGGCGTCCTGCCGTCGCCCACACGGACAGGGTACCGCGGATCGCCGCGGATTCGATCGCCTCGGGCGACCACCACGCAGGCGCTTTCCAGAAATCGACCCAGCCTTCGGCCACGCTCCTGGCATACCACCAGGGATGCTCGCGGATCAACTGCAGCGACAGGCGCTGGATTTCGCGCGAGAGATCGTAGAAGCCCAACCCGGAGACGCGGCTGAGCTCCGGGATCGCATCCCAGATGGTGTTGGACTGATCGCCGCGCGCGGCGATGCGTTCATCGCGCAGCCGCACATACGTGTCCCGGATCGGGGCGGCGCTGTCCGGCAAATACTCGAAGTACGAGCCGGTATGCTGGATCAGCCCGAAGCCGGTCACCACGGTCGGGGAGATCATCCCGTAGCTGGAATAAATGAACCACAGCCAGCCCCCAAGGAGCAGTGCCGGGCCCGGCACAAAAGCCGCCAGCCACGCGACGCGCCGCTGCGCGCCATCCACGGAGGCCGCCCACACGAAGGGCAACAGCCATACCGGAAGGTAGAAGTACACCGGCCGGACCAGCCCGGGGAGCGCGCTGACGATTCCCAGGAGCAGCGCCCACAGCACCTCGGCCCCCCGTCTTCCGGCAAGTTGAAGCTCGGCGAGCAAGGCCATGCCCAGCATCAACGAGAAGGCGGTCAGCGTCTCGGTCAGCAGATTGGCTTCGAATAGGAACTGCCCGGGAATCAAGTCGTAGGCGAGACCGACGACGAGACCGAGGCCCACGCTCCGCGTCATGCGCAGCGTCATCCAGAACAAGAGCAGCGAGATAGCCAGGCCGAGCCCGAGCTGGAGTGCGTAGATCGACCGCGGGTCGCCGCCGGCCAGGGCGGTAAAGGCCGGGTAACCGGGGACGCGCCGGCCATCGAGCCCATGCAGCGTCCACCGGCTCAGCACACGACCGAGGCGCAGGTAGGCTCCGGTGTCGCTGTACTCAACCGGCGGATAGCCAGCCCACAACAGCGCGCGTTCGGCCAGGCCAATGGCCGCCAGCAGCCCGCATGCGATCCACGTGTTCTTGCCCGGTCGAGTGTGGCGGACAGACTCAGCCATCGGGTCGCTGACCCGGGTCGATGCCATCCAGGCTGTGCCGGGCGCGTTCCGCCCACGAGTATTGGGCTGCATCCTTGCGCGCCTGCTCACCGAGTATCGCCCGCCGCTCCGGGTGTGCGCTCAGATCATCGAGCGCCCGCACCCACGCATCGGCATCCTCCGGCGGCGCCAGGACGGCATTCGACTCGGAGAGCACTTCGCGAAACACGGGCAGATCGGAAGCCAGGATGGCGCGCCCGGCCGCCAGGTACTCGAAGGCCTTCATCGGGCTGGCGACGCCGCCGATGTCGCCACCGCTGCTCCCGGCAATGTGGCGCTGGGATGGCATGACGAGCACATCGCATGCAGCCTGGTAGTGCGGCAAGTCGGCGTTGGCCACGAAACCCGTGAACTCGAGGTTGGCGGCGCCGGCGGACCGCGCTTCCCCGCGCCAGTGCTCCACCGCTGCCGGTTCGCCGCCCACCACGACGAAACGTAGCCGCGGCCGGAGCAGCGCCAGCTTCAGCAACAGGTCGATCCCGCGCCCGGCGTACAAATGGCCCGTGTAGCCTATGGTCAGCGCCTCCGGCCAGCCAAGCCGGCGGCGCGCCTCGCGTGGTTCCAGCAAACCCCGGTAGCGATCCATGTCGACGCCCATCGGTGCCACTTGGACGAAGCCTGGGTGATCCGGGAGGGGATAGTCTGCCTCGATCTGATCGCGCAGCGAGGCCGTGATGGGCAGCAGTCGGCGCGCCCCGCGCCCTCGCAGGTAGGTACGAAATAGACCCGGCCCGAAATCGGCCCTGGGGTGGCTCGTGCAATTCGAGAACGGTTGGCACGCCAAGGGTGGAGGCGAGCGCGGCACTTTGAAGCGGCCACGCGTAACACAGTTCCATTCCCCAGGCACGAGCCCGGAGGAAGGAACACAGGGCGTAGTCGTAGCGGCGCAGCCACCGGACTCCGCCGCACCAGTCCATATCGATTGGGCCGGCCACGCCGTAGCGTGCGGCGAGCTCGGGCCACGCCTCCCCCGGTGCAGCGCCCGGCAGCCACAGGCGGACGGAGTGCCCGAGGTCCAGCAGCGCCTGGCAGACCTTCATCACCTGGATCGAATTGGCGGTCCGGGATGGGACACGAGAGGTCGAGAAGACAGCGATACGCATGGCGTCCTACTGCGCGGCGGGCCGCACCGCCGCCCACGGGACCTCGTGCAGGCCTTTGCGAACCAGGATGAGCGAAGTGACGACCGAATAGCTGCTCCACATCATCGCCATACCCGGCGCCCCCAGCTTCGGCACGAGCAGGAGAATCCCCAGGACCTGCAGCAGGCCGACAATCAGGTAGGTGCGCGTCGGGTAGGTCGCATGCCCGAGGGCGTGCAGTAGGATGCGGGTCCAGTAGAACACGTTGACCACCAGGACACCGGCCAGCAGCAGGACCATCGCCGGGTAGGCCGCGCCGAACTCCGGGCCGTACCACGACAGGAACCACGGCCCGAGGACGGTCAGCCCGAGGCAGGCCGGCACGGCCCAGATCGAAGCGATCAGGCTCCCGGTGCGCAGCAGGTGGCGCACATTCTCCCACTGGTGTGCGGCGGCTTCGCGGGCCAATTCACGATAGGTCGTGCCGATGAGCGGATCGATGGGCACGAAGATCACGTTGATGAAAGTGCGCGCCGCTTTGTAGTAGCCGACGTGGACGGGTGAACTCAGCAGGCCCACCCACAGGATATCGCTGTCGCGCGTGATCAGGTTGATGGTGGCGCTGGCGTTGGTGCTGATGGCGAACTTCGCCAGCTCGCGGGCGTGTCCCCGCAGCACGCCCAGCGGCGTCAGCCACCAGCGCCCCCCCCACACGCGCGCCGCCTCCAAAGCGGCCGCCAGCGTGATCGACAGGGCCCACGCCGCCTTGCCGATCAGGTAGGCCAGGACGATCGACTCGAGCCCCGCGTGCATGGCGAACGCGCTGGCGATGAGCAAGAGGGTCAGCACGCTCTGCGCGACGGTGAACGCCGCGATCAGCCGGAACCGGTTCAGGTACTGGAGCAGCGCTGTCGAGCTCTCCGCCATCAGGTTCGCCAACAGGACCAACCCGTAGAGTGCGAACAGGCTGGCCGCGGCGGGATCCTTTGTCAGAAAGCGCGCCGCCAGGGGTGAGAGGAGGACGACCAGCGCGTACGCCAGGACCGAGCTCAGCATCTCGGTCAGGCCGGCCGCTTTGAAGACCGCCATCGCCCGCCGTGGATCGTCTTCGGCGCTGAACTTGCCGACGTAGCGGATCACGAGCTCGCCCATTCGGAACGAGGTCAGGCGATTGATGTTGCTGGCAAAGACGGTGATTGTGCCGAGAACGCCGTAACCGGCGACGCCCAACAGCCGGGCGGCCATCAGCGTTTGCACGAAGGACAGCGCCGCCGACGCCGTGTTGGCGCTCAGGATGTATCCGGAGTTTCGCAGCACGCGCTGCACAAGCGGGCTGTGGACGAACCGATCGGGTGCCGTGCGCAGGGGGAAGACGGGAGGCCACGGGACGGGCATGGTCGCCTAGTCGCTGGTGGCGATGCTGCTTGCCCAGCCGCGCTCGGCGCGGTACCAGTCCAGGCAGGCGCGTAGTCCGACCTCCAGGTCGACGCGGGGTTCCCAGCCGAGGAGCGTTCCTGCTTTGCTGATGTCGGCCCACGTGGCACGCACGTCTCCGGGGGCCTCCGGCCGCGTGGTCGATCATGGCGCGCTTGCCGGTCAGCTGCTCGATGGTCTGCAGCAGCGTGCTCAAGGCGATCGGGTGATCGCTGCCCAGGTTGATCACCTCGAAGCCCAGCGGCCGGAGCGCGGCCAACGTGCCGCGCACGATGTCGTCGACGTAGGTGAAATCGCGCTCCTGCCGGCCGTCGCCGTAGAGCACGACCGGCCGTCCTTCCTCCACCCACTGGATGAAGCGGAAGATGCTCATCTCCGGCCGGCCGGCCGGGCCGTAGACCGTGAAGTAGCGCAGAATGGTGACATCCAGTCCATGCAGCGCATGGAAGCTGTGGCACAGCAGCTCCGCCGCGCCCTTGGTGGCGGCGTAGGGCGAGAGCGGGCGGCTGATATCGGCGTCTTCACGGAAGGGGCGTGCGTTGTGCGCGCCGTACAGACTGGAGGTCGAGGCCTGCACGAACTTCGGGATGGCGTGCGCGCGGCACAACTCGAGCAGATGGAGCGCGCCCAGCATATTCGTGCGGGCATAAAGCTCGGGGAGGCGAACGCTGGCGCGCACGCCGGCGCGGGCGGCGAGGTTGATCACCGCCTCGAATGGGCCAAGCCCGGCCAAGGGCGCCAGTGCCTCGGAGTCCGAGATGTCGAGGCGCTGAAAGTCGAATGATGGATGCGTCGTCAGGCGCTGCAGGCGCCAATCCTTCAGGCGCGGGTCGTAGGCATCGTTCATGTTGTCGACGCCGACGACCTGATCGCCGCGCGCCAGCAGCGCCGCCGCCACTTGAGCCCCGATGAAACCGGCAGCGCCAGTCAGCAAGTAGCGCGCCACTACAGCCTCGACACCTTGGGGTCGTGCACGCCGGCGGACGCCAGCGCGTTGCGGCTGTCGAAGATCAGCGACGCCTGACGGGCGACGGCGGCGTAGTCGATCGCCGAGTGATCGGTGACCACGACCACGCAATCGGCGTCGCGCGCCGCCCCCAACAGGTCCGGAACCGACGTCAGCTCCCAGCCTTCGTGCTCCAGGCTGGGGACATACGGATCGTAGTAGCTCACCCGGGCACCCTTGGCGAGCAGCAGGCCGATGACGTCGAGCGCCGGCGACTCGCGCAGGTCGGAGACGTCCGGCTTGTAGGCCACGCCCAGCACGAGCAGCGAAGCCCCATGCAGCGCCTTGGCGTGCGCGTTGAGCAGGTCCTGGACCCGCTGCACGACGTAGCGCGGCATGTTGGTGTTGATCTCGCTGGCCAGGTCGATCATCCGAGCGTTGTACTTGAGGCTCTTCAACTTCCAGGAGAGGTAGAGCGGGTCAATCGGGATGCAGTGTCCGCCCAGCCCCGGCCCCGGCGTGAACTTCATGAACCCGAACGGCTTGGTCGCCGCCGCCTGGATCACTTCCCAGACGTCGACGCCCAGCCGCTCACACATCAGCGCCATCTCGTTGACCAGCGCGATGTTCACCGCCCGGAAGGTGTTCTCCAGCAGCTTGGTCATCTCGGCGACCTCGGCCGTCGAGACCGGCACGATGCTCTTCATCGCCGGCGCGTACATCGCCGCCGCTGCCGCCGTGCACGCCGGCGTGATGCCGCCGATCACCTTGGGCGTGTTCTCCGTCGTCCAGTCCTTGCGGCCGGGATCGACGCGTTCCGGGGAAAACGCCAGGAAGACATCCGTCCCGACTTTGAGCCCGCCGGATTCCATCTCGGGCAGCAGCATCTCGCGGGTGGTCCCCGGGTAGGTGGTCGACTCGAGGATGACCAGCATGCCGGGGTGCAGCAAGGGCCGCAGCGCCTGCATGGCCGAGAGGATGAAGGACAGATCGGGGTCGCCGGTCTTGCGCAGGGGCGTAGGGACGCAAATGCTGACCCCGTCCGCCGAAGCCAGCGCCTCAAACGACGAGCTGGCGGTCAGCCTGCCGGCGTGGACCAGCGGCGCAACGTCCGCCGACGGCACGTCCTCGATGTAGCTCTCCCCGCGTCCCAGCGCCTGCACTTTGGACTCATCCAGGTCGACGCCGACGACGTGCAATCCGGCCTTGGCCAGGGCGACTGCCAGGGGCAGGCCGACGTAGCCCAGACCGATGACGCCGACGCGCGCCTGGCGCGTCTCGAAGCGCCGGATCAATTCCTGGGCAGCGGGCGGCAGCGTAGCCGTGTCCGACATCATCTCTCGTCCTTCTCTCGACCCTCGGGCCTAGAACAGGTTGAGCTGTTGAGGCGGCTCGGCCGCCTCCGGATCCGCCGGCGCCGCGGGCGCCGCACGCTGGATCAGCGCCGGCAGCTTCGCGAAGTCAGCTTCGATCTCACGGCGCAGCGAAGGCTGGTGCAGCGCCGCCGCCGGGTGATACATGGCCACGACCAGTCGCCCGTTCAACATGCGCGCCTGGCCGTGAATTTCGCTGATGCGGGAGTTGGGGAAAAAGCGCGCCATCGAGAATCGCCCCAACGTGACGATCACCCTCGGCTGGATCGCCTGGATCTGACGTTCGAGAAACGCGGCGCAGGCCTGGATCTCTTCCGGGAGCGGGTCGCGATTTCCCGGAGGCCGGCACTTGACCACATTGCCGATGAACACCTGCTCCCGGCGCAGCCCGATGCCGGCCAGCAGCTCTTCCAGGTACTTGCCGGCGGCGCCAACGAACGGGCGGCCCTGCTCGTTCTCGTGGAATCCCGGCCCCTCGCCGATGAACATCAGCTCGGAGGTCGCCGGCCCTTCCCCGGGAACGGCGTTCTTGCGCGACTGGTGGAGCTTGCAGGCCACACAGACCCGAACTTCCGTGGCTACGGCGCGCAGTTCGTCGTCCGGATTCACTCCGCACCTCCCCTGGACCGCGTCCTCCCGGCGGACAAGCCGGTCAGGGTCATCAGCAACGCATCCTCATGATTGTCCCGGTAGTACGCCCGCCGGCGGCCGACCAGGTCGTACCCGTGTTTGCGATACAGCGCCAGGGCAGCACTATTGGACGGCCGCACCTCGAGCGTCGACAGCTCGGCCCCCTGGCGGCGAGCGTGCTCGAGGCCAGCCAGCAGCAGCCGTTCGCCGATCCCTTGGCCGCGCACGTCGGGATGGACGGCCAATGTGGAGATGTGCATCTCGTCCACCAGCAGCCAGTACCCGAGGTAGCCTGCCGCTCGCGCCCGGCCCCCCCAGGCCATCTCCGCCACGATCAGATGGGCGGCGTCATTCTCAGTCAGCTCGAAGCGGAAGCTCCGCTCCGGCCAGGGCAATGCGAATGACAGTCGGTCGATCTCCAGCACGGAGGGAAGATCGTCCACCGTCATCGGTCGGACGGCGATCTGAAGGGCGACGGCGCTCACAGGGTGGGCTCGCTCGGAGTCCGCAGATAGACCGGGACGACTTCGGCGGGTTGGGTGTCCCAGCCGGACCGAAGCTTGTGCCAGGCGATCTCGGCCAGCACCCCGGGCCGACGGACACACAGCGCCGGCGGCGCCAACCGCGCCTGAGGGTGATTGGCGAGGACCTCCCGGCCATCCTCACCCAGTTCACCACACACGTAGGTCGGTGATGTCAGGCGGTCGCGCAAATCCGGCCAGGCTATCACTTCGGGTTCGGAGGTCGCTTGCCAGGCGGTGGCCTTCCATTTGTACCACACTCCGGCGACGCGCCCGCGCCCGGCGCGCAGAAGCGCGAGCATCGGTTCATCCCGTCGTGGCTGCCCCCAGGCCAGGATGTCGAGGGTGGGGATCCCGACCAGCGGGATGTGGTGGGCAAGCGCCAGTCCCTTGGCGAACGCTAACCCGATCCGCAGCCCGGTGAACGATCCCGGGCCGATGGCGACCGCCACGGCACTCAGCTGTCGCGGCGTCACATCCACTCGCCTGAGCGTCAGGGCGACTTCGGGAGCAAGTTCGGACGTCTGACGCCGGCCCCCAACCCAGGAACACTCCGAGAGGATGGTCTGGCCATCATGCAGTGCGATCCCCACCAGGTGGGTGGCGGTGTCAAGCGCCAGCAGCATGCTCAACCCCCGAAGGCCGCTTTGCGGAAAGCGCGCAAGAGCGCTTCGCTGCGCGCTCCGCGTCCATCCAGCTGCAGGGCACGCCGCGACTCATCCACCCAGCGCAGGCGCACCCACAAACCGTGCGGCGGGAGCAAGGAGCCCACCCGCTCCGGCCACTCGATCAGCAACGGGCCTCCATCCTCGATCATCTCCTGCAGTCCCAGCGAGACTGCCTCGGCCGGCACCTCCAGTCGGAACGCATCGAAATGGAACAGGCGCGCTTCGTCGGCGCGGCGGTACTCATTGACCAGGACGAACGTCGGGCTGGTCACCGGGTCGAGGGAACCCCACCCGCGGGCGACGCCCTGAGCGAAGGTCGTTTTGCCCGCCCCGAGGTCTCCCGCCAGCAGAACGAGGTCGCCCGGCTTGAGCAGTTCGCCCAGCCGGACGCCCAGCCGCCGGGTTTGCTCGGGGCTGTGGCTGACGAAATCGAGGCTGTGCTCATCCAAGATAGGCATGGGCGTTCGGCATTATACGTCCGGCAGCAGGGCCCCACAACCCATCAGGCCGCTTTGCCGCGCTCGGCGTCCGTGTTACCATGCTGCCGATGCTTGTCCTGGTCATCTCCGACATCCATGCCAACCTGACGGCGCTCGACCGAGTCCTGGAGGACGCGCGTTCCTTCGACGCCGTCTGGTGCCTGGGAGACCTGGTCGGGTACGGGCCGGATCCCAACGAGTGCATCGCCCGCGTCCGACAGCTTCCGCAGCTGACGTGCCTGATCGGCAATCATGATCTGGCCGCCCTGGGCAGCATCCCGCTGCACCGTTTCAATACGGACGCCAGCGCCTCGGTGGCCTGGACGCGCGACCACCTCTCGGAGTCCAGCACCGCGTATCTGCAGACGCTGAAGGCCAAGACCAGCGTCCCGCCGTTCACTCTGGCGCACGGCAGCCCGCGCCAAGAGGTGTGGGAATACATCCTGGATCACCACAGCGCCGATCGCAACTTCGACGTGCTCGAGACCGACTACTGCCTGGTGGGGCACTCCCACCTGCCGATCGCCTTCGTGCGCTTCCCGGGCGAGAGTTACTGCCTGCCGGTGCAGCTCCCCGTCGGCGTCCCGATGAGTCTCACCCCGCGCATGATCCTCAACCCCGGGTCGGTCGGGCAGCCGCGGGACCTGGATCCGCGGGCGGCGTACGCACTGCTCGATCTGGACTCGATGTCCTGGGAACCGCGCCGGGTGGCCTACGAAGTGGCTGGTGTCCAGGAACGGATTCTCGAGGCGGGCCTCCCCGAGCGCCAGGCGATCCGCCTGGTGGGCGGCTGGTAAGGGGAACCGTGCGCCCGCCGAGAGCGTCTACCTGGACAGACGAACGTGTTCCCGTGGAGGAGATCCCATGAAACGCCGCATCGCATTCGTGTCTCTGGCCATTGTCGCCGTCCTGCTCGGGGCGTGCGGCGCCGCGTCGCCGTCGCTTCGGTCGTCGGACAATCTTCCCGGTGCCTTCGGCGGCGCCGCGCCTGAGATCGCCGTCGAGCCGATGGCCGCCGACTCAAGTGTGGCGGCCCCGATGGAAGCCGGCCGCACGGTCTACTCCGGCGAACCCGTCAGCCAGGATCGCCTGGTGATCCGTAACGCAAATCTCACGCTGGTCGTCACCGATCCGACCGCCTCGGTAAAGTCGATCACCCGGATGGCGGAGGACATGGGCGGCTTCGTCGTCTCGTCCTATCTATATGAGACCGCCCTGGGCAACGGGGATCAGTACCGCCACCCAGGGGACGATCACGGTCCGCGTGCCGGCCGATCGCCTGGACGAGGCGCTGCAGGCCATCAAGGCCGACGTGATCGAGGTCCGTTCGGAGAACATCAGCGGGGAAGATGTCACCCAGCAGTATGTCGACCTGCAGTCCCGCCTGCGAAACCTGGAGGCGGCCGAGGAGCAGCTGCAGGAGATCATGGGCTCTGCCACCACGACCGAAGATGTGATGATGGTCTTCAACCAGCTGGTGCAGGTGCGCGGGGAGATTGAGAGCGTCAAAGGTCAGATGCAGTACTTCGAGCAGTCGGCGCGCCTCTCGGCCGTCACCGTCGAGCTGATCGCCGATGCCGCCGCGCAGCCGCTGGAGATCGCCGGATGGCGTCCCGAAGGGACGGCCAAGGCTGCCGTCGAGACCCTGATCCGGACGCTGCAGTTCCTGGCCGATGCAGGCATCTGGGCCGTGATCTGTGTCGTCCCGATCGGCGTGATCCTCGGACTGCCGGTCTACTTCGTAGTCCGCGCCCTCCGCCGGCGCCGGAAGGTGGCCAAGGCGCCGCCCGCGGCGGCCTAAGCCCAAGCCCACCGCACGCAAAGGGCGCAGGATCTCCTGCGCCCTTTTTGATTCACACCAATAACCTTCGGGTCAGCTGATCGCGTCCCGTACCTGGCGCGCCAGCGCGCCGAATTCCACCGTGTAGCTAAGATCGAGCGTCCGGGGGCGCGGCAAGCCGATCGGAAGGTCGAGGACCAGGCGCCCGGGACGCGAGCTCAACACCAGCACCCGATCGGCGAGCAGCACCGCCTCGGGGATCGAGTGCGTGACGAGCACTACGGTCACGTGCCGGGCGTCCCAGATGCGCAACAGCTCGGCCGCCATCCGCTCGCGGGTCAATGCATCCAAGGAGCCGAACGGTTCATCCAGGAGCAAGAGGTCTGGATCGTGGACGAGCGCGCGGGCGATGGCGACGCGCTGAGCCATCCCGCCCGAGAGATCGCGCGGAAAGCTCGAGGCGAAGCCCTCCAACCCGACCAGGGTCAGCAGGTCGGACACGCGTCGGCGAGCGACCTCCGGAGGCTGGCCCTCGAGCTCCAGCGGGAGCTCGATGTTCTGGACTACCGTGCGCCAGGGCATCAGATTCGCCTGCTGGAAGACGAAACCCGTCCCTCTTCGGGGCCGGCGGAGGGATTGCCCCTCCAAACGCACTTCACCCCGCGTGGGTCTCAGCAGCCCGGCCAACAAGCGCAGCAAGGTCGTCTTCCCCGATCCGGAGGGCCCGACGATGCACACGAACTCCATCGGCAAGACGTCGAAGCTCACACGATCAAGCGCATGCAGACCGCCGTTCCCGTTGGGGAACCAGACGGCAAGGTCATCGACCGAAAGCAGCGGGACGGTCGGCTTCATGGCTCCGGCAGATAGTCGTTGGTGTATGCCCGGCTGACGTCCTGCCGCGCCTGGACCAAGCCCATCTCGAACAGCACCCGGTCCATGTTCTCCCAGGCTTCGGGCTCGGAGACGCCCAGGGGACCGGAGTCCCAGAATCGCATGCTGGCCTCCAGGACCTGCCGCTGGACGGCCTGATCAGCCGCGCCTAATCCCTCCACGTATTTCAGACAGACCTCGAATGCCGCCTCCGGATCGGCCAGGACGTCCCGAAGTCCATGCATTACCGCACGCAGGACGGCGCGAACCAGTTCCGGGTCCGATCCCAGCGTCGCCTCGTTGGTCACCAAACCATTCGAGGCCAGCGCGACGTAGTCGGCCACCCGGATCAGCGTTACCGGCATCCCTTGCGCCTCGAGCTGGAACGGCTCGTTGTTCGCGTACACAACCGCGGCATCGACTGTACCGGCCAGCATCGTCTCCACCTGGGTAAAGCCGATCACGTCCAGCCGGGCGATTTCGGGTTTCAGGCCGGCCGCGTCCATCAGGGCGCGATAGCCGATGTACGAAGCGCCGCTTAACATCGGGATCCCAACGCGCTTCCCGGCGAGATCGGCCGGCTTCCGGATCCCACTCGACGCCGGCGCGGCGACAGCCACTGGGAAATCGTTCCACCAGTTCATCACGTAGACGACCGGCAGCCCCTGGGCACGCGCCAACAACACCTGCTCACCGGAGGCAAGCGTGAACGGCAGCTCGCCCGCCCCCACCAGTTGCACGCCGTCGGTCTCGAAGGAGTAGTCGAAGTCGATCGCCAGACCCTCGTCGCGGAAATAGCCGCGCTCGACCGCCATGTAGAACGGAGCGTACTGGACATTGGGGATGTAGCCCATCGGCAATCGCAGCGTACGCAGCCCGGGGGTGGGCTCTTGCGCGGCCGGCGCACCGCAAGCGACGAGCAGCGCCGCGACCATCGCCAGCCAGATCGTTCGAGAAGGTAGGTGCGCCATCAGGAGTCTGCCTCCGTTCGCCAGGCGAGCCGGCGCTCGAACCAGGCCACCAGCCCGTACAGGCCCAGCGCCATCGCGATCAACAGAAAGACGGCCACGAAGACCAGTGCCGTGTCGTACAGCCCCCGGCCGATATTCACCAGGAAACCCAGGCCCTCATCCGCTCCGACGAACTCGCCCACCACAGCGCCGATCACCGAGAGAGTAGCCCCGATCTTCAACCCTCCGAGCAGGACGGGCAGTGCGGCCGGAATCTCGAGCCGAGAGAAGGTCTGCCAGCGCGTGGCGCGCAGCGAGCGCATCAACTCCCGCAGGTCCTGCGGCACCGAGCGGACGCCGACGACGGTGTTGACCAGGACCGGGAAGAACACGATCAGAGCGGCGATCAGGACCTTGGAGATTCTTCCCGGCCCAAACCAGATCACCAGCAGGGGTGCAATGGCGACAATCGGGATGGCCTGTGAGGCGACGATGTAGGGGGACAGCAATCGCTCCAGGGCGGCGGACTTGGCGATCGAGTAGCCCAGGAGCGCCGCAGCCAGGACACCCAGGAGCAGCCCGGACAGCACCTCACTGAGTGTGACGAGTGTGTGGCGCGCCAGGGAGGCATCGCTCCAACCGCGGATGAAACGGCCGGCCACGGCCGCCGGCGATGGCAGCAGGAAGGACGGCACGATCTCGGTCATGGTCAAGACCTGCCAGACCCCCAGCGCGATCGCCACCCCGGCCGGCAACAGCCAGCGCTGCCAGCGGCGAAAGCGAGGCACGGGGCGAATCTCGTCGCCCGGGTTCTCAAGGGCCTGTCCGGTGTTCATGTGTTCAACACAACGCGCCCCGAAGTCTCCCTCGGGGCGCGGCACGTACGGCTTGACCTGCCTAAAACGAACCCCGAAGAGCCATGGACTCTCCGGGGAGACAGCAAGCCCCAGGCGCGGCATGCGCCTGGCTGCCAGCCTTCTCCCATCCGGACTGTACCGTCGGCCCCGGAATCACACCGGGTCATGCGCCACAGGCGCTCGCGGGCTTTACCGCCGGTCGGGATTTGGGCCCTTGCGACCCTCACCCTGCCCCGAAGGCTTGGAATTCAGTTAACGCATTATACCTTAGCTCAACTCCCTTCGAACAAAGCATGGCGCCCGGGCTACCCTTCTCGCCGGCCCAGATCCCATCACCGAGAAGGAGTCATTGGCTGGCCACTACTTCAAGGCGCCCTTTCAAGCTTCGCCTGCTGTCTTCAGCGGCAGGAGAAGTCCTTGGGGAATGACCGCCGCGTCAACATGACTGCCAGAAGGGCGGCTAGCACCCCTGCCGGCATGTACATCCGGTTGGCCGAGTTCCCCAGGTAGTTCATCAGCTGGCCGAGGAAGTCGGCGAGGTAGAACTGCAGGGTGACCCCAGTCGCCACTACCAGCAAGGCCATGCCCACAAGGAACGCATCGGGATTCGACCGGGGGCCGAGTCTCCGCACGCCAAGAACCAGCAGCACCGCGCAAGCAAGCGGCAGCAATCCCCATACGGGGAGCTCGATCGCCTGACGACCCATGAAGCGCAGGATCCAGTAGTAGGCTCCGAGGTGGAGTTCGCTGCGTCCGAACGCGCCCATGGCTGCTCCGAGCGCCTGCAGCATCTGCCCGCCTGTGCCGTGAGAGGATACAAAACAGATCCACGCCCCGGCCACCACGCCGGCGGGGAGGATCCAAGCTAGCCACCGCGCTCCACGCGGCCGGGCAAGGTGCGCTGCAACTCCCAGCACGGCCAGGATGGATGCGACGGCCAGCCCTCCTTCCGGGCGCGTCCAAGTCGCGAGTCCAAGGAAAAGGCTCCCCAGGGCCTGTCGCTTCCAGTCAGCAGTCATGATTCCAAGGATGGCTTCGCCACTACCGAGAACCAGGTAGACAGTGTAGGGGAGGTTGGCATACCCCAACGTTCGCGTGTTCAAACAAGATCGGGGTCGCGGCCAGGCCGATTGCTCCCAGGCTGGCGGTCAGCGGAGAAACGTCTCGCTGCAGCCAGAACCGCAGGCAGCCTATGCACAATGAGAAGTAGAAGAGCGGAGCGATCAGCTTCGACGCCGGGAGCATGTCACCCGTAAATCGATAGTTGGCGATAAGGAGCGGGAGGTTGAGTGGGTAGGTCAGCCCATGGTCCCCCCAATGACCAGCGGCCCAGATGGTGCCCTCCCGCGCAATCCCGTATCCCTTGACGGCCCAGATCGCCATGTCATCCCAGGCCGAATACGCACGAGCAATTCCCAGCCAGGCGGCAAAGCCGGCAGCCCCCAATATGAACAAGAGCGCAACAGGAGGGCCCCACCCGAGAGCCCCCGGCAGACGGCCGGGGGAGGGCTGCTTCTCCCGCATGGCATCCTGATGCATCGGGATTACCTTGCGGATCACGAGCGCCATCACTAAGAGCACGACCCAACTAAGCGATGCCGAAGCGATGGACACCGGGACGCCCGCCCACGAGGCGATGAACAGGAACCACGTAAAGATCCCTGCGCCCAGCGGGAAGCCCAGGGCCAACACGTCCAGGAGCTGGATCCTGACGAGCAGCAACCTCAAGATCGCGACACCGAGTGCCCCAAGCGCCATGCTCAAGGCACCAGCGGCAGCCAGCTCCATCCAGGGCGTCAACACGTGACGGATGCCTTCTTGTCTGACGGCAGGTCTTGGCGCGGTCGGACGGATCCCTTGGATCCCCGGCGAGTTGGCCGTCTCCCCGACTAACGCGAGCCGTAGATCCCCAGAGTTCCCGCGAACGAAGAATACGCTTTTGACGCCGGGACATCTTCGGGCGCGGGGAACTCCCCGATCCGAAGGATGTAGGTCTGTTGTCCAACCATCGATTGGACGCACTCGGGAAGGTCGGCACCCGCTGGGCAGTTGACGATCTCACGTGGGAACAGGAGGAACTGCATCAAGCCCACATCCCCGTAGGTCGAGTCGACGTCGATCGGAGGGACTACCACACGGCCATCGGGCGGCACTCCAGCATCGAGGTACTGGATAAAGTCCCCGAACTGATCCCCGAAGGCGATGCGGGCCCCCCGGTCTTTGGCGGAGGACCCCTGGTGGTCTGCAACTCTGACAACCAGGGGATCAATCGCCGCGGCCAGCGAGGCCAACTGCACCCCGATCATGCAGATCAGAATGAAGTCCGGGGTTCGGAGTCGCTGAGGTTGCCGCATGCTGAGAACTCGCTCAGGCGGAGGCTCCCGTCCGGCACGGGCTCGCCCTTACACGTCGGCATTGTATCTCATGCACGCGACGGGAGTCGACACCTCGATTGCCCATCAGCCTCCCCTCTTGACCGTGCCCCGGTGCCGGTCTATACTGCTGCCAACAGGCGCCCCCCGTCGCCCTGCGCACTGGCGCGGGCGGCGGGGTTTTGTTGAGATGCCCTTCCACCGCGCGCTCTCCCTCGGTCTCGTGGTCCTGTCGCTCCTCAGCGCCTGCGCGCGCGTGGAGCCGCCGATCGTTCCTCCTACACTCGGCGATACCTCACAGACGCCTCCGCCCTCCCAGACTCCCACACCTGCGCAATCCCCGACCTCTACTCCCCAGGCCGTCTGCCGGGATCGGGCAGGCAGGATCCTGACGGCCGAGATCCCACTCCCCGGGGACCCTCGCCCGCTCGCGTATCTCGTCTACCTCCCACCGTGTTACGACCCGGAGCGCGAGACACGCTACCCAACCCTCTACTTGATGCACGGTCTCGTGCAGTCGGAGTCTGAGTGGGTTGAGCTTGGGATCGCCGCCACGGCTGACACATTGATCACCCAGAGGTCTATCCCGGCGCTTGTCATCGTCCTGCCCGGCGAACGCACGGGGTTTGACATGCTGGTTGCCCTGATCGACACGCTTCTGCCCCATGTCGAGCAGAGCATGCCGACCGGCGGCAGCCCCGGAGCTGCGCGCCATCGGCGGGCTGTCGCGCGGTGGAGGTTGGGCATTGCGAATCGGGCTGCAGCATCCCGAACTATTCGGAGCTATCGGACTGCACAGCCCGGCTGTTCTCAGCCCGGACTTGTATCTCCTGCCTAATTGGGCAACCGAAGTACCCTCCGAGTCCGTCCCGCGCCTTTGGATCGATATGGGGTCTGATGACACGCTCCTCCCGGGTGCCCTCGATTTGCGCACCAGGCTGGACAAGCTCCGCTGGCCTTACACCTGGGTGCAGAACCCCGGAGAACACACCGCCGGGTACTGGTCGAGTCACCTGGCTGAGTACCTGCGCTGGTACGCGCAGACGTGGCCCTCCGAGTGAAACGCGGATTTGGGCCCATGTCGGCCGGGTGAGCAGGATAGCGGCGGCACGGATCCGTCCATGACACCACGCGTCGACCCGTGACGGCAAGACTCCGGAGGAATAGACTCACACCGAGATCGTCCGACTCGTGATGCGCGATACCAGAACTGATCTACCATCCTGGAGGCCAACCATGTTGCGACGAGTTATCCTGACCACCATTGCCGGTGTGCTGCTGCCTCTGTTGGCGATCCAGCTCCTGCCGTACGGACGGCAGCACGCCAATCCGGCAGTCACAGCTGAGCCCGCCTGGCCTGATCCGGCGGTGCGCGTCCTCGCCGTCGGCGCGTGCTACGACTGCCATTCGAATCAGACCACGTGGCCCTGGTACACCAGCGTGGCGCCGGTTTCGTGGATCATCCAGAGACATGTCGAGGAAGGCCGGGCGGTCCTCAACTTCTCCGAGTGGGACCGGCCCCAACGAGGGATGCGGGAGGCGGCCGAGGTGGTTGCGGAAGGCGAGATGCCGCCAGGGTACTACCGCCTGCTCCATAAGGCGGCCAGACTCTCGGCTGCCGAAGCCGCTGCGCTGGCACAGGCACTCGGCTCGCTGCCTTAGCTCTACGGTTCGGGTGTCCGAATCAAAGGCTTGCGCAGCCCGCGTTCTCGCGTGTTTGGCGTGTCCCGGACAGCGTTGCCCTTAAACTCAGCCCGCGCGCTGGAGCTTGCTCAGGGCTCTAGCGCGCGGGTTGAGGAGGAGAATGCGACCGTATTCTCCCGCCTTCTGCTAAACCAGCCGTGAGCACTCCCTTAAGGCTTGCTTAACGGGGCGGCCAGCACGGCCAGAATTGCCGCCATAGGGATGGGACCTTCCCGAACAAGGCTTGGCGGACTGACCGTGCAGTCGACAACCGTAGACGGCCTGCCTCCGGGCGCTCGCCCGCCATCCAGGATCAGGTCAACCCGATCCCCGAGACCCTCAACTACATCGTCCGCCGTCAGTGGATCAGCCGCCCCTGACCGATTGGCCGAGGTTGCCGCCAGCGGACCGCTCTCCCTGAGCAGTGCGAGGGCGATGGGATGATCCGGGACACGTACGCCGACCGTCCCGTCGCCGCTGACCGCCATCGGCACGGCCTCCAGCTTGCGCACGACCAGCGTGAGGGGCCCGGGCCAGAAGCCCACGGCCAGCCGAAGGACCTCCGGCGAGAGGGCTTGTGTGACCTCCGACAGGCCTGCCAGGTCTGCCAACAGGATCGGCAAGGCCTTGGTTGCTTCCCGCCCTTTGGCGGCAAAGATCCGGTCGATCGCCGCCGGGTCAAACGCCATCGCACCGACGCCATAGACCGTGTCGGTCGGGAACGCTACCAGGCCGCCGCTGCGCAAGACGTCGAGCGCGCGGGCGATTGCCCCAGGAGCCAACGCCTGAATGACCCTCGCGGCCATTTCCTAGCCTTCCTCGAATCGCATCCCGAGGATGCGGTCACGGCCGGCCAGATCGGATCCACCCACGTCCGAGTCGGCCGGCAGATGTCTGATGCCAGCTCGACCAGCGCGCTGCCTTGCCCGGCGCCGATTTCCAGCAGCGCAGTGGTGCGCGTCGGGCGGCGGCGAGCGAATTCCCCGAGCAGGCGGGTGATGACCTCCAGGCCCGTAGTCACCGCCCTCGGTCGCCAGGCGCGGCTCGAACGGGAGATACCCGATCCCCTCCGAGGCGACATAGGGCAGGTTCGCCAGCAGGACGCAATCGACCAACTGCAGCCCCGCCGAGAGGTCGGCCCGCACGAAGCCCACTCTCCGCTCCACCCCGTGTCGGATGGCGTTCGCGCGCGCCACCGATGACGCCGCCTTCGAGATGTCCGAGGCGATGACCCGGAGGTCCGGGCGCTCGAGCGCCACCGTGATCCCCACGCAGCCGGAACCGGTGCCGAGATCGACCGCCACCTGCAGGCGAGGATCCTCATCGATCGCCAGCAGGCCTTTCTCGACCAGCAGCTCGGTCTCGGGACGTGGGATCAAGACATCCGGGGTGAGGGCAAAGCGTCGGCCGTAGAACTCCCACCACCCCAGCACGTAAGGCAGCGGCTCACCGGCCTCGAGCCGCTGCAGGCCAGAGGTGAACGCCAACTCGTCTTCAAAGGGGATGGGAGCTTCGGGGTGCGAGAGCAGCCATTCGCGGGGCCTGCCCATCCGGTCGGCCAGCAAAACCTGAGCGTCTCTGTGGGCAGTCTCGCTCGTCGAGGAAAGGGCGAGGCCGCCCCGGGCCAGCGCTTCGCCGACGGAGGTCCCGGCCATCGTCTACCCTTCCGCGGCTTGCAGCCTCTCGGCCTCGTCGCGGGTCGCCAATTCGTCGATGAACACATCCAGGGCGCCGTCGAGCACGCCCGGCAGGTTATGCGAAGACACGCCGATGCGGTGATCGGTGACGCGAGATTGGGGGAAGTTGTAGGTGCGGATCTTCTCGGAGCGCTCGCCGCTGCCCACCTGCGAGCGTCGGTCGGCGTCCTCTTCCGCCTGGCGGGCGTCGAGCGCCATGTCGTACAGCCGGGCGCGCAGGATGCTCATCGCCCGCATCCGGTTCTGCAATTGCGAGCGCTCGTCCTGGCACTGGACGACGATCCCGGTGGGCAGGTGCGTCAATCGAACGGCGGTCGAGTTCTTCTGCACGTTCTGCCCGCCGGCGCCGGCCGAGCGGTAGACGTCCATCTTGACGTCCTTCTCGGGGATGTCGATCTCGACCTCGTCCACCTCGGCCAGCACGGCCACCGTGGCCGTCGAGGTGTGGATCCGCCCCTGGGCTTCGGTGGTCGGCACGCGCTGCACGCGGTGCACGCCGCTCTCGTACTTCAGGCGCGAGTAGGCCCCCCGGCCGCGCACCTGGAAGATGACTTCTTTGAAGCCGCCGATCCCGGTGTCGTTCTGCGACAGGATCTCGGTCTTCCAGCCCTGCAATTCGGCATAGCGCGTGTACATGCGGAACAGGTCGGCGGCGAACAGCCCGGCCTCGTCGCCTCCCGTGCCGGCGCGGATCTCGACGATGACGTTGCGATCGTCGCGCGGATCGCGGGGCACGAGCAGCGATCGCAGCCGCCGGTCGAGTTCCTCCAGCCGCGGCGCCAGCTCCTCCACCTCGGCCTCGGCCAGAGCGCGCAGGTCCGGGTCTTCGTTCGTGCGCAGGCTGCGGGCCTGCTCGAGCTGCCCTTGCACCGCCTGGTACTCGCGATAGGCAGCCACGATCGGCTCGAGCCCGGCACGCTCGCGACCCAGCTCGGCCATGCGCTGGGGCTGGGTGGCGGCGGTCGCCATCTCACTCTCCAGCGCCTCAAACCGGGCGGCGATTCCTTGTAGTCTGTCCAGCATCCTGCGCACTCCCCCCCGGCGTTCAGGGGACACGGCATGCTCCCACGGCCAGAGTGGGAGCAGTAGATTGATTCTACCATGCCCTCTTGGGGAACCCGCACTCCTCCACGGGCGTCTCTAGGTTAATCCGCCCACCTGTGGAGGGCCGCTATGTCCCGCTCGACCCGCGTCCTCGTTGGTATGCTGCTGTGTCTGGGCTTTCTGCTCCCCGCGGCACCGGCCCTGGCCGACGGCATTATCATCCCCGAGCCGCCATTCTGCGGGCCGGACCGCTGCCCCGGCCCCTTCCCCGTCTCGCAACTTGCGATCCGTTACCACCGCGTCAGCGTGACAATCCGGGATCAGGTAGCCACGACGCACGTCGACCAGGTGTTCCGCAACGACAACGACTTCACCGTCGAGGGCACGTACGTCTTTCCCCTGCCCCCCGGCGCGGCCGTCAGCCAGTTCACGCTGTGGATCGACGGTGAACCGGTCGAAGGCAAGGTCCTGACGCGTGAACAGGCGCGTCAGACGTATGAGGACATCGTCCGCTCCCTCCGCGATCCTGCCCTGTTGGAGTATGTAGACCGCGGCGCGGTGCAGGCGTCGATCTTCCCGATCGATCCGGGGGCCGAACGCCGCATCGAACTGGAGTACACCCAGGTCTTGCCGGCCGAAGCCGGACTGGTGCACTACCGCTACCCGCTGAACACGGAGAAGTTCTCCACGCTGCCGCTCGAACAGGTCAGCGTGAGCGTCGAGGTGGAAAGCCGGGATTCGATCCAGTCCGTCTACTCCCCCAGCCATGCCGTCGACATCGTGCGGGATGGGAAGCACAGCTTGCGCGCCTCGTACGAGGCCGTCGATGTGCTCCCGGATCGCGATTTCGAGCTGTACTACTCCCTGGGCGACGACCGCGTCGGCGTCCAGATCCTGAGCTACCGGGAGCCCGACGAGCAAGACGCCGGCTTCTTCCTGCTGCTTGCCTCGCCGGCGTTCGGCGCAGAACTCAGCTCGAGCGTTCCGCAAGACGTGCTGCTGGTGCTCGATCGCTCCGGCAGCATGGATGGCGAGAAGTTCGAGCAGGCGCAGCAGGCAGCCATCTACGTCCTGAAGCATCTGAATCCGGACGACCGCTTCAACCTGCTTGCCTTCAGCACGGACCTGAGCGCCTTCGCCCCTTCGCTGCGCGACGCTGGCGAGGCGCAGGACGCCATCCCCTGGGTCGAGGAACTCTCGGCCCGCGGCTCGACCGATATCAACCGCGCCTTGCTGGAGGCCGCCGCCCAGCTCGACCCCGAACGCCCGGCCCTGGTCCTGTTCCTGACCGATGGCCTGCCCACCGAAGGCGTGACGGAGCGCGAGGCGATCCTCGACAACCTGGCGCGCTCGGCCCCGCGCAGCTTGCGCCTGTTCTCCTTCGGGGTCGGCTATGACGTCGACGCCGTCCTGCTCGACACGCTCTCCGAAGCGCATCACGGGGCGACGACCTACGTCCTGCCCGATCAGGATATCGACGAAACGGTCTCGGCCTTCTACGCCAAGGTCAGCACGCCGGTCCTCACCGATCTCGACCTTGATCTGGGTGAGGCCCGAGCGTTCGACCTGGTCCCCGAATCGCTTCCCGACCTGTTTGCGGGCGGCCAGCTGATCGTCGTCGGCCGCTACCGCAATCCCGGGGAGATCACCGCCCGGATTTCCGGGCGCGTCGAGGGACGGTCGGAGGAGTTCTCCTACCCCGAGATTCGGCTGGCGGCCTCGGGAGGCGCGGAGTTCCTGCCGCGGCTGTGGGCGACGCGCAAGATCGGCGCCCTGCTCAATGACCTGCGCCTGCACGGGGCCGATCAAGAGACGGTCGATCAGGTCGTGCGACTAAGCATCCAGTACGGGATCGTCACGCCATACACCTCCTACCTGGTCACCGAACCCGGGGCGCTCGGCGCCGAAGCCATCGGCGAGATCGCCGCCGACGCGTACAAGTCGCTCCAGTCGCAGCCGACCATCGCCTCCGGTCAGGCGGCCGTCGAGCGTGCGGCGGCGGAGTCGGCCCTCGGCGGCGCCAGTGCACCCGCCGCCCCCCAGGGCACCGATGCACGGGTCGTCCGCGTGGCAGGGACCCGGACGTTCCGCCTCTCCGACGGCGTGTGGACCGATACGACCTTCGATCCGCAATCGATGCACCCACTGGACGTGCCGTTCCTCTCGGAGGACTACTTCGCGCTGGCCGCCTCGCGGCCGGACGTGGGCGCCGCGTTGGCCCTCGGGCCGGACGTGCTCATCGTCGTCGACGGCGTCGCTTATCGGACCGTAGGGGCGGACCAGCCCGGCGATCCGATTCCGGTGCCGGCGCCGATTTCGCCCGACGACGCCTCCATCCCCGTCCAACCGGTCGAACCGCCGGTGGAGACCGCGGGCAGACTCCCCTCCGGCGCGAGCTTACCGTGTGCCGCCGGGGCGATCGGGCTGGGTGCATGCCTGGTTCCCCTGCGCGAGCGGTTCCTGCGCCGGGGAGGCTGAGGCCCACCGCGCACCCTGAGTGCGTGATCATCTTGCCCAGCAGGCAACGAGAGCGGCTCCCGAAAGGGAGCCGCTCGGCTGAGACCAGGTTTGTGGGCGAGGCTAGGGGCAGACAACGCCCATCACGAACGAGCCGGCAGACAGGATCGTGGTTTGGCCCGCAAGATCCGTGACCTTGCCCCAGACATCAATCACGTCATTGACCGCCGCATTGTTGATGGTCACGGGCCCGTCGTAGCTGGCAACCCAATCGGAACCCGGCCCAGAGACGAATCCACCGCCCTCAAGCGGGATATTGACGTACTGCAAGCCGCCCGTGAGGGGTCCGTCGTACTTGACGAACACGTCGTTCGGATCAATGCCGTCAGAGAAGGCCGGATCGAAGACATCCAGATCGTTGACCTGGAATGTACACGACATGAGCGTGCTTCCAATCGGCGGGACAAAGTCCAGGCGAGTGATCCCTGGGGAGGTCGTGTCTGAACCCCCGGAGGGCGTGTTGGTAGGGGCTGCGTGCGTAGGCGCCGGTGTCTTGGTCTTCGTCGGCGTCGGCCGAGGCGTCCTGGTGGACGTCGCCGTCGGTGTCGGGGTGTGGGTGGGGAGCGGCGTCTTCGTCGGCGTTGCCGTCAGCGGCTGAGCTCCGTCGAAATCGCGCGCCGTCGCCGTCGGGACCAACCCCTGCATCCCGGCCTCGATCCGGCGGCTCTCCGCCGCCGCCTCATCGCCCGACATGCCCAGGTCCTGCATCACCTCCTGGAAGATCGAGAGGCGCAGGGAATGCACGGAGCTGCTGGCAGGATCGGGCGCGTAGTTGGCCGAGAGGCGCGAGCGCAGGCTCGACATCAGGCTGGAGGGCGCGGCTGCCGAGGCGCTGATGCGAACTGCCGCCGCCACCCAGATCACCATGAGCACCAGAAACAGGGCCACGGCTCCGACGAGCCAGCGGCGACCTGACGGCTCCTTCATCCCGACCCTCCTGGACTGCGCCCAACCTGCCCCCCAACGTGCAACGACCGTCGTCCGGGCAGGCGGGGACGGTTGCCTACTGTCTCCAGCCTATGTCAACTCCAGACTCCGAACAACCGGACCGTCCTTCCTATCCGGGAGGCCTGTTGGATCGTCTGGGCGTCGACCGATCAGCCCAAGGTTGGCCGGGAGCACACGGAACGGGGCAAGGATGGCGGGGTTACGCCTCGTCGGAGCCGGGTTCGACCAGCCGCGCCAGCCGGTCGCGGACCTCGTGGATGCCAAGCTCCACTCGCAGACCACGGACCTGGGCGCGCCCGAAACGGCCGAACACGAACTGGCGCTGAGCCGACCCGAGACTCCGGTAGGTCTCTTCGCTGACCAGCATCGAGGCC
Organism: uncultured Chloroflexia bacterium; assembly: GCA_963743255.1. Classification (GTDB taxonomy): domain Bacteria; phylum Chloroflexota; class Anaerolineae; order Anaerolineales; family E44-bin32; genus DYJB01. The sequence goes on from CAVUPD010000014.1 coordinate 86,579, forward strand.
GGCTCCGCCTCGCGTGCGATCGCCAGCATCCCCTCGGCGGCGGTCAACGCCTCGCCGATCAACACCGGCACCGCGTGCGTCACGCGAACATTCCCGACGATCAGATCTCCGGTCGCCACCGCCACCGAAACCTGGAGCGGCCCCATCCCGCGATCGACCCGCCCTTCGTTGAGCGTCCGCACCCCGTCCAGAATTTCCAGACCGGCATGCGTCGCCTGCAGGGCCGAGACGGCCGGCGGCACGACCACCGGTGGCAGACCGAAGTGCACGATGACCGTAGTCCCGCCTGCGCGCGCCAGGCTGCCTCCGTGGCGACCGGCGGCCTCGCCGATCATCCTCAGGCACGCTTCCAGCTCGCGGAGCAGGACCTCGGGCTCTTCGTCCAGGCTCCCGAGCCCCCTCAGCTCGATTCCCAGGACGGTCGCCTTCCTCCGGCCGACCACCTGGGTCGGCTCGGCCGCGGCGTGGTCTTCCTGCGGTTCGGGCGGGAGTGCCGGCAAAGTTGGCTCGGGCGCGGATCGAACCTCAACCATCGTGCGCTGACGAAGGTCGTCGACCATCGCATTGAATGTGCGCGCGAGGACAGCCACCTCGTCCGTCCCGCGATCGACGACGCGGGTCTCGAGATTTCCCAGCGCGACCTGGGCGGAGGCGTCGGCGATGGCGATGATCGGCCGGGTAATGTTGTTCGAGATGAACAGTCCGGCGACGACGACCAGCAGCAGGGCGATGGCACCGAAGGCGATCACCTGCCAAAGATCCTGGGACGACTGGCCGACGAGGGCAAGCTGCGGCAGGGCGATCCCCATCACGCCCAGCGGCTCCGTCCCATGCCGGGCGACGAAAGCCGTCAGCACCTCGGTGTAGCCGATGCCGGAAATCGTCGTCGAACGAATCGGATCCCCTTCCGTACCGGGCGCCATGGCACGCTCGATCATGTCGAGCGCCAGTGTCAGCGCCGCGGTGTCCTCCGGTTCAAGGGACGTCGCCAGGAGCCGGCCGTCGAACTGGTCGTAGATCGAGACGCTGGCGCCGGCCTGCTCCGCCAGCTGCGGCACGAGGGCTTGCAGGTAGCGGCCCACCAGAACGGCCCCATAGACTTCACCGGTGGTGTCGCGCACCGGCCCACCGACGAAGAACACGGACAGATCTTGGTTGCCCTGGCGAACGGCATGGACTCCGGTTTGCTTATCCCCGATGGCGCTGTCCGCCGACCCGGCCAAAAGCCGCTGCACGAAGGGCCAACTGCTGAAGAACGCTTCACTGCGCTGTGTGCTGTACTCTCCCGGCGAGCCCCCGGGGGCGCGGCGCACGCTGAGCAGGCTGGATCCCTGCGCATCGACGATCGAGACAACATCGACGCCGGCGTTGATCACCAGAGGCAGCACGCGGGCGCGCAGCGCCTCCGAATCCGCCTGCTGCACGCCGTCCAGAACCCCCAGGGTGTTGGCGATCAGCCGTTCGATCGCCAGGAGATCGCTTTCGGCGCGCACGACGGCGTCGGCCGACTGCTGGCCGCTATCGGTTAGTTGGCGCAGATAGCGATCCTGCTGTTCCTGGCCGGCGATCCGGCTGAGCAGGTAGACCATACCCAGGCTCAGCACCAGGGCGAGCAGGATGAATGGAAGGGTGATCTTCCAGCGCAGGCTGAAGCGCGCCGTGGGCACAGAGGCAGGCGCAGGCAATCCTTGCTCCCGGGGTTCTCCCCTAGTTCATGAAGAAGGACAGGAGGATCAAACCAAGAATCAAGCTTCCAGCCAGCAGCCCGATTCGCTTCAGATCCTTGATGACGTACGAGTAGTCCGGTTTGAATTCTCCGCTACCGAGGGCGCCGCCCTCGGGGCGGCGTGGCTGCCCGCCCGCGGCAGCTGCGGGCAACGGGCGACGCTGGGATTTTCGGGATGCTTTGCTCACTGGTTCACTCCATCCGGTCGGGATTCAACTATCGCTCATCCGCCGGTCAGCTCGGCGAAGACGACGATGCGCTGATTGTCCACCAGGTAGGGATAGCACGAGATCATCGTCAGCGTTGGGCGCTCGGTCGCGGCCATCACGCTGACATCGGTCGGCTCAACGATCTGCACCCCCGTCACACGGTACTCCCACTGGCGCGTGGCGGTCGAGATCAGGATTTCATCTCCGGGCTTGAGCTGGTCCAGGTGGCGGAAGAGCTCTCCGAAGATGTCATTGTGGGCGGAGACCACCATGTTGCCCTTCTGCCCTGGATTGGAGGTGCCGATGTGCTGCGCCACGCCCTTCTTGAGCTGCTCCCAGCCGTCCCCCTGGACGACCGGCGCCGGGTCGTTCCACAGGGTGGGGATGTAGAGGGCGCGAGCCTGCTCGGGGCCGGGCGTCGGGATCGGCACCTGGGCCAGCGACTGCACCAACGGACGCAGGTTGGCCGGAATTTCTGCCTCATTCGGAGCCGCGCCTCCAGGCGAGTTCGGCGGCGTGTGTCCCGAGGGCAGAACCACGGCCGTGATCAGCGGCGTGGCAGTGGGCGTCGGGCCGGCCAGCACCTGCGCCACTTCGCGGTTGAGCGTCCTCAGCACGCCCATGCCGCTTAACAGGACGAACGCCAGGCCGAGGACCGCCCCGACCTCGATCAGCAGTAGTACCTGATTGACCGTCTTCCGGCCTCGCCGCCTGGGCCCGGATTCTTCCCCAACGTTCGCCTCCCCCGCCGGGGTTGGGAGGGGTGAGGCTTCGCTCAAGATGGAGGCAGGCATTGGATCGGGGCTAACGCTGACCGCGCGGCCACTCCGACGGAAATTCTCCAGGCGCGTTTGACGGCGCTCCAGGCGCTTGCGCGCCAGCAGCGATTCTCAGTTCCTCGATCGACAGGTCATCCGCCGGACGCCGGTCCCTGGCCACCTTACATCCTGCTCTGCCCGCCCGGTCCGATGCACGTTCGATGCCGGGCGATCCGCGCGGATTATACCTGAACCGTACCGAGCAGCCCGGCGGAGGCCTTTCCTTCTATAATCCTCTTCTGCGCAGCTTCGGGCAAACATGGATGAGGAGTCCGGATGGACGGCCACTTTGCGGTCATCGGCGCCGGGCGGCAAGGGACTGCTGCGGCCTACGATCTGGCGCGCTTCGGCTTGTCGGATGAAATCTTCCTGGCCGACCGCGAGCTGTCGCTGGCGCGCCAGGCGGCCGAACGGGTCAATCACCTTCTCGGGAAGCCGATCGCTTCGCCCGCCGTGCTCGACGCGCAAGACCCGGACGGTGTCGAGCGCTGGCTCCGACAGCACCGGGTGCGCGCCTTCATCTCCGCCGTGCCCTACTTCTTCAACCTCGGGCTGACGAGGGCGGCCATCGCCTGCGGCTGCGGGATGACCGACCTGGGAGGCAACAGCGACGTCGTCTGTGCGCAACTCGAACTTTCGGCGCTAGCCGCTACCTCCGGCGCGTGCATCGTCCCTGATTGCGGCCAGGTTCCCGGGATGGGCACGTCGCTCATCGTCTATGCCCTGGAGCAGCTCGACGAGCCGCACCAGGTGATCATGTGGGACTGCGGCCTGCCGGCCGACCCGCAGCCGCCGTGGAACTACCGGCTCGGTTTCAGCATCGAGGGGTTGACGAATGAGTTCTACGGGGACTGCCTGTACATCCGGGGCGGCCGCACGGTTCGCATCCCGGCCCTGGAGGAGCTCGAGATCATCGACTTCCCTGCCCCCATCGGCTCCCTGGAAGCCTTCACCACCGCCGGAGGGTTGACGACCGCCGCCCTCACCTACGCCGGCAAACTCGACGTGCTGCAGAATAAGACGCTGCGCTATCCCGGCAGCTTCGCGCAGCTCAAGGTGATCCAGCAGCTCGGCCTGCTGCGTCCCGACCCGATCGAGATCGGCGGCACACGCGTCTCGCCCCGTCAGGTCCTGCACGCGCTGTGGGACCCTCAGATCCGCGCCGCCCCCGACGAACGTGACCTGATCATCATCCGCATCCTGGCCCGCGGGCTCAGGCAGGGCACGCCGGCCGAGGCCTGGGTGGATCTGGTGCACTACGCCGACGAGACAACGGGCTTCTCCGCTATGGAGCAAGGGACCGGGTGGCACGCCGCCATCCTGACGCACGCCATCGCCGAGGGGAAGATCCCTGCGGGCGTGGTCCCGGTTGAGAAGGCCATGAGCGGAGCGGATTTCGTGGCCCAGGCAGCCCAGCGTGGGTTCGACGTGCAGTTGAACATCCGGCCGGGAACCCAGGCGGCGTAGGCGCACGCCGGGCACACCCCCGTGATTGTTGTAGGGGCGAAGCACGGAGTACTCAAGTGCTTTCGCCCCTACACCGCCCCTGCTTCGCCCCGGCACTAGGCCGGCGGGCACACGTTACGCATCAGCACCGGGTTCAATCGCGCGGAAGGCCTGCCCGCCGCAGGATCTCATCGGCCCTGCGTTTCAGCCGCTCGTAATGCGTACCCTTCCAGTACAGTCGGCCGCATGCCTCGCAGCGCGTCAGCTCGCGGACGCGGGCGCGCACTCCCTCGGGGATCCGGGCAGCGTGTTCCTCAAGCACCACCCGGATCAGCCGCCCGTTGCAGCGCAGGCAGCGGGTGAACGGAGCCGCGAGCCCGACCAGGTCGAAGCGCCGGAGGACCTCTACGGCCTGCTCCTCGGGCTGCTGGCTGCGAACACAGTAGCCGCGCGTGACCACCGCGCGCTTGAGAAGCTGCCGGTCCCGCGTCAGCAGGATTCGCCTTTCGTCGGCTGAACGGCGCGCCAGCTCGTCGTCCTGCAGCCCCACGTCGTATTCGCAGTCGAATCCCAGAAGCCTGAGAGTGGCCGTTACCTTCCCCAGGTGGACATCGAGCACGAAACGCGGGTCACGCAGCGGCTCGGGTCGCAGGCGGACCTCCCCGCCCACATCGACCGATTCGAACATCGGGTAGACGCTCACCCGGTCGCCTTCCTGCAGGTGGTATTCGAATCCCCGCGGCTCTCCGTTGACCAGCACGAGTTCGATTTCCGTGTGCGGGACGCCCAGTGACTCGATGACGTCCTTGATTCCCGGTGAGCCGCTGAATTCGTGGTTGAAGTCCTTGAAGCGCAGCGGCCGCGGGAGGAGATCATTCAGCTCTGCGTAGAAGCGGAACGTGGCGAGGCGGGAGGACATCCGGGGTCAGGACTCGCGACCCACGGGCAGGAGATACACGGCGCGCTCTCGCGCGGCGAGGCCCAGGATCTTTCCGACCTGCGCGTCCCGGAACGCGCCGACTGGGACCGAGGCCAGCCCGAGGGCTGCTGCCTGGAGAAGGACGTTCTGTGCCGCGTGTCCGGCTTCCATGGCAATGTAGCGCGCCCCGCGGCTCTTGCCGTACCGGTCTGTCGATGCGCTTGGCGATGCAGGTCAGGACAATCACGGCCGGCGCCTGCTGGATGAACTCCTGACTCAGGGCCGCGCGCGCGAGGTCGGCGCGCACATCGACCCGCCGCAGGACATGCAAGGAGTGATCGGCGGGCCGGTAGTGGGCAATCAGGTCCTCGGTGGCAACGTACGCTTCGAGGGGGTAACGGGCGCCGGCCGACGGGGCCGCCCTACGCGGGGACTCTTCGATATCGATCACCCCCTGCGCCGACCACAACAATTGTCCCAGCACGTCATCCGCCAGCCGATTCGCGCGATAGGATCGGACCGAATGGCGAAGGCAGATGGCTTCTTCCACCGACATCGTCCCCATGCGCCGAGGCGGCGGGAGTTGGATCCTATCGCTCATCAACGTTCCTCATCAGGCCCAGCGCCGAGGGCGGTACTGGAGCGCCTCGGCCAGGTGGGCGGGCGCGATCCGGTCCTCGCCGGCCAGGTCGGCGATCGTGCGCGCCAGCTTGAGGATCCGATGGAACGCCCGCGCCGAGAGCTGCAGCTGCGTCATCGCCTGGCGGACCAGCGCTCGTCCGGCGTCGTCGAGCGGACAGTGCTGGCGGACTTCTGCCGGCCCCATGTCGGCATTGCAGGTGAGGCCGGGGCCGCTCAGCCGCTCACGCTGGCGCGCGCGTGCCGCCTCGACCCGCGGGCGAATGGCGTCCGACGGCTCGCCCAGTCTGTCATCGGAAAGCTTCTCGAAGTCCACCCGCGGCACCTCGGCGTGAATGTCGATCCGGTCCAGCAGCGGGCCGGAGATGCGCTGCTGATAGCGGGTTACCGTCGAGCTCGAGCAAGTGCATTCACGCAGCCGGTCCCCGAAGTAGCCGCACGGGCACGGGTTCATCGCCGCCACCAGCATGAAGTTGGCCGGGAAGGACAGCGAGCCCCTGGCCCGGCTGATGGTCACGCGCTTGTCCTCCATCGGCTGGCGCAGCACCTCCAGCACGCGCATCCCGAACTCCGGCAGCTCGTCCAGGAACAGCACCCCGCGATGCGCCAGCGAGATCTCCCCCGGGCGGGGCCAGTTGCCGCCGCCGACCAGCCCGGCGTGTGAGATCGTGTGGTGCGGCGATCGGAACGGGCGCATCTCGATCAGCGGTGTGTCGGACGGCAGCAGGTCGGCCACCGAATAGATCCGCGTGACATCCAGCGCCTCGTCGATGGTCATCCTGGGCAGGATCGATGGCAGCGCGCGCGCCAGGAGCGTCTTCCCCGCGCCCGGGAGGCCCGACGAGCAGCACGTTGTGCCCGCCGGCCGCCGCCACCTCCAGCGCTCGCTTGACATGCTCCTGGCCCTTGATCTCGCCGAAGTCGGTTCCGGGGAGGTAGGTGGCCGAGTCCGTGCGCGTGGCGGGCGTGGCCGGCTGGATGGGGACGACGCCCGAGAGGTGGTTGACCAGGGCGGTGAGCGACGCGACCGGGATCACCTCCAGCCCCGGCACCAGCGCCGCCTCGCGCGCGTCTTCCGCCGGCACGAGCACGCGCTCGAAGGATTCCTTGCGCGCCAGCGCCGCCATCGGTAACACGCCGCGCACGTGGCGCACCGATCCGTCCAGCGACAACTCTCCCAGCGCCAGCGTTCCCTCGAGCCACTCAGGCCGGATCTGCCCCGTGGCCGCCAGGGCCCCCAGCGCGATGGGCAAGTCGTAGGCCGGGCCTTCCTTGCGCAGCGATGCCGGCGCCAGGTTGACGGTCAGTCGGTGACGGGGAAACTCGAGGCCGGCGTTCTTCACCGCCGCCTGGACGCGCTCGCGGCTTTCCTGCACCGCGGCGTCCGGCAGACCGACGATGACAAAGGAGGGGAGCCCGCGCGAAGTGTCCACTTCCACTTCCACGATTGCCCCCTCCAGCCCCACAATGGCGCAGGAGTGGACCTTGGCGAGCACAATTCAAGTCTAGGGACCGTCGCGCCCGGCCGTCAAACCCGCATCGATCCCGACGGTGTCACGCGCCGGGCCGATCGGCCGAGCGGGTTGGCCTTGCCTCCGCCGCGCTGGCATGGGATAATCATGCTTCCACGATCCACCGCCCATCGCGGCGCATTCTAAGGAGCGCTCTTGTCCCTCCCTGCCCCGCACACATCGACAACTCGATCATGACGACCGCAACCGAACTGATCGCACCCTGTGGCGGCACACTCGTCAACCTGGTCGTCGATCCGGAGGACAGCCAGCGGCTGAAGGATCACGCTCAGCGATTGCCTTCGCTTCAACTTTCGGAGCGCGCCGTTTGCGACCTGGAATTGCTGGCGACAGGCGCCTTCTCGCCGCTGGACCGCTTCATGGGCAAGGCGGACTACGACCGGGTGCTGGAGGAGATGCGCCTGAGCCAGGGTCACCTCTTCCCGATGCCGATCACCCTCCCGGCGGATCCGTCCCCCGAGTTCCACCTCGACGGCGACCTGGCGCTTCGAGACGCCAAGAATGACCTGCTGGCCGTCATGACGCTGGAGGAGATCTATCCGTGGGACCGCACCGAGCTGGCTATCAAGGCTTTCGGCACGACGGACCTGCGCCATCCGCTGGTGGCCGAAATCGCACCGCTGGGGATCCGTCAATCTGGCCGGTCGGCTGCAGGTCGTTCGCGCACCCGTGCACTATGATTTCCGCGAGCTGAGGCTGACGCCTGACGAGACCCGTCACCGGCTCCAGTCGACCGGCTTCCGCAATGTGGTCGCCTTCCAAACTCGAAACCCGCTGCACCGCGTGCATGAGGAGCTGACCAAGCGCGCCACCGTGGAAGTGGACGGGGTGCTGCTCCTGCATCCGGTCGTCGGGCTGACCAAGCCGGGCGACGTCGATCACTACACGCGCGTACGCACCTACCGCGCCCTGGCCTCCCGGTACTACGACCCGCGTCGCATCGTCCTTGCCCTGCTGCCCCTGGCGATGCGGCTGGCCGGCCCGCGCGAGGCGCTCTGGCATGCGCTGATCCGGCGCAACTACGGCGCCAACTACCTGATTGTCGGCCGGGATCATGCCAGCCCGGGCGTCGATTCCGCCGGCAAACCCTTCTACGGACCCTACGATGCCCAGGAGCTGGTGGAGAAGCACTCAAAGGAACTGGGCGTCGGCGTAGTTCCATTCCGCGAACTGGTCTACCTGCCCGACGAGGAACGGTACGAGGAAATCTCCAAGGTCCCCGGCGGTGCGCGCATCGCTTCCATCTCGGGCACCCAGGTCCGGGATGAGTTTCTAAACCTGGGCAAGCAGCTCCCCGAATGGTTCACCCGGACCGAGGTCGCCGACATCCTGGCCGGGTCGTACCGCCCGCGGCACCAGCAGGGCGTGTGCGTCTGGTTCACCGGGTTGAGCGGGGCCGGAAAATCGACGACGGCCGAGATTCTCACGGTGATGTTGCTCGAGAGGGGACGGCAGGTGACGCTGCTGGATGGAGACGTGGTACGCACGCACCTCTCGCGAGGCCTGGGGTTCAGCAAGGAAGACCGCGACACCAACATCCGGCGCATCGGGTACGTCGCCGCCGAGATCGTCCGGCACGGCGGCCTCGCCATCTGCGCCGCCGTCAGCCCCTACCGGTCGACACGCAGTGATGTGCGCAACATGGTGGGCAAAGACCGGTTCGTGGAGGTCTTTGTCGACACTCCCCTGGAGGTATGCGAATCGCGCGACACCAAAGGCATGTACGCCAAGGCACGCCGCGGCGAGATTCCTTCCTTCACCGGGATCGATGACCCGTACGAGCCCCCGGAGCACGCTGAGATCACGTTGCGCACCGTCGGCGTGGCCCCGGAGGCGAATGCTGAGCAGATCCTGGCGCACCTGCTCCTGAAAGGATTCGTCCGGGAGGACCTGCCTGCCTGACCGGACCTTGGCCCCGGCGGGACTTCCTGCAAGTGAGCTCCGGCCGGCGCCGGGGATTGAAGTGGGAGCGAGTCTTCAGCGGAGTTGTCCCCCTGAACGGCTGGCCATTCTCGCCCCGGTGGTCCATGGAGAACCCTCAACGCATGTGACGCCCGCTCCGGCCTCCACCCGATCGCGTCCTTCCCGTGCCTGCAAACAAGAGCCCGGGGCCATTCGGCCCCGGGCTCTGCGTCTCCGATGTCTGGCTCAGACCGCCCGCACGGCGCGGGCGCTTTCCGCCTCCGCCTCCGTCGCCGGACGCGCGGCCATCAGGAACCCGGCGTACATCAGCCCTGCGGCGACCAGTTCTCCAAGATACAGGTAGGCGCCGACGCCCAGCCGCGTGAGGGTGCTCGCCATGGCGATCGTCAATGCCCCGACGGCGATCAGCACATTGCCGACGACGCGATTGGGCAGGACCGCCTTGCGCATGAAGAGCCACGCCGACCACAGCGCGCCCCCGACCAGCGTCAACAGGCCATAGATGTTGAAGAACGGCGTTGCCAGCCGAACCAGCCCGCCGTTCCGGATGGCGGGCATCAGGTTGCGGTACTGCTCGCTGAGGGCAATCCCGCCGACATAGGCGCTCCCATTGGTCTTGAGGATCGCCTGCACCATCAGCGCGCTGGCGGCCAGGCTGCCCACGATCAGCAGCGCAGTGAGGGCATGCACCCAGCGCTTGCGCACCAGCAGCAGCAGGCTTCCGTGGCCAATCCAGGCGGCGTTCAGCACCGCTCCGAACAGGTACCAGAGGAAGAACACCGGTGCGCTCCAGCGGCCGAGGGCGAAGTAGGCTTCGGCGAAGCTGCTCGCACCAAACATCGCCAGGCCGATGCCCCAGAACAGGAAATGTGCCTTGCGCTTGAGGAACCAGCGCTGCAGGACGGAGATGGTGAAGATCAGCATGACGGCAGAGGACACGAAGGGCAGGACCTGGTTGAGCGGCATTCATCCCTCCTCGGACCAGACAAGTTGTGCTGACTAGCGGTAGGGCACCCATCCCAGGAGTACACCGGCCGCCACGAGGATCAACAACCCCATGACGATGGCCAGTCCAAGGATCAGCGCCGGAAGGATCCGGGAGTACGCGGCCGAACCCGCAGGCATGCGGGATCCGGCCGGCTTCCGCCACGGCCGCCGCTTCGATGCCGGCAGCCGCTCGGCGTCTTGCTCTCGATCTAACACGCGTCCTCTCCTCGGATCCGGGGAGCCGTCGGCATCACGCGCGCCCGCGAGTCAACCATATCGCCGCCTCAGGGGCTGCGTCAACAACAAATCGTCCCAATTGCCGAACCCTCACCAAGCGCTCACCCGTGTCTAAAACAACCCCTCATGGGACCGCGGCTGCGGGGAAGTGGGCCGTGGGCCGGCCGCTCCGTCTCGCCGGCCCCCCGGCCTAAGTTGGAGTTGCCGCCTGTGACGTGACAGGGGCGAAGTCGCCCATTCGTTCGCCCGCCCGATCCTCGAATGGAACTCGGGCTGCCCACAGCGGAGAGGTAACGTCGGCTGGCTGGCCCGGCAATCGGGCGTCTTCCCCGAGTGGCGCCGGGAGATCCTGCGGGGTGTGGATGACATCACGCCGCTCCCGGAGCGGGCCGCGGCGCCGACGGGAGTCGAGGCGGTGCGGAGGAGCGACTACTTGGTGAAGCGCGCCTTCAGGACCCGCAGCAATTCGGGGATCCATCGCCCTAATGGAGCGAAGGTCGCCTGGGCTGCCACGTCGGGCCCGAGGCCGATCGAGAGCAAGTGGTCTTTCTTGACCACCACCGTCAGGTGTTGGCGCTTGGAGCCGGCGGCGCTGGCAAAGCGCATCGGGCCGCCTTCAAGCTCGCCCAGGATGCGCTCGGCCATGATCTGCGAGGCCGCCGCCATGGCGGAGATCCGATCCGCCGAGATCGGAGGATCCGGCGGCACGCACGAGACGATCAGGCCGTCGCCATCGACCAGGGCCACCCAGTCCGGGTCGGGCAGTTCCGCGGCCAACAAGCCCAGGACACGCTGCAGCTCGGATTGTCGCGTCGCCATCGTGCTTCCTTCCCCTCGAGTCCTTTCCTTAGAGTAACCCGACGGCGCCCGGAAGGCAAGCGGGTGGTTCATGGGAGCTTGGGACCCATTTTCCCCGGGCATGGCGGCCCGAGCTTTCACCCCCTCTCCCTCCCCTCTCATGCCACACGACTGGGGACCTGAGGCCCCGTTGTCGCGGACACGTGGTTTCCCCCTCTCGCCGTCCTGTCGGGAGAGAGGCAAGGACCGCCCCCCACTTCGCGATCCCACCTTCCCTTCAACCGCGACGCGCTACGTTTGCCGCTCCTCCCCCCTTCGGGATACAATCCCTCGAGCATGGATGCCACCCCCTTCTACCGCAAGCCCTGGTTCGGGACGCTCGGAGGAGCGGTGGTCTTTGGCGTCGTCTATGCCTGGGCCTCCGGCTCTTCGCTCCTCCTCCAGCCGGCCCTCACCTTCCTTCTAGACGCGTTGCTCTTCTGTGCCTGTCTCCTGGTCACGATTGCCTTGGCCTCTCAGTTCGTCCTGCCCGCACGAACCGGAGACGAACGACGGCACGCGCTTTCCCGGGCGATGTCGTTCCTCCTCGGGCAGCACGGGCCGATCAGCGTCGTTGAGAACGGCCGGCTGGCGCCCGTGCGCGGTGAAAACCGGGCCGGTGCGGGGATCCTGTTCGTCGACCCGGCCAGCGCGGCGGTCTTGCGGACACCCACGCGTCTTCACCCGGGCTGTCGGGCCGGGCATCATCTTCACCGCTCCGGGCGAGCGCGTAGCGGAAGCCATCGACGTTCGTCGCCAGGTCCGCAGCCTCCAGGGGCAGCGGCCGAGCCCCGGCGATCCAGCCGGACCCGCCTCGACGGTGGCATTGACGCGGGATGGCGTGGCCATTGCCGCAGATCTCAGCGTGACGTTTATGCTCGATCCGGGGCATACCCTCCCGCCGCGGGAGGGTCGCTCGGCGCAGTTGCCGCCCTACGAAGTCAACCTGCAAGCAGCCGAGCGCGCCGCCTACGGCCACGCGTACGGTGACGGAGACCACGAGGACCTGCCATGGGCCGAGCTGCCCTTGCGCCTGGCGATCGAGGTCTGGCGCGACGAGGTCAAACGTCACCGACTTGATGAACTGCTGGACGATCGCTCCGGGGATCCGTCCCCGGTTCGTCGCCTGCAGGACGGCATTCAGGCCCGCATGGTGCCGGTCTCTTCGTCTCCTTCGGAGCACGCGGCTGCTCCGCATCCGACCAAGGAACAGCAGATCCTGGCGGCCCGCGGCGTCCGCGTCCTCTCCATCAGCCTCGGGAACCTGCTCCTGCCCGAGCGCGTTCAGGAAGGGCGCATGCAGCGCTGGCGCGACGCGTTGGGAACCCCCTCCGCCTCACGCCCCGATGTCTTTCCCCGATCGGGGGATCCAACCACTTCGGAGCCTGATGCCGCGTGGTCGGAGCTGACCGGCTCCCTCAGGGACCGCACTGGCGCAGGGCGCATCCCCGGACCTGCAGTCCACTCTCCAGCACATCCTGTCGGACGCCGTGCATCTCGCCGACCAGGTCGGCGGACCCGTGGCGCGGCGAGCGGGCGGCGGATGAGATACGCGCCATGGCGTCGGCAGTCGGCGCCTCGCCCGCCCCTCCACTCGGATCGAGCGGCGACAGGGGGGACGCATGAGGACGCGCGGCTTCGCCGCCGCTTCCGTCTCCCCGGGGAGCGCAATCCTCGAGCGGGTGCTCGACCGCGGGCTCACCGGCGCCGCCACGCGGCTGCTGCTGGTGGTCATCCCGGTCGGCCTCGCCTGGTTCATGCTGACCGTGCTTGTCGATCCGGTCGCCGCCCCCACCCCCGCGTGGGTCACCGCGCTCGGGTTCCCGCTCGACGTGCTGGCCAGCATCTTCACCTCGCTTTTCGCCCCGCGCGTCTTGCTGCATCTGCTGCCGGTCGCCGCCGGGGGTTGGCTCGGATTGCGGTTGGCGGCACATTACCTGAATGACGTCTACGCGCTTGAATCGGTCCCCATGGCCGGCCGCTACCTGCGCAGCGCAGTCTTCGGCCTGGGCTATGACACGCTCGTCGTTTCGAGCGGCGATGCACGACATCTGGATTGGAACAGCACGCTGCTGCGCGTGGGCGGGCCGGGGTGGCTCAGCGTCCACCTCGGATTCGCTGCGGCCTGTGAGACGCTGGAGGGCCACCCGCGCGTCTATGGACCCGCTTCCCGCCGCTTCCTGCACGGCTTCGAGCGCTTGCGGGACGTCGTCGACTTGCGCGACCAACTTCGCCGGGTCGATGAGTCGCGGGCCGTGACGCGGGACGGGATCGAGGTGCTGGCCCGTGACGCCCAGATGGTGTTCCGCGTCCACGGCGGCAACCAGCCGCGCAACTTGTCGGATCCCTACCCGTTTACCGAGGAGGCCATCCGACGCCTGGTGTACGGGCAGCCGGTGGCAGCGACGGGCCAGCGCAAGTGGAGCGATGCTCTCCCCGGGCTCGTGCGCCGCGAGATCACGCGCTTCATCGGTGACCTGACGCTGGAGGGCTTCCTGGCATTGCAGCCCGAACCCCAGCGTATGCTTCCCGGCGACCTGCACATCCCGCGCCAGGAACTCACCGATCGATTCCGCACCGACACGCTGCGCCAGCGGCTGCAGGACACCGGGCTCGAGTTGGACTGGGTCGGCGTTGGGACGTGGGAGGTTCGCGGGGCCGGGCGGATTCGCGGCGACGAGTTGATCGGGGCTTGGCAGGCGTCGCATGGGACGCCTGAGGCGCCGCCCGACGATCGGGCGGGCGTCGGCGTTCTCGAGTCTCTCGGCGATGCCTGGCGCGCCCCGGCCGCTTCGCGGGAGGAACGGCTGCAACGCCTCGTGGCGCTCGCGTACGAGGGCCTGCGCCGGCACGCCGCCGCCGCATCACCGGAGGAAGCGCTCGAGCGCGATCCCATCCTGACCCACCTGGCAAGGCTGCTGGCGGCCGATCCCTCCGGGAGCAATCTATGAGGCCCCTGGACGCCGACCGGCCGGTTGTAGCGATCGGATCCTCAGGCATCGACATCGTCGGCCGCGCCGCCGAAGTACTTCACATGGGCACCTCCAACCCCGCGGCGCTGCGCATGTCCCCCGGAGGCGTGGCCCGCAACGTCGCCGAGAATCTAGCCCGCCTGGGGACCGAGGTGTACCTGATCTCTGCCGTCGGCGACGACCCTGAGGGCCGGCTGGTGCTCGCCCAGGCTGCCGAGGCCGGCGTGCATGCCGACACGGTGCTGACCGTCGCAGACGCCCGCACCGGCGCCTACCTGGCGGTGCTCGACGAACAGGGAAATCTGCACCTGGCGATGGACGACATGCGCATCGTCGAGGCGGTTGCGCCCGAACATCTCCGCGCCTGCAAATCGCTGATCGAGAACGCCTCGGTGGTCTTTGTCGACGGAAACCTGTCCCCGCGGTCGCTGGCACTCGTCGTTCGCCTCGCCCGGCAGGCCGGCGTCCCGGTGGCGGCGGATCCGACCTCGGTCAGCCTGGCATCGCGCTTCGCCGATCTGCTCGGAGACCTGTGGCTGTTTAGGCCGAATGAGGCCCAAGCCGGTGTGCTGGTGCCTCATCCGCAGGCGCACACGGATCGCGTGCGCGCCCTCGACATAGCGCACCACCTGGTGGCGCAGGGCGTCGGGGCGGCGGTGATCACTATGGCCGAGTTCGGGGTGGCCTACGCCTCGCCGGAAGTCAGCGGGCTGGTTCCATCGGTGCAGACCGAGATCGTCGACCCGACCGGCGCCGGCGATGCCCTCACGGCTGCGGTGCTCTTTGCGCGGCTCAATGACATCCCGTTGGATGAAGCCGTTCGTCTGGGAGCTTCGGCAGCGGCGCTGACGTTGCGTACGACCGGGAGTGTCGTGCCGACCCTGTCGCTCGAGCTGCTGTACGACCAGTTGCGCTAAGTGGCAAGTAGCAGGTAGCAGGTAGCAGCTAGCCAAAAGCAACCACCAGCCTGCACCTACCCGGTAGTCACTTGTCGCTGCTTGCTAGTTGCTGATTGCCAATTGCTAATTGCTGATTGCTGATTGCTGTTCTTGGAGCCCCCATGCCCACCGACCCTCCTGCCTGGCTGCATGTCCACCCCGAAGTCGCCGCCGCGCTGGCATCGGGCCGACCGGTCGTGGCGCTCGAGTCGACCGTCATCACCCACGGTTTGCCGGAGCCCGTCAACCTCGAGCTGGCGCGCCGGCTGGAGGGCGAGGTGCGCGCGGCAGGCGCCGTCCCGGCGACCGTGGCGGTGATCGATGGGCGAGTGTGCCTGGGCGTCACCACCGACGAACTCGAGCGACTGGCGCTCAGCCGCTCGCTGTGGAAGATCAGCCGGCGCGACCTCGGCGCGGCGATGGCGCAGCATGCTACCGGGGGAACGACCGTCGCGGCGACGATGATCGCCGCCCATGCCGGTGGGGTTCAGGTTTTCGCCACGGGCGGAATCGGCGGCGTCCATCGGGGATCGCCCAGCGACGTCTCCGCCGACCTGCCGGAGCTTGCGCGCACGCCGGTCGTCGTGGTGTGCGCCGGCGCCAAGGCGATCCTCGATCTGCCGCGCACGCTCGAGTGGCTGGAGACCTTTGGCGTTCCGGTCCTCGGTTGGGGCACGGACGATTTCCCTGCCTTCTTCACGCGGGGAAGCGGGCTGCCCGTCAGCGCGCGGGTCGGCGACGCGGCGCAGGCGGCTGCCCTGATCCGGACGCATTGGGGGATGGGCCTGCGCAGCGGCGTGCTGGTCTGTGTGCCGTGCCCCGAGGAAGTCGCGGTCCCGGCCGAGGCCGTTGAGACGGTCCTGCGTACGGCGCTTCAACAGGCCGAAGCGGAGGGCGTGCGCGGCAAACTGGTCACGCCCTTCCTGCTCTCCCGCCTGGCAGACCTGACCGGTGGGACGACGCTGCGGGCCAACCTGGCGCTGCTGCGCAACAACGCCCGCGTGGCGGCCGACCTCGCTCGAGCCTTCGCCTAGCCCGCCGGCACGCACCGCACTGCGCCGAGGTCTCGCTGCCCTGCGTCAGGTGCGCTCTCCCGGTTAAACGTCGGCCGCGAACCGCGCGGCTCGTCGATCGCCGCGGGGGTGCGCGAGAATCCGCTGCAGCCAAGCACCAACCCCAGGCTCGCTGAGCTCGCGAGCGTTGCCTGCAGGACAGAACGAATCATGACGATCCCCTGGGCGAACGCGCGGAGGACCTGGACGCCTGTTTGAACTGCAAGGTGCAATCCCCAAAGCCCGGCGCGTCCCCGTGGTTCGGATGACGGCCCAAACTCAGGTCGCTGCACTCACCTTCAGCCGCACATCCAGGGCCAACGCCCCACCCTTTCCTGGAAGGACCCGCAGCGGATTGACCTCGATCTCGGCGATTTCCGGAAGATCCTCAGCCAGCTGCGCCAGGCGGATGACGGTGTCGAGCGCGGCGGCGCGATCGCCGGCCGGGATGTTCCGGAAACCGAGCATCCGGCGCCCGGCCCAGGTCGCGTCCAGCAAGGCTTCCGCCTCCAGCGGCGTGAGCGGTGCCAGTGCGAAGGCAACATCCTTAAGCCCTTCGACCTCCACGCCGCCGGACCCGAACATCACCAGCGGCCCGAATTGATCGTCGCGTACCACGCCCACGATCACTTCCTGCCCGGGAGGAAGCATGGGCTGGACGCTGACCCCTTGAATTTTCGCCTGCGGCCGTGCCGCCCGCACCTGGGCCAGCATCCGCTCGAACGCCTGCTGCACGCCGGCCGCATCCTGCACGTCCAGGGTCACCCCACCGACGTCGGACTTGTGCGGGATATCGGGTGAGGCGATCTTGAGCGCCACAGGAAACCCCAGCTTCCCGGCAGCCGCGGCCGCCTGGTCGGCAGTGCGGGCGAGGATCTCCTCGGGCACCGGCACCCCATATGCACGGGCGACCTGCCCCGCCGACGCCGCGTCGAGGAAGCCGTCTTCGCCGCGGGTGCCGTGCTCCAGTGCGCGCCGCGCAGCGTCCGGACGGATGCGCTTGAGGACCGGTGCCTTCTCGATCGGCGCCGCCAGGGCATCCCAACGATCGGCCAGCACGCCCATTGCCGAGGCTGCGCGTTCCGGGAATCGGTAGTCGGGGACCCGCGCCTGCCGCAGGAGCCGCGCGGCATTGGCGATCATCTCCTCGCCCATCAACGTCACGATCACCGGCTTGGCGGCCGACCGGATCATCGGAATGATCGCCCCGGCGATGCCAGCGGCAGTCGTCATGGGCGGAGGCGCCAGAATGACCATGATGCCGTCGACGCCGTCATCCGCCATCAAGGCGCTCAGGCCGTTGGCGTACTCGGCTGCGCCGGCCGCAGCCAGCATGTCCACCGGATTGCGCACGCTGGCTGCCGGCGGGAGAAACTCACGCAGACGGGCGGTGGTTTCCGCGGACAGCGTCGCGAGCTTGAGCCCGCAGCTGTCGAGTGCATCGACGGCGATGGCGCCGGGGCCGCCGGCGTTCGTCAGCACGCCGATCCGTCGGCCGCGCGGCAGCGGGCACCAGGCCAGAGCCCGCGCCCAGTCGAACACTTCCTCCGTGCTTTGCGCCCGGATCACCCCGGCCTTGCGGAATGCGGCATCGTAGGCGACGTCCCGGCCGGCCAGCGCACCGGTATGCGACGCCACCGCCGCTCGGCCGGATTCCGAGCGACCAACCTTGATCGCCAGCACCGGCTTCCTGCGCGTGGCTTTGCGTGCGTTCTCGACGAACAGCCGACCGTTGCGAACGCCCTCCAGGTACATCGCTACGACGCGCGTGTTCGGATCAGCCACCGTCGTCGGAAGCAGCTCGCCCTCGGTCAGATCCATCTGGTTCCCCAGGCTGACGAGGCGCGACAGTCCGAACCCCTGTCCGCGGGCCCAGTCGATCACCGCCTCGCAGATGGCGCCGGAATGCGAGAGGAAGGCAATGTCCCCCTGCACCGGACCGGGCAGGGGCAGGAAGGTGGTATCAATCGGCAGATGCGTATCCAGGAAGCCGATGCAGTTCGGGCCAAGGACTCGGATGCGGTGTTTTCGGGCGACGCGCAGTGCCTCGTCCTCCAGCCTCCGGCCTTCTTCCCCGGTCTCACGGAAACCGCCCGAACCGATGACCACATTCCGGATCCCGCGCCGTCCGCACTCCTCCAGCGCCTTGGGAACGCCGGCGGCCGGGATGATGATCATCGCCAGATCAACCGGGTCGGGGACGTGCGCCAGGTCCGGGTAGACCGGCCGGTCGAACAACTGACCACCGCGCGGGTTGACGAAGTGGATCGCCCCCCGATACCCCGATACCACCAGGTTGCGCGCCACGCCGTAGCCCAACTTCTCCGGGCTCTGCGATACGCCGACCACCGCCACGCCTCGTGGCGCCCACATCTTCTCCAACATCCGTCACCTCTCCTGCGACGATGCTCCGCCCATGCCGACGGGCATGGAAATCATATCAGGACTGGTGCGCACGACCAACGCCTCAGCCTGGTTCTCCACAGCCTGTGGAGAACAACCGGGCCGCGGGCGCCCAGGCAGCGCCCGCGATGCATCACATGGGCCACGCATTGCGCGAATTGGCCGCGAGCCGCTCCTTGTCACATGTTAGAATGGACCGAGCCCATTGCCTCGCCCAAGGGAAGAGCCATGGTACAGGTGGAGATCGACAGCATCCGCGTCAGCCTGATGTCCCAGCATCGGATCGTGATCCTTAAGGACCTGGCCGGCGAGCGCTTCCTCCCCATCTGGATCGGCCCGTACGAGGCCGAGGCCATCACCGTCTCCTTGCAGGAGATGGAAGTAGCACGCCCCCTCACCCACGATCTGCTGCGCAATGTCCTGCAGGCACTGGACGCCGAAGTGCTGCGCATCAACATCATCGACCTGCGCGATGACGTGTTCTACGCGCGGATCGTGCTGCGCGTCGCTGGCCGCGAACTTGAAATCGATTCGCGTCCCTCCGATGCGCTGGCGCTGGCGGTACGCGTGCACGTGCCGGTCTTCGTCGATGACCGGGTGATGCTCGAAGCCTCCACCGAGCCTGAGAGCGAGGTCAAGGACGACGAGCCGGCCGGTGAGGCGGCCGACAAACGCCTGAACGTCTTCAAGGATTTCGTCGATTCGCTGGACATGGACGGCATGGAACCCCCGGAAGGGGATGCGCCGGCTTGAGCCCCCTCCTGGCCCCCGCCGGGCCGGGCGCGCGCACTGACCCAGCCTGCCGATGAGCGATCGTCCGCTCCCCTCCTCCGGCCTCACCGACCTCGCCCCGGGAGCGCCGCATAACCGCGAGGCCGAGGAAGCTGTGCTCGGCGCTGTCCTGGTCAACCCGGAGGCGTACTACGACGTCGCCTCCTTCCTCGCCCCCGACGACTTCTTCCTGCACCGCAATCGCTGGGTGTGGGACGCCTTCAACAGCTTGCACGACAGACGGCAGCCGATGGACATCCTCACCGTCTCCGAGGAACTGGAGCGGCAGGGGCATTTGGAGGAAGCCGGCGGACCCGCCTACCTGGCCGGGCTGATCAGCAATGTGCCGACGTCGCTGCACGCCGAGGCGTACGGCCGGCTGGTCGAAGAGTCCGCCACGCGCCGCCGGCTGCTGGCGGCCGCCAATCAGATCGCCAGGCTGGCCTACCAGAACGAGACGGCGGTCGAGGAAGTCGTCAACGAGGCAGAGAAGGCCGTCTTCGGCGTCAGTGAGCGGCGCCTCACCCACCAGCTGCAGCCGATCCGCAAGGTCCTCAGCGACTACTACGACCGGATCGACTATCTCGCCCGGCACCGGGATGAGACCATCGGCGTCCCGACCGGGTTCGTCGATCTCGACCGGCTGCTCGGCGGGATGCAGCCCAGCGACCTGCTGATCATCGCCGGACGTCCCGGCCAGGGGAAATCCGGCTTCTGTCTGTCCGCTGCCAAGAACGCCAGCCAGCTTCACAAGAAGCATGTGGCCGTGTTCTCCCTCGAGATGTCGAACGACCAGCTCGTGCAGCGGCTGATCGCCCAGGAGACGGGCATCGACTCGCAGCGCCTGCGCATGGGCGATATCCACGACGAGGAGTGGCCGCTGTTCACCCAGGCCGTCAGCGCGCTGGGCGATACGCACATCTACCTGGACGATACGCCGGCCATCACGCCGCTGCAGCTTCGCACCAAGTGCCGTCGCATCCACATGGAGGCGCGGCTCGACCTGGTGATCGTCGACTACGTGCAGCTGATGACCGGCGACTCGCGCATCGACAACCGCGTGCAGGAAGTCTCGTACATCACGCGTAATCTCAAGGTTCTGGCGCGCGAGCTCAACGTACCCGTGCTGGCCGCCGCGCAGCTCTCGCGCGCCGTCGAGCAGCGCTCCGACAAGCGCCCGGTGCTCTCCGACCTGCGCGAGTCCGGCAGCCTCGAACAGGACGCCGACGTGGTCCTGTTCATTTACCGGCCCGACCAGTACGAGACCGACACGCTGAAGCAGAATCTGGCCGAGATCATCGTCGCCAAGCACCGCAATGGTCCGGTCGGGAGCGTCGAGCTGGTCTTCCGCCGCTCGCTGGCCAAATTCGAGAACGCCGAGACGCGGCGCATCCAACTCGGCGAAGAAGCCCCGGTCTAGGATGGCGATGCTCGCCCGGACAGGCCCCGCTCCCGGCCCAGGTGTGGCGTGAAGGCCTCGAGCGGCTTCGCCGGATTTCCGGCCGGGAAGCTTCCGACGACGCCGGTGCCGAACGCCTTCTTCAGCGAACTCCTGCCGGCGATCGACCATCTGGGCGAGCTGAAGGTGACGCTGTATGCCTTCTGGGCCCTCGGCCGCCAGCGCGGCGCCCGGCGCTGCCTGCGCCGGGACGACTTGGGCGGCGACCAAACGCTGTTGGCCGCCGTGTCCGAGCCCGGACGGCCCGATCTCGAGGCGCTGGACGATGCTCTGGAACGCGCCGTGGCGCGGGGACGCTGCTCCGCGTGACGGGGGACTCTGGCAGCCGGCAGACGGTGTACTTCCTGAACACGCCGCGCGGGCCGCGCCGCGGCCGATGGCTTGCGGCAGGGACTGTGGTCCCCGGACGACGAAGCGCCGGCGGTGGGCCTGCAGCCCGAGCGGCCGAACCTGTTCGTCCTGTACGAGCAGAACATCGGGCCGCTCACGCCGCTGATCGCCGAGACGCTGCGCGAGGCCGAAACGACTTACCCGGCCGCCTGGATCGAGGAGGCGCTGCGCATCGCCGTGGAGAACAACGTCCGCCGCTGGCGCTACGTCCAGGCCATCCTCGAGGATTGGCGGACCAAGGGACGCGATGAACGAGAAGATCTCCGACAGCCTGAAGCGGCTCGCCGACGCTACGTCGAAGGCGACTTCGCCGACTTCATCGAACACTGAGGCGCACCGCGACCTGGCCGGCGATCCCGCCTGCCCGCATTGCCACGGGCTGGGATACGTGCGCCGCGAGCTGCCTCTCGGCCATCCGGACTTCGGCCGGCTGGAAACCTGCGTTTGTCGGCAGGACGCCGTCCGCCTGCAGATTCGCGACCGGCTGTACAGCCTCAGCCAGCTCGAGGAACTCGAGCATCTGACCTTCGAGTCCTTCCAACCGCGCGGCCGTCCGAACCTCCCGGCTTTCAACCAGGAGTCGCTCGAGCAGTCCTACAACCTGTGCCGTACCTACGCCCACGATCTCGACGGCTGGCTCCTGCTGCAGGGTAGCTTCGGCTGCGGCAAGACCCACCTGGCAGCCAGCGTCGCCAACGAGGCCGTCTCGCTCGGTATCCCGACGCTCTTCCTGACCGTCCCCGACCTGCTCGACAGCCTGCGCGTGGCCTTCGATTCGGAAGACGTTTCTTTCGAGGACCGCTTCGATCAGATCCGCCGCGCCCCGCTGCTCGTCCTGGATGACTTCGGCACTCAGTCGGCGACCGAGTGGGGCCGCGAGAAGCTCTTCCAGATCCTCAACTACCGTTACATCAACCGCCTGCCGACCGTGCTCACCACCAACCTGTCGCTGGAGGAACTCGACGGGCGTGTCCGCTCGCGCTTGAACGATGCAGCCCTGGTGCGCCAGGTGGTGATCCACGCTCCCGACTACCGGCACGCCGCTGAGGACATCAATCACCACGAGCTGTCCTCGCTGCCGCTGCACGCCAAGCAGACCTTCGGCACCTTCCGCATGCGCGACGACGAGAAGCTGACCACCGACGACCGCGCCAACCTCAAGAAGGCGTTTGAGGGCGCGTACGCCTTCGCCGAGGACCCGCAGGGTTGGATCGTCCTGATGGGCGACCACGGGACGGGCAAGACCCACCTGGCGGCCGCCATCGCCAACCTGCGCGCCAGCCTGGGATTCCCGGTCATGTTCGTCCCGGTCCCCGATCTGCTCGACCATCTCCGGGCGACCTTCAGCCCGACCAGCCCGATCTCGTACGACCGGCGCTTTGACCAGGTGCGCGATGCCCCCCTGCTCGTGCTCGACGACCTCGGAACCCAGTCGTCCACGGCCTGGGCGCAGGAGAAGCTGTTCCAGCTGCTCAACCACCGCTACAACGCCGCGCTGCCGACGGTGATCACGACCTCGTCCACGCTCGAGAAGCTCGATCGACGACTGTCGTCGCGCATCATCGACACGCGCCTGTGTACGACCTACGCCATCACGGCGCCGTCGTACCTGGCGGCGCGTCCCCGACGGAAACGCAAAGCCTGAGGCGAAGCGACCGGAGGAGCGTCACCGGTGAACGGCGGCACCTGTCTGGTGGCGAGGCGCCATGTTACAATCCGGCGCGTTGCCCCCATCGTCTAGAGGACCAGGACGCGGCCCTTTCAAGGCCTAAACCGGGGTTCGAATCCCCGTGGGGGCACCTCCCGGGAAAACGCAAGGGCCACCGCCGGTCGGCGGTGGCCCGATGTTTCCAGGACGAGTGTGCTTCCCTAGCTGATCGCTATCGCCTTCACCCCTCCGGCTTTGTGTCCGTTGCCGTCGAGCTCGACCGAGTTCCTCGGCGCGGAACTGGCTCATGTACAGCTCGTAGTACGCACCGCGTGCGGCCCAGCAGTTCGTCGTGCTTGCCGCGCTCGACGATCCGCCGTCGCTCAGCACCAGCACCTGGTCGGCGTTGCGGATGGTGCTCAGCCGGTGGGCGATGACGAAGCTGGTGCGCCCCTGCAGCAGCAGGTCGAGCGCCTTCTGGATCTGCCGCTCGGTGCGCGTGTCCACGCTCGACGTGGCTTCGTCCAGGATCAGGATGCGCGGATTGGCCAGCGCCGCCCGGGCGATGGCGATCAGCTGCCGCTGCCCCTGGCTCAGGCCGCTGCCGCGCTCGCCGAGCACCGTGTCGTAGCCCTCGGGCAGCCGCCGGATGAACTCGTCGGCGTGGGCCAGCTGCGCCGCCTCGTGCACCTCGTCGTCGGTCGCCTCCGGGCCGGCCGAAGCGAATGTTGTTCATCACCGTGTCGCTGAACAGGAAGGTGTCCTGCAGCACGATGCCGATCTGCTTGCGCAGGCTCGCCCGCGTCACATCGCGCACGTCCATGCCGTCGATCCGCACGGAACCTTCGGCCACGTCGTAGAACCGCGGGATCAGGTTGATGATCGTGGTCTTGCCGGCGCCCGTCGGGCCGACGATGGCCGATCGTCTGCCCCGGCTGCAGCCTCGAAGCTGACGTCCTGCAGCACCGGATCGCCCGGCTTGTAGGCCGCCCCGACGTGGTCGAACTCCACCCGCCCCTGGATGGCGGGCATCGCCACCGCCTCGGGCTTGTCGACGACATCGGGCTGTGTGTCGAGCAGGCCAAAGATGCGCTCGGCGCCGGCGATGGCGCTCTGGATGTTGGTCCACATGACCGAGATCTGCTGGATCGGCTGGTTGAAGCGCTGGACATAGGCCAGGAAGGTGATCATCAAGCCCAGCGACATCACCGTCCCGAACAGACCGGTGCCGCGCAGCAGCGCCAACCCGCCGGCAGACGGTCACGATGGCGATGGCCACGTAGCCCAGCGCCTCCAGCGTCGGCGCCAGCGCGGCGGTGAAGGAGACGGCGCGGATGTTGGCGTCCCGGTTGGCGGCGTTCGATCTCGCGGAAGGTCTCGATGTTGGCTTCCTCGCGGCCGAAGGCCTGCACCTCGCGCACGCCGGCGATGCTCTCCTGCAGGTCGGCATTCACGCGCCGATTTCCAGCCGCGTCTGTCGGAAGGCCTTGCGCGCCTGGGCCGAGAACCAGAACGTGGCGACGATCATGACCGGCATGACGACCATGCTGAGCAGCGCATACGGCAGGCTGAGCTGCAGCATCTTGATCACGATCCAGACGATCAGCAGCGCCCCGCTCAGCACGTTGACCAGCGCGAAGCTGATCGCCTGCTGGATGGTGTCGGTGTCGTTGGTGATGCGGCTCATCACGCTGCCGGCTTCGTTCTCGGCGTAGTAGCTCAGCGACAGGCGGTGCAGATGGCTGGAAGACCTCCACCCGCAGATTGCGCAGGACGTGCTGTCCCGCCCAGGTCATCAGGTAGAACATCAGTCCGGTGACCAGGGCACCGCCGATGTACAGGCC
This sequence comes from uncultured Chloroflexia bacterium, assembly GCA_963743255.1. Lineage (GTDB taxonomy): Bacteria > Chloroflexota > Anaerolineae > Anaerolineales > E44-bin32 > DYJB01. The sequence goes on from CAVUPD010000014.1 coordinate 111,329, forward strand.
GAGGACCATCAAGATCAATCCCCCGAGGCCGGCGATGTAGTCCGCCGCGGTGGCTGTCGGGTTGACCGTCGTGTAGCGTGCAGTTGGTACTCGCCCCGGCGCTTCCGCCTCCTTGGAGGAACGCCATTCCGGCCGGCGCGCCGGCCGTCAGGCGTTCCGACGCCGCCGGCGTCAGGTAGCAGTCGACGGCCTGGCCGATCAGCTGCGGGGCGGTGACCTGCGTCAGGTGCTGGCCACGATCAGGACGGCCACGAAGATCAGGCCACGGCCAGTAAGGACTGGAAGTAGCTGCGCCAGACGCGGCCAGCGTGGCTCCGGTGCGCTTGGGCTTGCTCGTCTCCTGCTCCAGCATGCGGCGTGGTCCGCCCATCGAGGCCGTACATACGTCACCTCTCCCTGGCCGCGGGCAGGACCGGCGGGTCGCAGGCTTCTGCCTCCACCGGCACGTCCTCCACCAGCTGCGAGGTGTAGATCTCGGCGTAGATCGGGCTGTCTTCCATCAGCTCGTCGTGCGTGCCCTGGGCGGCGATCCGGCCGCGGTCGAGCACCAGGATCAGGTCGGCGTTGCGCACCGTGCTGATGCGCTGGGCGATGACGAAGCTGGTGCGCCCCTTCATCAGCCGTGTCAGCGCCTGCTGGATCGCTGTACTCGGTCACCACGTCCACGCTGCTGGTCGAGTCGTCCAGGATCAGGATGCGCGGGTCCATCAGCAGGGCGCGGGCGATGGCGATGCGCTGCTTCTGCCCGCCGCTGAGCGTCGTGCCGCGCTCGCCGACCGGCGTGTCGTAGCCCTCGCGGAAAGCTCAGGATGAAGTCGTGGGCGGCCGCGGCCTTGGCCGCCGCGACCACGTCCTCCAGGCTGGCATCCGGCCGGCCGAAGGCGATGTTGTCGCGGATGCGTGCCGCTGAACAGCGTCGTGTCCTGCAGCACGATGCCGATCTGCGAGCGCAGCGACTCGAGCTGCACGTCGCGCACGTCGTGGCCGTCGATCAGCACCCGCCCGTCGCTGACGTCGTAGAAGCGCGGGATCAGGTTGATGATGGTGCTCTTGCCGCTGCCGGTGGCGCCCAGCAGGGCGACCGTCTGCCCGGGCTCGGCGTCGAAGCTGACGTCCGTCAGCACCGGCTCGCCGCCGCCGAAGTAGCGGAAGGTGACGCTGCTCGAAGGCCACGCGGCCCTCGACGGGTCGGCAGGGCGACGCGCGCCCGGCTTGTCGGCGACCTCGCTCTGGGTATCGCAGGATCTCGAAGATGCGCTTGGCCGAGGCGGCCGCCTGCGACATCTGGGTGATGATGAAGCCCAGCATGCCCAGCGGGAAGAAGACGTAGACCAGGTACAGGCTGAACTTCTGCCACTCGCCGAAGGTCAGCGTGCCGTGGATGATCTGCTGCCCGCCGAAGTAGTAGCACGGCCGCCTGCCCCAGGTTGGCGATCAGGAAGACGACCGGAAACAGGAAGGAGAAAGTGCGCGCGACCTTGATCTGCTGCTCCATCAGGTCGTCGGCCGAGCGGTCGAAGCGCGCCTGCTGCTCCGGCTCGCGCACGAAGGCCTTGACGACCTTGATGCCGGCCAGGTTCTCCTGCAGGATCGTGTTGAGCGCGGAGAGCTTCATCTGCACCTGCGTGAACAGCGGCTGGGCGATCGGCGCCGAAGACCATGAAGATGACCAGGGCCAGCGGCAGCACCGGCAGGATGACCAGCATCAGCCGGGGGTTGGTGAAGATCAGGATGATCAGCGTCGCCGATCAGCATCACGAGCGCCTGGGCGGCCATCAGCAGTCCCTGGCCGATGAACAGGCGCACCTTCTCCACGTCGTCGGTGGCCCGGATCATCAACTGGCCGGTCTGGTTGCGGTCGTGGTAGCTGAAGGACAGCCGCTGGATCTTGGCGAAGAGCTCGTTGCGGAAGTCGAAGGCCACGCTCTGCGACAGCTTCTCCGACATGTAGTTCTGCGAGAAGGCGAAGGCGCCGCGGATGACGGCGAAGACGACGATCAGCCCGCCGGCCCACAGCAGGGCGCTCTCGGCGCCATTCTGGTAGCGGGCGAACTTCTCGGCCGTCCAACCCAGCAGCTTCAGGGCCTGCGGCTGGAAGGCGACCGGTACGGTCGAGAGCCTGCCGGCGATCAGCCCGTTGGTCACCGCGTCGATGATGTTCTGGACCAACTGCGGGACCATCAGCATCGCGCCGGTCGACACGAGCAGGGATGCGTATGCCAGGAGCACGGCGCGTTTGTAGCGCCCCAGGTAGCGGATGGCGCGCCCGAGTCCGGCCATGGAAAGCCGCGGGCGCGCGGGGGTGGAACGTGATGGAGCCTGCAACGGAAGCCTCCCGTGAGTCAGGGTTGGCCGTCGTCGGCCGCGGGACATGCCGCGGCGCGATCGGCCAGCGAACGGTGGAGTTTCGATAACAGCCGGATGAGCTGGGTGCGCTCCTCGGCACTCATCCCTTGGACCAGTGAGTTCAGGTGGGCCATGCGCCCCGGGGCCGAAGTCCGGATGAGTTCCTGGCCGGCTTGGGTCAACCGGATTCGGAACACGCGCCGGTCTTGGCGATCGAGTGTGCGCTCCACCCAGCCGTGATCCTCCAGCCCACGCAACAACACACTGATGGTGTTCTTGCTCACGCTCTGGCATCGGCTGAGATAGCTGGGTGCCAGGCCCTCGGTCTGGCCGTGGCGTTCTTCCATGAACAATCGAAGCAGAAGGCGCCAGCGCGGGCCGGACATCACCACGCCATCGATCTTGCTCTCCGCCTCGCCGGCGAACAGGTTGCCCACCATGTGGATCAACCGAACCAGCTCGAGCCCGGTCGGGTCGACGGCTACCCCGAGTTCGCCGAGGAGCTCCTTAAAGACCGCCGCGTGTTGGTCTGGCCGGGCACTGGACGATAGCGTCACGCCTGATGCTCCATCTTAGTAACACGTAGAACTATAACACACTGCACCAACTATGGCGGGGGGAGACTGTGCAAAGCTTGGCAAGGCAATAACGGGAAGGATCCGCCAAGTTCGCGCTGAGCGTGGTGACCTGACGGAGGGACCAGTCATCTGCGCCATGTTCCCCAGTCGTTGGCGACAAACGTAGACAAAACTTATACACTTGGCATATAATGGACCTAATCACTACGGTTTCTATGTGGGGTGACGGATGGACGATACCCCGGCCTATAACCTGAAGGCCGTCGTCCGCGAGACCGGGCTGAAGCCCGACACGCTGCGTGCCTGGGAGCGGCGCTACGGTCTCCCCACGCCGAATCGCTCGCACGGGGGCCACCGCCTGTACTCGGATCGCGACATCCACGTCCTCAAATGGCTGGTGGCGAGGCAGCAGGCGGGGATGTCGATCAGCCGGGCCGTGGAGCTGTGGCAGCGGCTGTCCGAGCTGGGACAAGATCCGACGAGGATGCCGGAGTATTCGACCCCGATCTCGATGGCCCCCTCCTTGTCGACCGGCCATCAACTGGAAGACCTGCGCGCCGCCTGGCTCGAGGCATGCTCTGCATTCGACGAGCCCGGAGCCGAAGCTGCGCTCACTCAGGCCCTGGCCCTCTACCCGGTCGAGAGCGTCTGCTTTGGACTGCTGATCCCCGCGCTGGCGGAGGTCGGTGATCTCTGGTATCGCAATGTAACCTCGCCCCAGCAGGAGCACTTCGCCTCCGCGTTGGCCGAGCGGCGCGTCGAGTCGCTTCTGGCCGCTGCTCCGGCCCCTGTCCGGCCAGGGCGCCTGCTGATCGCCTGCCCGCCCGGGGAGCAACACACCTTCGTGCCCCTGCTCCTGACGCTGCTCCTGCGCCGGCGCGGCTGGGGCGTGACCTACCTCGGCGCCGACGTTCCCCTGGTGCAGTTTGAGCACGCGCTCGAGAGCATTCGGCCGCAGCTGTGCGTGATGTCGGCGCAAACGCTTCACGCTGCGGCGCAGATGTTCCCGATGGCCGAGCTGCTTCAAGCTCGCGGCTTGCCGCTGGCATTCGGAGGATTCGCGTTCCGCGGCCGCCCCTCGCTGCAGCAGATCCTCCCAGGTCACTTCCTGGGGGACCACCTCGAAGCGGCGCTCGATCTGATCGAAGGCTTGCTGGCTTCCCCACGATCCGCTCCTGCCCTCTCGGCCAATCGCCGTCGAGATCTCTGCCTTGCTGCCTTCCTTCCGACAGCGCCGGCCTTCCATCGACGCGCAGTTTCGGCGCGAGTTCGCGCCTACCGCGCTGCCGCCGGAACAACTCGACACCGCCATCACCTACCTGGGCCAGGCCATTGCCGACGGCCTCACCCTGGGCGACTTGAGCCTGGTCGCCACCGAGGTGGCATGGGTGGACGGGTTGCTGGCCCATGCCCGTATCCCGGCCCAACAGCTGACGTCGTTCCTCACTGCCTACCAACGCGCGCTGGCCGAGAATCTCGGGCCGCAGGGCCGCCCGATCGTCGACATGGCTGGCGGCATCGATCCCAACGGATTCGGCGGATTGAGAGGAAGGTTCCCATGCGCGTGGTGATGACCGGGGGAAGCGGTTTGATCGGCTCGGCGCTGGTGCGCAGCCTGGCGGCCGACGGTCACGATGTGATCGTTCTCAGCCGCGCCCCCGAACTCATGACCGGGCTGCCCGGCGGCGTGCGGGCCGAGCGCTGGGACGGGAAGACCGCAGAAGGCTGGGCCGCGTTAGCCGACGGCGCCGATGCGATCGTCAACCTGGCCGGAGAGAGCATCGCCGGAGGCGGGATACTTGAGATCCTGTTCGGCCGCTGGACGGCCGCACGAAAGCGGGCGATCCGGGACAGCCGCCGCGATGCGGGCCTGGCGATCGTCGACGCCGTGCAACGTGCCGTGCAGAAGCCGAAGGTCGTCATCCAGTCGTCGGCCGTTGGGTATTACGGCGTCACGCATGACACCCGGTGCGCCGAGGACGACGCTCCCGGGAACGACTTCCTGGCGAGCGTGTGCGTCGACTGGGAAGCCTCCACCGCACCGATCGAAGCGATGGGCGTCCGCCGCGCCATCACGCGCTCCGGGGTCGTCCAGACGCCATCCGGCGGGATCCTGTCGATGCTGCTGCTGCCCTATCGCCTGTTCGTGGGGGGACGGCTGGGCAGCGGTCGGCAGTGGTATCCGTGGATCCACATCGAAGACGAGATCAACGCCATTCGCTTCCTGATCGAGCAGCCTCAGGCTCGCGGACCCTTCAACCTGACCGCCCCACATCAACTGCGCAACGCCGAAGTAGCCGCCGTCGTCGCCCGGACTCTGCGCCGTCCGGCCTGGCTGCCGATTCCGGGTTTCGCGCTGCGGGCGCTGCTGGCCGAGAAGAGCATCCTGATCCTCGAGGGCCAGCTCGCCCCGCCGGACCGATTGCAGTCGCTGGGGTTCGTCTTCCGACACCCTCAGTTCGCAGGCGCGCTGCGCGATCTGCTGGCATGATCTTCGAACGCCAGTTTGAAGTGCGCTCCTCCCAGGCGCGGGTGCGCGAGTTCCACGCCCGGGCCGCCTCGCTCGTGGCGCTGACGCCGCCGCTCCTGCCCATGCGGCTCGATGCCTCGCCCTCGGTCCTTCAGGCCGGGGACACGATGAGCTTCCACGTGTGGCTCGGGCCGTTTCCGATTCGCTGGACGGCCCACATCGAGCAGGCCGGGCCGGGAGGGTTCACCGACCGGCAGACGGCCGGGCCATTCGCCGAGTGGGTCCACCGCCACACCTTCGAACCGAGTTCCTCGGGCACGTCTCGCGTCGTCGACTCGATCACGGCGCGGCTGCGTCGGCATGTGATCTGGGGCCCGGTGGGGCTGATGATGTGGATCGGCCTGCCGTGGCTGTTCGCCTACCGACGATGGAAGACGCGCCGCCTGCTGGAACGCGCGTGAAGCACGTCGTCGTCGTCGGCGCCGGGATCGGCGGCCTGTCCGCGGCTGCCGTCCTCGCCCGCGCCGGGCTCGACGTGACCGTGCTCGAGGCCCACATCTACGCCGGCGGCTGCGCCGGCACATTCTTCCATCAAGGTTATCGCTTCGATGCCGGGGCGACGCTGGCCGCCGGCTTCTTTCCCGGCGGCCCGATGGACGCGCTGGCACAGACCGCCGGGATCCCGGCATGGCCCGTTCGACCGGAGGACCCGGCCCTCACCGTCCACTTGCCCCAGGGGGATCCCATCCATCGCTGGACCGATCCAACGCGTTGGACGTCGGAACGCGCCAAGCTCAACGGACCCGCCGAAGCGTTCTGGGAGTGGCAGGAACGGACGGCCGAGGCAGTCTGGGAGCTGGCGAGCAGGCTGCCTCCCTGGCCGCCGGCCTCGCTTCCAGAACTGATCGACCTGGTTCGCATCGGCGCCTCCGTCCTCCGAAGCCTGCCGCCCGGGCTGCGCGCCGGAAGTCTGGCCGCCGATGCGTTCACCACCACCGCGCGCCACCTGCCCGCCGCCCATCCGCAACTGCGCCTGTTCGTCGATGGCCAACTCCTGATCTCGGCCCAGACGACCAGCGAACACGCCAACGCGTTGTACGCCGCCGCCGCGCTCGACCTGCCGCGCCGCGGCGTCGTCCAGGCCGAGGGGGGCATGGGCGCCATCGCCCACACGCTGGCTGAGTCGATCAAGCGCCTGGGGGGCCGCGTGCTCTACCGTCACGAAGTGACCGGCCTCCGCATGCGCGCCGGCGCACCGGTGAGCGTCGAGACGCGCCGCGGTGGAAGCTTTCCGGTCGACCTGCTGATCCTGAACCTGACCCCCTGGAATGCGGCCGCCCTGCTTGGCGAGGACGCGCCTCCTCCCCTTCGGCGATTGCCGCCCCACCCGGCCGGCTGGGGCGCCTTCACCGTCTACGCCGGGATCGATGCCTCGGTCGTACCCGATGGATTCCCGCTCCATCATCAGGTACTCCTCCGCGAGCCTCTGGGGGAGGGGAACTCGACGTTCTTGTCGATCAGCCCGGGGTGGGATGCGGCGCGCGCGCCGTCCGGACGTCGGGCGGTGACCCTCAGCACCCACACGCGGCTCGATTCGTGGTGGGGGCTCGAGAAAGACGGACCGGCGTATTCCGCGCGAGGCGGCGTATACCGACCGGCTGCTCGGCGCCGCGGAGCGAGTGCTGCCCGGAATTCGCTCGGCCGCCGGATTGGTGCTGCCCGGGACGCCGGATACCTTCGTGCGCTTCACGCGCAGGATCGGGGGCTGGGTTGGCGGTTTCCCGCAAACCAGCCTGTTCCGATCGTTTGCCCGCGGCTTGCCCCGGCGATCTGGCTCGCCGGCGACAGCATCTTCCCCGGCCAGTCGGTCGCCGCCACGGCGCTCGGCGGGCTGCGCGTCGCCGAGCAGGTGTTACGCTCCCTCGGCTGCGGGCTCGACCAACCGGCCGCGCGGCCGGCAGCTCGCTGGCGATATCATCCGTTGAAGCCGACGGGACGCGTCGACCTCTGGTGCAATTCGGCTTGACCTGCGGCTGGCGGACAACCCGGCGCTGGGAGCGTATGCTGAGGCGCACCGGGGACCGCCGAACCTCTCCCACCCCAGCGTCGGGCGGACGGAGATGAAAGCGCCGTCGAACTCCGGCCGCCGGAGGGAGGACCTCGGAGATGACCCCTCAACCTCCAATCCGCCGTGCATCGGCTCGCCTGCGATGGATCAAGCGCCTGCGTTTCGATCCCCTCCCCGCCCTCGTGTCGAGCGGTGACCCGGCGATACGCCATGCGGCCGCACGCGACTTGCTGGGGGAGAACCCCGGGCCGGCTGCCGAACTCTGGAATCTGCCGCGGGTGCAAGCCCTACTCCGCAAGCAGAAGTCCGACGGATCGTGGCCCTACCCCGGAGGCGGTGTTCCCAGGTACCGTGATTTCGAGGACTATGCCCAGATCGAGACCTACCGCATGCTGGGCGTCCTGGTCGAGAAGTTCGCTGCCACGCGCCGGTTGCCCGCGGTCGGCCACGCGGCCGAGTTCTTGTTCACCCGACAGAAGGACGGCCGGCGACTTCCGCGGTATCTACGGCCGCCAGTACACGCCCAACTACACCGCCGGGATCCTCGAACTCCTGGTGAAGGCCGGATACGGCGGGGATCCCCGCGTGCGGCGTGCCTTCGCATGGCTGCTCAGCATTCGACAGGACGACGGCGGCTGGGCCATCCCGATGTTGACGCGCACGCGGCCGATGGGACCAGCCGTCGCTCTCCCTACCAGCCCTCGCTCCCGACCGAGCTCGGCCGTCGTCTCACATGGTGACCGGCGTCGTGCTGCGCGCCTTTGCCGCCCACTCCCGCTACCGGCGATCGTCCGCCGCGCAGGCAGGCCGCCGGAACTCCTGGCCGATCGACTGTTCTCCCGAGACAAGTACCCCGGCCGGGATGCGGCGTCGTTCTGGCTGGGGTTCGGCTTCCCGTTCTGGTTCACCGACTTACTCTCGGCGCTCGACAGCCTGACCCTGATCGGGGTCAGTCTGGACCACCCGAAGGTCGCCGAGGCTTTGGACTGGTTCGTCCGCGCGCAAAGGCCCGACGGCACCTGGCAGCTGCACGCGACGCGCGGCAGCGACCCCAACACGGCGTTGTGGATCTCGCTGGCTATCTGCCGCGTCTTTCGACGCATGGGCGATGCCGGCAGCTGAGCACGGAAGTCTGGCATCTCGCATCTCCGGCTCCCATGCCAGCCCTGCATAGCGGATGGAGTATCATCGGGCGCAACAGGCAGAGAGGCCGCTCGACCCGTGTCGAGGGGAGCTGCCGGGGGTCGTCTGGAGGAACCAAAATGCAGGATGTCATGATGTGGTCTCAGTCCGTGCTCCGGACCACTCCGGCGCGTTGGACTGCGCTGGCCGAGTCCGTTGAACCGGAGCTGCTGCGTCGCGCGCCGGCACCCGGCGAGTGGTCGGCGGTGGAGTGCCTGCAGCATCTGGTCGAAACCGAACGCGGGGTCTTCCCGGTGCGGGTGGAGCGATTCCTCCAGGGCAAGGACTTCGAGGCGTTCCATCCCGCAGCCGGGGATGCGCAGGGCCGGACAGCGAGCGATGCCAGGCACCTGGCCGAGGAGCTCGAGCAGCTTCGCACAGCCAGCCTCCAGCTGTTGTCCCGCCTCGGGCACGCCGACCTGGACCGCACGGCCCTCCACCCGGAGCTGGGCCGGGTCACCCTGCGCGAGATGATCCAGCAATGGGCGGGGCATGACCTGATGCACACCGTGCAGGCCGAACGTGCCCTGATGCAGCCGTTCATCGACGGCTGCGGGCCGTGGAAGCCCTACTTCTCGGATCATGTTGCGGCGCGGTAGACAGACCGACATCCGAAGTCGTTCCGACTTCGGAAGTCAAAGGACAGGAGCATAGGCCGATGGGTGATGGTGGTGGTGGTGCATTGAAGTACGTCGCCCTGGGGACGACCGGTATCGAGGTTCCGGAGCTGGGTGTTGGAGGTTGGCAATGGGGAGATGCCACCTTCTGGGGCTACGGCAAGGAGTACGGGGCCGCCGACATCCGTGCCGCGTTTGACAGCTGCCTGGCGCGCGGGCTGAACTTCTTCGACACGGCCGAGATCTACGGCTCGGGCGCCTCCGAGCGCAACCTGGGCACGTTCATCCGCGAGGCGGGGCGGCCGGCGATCGTAGCCAGCAAGTTCTTCCCGTACCCGTGGCGGTTGAGCGGCAGGTCGGTGCCGGCCGCGGCGCGGGCAAGCCTGCAGCGCCTCGGCGTGGAGCGGATCGACCTGTACCAGATCCACTGGCCCTATCCGCCGATGTCGATCGAGACCTGGATGGGGGGGCTGGCAGATGCGGTCGACCAGGGGCTCATCCGCGCCGCAGGCGTATCCAACTACAGCGTGACGCAGATGCGCCGGGCGCAGGCCGCCCTGGCGCGGCGCAACGTGCCGCTGGCTTCCAACCAGGTGCGGTTCAGCTTGTTGGACCGGCGGCCCGAACGTTCGGGGCTGCTCGAAACCTGCCGCCAACTGAACGTGACCCTCATCGCCTACTCCCCGCTGGCGCAGGGGCTGCTGACCGGGAAGTATTCGCGCAGCAACCCGATGCGCGGGTTGCGCTCGTCCCGCCTGGCTGCGCCATCGTATGACCGGCTGGGCCGAATGGTGGGGCTACTGCGCGAGATCGGCGCCGGACACGGCGGGAAGACCCCTGCTCAGGTCGCCCTGAACTGGGTGATCTGCAAGGGAGCGCTGCCGATCCCCGGCGCCAAGACGGCACAGCAAGCGGAGGAGAACGCCGGGGCGATCGGCTGGCGGCTGACGCCCGACGAGATGTCCGCCATGGATGCAGCCACCGCCTGACCTGAGCTCGCCCTTCTTCGCCTTGACCAACCGGGCACCTTGATGGTGCCGGTTCTCTTCTGAGCCTCGCTCCATCCTCGACTGAAACGAACGCTGTCCTTCCGAGGTGAGCGATCGCGTGTTTGTCGAAGGATTGCCTCCGAACCCGATGGACAATGGGGCGAGGATCGAGGCAGCTGCGTGGCGCGGTCGAGGGCTAGGCCATCGGGTCCACCGAGTGGACCCCCGCCGCCACGCCCGGCCGCCCGGCGATGCGCCCCTGCGGCAACGACCAACGTGTGCTAGAGTAGCCTCTTGGCGGCGCACTCTGCGCCACGCCTGCCCACCAAGTCGCACGCTCCCGGGGGAACACGGGGGGCACGTCGGCTCGGCCTGACAACGCAGCATGTCTCATCCTCTCCCTCGCCAACCCAGCGGCCCGCTCCGCGCGGCCGCCAACGCCGTCGAATGCGCCAACCTGACGCTGCTGTTCAGCGCGCTGCGCGCAGCGCTCGTCGAGGCGGTCGGCCGGACCGGCGGGCGCGGGCTGGCCGAGGAGTTCGAGGCGCGCATCGAAACGTACGCCCAGGAGCATGCCTGGACGGCGCTGACCGGGCTGCCCGACCTGAAGTCGCTCTCCCACCGTGTGCCGGAGGTCGACGCCAGGATGATGCTGACGGTCTACCTCGATTACTCCGCGTGCGCCCGACTTGTGGCAGGAAAGATCCTGGGCGAGCAGGTGCTGCGCACCACGCTTCAGGAAGCCTGCATGAACCTTCCGCCCGGACTGGCGGAACTGAACGCCAGGAGCCCGCTGATCCCGCTCGGTTGAGCGGGTGGAGGAGGCCATGAACCCACGGCCCTGGTTCGCCCGCCTGGCGGTCATCGCTGTGCTGCTGGCCTTTATCGGCGTCTACGTCTGGCAGCCGGGCGGAACCCGCGTGCTGGAGGTCGTCTCCGACGGCTTGTATCTCGGGGCGGCGCTCCTGGCGGCGATCCTCGCCCTGGTTGCCAGCTCGCGTTTCGATCGCGGGATGCCGCAGCGCCGGGCCTGGATCCTTCTGGGGACGGGCATGGCATTCTGGGCCGTGGCGGAGTGCATCTGGATGTATTTCCAGATCGGCGCCGGCCGGGAGGTGCCGTATCCCTCGGTCGCCGACGTCATCTGGGGGATCGGCTACGCACCCCTGATCCTCGGGCTTTACCTCGGCTACCGCAGCCTGGGCGTGCGGCTGCGCACCCGACAGCGGATCGTGGCGGCCGTCATCTATGCCGCACTGCTCGCCGCGCTCGCCGCCTGGCTGCTGGCGCCGATGTGCGGCGACCTGCCCGCCGGAAGCTGGGCCGAAGCGTTCGTGGGTTCCTATTATCTGATCGGCAACCTGACGCTCGCCTTCATCGCCACGCTATCGTTGATCGTAGTGTGGGACGGATTGATCGGGCGACCCTGGCTGCCCCTCACCATCGGCATGCTGCTGTTCGCCTTGTCGGACACCGCATTCGCCTATGCAGCCTGGGTGGGGGTCTACGCGGTCGGGCGCAATGGCATCAGCGGCGTGATCGATGTCGTCTACCTGGGGGCCTATCTGTCCATCGCTCTGGGCGCCTACCGCCAGGCAACTCTCAGCCTGGCCGATGTGCCTCCCCTTCCGGCTTCCGCCTGAGACAATATTTGTTCGCCCGGTGCGCTGTCGGCTGATACACTACGCTGGCACGCGCCGCCGCGGTTCAAATCCAAGCGCTCTCTTCCATGGCAGCGACGTCGCGGGTATTCCATTCCGGAGGTTCTAGGTCGTGGCTGGGTTCGCGCGTTCTCAGATGGAGATCCGCCCCTTCTCCGAAGATCTGATTCCACAGGCGGCGGCGCTGCTGGCAGCACGGCAGGCACGACTGCGCCAGGTCGATCCCGCGCTGCCGGGAAAGTATGAAGCGCCGGCACCGGCCCAGGCCGGCCTGGCCGCGCTTTGGTCGAAACCGCAGGCGACCGGGGTGGTCGCCTTCGAGGGCGATCGGCTGCTGGCTTACATGATCGGTTCGCCGAAGCCCGAACCGGTGTGGGGGCCCAACGCATGGGTGCACAGCCCCGGGCTTGCGCTGGCCGAGGGCGTCGACCCCTCAGTCGTTGCCGACCTGTATGCCGCCATCGGCGACGCGTGGGTGCGCGACGGCGTCTTCTTTCACTTCGCCATGACCCCTGTTGCGGAACCGGAGATCGTGCAGGCCTGGTTTGCGCTGGCCTTTGGGATCGAACAAGTGCATGCCCTGGCCGATCTGCGGGAGGTGAAGCCCGCCCCGCCGCCTCCACCGGGACTGACGATCCGCCGCGCCGGTCCGGAGGATGCCGAGATCCTGGCCGGCTTCTCCGAGATGATCTGGCGTGAGCTGGTGAAGGCTCCGGTGTGGGGCATCACCCTCCCGGAAGCCGCGCCCGTGATCCGCGCCGGGTATGCCGAGCTCGCCACCGACCCGACCGTCACGGTGTGGATGGCGGAGATCGATCGGCGCGTCGTGGCGATCCAGGGCTACTGGGAACCGGACGAACCCGACGAGGTGCTCGTGCCCGAGAAGTCCGTGACGATCAGCGTCTTCTCGACCCTCCCCGAGGAGCGCGGCAAGGGGATCCAATCCGTGTTGACCCGGCATGGGTTGGCGCAGGCACGCGCCGCCGGTTACGACTACTGTGAGACCGACTGGCGCAGCGCCAATCGCGGCGTGGCGCGCACCTTGCCGCGGTTCGGCTTCCGCCCCGTCGGCTACCGGCTGGTGCGCCGCGTCGATGCTCGAATCGCCTGGGCGCGGGGCAGTGAATCCACATCGACCGGCTGAGGAAGCGACACGTGCGATTGCCAGACCGTAGGGGCACGGCATGCCGTGCCCCTACCGCGTCGCGGCCGAACCTGACCACGTCTGGGGCGTCGGGGCGGGTTTGAAACCCGCCCCTACGATTTCGCGCGTGCCGCGTCGGGCCTCGCAGCCATCTGCTAACCGGCGGGCTGCTCCACTTATCCCCCGACCAACCTCCTAGTTGCGCCGGACAATGTGCAGGACCTAGACTGATGGAGTACCGGACACCCGGCAGGGGATTCGACCGGGCGCTGCCGACGATCGGGGGGATTCCGCTGGCTCTCACTGACGCTGCGATGCAGGCTTTATTCGACCGCGTCGGCGGGCTGGCCGACTCCACCGCGGACCGACGCCGTGGGGACGGCCTTCGATTACCGATCGCCATGGGCGCGATATACCGAAAGAACACCCGCACGCATGAAGCGCACTATCTGGCAAATCATGAGCACTTGGAGAGTGTGCGAGGCGCTCCTCGCAATCTCCGTTGAATGCTGTGCGCGATGTGCTTCCCAGTTGTTGTGCGGGCAGAAATCACTAGTTGAGCCGTACGGACCATCAATTGCCCGGGCGTCCCTCGGGCGCACCGCTATGAAGGAGGTCTGGGGATGCAGAAGACACTTGCGCGTTGGAAGTCGCTGCTGGTCGCTTCGGTACTCGTTGTCGCCACTCTGGCCTGTGGAGGGGAAGTAGCCACACTTACGCCGAATAGCCAACCCCCTCCTGTTGAACCCACCTCTGCTGCGCTTCCGACAACTACACCTGAGCCCACGCCCGTCCCTCCCACTGCGACACCGCCCCCGGTTGGCTTCAGTCAAGCACACCCGTATTCCCCGCGCCGAGGGTGGCAATTGCCCCAAATTTCTCGAGGTCCAAGTCCTCGAAACCAAGCGTGGCGATGCCGCGTGGGCAGACATCCAGTCAGCCAACATGTTCAACGAGCCGGCGCCGAAAGGCATGGAGTACCTACTCGTCAGGCTCAGTGTCAAGAGCACCCACGTCGACACCGACGAACACATGATAGGCGAGTGCGACTTCAATGTCACCGGTGACCGCCTAGTTCTCTACTCATGTGGTGGTACGCGCTCGTGGTTGCACCTGAACCTCAGCTTGATGCGGCCCTATACAACGGCGGCGTGGCGGAGGGCTGGGCAGCATTCACGGTCACCCAAGCCGAACGAATTGATGCTGGTCGTCGACGAGGCCTTCAGCTTTGACCAGGACGCACTCCGTTACATCGAGCTTGACGAAGGCGCCTGCCGTCCCTGTCTCAGCGGAGCTCAAGGACGTTGAGCCGAATGACCTTGGCGCGACTCGCGATGATCCTGCGCCCATCGGAGAGACGGTAGTCACGGAGGACTGGGAGTTGGCCATCCTAGAGGGCGATTCGTGGCGACGGAGCATGGACCATGGTGCAGTCCGCCAACCAATTCAACGAACCACCTGCAGAAGGCATGGAATACATCGCCTTGAGGGTGCGGCGTGCGCTACCTTGGAGAGGCCGACCACGCTGTAACAATGGACGCAAGTTCATTCTCTACCACCGGGAGCGCTAGAAAGGTGTATGACATCCCCTTGGTGGTCGATCCAGCGCCACCACTCGACGCTGTCCTCTACCCAGGTGGCGTAGTCGAGGGCTTGGATCACTCTCCAGGCCGCCCAGGACGAAACTGAAGTCACAGTGATCTTCGAGCCGCTGTTCGAGTTTGGAGACACGAATAGAAGGTTCATGGTGATCCCATAATGGAGCCCTGGCATCGCTGTGGCGTCGGCTCTCGGTGCGCCGTGCGGTCCAACAATTCGCTGAAGCCCTGGAGGACCACCGGGTTCCCGGTAGAGACATCCGGGGACGAATCCCGCCGAGAACGTGGGACCTTCGGCGGCCCTCGGCTGACCCGGCAGGCCGGGCGTCCTTTGCTACTTGCCCGGCCAGCCGGCCTGCCGCAGCGTAGGGGAGAACTGCCCGCTCCCGCCGAGCGGCTTAGCTTGAGGCCGTTAGGCGCTGCCCGAGCACGTGGATCCGAACGAGGAAGTCCCATGCCTAACGCTGTAGTCAAGCTCCCGAACGGGACGACCGTCGAAATCGAGGGGACCGAGGACGAAGTCCAGAAGCTCCTCGCATTCTATGGCCTCCCGAGCCAAGCGCCCAAAGCCAAACCCACAAGAAAAGCTGCAGGCACTAGGGAGACGCCCCGTCCCTCCAGCGCCGAAGGCGGAACGCCCACCGACGCAGACTTTGCAGCCCTCGTGAACCTAGTCAGGACATGCGAGGAAGCCGAAGCCATCGAAACGCAGGCTTCTCGATCGAACAAGCGAGGTCAATCGCGTCCTGCTTCCCCTCTACATCGCCCACGAGCACATGAATGACGTCTTCGGCCTTACCACCGTCGAGATCAGCGCAGTCACAACAGACCTCGGGATCCTGTCTTCCGACAAAACGTGTTGCGAGCAGTGACCACCTCTGGCGCCAGGTATGTAGTGGGCGACCGTGTGAGAAGACGCGGCCACGCCACGAGGGTATCGTCGAAATCGCCGCGGTGTCCAATACATCAAGGAGGTCCTCAAGGGAGGCGGCGATGCCGGATAGGGGCTCATTTGCGAAGGCTCTGGCGTCGCTCAGCCTCACCCACACCGAACGCGCTATCGCGTTTCTTTGGTACTACCGCCACACCCAGGAATTCGAGGAAAGGAGTGCGTCGGAACTCGCCAACGATCTCCACGACGAGGACTTCCCCAAGCCGAACGTCTCGAGGCTTGACGCCGATCTCCGACAAAGCCGCTACACGATCCGAGGCGCACGCGCCGGGACATACCAGATTGACGTGCGACGGCTCGGAGAGCTCGACGCCACGTACGGCCCTCATCTCAAGATACGGGTGGTCCCCCCCTCCGACTCACTCCTTCCCCAAGCGTTTGTCGCTGGCACCCGCCCTTACCTCGAGCAACTGGTCCTTCAGATCAACGCAGCCTACGATCACGGCCTATACGACGCCTCAGCCGTGATTGCTCGAAGGTTGATGGAGTCATTGATCATAGAACTCTACGTAAGCCAGAAACGACATGCCGAGATCCAGCACGCTGGCAACTTCCTTGGACTTGAAGCCCTGATCAACCATATGCTCACCGACGCCTCCGTCGCGAAGTCCTCCAACCTGAGAAGAACCGCTCCCAAGGTGAAAGCCCTGGGCGACACCGCCGCCCACGATCGCACGTACATCACACGCAAGAGCGATATCGACGATCTCAAACTAGACTACTCAAGGCTTATCAGCGAACTCCTCCGGCTCTCTGGGGTTCGCCCATGACTCTCCATAGGGCAGCGCCCAACAACTCGCTTAAGTCCTGGATGATCACCAGGACCTTCGGCCCTGGAAGGGCACCCCTGCCCAGGGCGCGGGGCCTGCGGCACGATCCCGGTAACGACATCCGGGACGAATCCCGCCAAGAACGCGGGACCCTCGGCGGTCTTCGACTGACCCGGCGGGCCAAGCCTTCGGGGATGCTTGTCTTGCCCGCTCGCTTCGCCTAGAGTCACAGGTACCTTGCCCGCTTCCGCCGGGCAGCTTCCCACTAACATCGTGGGACCTCGTCTCCCAAAGCCGTCGGGCAGGCCGGCCGAACTGGCGCGGGCGGGCGGCTTCTCGCATACTTGGCCGCAAGCCAAAGGAGGAACACCATGAGGAGGCTCAACCTGCTGTGCTGCATCGCACTTGTTCTCCTCGCCGGCTGTCAGGCGGCGCCCGCCGAGACGACGCCGACGGCACCGCCACCGCCGACGCAAACGCCTCTGCCGCCCACGCCCACGACGCCACCGACCGGCATCGCCGGGACCATCCAATACACCGGGCCCTCGACGGGGGGTCTGCTCGTCTTCGCCATCGATCACCCACCCCTTCCCAATGAGGCTCCCATCGCCGGTGGCGATCACCTCGTTCACCGAGACTTCTGGCGAGTTCAACTGGGACCTCCCCGCCGGCACATACTACATCGTGGCCTTCCTGACGATCGATCGTCCCCCGCAGGGGCCGCCGCAGGCCAATGAGCCGACGGTCAGCTGCCAGCCGGTGACGGTCCTCGCCAACCAGACTGCGAATGTGGTTGTGGTTCTGACCGACGAGGATATTGGAGGGGCCTCCAAGGCATGCGTGGCCGCGGGCTAAGTGGCCTGAAGGCATCTACACTAGACACTGCTGAACGGACACTCCCGCCCTAGACGCTGCGTCAAGAACCCCCCGCAAAGAACGTCCCGCAAAGAACGCCCCGCCAACGACGGGGCCTTCGGCGGGACCCCGGTTAGGTCATCCGGGGCGGACGGCCTGCGG
Source organism: uncultured Chloroflexia bacterium (assembly GCA_963743255.1). Taxonomy (GTDB): domain Bacteria; phylum Chloroflexota; class Anaerolineae; order Anaerolineales; family E44-bin32; genus DYJB01. The sequence goes on from CAVUPD010000014.1 coordinate 128,721, forward strand.
CGGCCTTCGGCGGTGTTCGATGGCTCGAGCCCGTTGCGCGGAGGGCGGTCTCGCGGCAGCGGAGCCGAGGGCAGCGACGCGGCCCAGGAGGGTTGACCGATGAACATCCACGGAGCGACGTCCGCGCTGAAGCAGTACTTCCGATTCCCCATCCAAGACCGTGAGTCACGCTCACGGTTCGCCCTGGGATGCGCGCTGATGCTCGCCGGGTACTTCTTCCCCATCCTCCCCGGGCTCCTCGTCTACGGGTATGCCCTGCGAATCCTCCAGCGCACCGCAAGGGGCGAGGCACCGTCGATGCCGGCCTGGGACGATTGGCCCTCCATGCTCAGCCTCGGCTTCCGAGGGTTCATCATCCAGCTCGTCTTCACCCTGCCCGCCCTGGTTGTCTTCCTCCTGGGTCTCGCCGCTTATTTCGGCGCCATCATCCCCTTCTCGATCGCCACCAGCACCGAGACAAGCGTCAGTGATCCTGCGATCCTGCTTGCCTTCGTGGCGATGCTGGTACTGTTCCTGTCCATGTTTGTTGGGTCGGTCCTGCTCGCGCTGGGCATCCTCCCGCTGCCCGCTTGCGTTTCTCACTTCGCAGCCGAGGACAGGTTCTCGGCTGCCTTCCGCATCCGGGAGTGGTGGCGCATCCTCTCGGCCAATAAGCTCGGCTACTTCGTCGCCTTCGTCGTGGTCAGCGGGATCCTGGGGATTGCCTACTGGGCCTTCATGATCCTGTACTCGACCATGGTCCTGCTTTGCCTGGGCTTCCTCGTTCTCGTGCCCACCTTCGTCTACGCGATGCTCGTCGGCGCGGCGCTCTTCGGGGAAGCCTACCGCGACGGAACCGAAACACTCCGCAAGCGAAGCTAGGCTGCTCGGAAGAGGCGAGGGGCAAGGCCGGGGGAGGCGCCTCCCCCGGCCTTGCCTTGAGCCGAGATAATCCAGATTTGTTATTGACAAAATATGGACAATGAGGGTAAGATCGGTCATTATCTCTGAAATGAAGAGGGACAAGTGACCGAGAAGACCGCCATCGATCCGACGAGACCCATGAGCGCTGCGCGCGCTTTGTGGCTCGGCATCGCTTTCAGCCTGGCCTTGACAGCCCTGATCGCCTGGGCCGGGCCCCGCCTCGACGCCGTGAAGCTGCTGCCCGATCAGGGTGCGGCGTGGTACTTGTGGAAGCTCCCCGAACCAACGTTTTGGACGCGTGCCTCGGTCTGGTCGCTCTACCTGAGCCACCAGGTGGCGCTGTGGGTCCTGATCGCATACGCCCAGAAGACCCGCCCGTCCACCACGACCGGGCTGCACAGGTTCAACGTGCTGGCGCTGGGGGTCAATGCGCTATTCATCCTGCTGCACTTCGTACAGACGCACGTGTTCTACGACGGCCTGGCGCAGGACGTCTCGATCTTCTCCTCGCAGGGCTCGGTGATCGTGCTGCTGGTATGGGTGCTCTTGATGGAGAACCCGCGAAGAGGCCTGTTCTTCGGACGCAAGGCGCCGATCGGCAAGGAGATCACCGACTTCGCCCGCAAGTATCACGGCTACTTCTTCGCCTGGGCGACGGTGTACACCTTCTGGTTCCACCCGATGGTCTCGACCCCCGGGCACCTGATCGGCTTCATCTACATGTTCCTACTGCTCCTGCAAGGCAGCTTGTTCTTCACCCGCGTGCACGTCAACCGGACCTGGACTTTCGTTCAGGAGGGATTGGTGGCGGTGCACGGCACGCTGGTCGCCGTGGCGCAAGGCGCCGGGCTGTGGCCGATGTTCCTGTTCGGGTTCAGCGGGATCTTCGTCATCACGCAGATGTACGGGCTGGGGCTTACTCGCCGGGCGCGGCTGGCCGTCTTCGCCGCGTTCTCCGGTTCGGTGCTGTGGATCTACTCCGAGCGCGGCTGGGCGCAGTTGAACGAGATCGTGCGCATCCCGCTGATCGACTATCTGGCCGTGTTCGTCCTGGCCGGATCTATTCGGCGCCGGCCTGTGGGTCGCCCGGCGGGTGCGCGGGCGGCAGATGCCGTCGGAGCAAGGAGCCGGTGCATGAGCGAAAGATTGCGTAGCAAAGTCGCCGTTATCACGGGCGGGACGCGCGGTTTCGGGTTGGCGATCGCCGAGGCCTTCGCCGCGGAGGGAGCGGCGGTGGTGATCGCCGGCCGCTCGGCGACGGCGGTGGACAGCGCAGTGGCCGGGTTGGCCGCCGACGGGGCACGGGCGTCGGGCGTGCGCTGCGACGTGACCGAGGCGGCTCAGGTGAAGACGCTGGCGGCCTTTGCCTTGCAGAAGCATGGACACTTCGATGTCTGGGTGAACAACGCCGGCGTCACGGCCCCCTACGGCCCGACCTTCGCCGCCCCGCCAGATGAATTCGAGCGCATCGTGCGCACCAACGTCCTGGGTCTGTACTACGGAGCGCGTGCCGCCCTCGAGCATTTCCTGCCGCGCCGCACGGGCAAACTGATCAACGTGCTGGGACGCGGCGCCCGCTCCCCCGCCCCGCTGCAGAATGCCTACAGCGCCAGCAAGGCCTGGGTCCGATCGTTCACTATGGCTCTGGCCGAGGAGTATGCCGGGAGCGGCGTCGGGGTCTTCGCCCTGTCCCCGGGCATGATGCGCACCGAGATGCTCACGCGCCCCGAGGCGTATGTCGGCCATACCGACCGGCTGGGAGGCGCGTATCAGACGGTGCTGCGCATGTGGTCACAGCCGCCGGAGATCGCTGCGCGCAAGGCCGTCTGGTTGGCGAGTGCGGCCACGGATGGGAAGACGGGTCTGACGGTGCAGGTGATGGGCCCGGCGGCGATGCTCGCCGGTTCGCTGCGGGAGCTCGTTCACCGGGCCATCGGCCGCGTGGAGACGGTAGACATCCAGGTCGTTCCCGTGGAGCCTGAACCGTTCGGCTCGCCGGAGCAGCGGGGATGACGATGGCGCGCCTGAGGAGGGAACCGATGGTCGGGAAGGCACGTAAAATGGTAACGGCTCCGGTGATCCGGCCGGGCAGCCGCGAGTTGGCGATTCATTCGGTGCGCGATCGACGCCACCCCAACCTGAAGGTATAGATTCCGATGCAGCGTCGCTCCTTGCTCACTATCTTCGTTATCGTCTTCATCGATCTGCTCGGCTTCGGCCTGATCCTGCCGCTGCTGCCGTTCTACGCCGAGCAGTACGGCGCTTCGGCGACCCTGATCGGGCTGCTGGTGGCGGCCTACGCCGCGGCGCAATTCATCGGCGCTCCGATCCTGGGCCGGATGTCCGACCGTTTCGGTCGGCGGCCCGTTCTGCTCGTCAGCCTGGCCGGGACCTTTGTCGGCTTCCTGATCTTGGGTTTCGCTCCGTCCCTGGGCACGCTGCTGGCCGGTTGGTGGAAGCCCGACGACCCCGCTTTGGCGTCAGGGCTGACTTTAGCGATCATGTTCGCCAGCCGGTTCCTGGATGGAATGACGGGTGGCAATATCTCGGTCGCCCAGGCGTACATCACCGACGTCACCGACGCCTCGAACCGGCGCGAGGGTCGGGCTGATCGGCGCCGCGTTCGGCCTGGGCTTCATCATCGGCCCGGCGGTGGGCGGCACACTGAGCGTGTGCGGCTTCGCCGTCCCGGCCCTCGTGGCCGCCGGCCTGTCGTTCCTCAACCTGCTGGCCGTGTTCGCCTGGCTGCCCGAGTCCCTGACGATCGAGCGGCGCGAAGCGATGGCGGCGCGGTCAAGCCGCCCTTCACGCTCGGGGCGATGTTGCAGGCGCTGCGCCGCCCGCGAGTCGGCCCGCTCCTTCACATTCGGCTGTTCTTCGGCCTGGCCTCGTCGATGTTCCAGACGATCTTCGCCCTGTTCGCCCAGTCCCGTCTGGGGTTGACGGCTCAGTCGACCGGCTACGTCCTGGCGTATGTCGGCATCCTGGCCGTCCTGGTGCAAGGCGTGGGCGTCGGCTGGCTGAGCAAGCGCTACGCCGAGCGCTGGATCATCGTTGTCGCGACCGGGGTGCTGGCGGTTTCGCTCCTCGCCTGGGCGTTTGTGCCCTCGGTCGCCATGTTGCTCGTCGTGCTGACCCCGCTGGCGGCGGCCACGGGCACGCTCAACACGGTGCTCAGCAGCGCGCTCGAGCAAGGCGGTTTACCCGGAAGAGGTGGGCGGAGCGCTCGGGCTTGCGGCGTCGCTGGAGAGCCTGACGCGCGTCGTCTCGCCCTCGGCCGGAGGCGTGCTGCTGCAGCAAGTTGGGGCGTGGGCGCCTGGCGTGTTCAGCGCGCTGGTCATGGTCTGGGTCGTGTCCTTCGCCTGGCGCCGGCTGATCCGGCGTCCGGACGCCCCGCTCCCTGCCACGCGGGGTCGATGCGGCCGCGTGAACACCGCCCACGGCATCCGGAGAGATTCGAGGACTGAGGACCACGGATGGCTGAGCACCATGGCCGATTCGAGAGCTGCAGCTCTATGAACACAGGCACGGCGCCGTGAAGCGCTGGCTCCGGATCTTGCTGACCGGCCTGGGCATTCTGCTGACGGCGGCCATCATCCTGCCGCTGGTCGTCCCGATCCCGCCGGCGGGCGACACGCACCCGGCGCGCGACCTGGCCTACGCCGATAGCCAGTTCATCGAGGTCAACGGCCTCGAGGTCCACGTCCAGCAGTCCGGAAACGGTGGGCCGCCTCTTGTGCTCCTGCACGGTTTCGGGGCGAGCACGTTCTCGTGGCACGCGGTGCTCGGGCCGCTGGCCGTCGATCGGTTGGTCGTCGCCTTCGACCGGCCGGGGTTCGGGCTGACCGAGCGTCCGATGCCGCCCTTCCCCGGGGACTTCAACCCCTACTCGCAGTCCGCTCAGGTCGATCTGCTGCTCGGGCTGATGGACACCCTCGGCATCGAGCGCGCCGTGCTGGTGGGCAACTCGGCCGGGGGGACGGTCGCGCTGATGACCGCGCTCGAGCACCCCGAGCGCGTGGCGGCGCTCGTGCTGGTGGACCCGGGGGTCTACGCCGGAGGTGGGGGCGCACCCGGCTGGGCACGCTTCCTGCTCAACCTGCCACAGGTGCGGCGCATCGGGCCACTTTTCGTGCGCAACATCCGTAAGTGGGGGCTCGAAATGGTCGCAGCTGCCTGGCATGACCCGTCCAAGATCACGTCCGAGGTCATCGCCGGATACACCCGCCCGCTGCAGGCCGAGAACTGGGATCGCGCACTGTGGGAGCTGACGCTGGCCAGCCGGGACACCGATCTTCCCGCGCGCCTCGGCGAACTGGAGATGCCCGTGCTGGTGGTCACCGGCGATGACGACCGAATCGTCCCAACGGCCGACAGCGTTCGAGTGGCAGGCGAGATCAGGGGTGCCGAGCTAGTGGTCATCCCTGCCTGCGGCCACGTTCCTCACGAAGAGTGTCCGACGGCCTTTCTGGAGGCGGTCCAGACATTCCTGTCCGGGTTGCCCGAAGGCAGATGAATGATTCCGCGCCTCGGGGCGCGGAGCAGGAGGCGGTGTCATGCCTGCCAAACCATCGGATCTGAAGGCTACGTTCAAGGCGCTGCGCGGCCTGCTGGTGCGCTACCAGCCTCCATTGGTGGCGAAGGCCAACAACGTGCGCCAATACGAGTTGTGGTCGAAGAAGGACGTCGAAATCGCCGGCCGGCGGCGGAGCGAAGTATTCTTCGCTTCCGTCGTTATCCAGAAGTCCTACGTCGGCTTCTACTACATGCCGGTCTATGCCCACCCGGAGATGAAGAAGATCTTCGCGCCGGAGCTCCTGGCCCTGCTGAAGGGCAAGTCGTGTTTCCACGTCAAGGCGCTGGATGCGAAGCTGGTGGCGCAAATCCGCCGCTCGCTGCAGGCCGGGTATCGGCAATACAAGAAGAACGGCTGGGTCTAGCCGCCGGCGCCGGTCACGCGCCAGGCGCGTGGCCGAGGCTTCGGGGGGTGGTTCCAACAAGGCGCGGCTGCGCCCGGGGAGGGAGCGATGCCAAGAGTCGAGATCAACCGACCGGCACCGGATTTCAGCCTGCCGGATTTCCGCGGCCACCCCGTTCGTCTGTCCGACTTTCGGGGGAAGTCGCCGGTGGTCCTGGTGTTCAACCGCGGGTTCCTTTGACCGTTCTGCCGCCGGCATATGGCGCAGTTGCGCCAGGACCATGACAAGTTCGTTCGGCGCGGGGCGCAGATCATCGTGATCGGGGCCGAGGATGCGGCCGCCTTCGCCCGCTACTGGGAACAGAACCGCCTGCCCTTCCTCGGGCTGCCGGACCCGAATCACAGCGTGCTCAAGTTGTACGGCCAGGAGGTGAACCTGTTCCGGCTGGGGCGCATGCCGGCGCAGGTCGTGGTCGACCGGCAAGGCATCGCCCGCTACATCCACTACGGCAAGAGCATGGAGGACATCCCGGGCAGCGAGGAGATTCTCCAGATCCTGGACTCGCTGGACTCGGCCTCCGCCTGACGCGGGGTCCTCGGATCGGGAAGGCGACCCGACACACGTAGGGGGCACATCACCGTTCGTGCCGCGAAGCCCGGCGGCATGCCGTGCCCGTCGTCGCGACCGCTACGCGCCTGGCGGCCGATTGACGCAGGCTGAAGCCTGCGGCTACCTGCCGCGCGCCACGTCCGCTATTCTGGAATTGCAGTCCTCCCGACGCTCGTCGCTGTGGGTAGTCGTCATCCGAAATACCTTGCGAGTATCAGCCAGCGAGTCAGCACCGCCTGGCCGGCGATTCAACTTCCTCGGTGCACGTAGCCGCAGCCTATAGGCTGCGTCCCTCCCCCCACCCGCGGCCTGCGCGCGCAGCGCCGACGAATAACCCCCTCACGGGCATGTAACCGCGGGGACGGGCGAGAGGTGGAGTACAGTCGCCGAAGCCGCAGCCACCGTGCTGCGCATGGTAGCTAGCGCACCTCACCTTTGGGTGTCGGCGCGTAGGAGAACGAAATGACGCGCCCGTCGTCGCGGCCGCGATGCGCCTTGCGGCCGGATGACGCAGGCGGAAGCCTGCGGCTACGAGCCTGAGACGCAGCCTATCCTCCGAACGAAGTCTGCCTGACGACGCCCGTCGCCGCACGATTCGAGCTGCGCTGCGTGGCGATCGCATCTCCCCGTTCGGATTCGGCGCTGCGGGGCACGGAACCGTTCGTGCCGCAAGGCCCGGCGGCATGCCGTGCACCTGTCTTGTTCCGCCGCACTTGCCTGCATGCACGGTCGTGCGCGGGTGCCCAGTCCGTTAGCGTGGCCCTCCTGGAGCATGCGTATCGGTCCATAGCGGTCCGGCGGGCATCCATCGTAAGCTGGTTGTAGGATGCCGAGAGGCGTGCGTGAGGCCGGTGTAAGGTGCTGCGCCTAGAATGAGCCCGGCTGGATGTGCCGCTGTCTCGGGGAGAGACGCAACTAATGTCGACGATCCTCGTCGTGGATGACGAACCGTGCTTTCGTGAGGTGGTGGGGGATATCCTCATCGCCGATGGTCACCGCATCTTGTCCGCCGGAAGCGTGGAGGCTGCTCTCACCGCCATCGATACCGAAATGCCGGCGATTGTGCTGACCGATCAGATGATGCCGGACATCGATGGGTTGAGCTTCGTGCACCGGCTGCGATCGAACCCGCTTTGGGCGGACGTCCGCGTGATCGTAGTCTCGGCCAAAGCCGAGCCCCACGACATCGAACGGGCGCTGCACGCGGGCGCGGACGATTACCTGGTCAAGCCGTTCTCCGCCAACGAGCTGCGCGCCATGGTACGGCGCCCGGCGCGGCCGGCGGCCTGACGCGCCGCCTGGCCGCCGAGCAGGTGGAATGAAAACGGGGCCGTCCATGGACGGCCCCGCTGGGTTTCGGCCGCGTGACTACTTCTTCGCCAGGGGCTGGAACGGGTCCAACCTGCGGATCTTGCCCTGCAGTCGCTCGCGCGTCTTGCTATCCTGAGTTCCCTTGAGCTTCAGCTTGAGCGCCCGCAGTTTGACGACGCGGCGCTGCCGGCGGTGCTGAAGCTTCTGCTTGGCTGTCATCGGCATGGTCTCTCTCCCTCGAGGGACTACTATAACGGAAAGCCCGCCGAACCTCAACCCCGGCGTTCGGGGCCCCGATCCCCGGCGGGACTTGACGCACGGCCCGCCCCTGGGTAGAATCCGGACCAATCGACTACGAATGCAGAGGGCGGCAGGATGAACGTGCGTCGCGTGACGGTCTGGGTTGTCTCGCTGGCCTTTGGCCTGGCCTCCGTCCTCGGGGTGCTGCGCCTGTTCGACACAAGCCTCGAGCGGTTCGCCCTCTCCAACGCGCTGCTGATCTTCCTGTCGATGGGCTCGCTCGCCTTCATCTGGCTCGACTTCGTCTTCCGAACCAACTACTTGCGGTCCTGACGCCCCAGCCTGACACCCCGACCTGACACCCTGACGACGAAGCCCCCGGAAGGGGGCTTTGACATTCGGGGTGGGCACGCATCCAGTCGCTCAGACCGAGGCCAGCTCCACGATCTGGTGGATCAGGTCCTCCGGGTCGATATCTTTGAGCAGGTAAGAGGATGCGCCGGCGCGTGTGGCCGCCTGCGCTTCCCATTCTGTCGGGTAGGATGTGAGCACCAGGACCTTGGGCGGGTTAGGCATCTCCGCCACCTGGCGCAGCACTTCGAGCCCCAGCCCGTCGCTCCTCTTGACCTCGAGCAGAACGACGTCCGGCTGCGTGCGGCGGACGTCGGTCAGGGCTTCATCGGCGTGTCCGCTGTGTCCGAGCACCCTGATTTCGGCGGCCTTGCCCAGTCGATCGGCAAGCGCCAACCGCACTGGCTCATGTTCGTCGACGATGTAGACTCGTGCCTTCGCCAACAGCGGTTCCCCCTAAGGGTGCAAGTCAGTATAGGCCCTGGCCCGCGGCGGCCTCCAGTGACCTCTTTCCCGGCGTGCGGGGCGAATGTCAGCCGGGATCGACGGGCGGCGGAAGGTCCCGACGGCCGGGCAGGCGCACGGTCACGGTCGTTCCCTCGCCCGGGCTCGAGACGACCGTCAGGCTGCCGCCCACACTCCGGGCGCGCTCGCGCATGTTCGACAGCCCGTGTCCCAGGGGGCCCGACGATGGCTCGGCCTCGAACCCGCGTCCGTTGTCGATGATCTGCAACATCACGGCGGTGCTTCCCGGGCGCAAGCTGACGAAGACGCGCGATGCCTGGGCGTGCTTGGCGGTATTGGCCAGCGCCTCCTGGGTGATCAGGAACAACGCCGTGCGTTCCTCGCGTCCCAGATCGAGCAGCGCCGCCGGCTCAACCTGCAAGTCGGCGTCCACCAGCGTATTGGCCTTGAACTCGCGGACCAGCCGGGTGAGCGCCTCGACCAGGTTATCGGTCGAGATCCGGCTGGGCTGCAGGTCGAGGATATACGAGCGGATGTCGCGGATGATGGCGTTCAAGCCGTCGATCGCCTGCTCCAGGCGCGAGCCGGCCTTCTCGGCCGACTTCGCGGATCAGCAGGCGGGTGTAGTCCAGCGTCAGGCCGACGGCGTAGATCGACTGAATGATGCCGTCGTGCAAGTCCATGCCGATGCGCTCGCGTTCTTCGAGCACCGCCAGACGCCGGGCCTGGCGGTAGAGACGCGCGTTCTCCACGGCCACACCCACACCGGCCCCCATGGCCTCCAGCAAGCCGGCCTCGCGGAGGCTGATCGTGCGCTGACCGCGGAACGCCAGCGTCATGACGCCCACCACCCGGCCGCGGGCGGCCAGGGGGACGCCGGCCAGAGTTCCGACCAGGTCCTGGGCGCGGTACTGCGGATCGTTCTGGGGATCGTGGGTCCATGCCACCTTGCGGTTGGCGGCTACAGCGCCGATGAACCCCTCGCCGTGGCGGAAATGATCGCTCTCCCAAAAGCTATTCGGGCGGCCGCGATGGACCGCCAGATGGTAGAAGCTCTCGTTCTCCTCCATCACGAACATTTCGCCGGCCTCGGCGCCGAACAGCCCTATCACCCGTTCGAGCATGCTCTCGAGCAGCGGCTCGAGCTCCATCGCCGAGCTCACCGCAGTCGCCAGCGAGTTGAACAGCTCGAGCTCCTCGTTGCGCTGGGTGAGCTCGGACTCGCTGTTGAGCATTTGCTTGTAAAGGAAAGCGTTCTCGATCGCCGCCGCGGCATGCGCGGCGAGCATTTCGATCAGCCGCTGATCCTGGGCGGAGAATTCCGCCGCGCCCTGCTTGTCGGTCAGATACAGCTGGCCCAGCGGCTTGCCGTAGGCGGCGATGGGGACGCCGAGAAAGGACGTCATGTCCGGATGACCGGGAGGGAAGCCGGCTGCGGCTGGATGGGAGCCCAGGTCGGTCAGGCGGATCGATTGACCGGCGCGCAGCATCTCGCCCAGCAGGCCCTTACCGACCGGCTGGCCCTCGATATGCTCCATCTCCTCGACCGTCATGCCCAAGGCGATGAAGGCCTGCAGCCCGCCTGCCGAATCCGGAACCCCCAGGGCGGCGTAGCGCGCATGCGAGAGGTCCTTGGCTGCCTGCGTAATGCGCTGAAGGACGCCGTCGAGTGAGAGGTCCGTATACAGGCTGAGCGTGGCGCGGTGGAGGGCGCGCATCACCATCTCGGAGTCCGCTCCGGGCGGCAGCGCGGCGAGCGCAGCCTCGTGCTCGGGCTCGTTGCTGACCATGGCACTCCTTTGGCGAGGCTATTCTACCCCACGCAGGGCGACGCACCGGGCGCCCGATCACCTCACCAGGCTCGTCTATCGAGCCTGCGGAGAGTGCGACCGGGACCCCGGCTCGCGATACAATCCCCGGCCATGAGTTTCCTGCGCGCCCTGCGGTTGCGCCCCTTTGCCCTGCTGTGGGGCGGTCAGACGATCTCGCGTCTCGGCGATAGCCTGTATCGCATCGCCCTGTCGTGGTGGATCCTGGAGAAGACCGGGTCGGCCGCGGCCATGGGCGCTTTGGCGATCTTCTCGCTCGTCCCAATGCTGCTCTTCCTGCTCGTAGGCGGCGTCGTCGTCGACCGGCTGCCGCGGTTCCGCATCATGCTGGCCTGCGACGTCGTGAACACGCTAATGGTCGGGCTGGTCGCCGTGCTGGCATACACCGACCAGCTGCAGCTGTGGCACGTCTACGCCGTCAGCGTGGTCTTCGGCCTGGCGGAGGCCTTCTTCTTTCCCGCCTATACCGCTTCCGTCCCGCAGATCGTGCGGGCCGAGGAGCTGCCCAGCGCCAACTCGCTCACCAGCCTGTCCTGGCAGCTCTCGGGCGTGATCGGGCCGACCATCGGTGCCATCATCGTCGCGGCCGGAGGCACGTCGCTGGCCTTCGGGCTGGACAGCGCCTCCTTCCTGATTGGCGCCGCCTGCATGCTGCCTCTCCGTCACATCCGCCCCCCGGCCCCCGCGACCGATTCCCCCGCGCCGCGCTCTTCTCCCTTGTCCGACATGCGCGACGGCTGGAGGATCGTCCTTGGCTCTCCGTGGTTGTGGGTGACGATCCTGGTGTATGCCTTCATCAACGTGACCGATTCGGGCCGCGGAATGTCGCCCTGCCCTTCCTGATCCACGACCACCTCGGGCTGCAGGTCGAGGCACTGGGCATCGTGGCGTCGTCGTTCTCGATCGGGTCGGTCATCGGCGCCATCGTCTTCGGGCGGATGAAACGGATCCGCCACCGCGGCACGGTGCTGTACGCCGGCGCCGCGCTGGGGGGACTGATGATCGTCGCCTACGGCCTTTCGCCGAACCTGATCGTGATGCTGGCCGCGGCATTCATCTACGGCGTCTCCTTCTCGGCCATCGCCCTGGTCTGGATCAACACGCTGCAGGAGATGGTGCCGCCGGAGATGCTCGGTCGGGTCTCGAGCATCGACGCACTCGGCTCATTCGTGCTGATGCCGATCGGTTTCGCCCTGGCCGGCGTGCTGACCGACAAGATCGGTCCGGCGCAGGTGTTCATCATCGGCGGCAGCAGCACCGTCGTCCTGGCGGCCCTGGGCTACTTGCACCCGGGCGTGCGCAAGATCGACTAGCTGCAGTGCCTTAAGATCGGCGGGGAGACGCGTTGTCAGACCCCACGGTCCACATCCGCACGGCCGACGCCAGAGACCACGAGCTCCTGGCCAGTCTCGGCGCGCAGACCTTCCGCGACACCTTCGCGCCCGACAACACCCCTGAAGACATGTCCGCCTACCTGGCGCAGGCCTTCAGCCCCGATCGACAGGCGGCCGAGTTGGCCGAGCCCGGCACCACGTTCCTGATCGCGGAGGCCGGAGGCGATACGGTCGGCTACGCTCGTCTGAAGCTTGGACCGGCCCCGGATTGCATCCAGGGTATCCGTCCGGTCGAAATCGCGCGGTTCTATGCCGCCACCCCCTGGATCGGGCGCGGGGTTGGCGCGGCCTTGATGCACGGGTGCCTCGAGCGGGCAGGAGGGTTCGGCTGCGATGTGATCTGGCTGGATGTCTGGGAGCGGAACTTGCGCGCCATCGGCTTCTACCGGCGCTGGGGTTTCGTCGAGGTCGGCACCCAGGCCTTCGTCCTGGGGCACGATGTGCAGAACGATCTGCTGATGCAGCACCGCCTCTCTTCGACGTCGGTTGGTGCGCCTCACGATACCAGGCGCCAGGCCGATGAGGGGCGTGCGGGACGGAATTGCTGTCTGCCGCGACGGGTGGCCCCGGGCCGTCCCGCGCACTCGGGCCGCTGGGCCGGCGCGCGCGGCGAGGGATGAACCCGTGACCGAGCGAGGATCCACCGTCTTGTTCTTCGACGACCGTCGGGGGTGGCGCGCCTGGCTGCGCTCCCACCACAACCATGAGACCGAAGCCTGGGTTGCGCATCTCAAGAAGGGGTCCAGACGCCAGGGCATGCCGTATGAGGACGGCGTGGAGGAAGCGCTGTGCTATGGCTGGATCGACGGACTCACCCGCTCCCGAGATGCGGACTACTTCCTCCAGCGTTACACTCCGCGCAAGCCAGGCAGTATCTGGTCGGAGAGCAACAAGGCACGCGTGGCGGAGCTCATCCGCCGGGGTCGGATGACGGCGGCCGGAATGCACAAGGTCGAGGCGGCGAAGGCGAACGGGCAATGGGACGCCGCAGCGCGGCGAGAGGACCCGGCGTGGATCCCTCCCGGATTGCGGGCCGCCCTCGTGCGCCGGGCAGGCGCGCTGGATGCCTTCCGGGCGCTGCCGCCTTCGATCCGCCAGATGCACTCCCACGCGTTCGCATCCGCCAAACGGCCAGAGACGCAGGCCAGGCGCGCCCAGGTTGCCATCGACGAAGCGCTGAAACGAATGAAGGCGCGCGCCGCACTCCGGCCGGCCTCGCCACGCTCGCGCCGAGGTTCCAAGACCAAGCCAGCGTGAGCGGGCTCACGGACGTGGAGGCATGATGCGATTCCTGAGGTCCATCAGCGGTCTGGCGATCGTGTGCTCGCTGGCGGTGGTCGGCTGCCGGGGTGCGACGCCCACGCCGCAGCTGGCTTCCGTCCAGGTCCTCTTCGACATGGGCGGTGGCGGGTCGGGCTTTGCGGCTTCGCTCTTCGCCCAGGAGGTGACGACCGGGAAGACGTTCAAGGGCTTCTACCCCGCCGGGTCGCACGGGCTGGTGGTCATGCCGACCTCGGCACCGATCCTCATCAGCGTGGAGGCGCCAGGCACCTACGTCTTCTATGCCACGCTGATCGAAGCGCCGGACGATTACCAGTTCGGCGCCACCGGGTGCGCCGCCGGGACCGATTGTGCCTCCAGCGACCTGCTGGCCATCGACGTGGTTCCCGGCGGGACATATCACGTGACGATCGCCGACCGCTCGGCGCCGATCCCCACGCCCGGAGTCCCGGTGACGGTCCCCTGGCGGCGCTGACGACAAAACCGGCCGGGGCACCGCCGGCTGTCGGGCTTCGAAGGAGTAGTGGGAGGATGGGGGATGTGACGCTGGATATGGCCGGACGGGTCGTTGGCTGGATTGGCGCCGTCATCGGGCTGGGCACATTGGGATGGGCCCTATTGTCGATGGTCCGCTCGCTGCGCCGGCCGAGTGGCCGGGTCGAGCCTGGAGCTCGGATCGTGCTGCGTTTGCCACTTCTGCTGGTCGCCACGCTGGGTTTCTTCGTCGCCGGCGTGTGGCTGTGGCGGCCCCTACCCGTCCGACTGGAACCCGGACTCCAAATCCTGATATCAGCCGGGGGAATCACCCTGCTGTCTGGCGGATGCGGCCTTTACCTGTGGGGACTTCGCTCGCTCGGTCGGATGTTCGCACCCTCGAGCGGCTTCGGCGTCCGCTTGCATGCCGGACACCGACTGATCATGTCCGGCCCCTACGCCCGCATGCGGCACCCGATGTACCTGGCGGTGATCATCGCCGCCTTGGGAAGCGTGCTTCTCTACCGGACGTGGGCAACTTTGGCCTTCGCTGTTCTCATGCTTGGGCTTGTCGTCCGTGCGCGCCGGGAGGAGCACGTCTTGGCTCAAGAGTTCGGCCAGGAATGGCGGGAGTATGCCGCTCGCGTCCCGGCGTGGCTCCCGCGACCGCGGCGTGAACCCTCCTCCGCGGCTCCTGGGCCCCAGGGGTAAGCGACTGGGTTAGTGTCTTCATTCGGGGCCGGGCGTGTTTGGCGTTCTGGTTTATGAAGACCGCCTCACCGAACTATGCACGAACCTCAGCGGGCTCTCGGACCATGGACCACGGGCATAGTTCGAGCCGGGCCGGGAAAGCATGTTGCGTTGGCCACACAGATGGCTGAGCCAGCGGCGATTGGCTCGCTGGGCAATGATCGCGAGTGAGCCAGACCACGACCGGAGACACGTCTGCGGGTCAGGCATTCGCACTTGCCCCACGACTCAATCCAGGTGATATTTGGCGGCCAGGTCGACAGACGACTGGCGGGTCTGGTCCAGGAGGTGCGTATGGCCGATGTTCCCTTCACCTTCACGCTTCCCATGCCGAATGGGATTCCCTCGAGAGTCGACAATCATATCCAACGCCGACTGTCCGCATTAAGGGGACAATGCATGGATCAAGAGGCGTACCGATCCATGCTGGCCGAAGAGGACAGGCTGATCTATGAGGTGTATGAGATCAAACGCCCTGAGGTTGCCGGGGAACTCCAGTTGGGCATCTCGGTCGTTCACCCCGGGAGGATCGGACGGGAATACTTCATGACGAAGGGGCACTTTCACACCGCCCTCGAAACGGCCGAAATCTATTCCTGCCTGACAGGCGAAGGCTACATGGTCATGCAGACTCCGGAGGGGGAACCTTCTGTGGAGTCTCTCACGCCGGGCAAGGTGCTCTACATCCCTCCGCGTTGGGGGCACAGGTCAGTCTGCACTTCTCGTCAGGAGGATCTGGTGACTTTCTTTGCCTATCCCGGCAATGCCGGGCATGATTACGGGACGATCGAACAGTTGGGTTTTAGGAAGCTGGTGGTGGAAGGCGAGAACGGCCCCGAGATCATCGACAATCCGCGGTACCGGAGCTAGAAGGCGCACGATGGATCTGAAACAAGCCCGCATCCTCGTGACGCCGACTTCGTATGGCAAACACGATGCCCGATTGAAGACCGAATTGGAGTCTTTGACCGGGTTCGTTGCTTACAATCCGACCGGCAAACCCCTTTCCTCCGGCGCCGTGGCGGGCTTGTTGCCGGGCGTGGATGGCTACATCGCCGGACTGGATGTGATCGATCGCTCAGCCCTGGCCCACGCGGATGACCTGAAGGTGATCTCTCGTTACGGGGTCGGAGTGGACAATGTCGACCTCGCTGCCGCCAGAGAACGGGGCATTGTGGTCACCAACACACCGGGCGCCAACTCCGTGTCGGTGGCAGAGCTGGCGCTGGGCCTCCTCCTCGCCCTTGCCCGCCAGATTCCGGAAGCAGATCAAGCTGTTCGACGGGGAACATGGCCGCGGCTGAATGGCATCTCTCTGGAGGGTAAGTCCGTCGGCATTCTGGGTTTGGGGACCATCGGCAGAGAACTCGCGCGGCGTCTGGCGGGCTTCGATTGCCACATCCTGGCCTACGATCCGGTTCCGGATGAGGCATTCGCCGCGGCGAATGGCGTCACACTGGAAACGCTCGATCAGGTTATCGCCAACTCGGATTTCATCAGCCTGCATGTGCCGCTCCTTCCAGAGACCCGCGGGTTGGTCAATCGGGAGTTCCTGGCGAAGATGAAGCGGGGCGCGATTCTCATCAATACTTCCCGGGGTGAGGTTGTAGATGAAACCTCCCTGCTGCACGCCCTGGAATCGGGTCATCTGGCCGGCGCCGGCCTGGATGCCTTCGTGGACGAACCGCCGGATGCGAGTAACCCACTCTTGCAGCTCCCGCAGGTGATTGCCACCCCTCACCTCGGCGCACAGACCGACGGCGCCACGAGCAACATGGGCTGGCTTGCCATGAGAGACTGCCTCGCCGTACTGCGGGGCGAGAACCCGAAATACCGGGTCGCGTGATCCGGGTACCGGAGCCGTGAGCCATGATTACGCGCGACGTGTTGGCAAAGCCCAAGGAGACCCTCTAGTCCGCATGCGTGATTCCTCGGGGTACAGAGTTGGAGCTCCGAGTTCCTCCGATAGGGCCGGCACGTAGCAGCAATCAAGGAGCCCAGCATGGGAGCTGTCCCACGGAGCACCTTCTCCATCTCACCCAGGACGGTGCCCACCTTTTACTTCATAGGCGTGACGACTTCCCGGTCCTCGATCAGGAACGTCTTCCCATTGTGGATGGAAGTCCTGGGACGCCAGGACGTCCTTCTGGAAGGTGTTGACTGCAAGATCCATGATGCCGTAGACGTCTATCGCCAAGCCGTTGCCCAGATCAAGTACGATCCGCTCTCCCTGGGCGCGCTGGTGACCACCCACAAGATCGACTTGCTCACGGCGGCGCGAGATCTGTTTGACTACCTCGACCCCTATGCTCAGATCACGGATGAGGTGTCCAGCATCTCGAAGCTCGAAGGACGGCTTGAAGGCCATGCCAAAGATCCCCTCACTTCGGGTCACAGCCTGGATGCCATCCTCGGCGAGCGATACTTCGCACGCACCGGCGGAGACGTGCTGTGCTTTGGCGCCGGCGGTTCTGCCATCGCAACCCTGCTACACTTGATCAACAAGAGAGACCAGGGAGACCGCCCCAAACGTTTCGTCTTCGTCAACCGTTCCCAGGGGCGCCTGGATCATGCCAGGCAAATGGTCCAGCACTTGCAGACAGACATCGAGAGCGAATTCATTCAGAATGCTGACCCGGCGGTCAATGACAGGCTCCTGCAGGCCTTCCCCCCGTACAGTGTCATCATCAATGCCACCGGCATGGGCAAGGATACCCCGGGCTCACCGATCACTTGGGAAGGGCGCTTCCCCATCAACAGCATCGCCTGGGAATTCAATTACCGCGGCGAGCTGGACTTCATGCATCAGGCGCTCGCCCAGGCCTCAAGCCGCGGGGTTATCGTGGAAGATGGCTGGCTCTACTTTGTCCACGGCTGGACACAGGTCGTCGCACAGGTGCTGCACTTTGATCTCACCCCGGCACTGTTCGACAAGTTGAACGAGGCCGCCGAGTTCTGTTCGGTAAGTGATCAGAAGGGCCGGTGGAGAATGCTCCTGACAGCCAGCGCCGTCGCCAGGATGATCGACCTGTCCTGCGTCCGGACAGTATCCAACCAGGCCGACATCGAAGCGATGGCCAAGGCTGCCCTGAAGTATGGGTTTGGCCAGGTTTCGGTCCTGCAGTGGTTTATCCCCTACACCCGAGAGCTGCTCAACGGCCATCCCGAGATCCATGTGGTTGGCAATGTCAGTTTCCCTTCCGGCTCGGACTCCACCTCCGTCAAGGTCGTGCAGGCCAAAGAGATGATCGCGGCGGGCTGCGACGAACTCGATGTGGTCATGAATATCGGCGCCCTGCGCTCAGGAGATCTGGCCGGCGTGGAACGTGACGTACGGGCGGTCATCGACAGCGCGCCCGCGATTCCGGTGAAGGTGATTATCGAGATCATGGTCCTCACCCCGGAGGAAACGGAACAGGCATGCGGTATCTGCCTGCGGGCCGGAGCTTCGTTTGTCAAGACCGGCACCGGCTGGGCAAACCGCAGTACGACCCCGGAGGATGTGCATCGGATCAAGTCCGTGGTGGGGGACCGCATCAAGATCAAGGCCTCCGGCGGCATCCGCGACCTGGCAACCCTGGTGAGACTGTACCAAGCCGGGGCGATCACGTTTTGGAGTAAACCTCGAGAGTGGGATCGCCATTGTGGACGAGTGTCTGTCGCTTGGAGCCGGCATCGAGGTTTAGCAGCGGCCTGCGCAGACTCATTGAGAGACGCATGGACAAACGGATCCTCTCGTTTGATCTTGGCACGGGCGGCAATAAGGCCTCACTCTATGATGAGCAGGGCAGCTGCCTGGCCAGTGCCTTCGTTCCCTATTCCACGCAGTATCCGCATCTGGGTTGGCACGAACAACGCCCTGCAGACTGGTGGGACGCCGTGGTGGCCAGCACGCGCATGCTGCTTGGCTCCAGCGGGGTGGACAAGAAGAGCATCGTCGGCCTGGGGATCTCCGGACACAGTCTGGGGGCCGTACCCGTGGATGAAGGCGGCAACCTGCTCAGAGACACGACCCCAATCTGGTCGGACATTCGTGCCCAGGCGGAGGTCGCCCGTTTCTTCGAGAGGATCGATCCCGATGACTGGTACATGACCACCGGGAATGGCTTCCCCGCCGCCTGCTACACCGTCTTCAAAGCGATGTGGTATTCGAACCACGAACCGGAGATGTGGCGCAGGGTCTACAAGCTCCTGGGCACCAAGGACTACATCAACTACAAACTCACCGGCAAGTTCATGACCGATTACTCCTATGCCTCCGGTTCGGGGATCTACGACCTGAAGGGCTGGCAGTACAGCGCGCGCCTTATCACGGCCAGTGGGATCCCCGCCGCGGTCTGGCCGGATATCGTCCCCTCCACGTCCGTCCTCGGCGAGGTTGCGCCAGAAGCAGCCAGGACTCTTGGATTGGAGGATGGGGTACAGGTGGTGTGTGGCGGGGTGGACAACTCGTGCATGGCGTTGGGGGCCCGGAATACCCGTGACGGGCGCGTCTATACCTCCCTGGGTTCCTCTGCCTGGATCGCGGTTTCCTCCGACGAGCCCGTGCTGGACAAACAGTACAAACCCTATGTCTTCGCCCACGTGATGCCGAATACCTATACCTCGGCAGTCAGTATCTTCTCCGCCGGCTCAACCTTCGCGTGGGTGAAAGACAACTTGTGCCGCGAGCTGATCGAGGAAGCTGACCGCACTGGGGTTGATGTCTTTGCGCTGATGGACCGCGAGGCTGCCAAGGCGCCGGTGGGCTCCAACAAGCTGCTCTTCAACCCCAGCCTGGCGGGGGGTACGTCGCAGGACCCGAGCGTTCATCTCCGCGGCGCCTACATCGGTCTCGATCTGAAACACGGGAAAGGCGAATTGATCCGCGCGGTCTTGGAAGGGATCGCCATGAATCTGCGTCTTCGCCTTGACCTGCTGCGCAAGTACACCCGGCTGGAGGATGAGATCCTCTTTGTCGGCGGCGGCGCCAAGAGCCGGTTGTCCCTGGGGATCTTTGCGGATGTCTTCAATACCCGCATCCTCAAGACCAATATCGATCAGGATGCCGGGGCGCTGGGTGCGGCGGCCCTTGCCGCCGTCGGGTGTGGGTTGTGGAATGACTTCCATCGGATTGACGAGATCCACAAAGTCGAGGAGGTGGTCCACCCGGATGCGGAGAACAACCGCAAGTATGAAGAGCTGCTGCCCGTCTTCGCTCTGGCTGCAGAGTATCATTCCAGACTCAGCGAAGCACTGCACGCGATTGAATCGTAGCCGACCTTGGGTAGGATCCTTCTCCAAGGACCGAGCCTTCGCTCTTCCTACCCAATCGTTCCTCAGGAAAGGGCAATCGCATGAAACTCGGGCTCTTCACAGCTACGTTCCTTGATCTGAAGTTGGAAGAGGTATTGAACCTGGCATCCGGGCTGGGCTACCAGGCAGTCGAGATGCCCGCCTTTGCCAACAACCCGCACCTGGATATCGAGGCCGTCGTCAAGGGAAGTGCGGCCGTCGAATTGAGGCGGCAGGTCGAGGCCCACGGGCTGATCATCTCGGCACTGGCGAATTATCCTGAGGGCCAGATCGTTCTGGGACCCTACGGCAAGGATACGGATGCGATCTTCAAGGGCACGAAGGAAGAGAAGATCAAGTTTGGGACCGAGCGGATGATCAAGACCGCGCAGGCAGCCAATGCGCTTGGGGTGCCCGTGGTGACCGGGTTCATCGGCTGTGAGAACTTCGGCCGGTTCTTCCCCTGGCCGTATTCCAAGGGCTGGTCGGATATGGAAGCCGAATTCGTCGAGCGCTGGAGCAAGATCCTGGATAAGTTCGGCGAATACGGCGTCAAGTTCGCCCACGAGCCACACCCCAACGAGCTTGTCTACAACGTGGAAACGGCACTGCGGGCGGTTGAATTGATGGGTGGTCGCAAGGAGTTCGGCTTCAACTTCGACCCGGCCAACCTCATCTACTTGGGGCTCGAGGTGGAACACTTCATCGATTCCCTCAGCAAGTACATCTTCCACGTGCACGCCAAGGACGGCGAGATCGTCGCCCACAATGTCGGGCGCTCGGGAGTGCTCCCACAGGGCGACTGGCAGCGCCTCGGCCGCGGGTTCCGCTTCCGCATCCCGGGCTGGGGTTCCGTGCCCTGGAGAAAGGTGATCACCGAGCTCTCCCTGATCGGCTACGACTACGTGATGAGCTACGAGCACGAGGACGTCACGATGAGCAGGCACGACGGCATCACCAAGACGATTGCCTACTTGAAACCCCTGATGATCGAGAAGCCGTACGAGGGCCGGAACGACGTCCTGTTCAATTGACGCCGACCGAAAGAGAGGAAGGAACATCATGGCAGCCACAATGAAGGCGGCGGTCTTTGAGAAGCCCGAGGTGATCACGATCAAGCAGGTGGCCGTTCCCGAGATCGGGGACACCGAGGTCCTGATCAAGGTGAAATACACGGGCATCTGCGGCACCGATTGGAGCATCTACACGGGCAAGTACTCGGCGGACAAGCTCCCCCTCATCGCCGGGCACGAGTTCTCAGGCGTCATCGCGCAGGTCGGGAAGAAGGCCCGGGGGTTGAAGGAAGGAGACCGGGTCACCGCCGACATCAACATGTCGTGCGGCATCTGCTTCTACTGCCGCCAGGGCCAGAAGCTGATGTGCCGCGACTTCCACCAGCTTGGGATCCACGTGGACGGCACCTATGCCGAGTACGTGAAGGCCCCCTTCGACCAGGTGCACAAACTACCCGACTCGCTGAGCTTCCTGGCCGGCGCCTTCATCGAGCCGGTCTCGTGTGTCATCCATTCTTCGAAAGCCGCCAGGGTGACGCATGGAAGCTCGGTGGCTGTGATCGGCAGCGGCCTGGGCGTCCTGCACGGGCTGCTGGCGCGGCTGCGCGGTGCGGCGCCGGTCATCGTGATCGGCCACAACGCCAAGCGTCTCGCCATCGCCAAGGAGATGGGCGTCGACGTCACGATCAATATCCAGGATGGCAAGGACCCGGTGGCCGAGGTGAAGAGGCTCACCGACGGCCGCGGTGCCGACTTCGTCGTGGAGGCCGTCGGAACCCCCGCCACCTACGCGCAGGCGTTCGCCATGCTGCGTCCCGGCGGGACGCTGGCCGCCTTCGGCATCTGCGCCCCCGACGAAATGATCCCGATGAACCCCTTCGACCTCGTGCTGGGGGAGAAGACGGTCGTGGGCTCCTGCGCCGGGGTGGGAACCGACTGGACGGACGCCATCGCGCTCCTGGCCGCCGGCCACATCAAGCCCGAAAGTATGTTCTCCATGATCGTGCCCGTGGAAGAGCTGGAGAGCGCGCTGAAGCAGCTGCGCACGGACCCGACTCTGACCAAGGTCTTCGTGTCCACCGAGATTTCCCAGCGGGAAATCCTCTCAACCTAGGAGCATGACCGCCATGACCGCACACCGACCTCTGGTGTCCATGAACTTGATCAGCACCAAGTTGGACATCGAGAAGGCGATCCGCGCCTATCACCAGGCAGGCTACGACGGGATCGGGCTCTGGTACGACCAGGTACGTGACTTCGGCGTGGAGCGCACACTTGCGCTGCTGCAGGAGGTGCCCCTCAAGGTCACGCACCTCATCTACGCCGGGCCTTTCAATCAGACGAGCGAGATGGACTATCTCACTGCACGCGACGCCGACCGGGAGAAGCTGCGCGTCGCCGGAAGGCTGGGCGCTGATTCCGTCCTGGCGATGACCGGACCTCTCAACGACCTGGGCCAGAAGGAAGCGTTCCGACAGCTCGAGCGCAGCCTGCGCGACCTGGCCCCCGCTGCCGCGGAATGCAATGTGAAGATCGGGCTCGAACCGCTGCACTATGTCTTGAAGGGCGACTTGTTCATCTTCACGCTCTCGGACGCGATGGACATCATCGAGCGGATCAACCATCCTGCCCTCGGCGTGTTCATCGATGTCTACCACATCTGGCATGAACCCGGGCTCCTGGAGACACTGAAGCGGACCAAAGGCAGAATCGTCGGCTGCCACATCTGTGATTTCAGACAGCAGAACCGATCGATCTACGATCGGGTCCTGATGGGAGACGGGGTGATTCCCGTCCGCCAGATCCTTGAAGCGCTGAAGGAGCAGGGCTGGGACAAGTGGTACGACATCGAGATCTTCTCCGAGGAGCTCTGGCAGATGGAGCCGGCGGCGTTCCTCAAACTCGCGTTCGAGAAATACCGCCGGTTGTGGCAACAGTGAGCGGTCGGGAAACCAGGCAGCCGATGAAGGTGAGCGGCATCCACCACGTATCGATCAACACTCTGGATCTGCGAGCGTCCGCCGACTTCTACGGTCGTATTCTGGGCTGGAGGCAGGCAGAGACGGTTCCGTTCGACGGCTTCTCCCTGGTCTACTTCGAAGTTCCCGGGGGCGGCCGGCTTGAGCTGTTCGACTACGGCGGCAGAAACCCGCACGCCACGCGCGACGAAACCGAGGTCGGTCTTCGGCATCTGGCCTTCACAGTCGATGACGTCGACACCGCCGAGGCGCACCTGCGCGCCAACGGGGTCACGATCAGCATGCCCCCCACCGACCTGCCGTCGCTCCAACTCCGGGTGATGTTGTTCCTCGACCCGAATGGCGTGACGCTGGAGTACTGTCAGGCGATGAAACACGAGGAGGCGGGCGAGCGATCCGTGTGAGCCGACCCCTCCTTTCACGTCACTAGAAAAGATTCATGGGCCCTTGCAGTCCGGATCGCGGGGAGGTGCTGCGGTACGGATGCTTGCGGCAATCCGACAGAGTCCGATAGCCTGTGCATCCACAGGCATGCCAGGAGGCATCGACTGGAGACTGAATGGACGCCTCCAATCCTCTGGGCGTGATCGTCGCCCTTGTGGCGGCGCTGGTGTGGGGCAGCGGCGATTTCGTCGGCGGCCGGGCGACGATTGGCCGTCACCCGTACCAGGTGCTGGCGTTGGGCTCCCTCACCGGGTTGGCCCTGCTGGTCATCGCCGCTTTCGTCCGTGGTGAACCCTGGCCGGCGGGCCTGGCCATCCTGTGGAGCGCCGCGGCCGGCATCGCAGGCGGCTTCGGGATCGCCGCGCTCTACCGCGGCCTGGCGGTCTCTGATGCTGCCGTCGTCGCGCCGACGGCAGCGGTCGTCGGCGTCGTCCTGCCGGTTGTCATCGGGGCGCTAACCGCCGGTCTCCCCAGCCCGCTTCAGATGCTCGGGATGGCCGCCGGCACCTTCGGGATCTGGCGCGTGGCCCGAGGATCGGCGGGCGCGGCGCACGGCCCGCAGCAGGGCTTGGGCCTCGGACTGATCGCCGGGATCGGGTTCGGCGGTTTCTTCGTCTGCATGGCCCAGGTCCCCCGCGAGGCGGTGTTCACACCGCTGGTTGTCGCCAAGGCGGTGGCCGCCGCCTTCGCCGTGATCGTCCTGGGTGCTCGCCGGATACGCCTGCCCTCGCCACTCGCCAACCCATTGGCGCTGGCGGCAGGCGTGTTGGACGCAGGCGGGAATGTTTTCTACCTGGTCGCTGCTCACCTGACCCGGCTCGATTTCGCGGCGTTGGTCTCGTCAATGGCGCCGGCAGTGACCGTCGTGCTGGCTGGCGCCATCGGCCGGCAGCGGGTGTCTGCGGCCCAATGGCTTGGCGTCGGGCTGTGCGTGATGGGGATCGCACTGATCGCCGCGTAGACTCCCCGCGGGCCTCGCGGTAGGATCGCTCTGTGCACGCCTTCGCCTACCTCTCCGCCCTGACCTCCAACGTCCTCGGCCTGGGAATCGCCCGCATGCTCACCGGCCTCGGCCGACTGCTGCAGGCCCGCGGCCGTGTGCGCCTGTACTGGGTCCACGTGCTCTGGGCACTAAATCTATTTCTCTTCCAGGCCCTCACCTGGTGGATCCTGTTCCGCTGGCAGTCGCAGACGGAGTGGACCTTCTTTCCGTTCTCGTTCCTGCTCCTGAGCCCGACCGTCTCCTTCCTGCTGACCGTCGTGCTCTTCCCCGACGGGAAGGGGCGGATATGCGCCAGCACTACTTCGCCAACCACCGCTGGTTCTTCACCCTCGGGGCTGTCCTCCCCCCGGCCGACGCCGTCGACACCTTGCACAAGGGCACCGAACATTTCCGTGCCCAGGGACCTCTGTGTGTGATCTTCCTGGCTGCAGTCTTCATCATGATGGTGATCGCTGCGCGTACGCGGCGGGAGGGGTACCACGCCTTCTTCGCCATCTTCTTCCTGGTCTACTTGATCGCCTTCATCAGCGTCAACTTGCGCGTGCTGACCTGAGCCACGGCGCCGGAGTTAGATGCCCCGGTGGGGGAGCAAAGGCCGGATGACTGATTGGTGGGCGCGGGGCAGGCCCAGGTCGGGGTCCGGTCGGATTCGACTTGTCGATCTGTTCTTATCATGGCGCGTCGGCATGTCTTGCAGCCTGGAAAAGCCCGGCATCTGCCCGCCTCCGGAACCTGATAGCTTTTGCCAGTCACCCCAGCCTATAACCGCGCCGGATACCCCCGGGAGCCCGACTTGAGACCCTCGCCAACCTCCCGCCTGCCAGGTTTCCGTGAGCAGGCGCTTGCCGAGCGAGTACAGCGCCTGGCACAGGCCTCCGGCGTCTCGCCTGAGGCGCTCCTGGCGTTGGGGGGCGAGGCCGGGCTTACCCCCGCGCAGGCGGACCACATGATCGAGAACGCCGTGGGGGTATTCGGCCTGCCCCTGGGCGTGGCGCTCAACTTCGTCGTCAACGGGCGCGAGGTGCTCGTCCCGATGGCGATTGAGGAGCCGTCCGTCGTCGCCGGGGCATCCTTCATGGCCAAGCTGGCGCGCGCCGGCGGCGGCTTCCTCGCCACGTCGACCGAGCCGCAGATGATCGCTCAACTGCAGGTGCTCGACCTGGCCGATCCGGACGAGGCGCGCCGTCGCGTGCTGGATCAGCGTGCGGCCATCCTGGCCGAGGTGGACCAGGTCGATCCGGTGATCTCCGGTCTTGGCGGAGGGGCGCGTGACCTTGAGGCGCGCGTACTGCGCGAGACCGCCGTCGGGCCGATGCTCATCGTGCACCTGATCTACGACACGCGCGACGCGATGGGTGCCAATGCCGTCAACACCGCCGCCGAACGCCTGGCGCCGCGCCTCGAAGAGCTCACCGGTGGGCGCGTTCACCTGCGTATCCTCAGCAATCTGGCCGACCGTCGGCTGGCGGCCTCCCGCTGCCGCATCCCCGCCACCGCCCTCGCCTTCGGCGATTTCACCGGCGAGCGCGTGCGTGCCGGGATCGTGGAAGCCTGGGCCTTCGCTGAAGCCGATCCGTACCGGGCTGCCACCCACAACAAGGGCATCATGAACGGCGTTGATGCGGTCGTGATCGCCACCGGCAACGACTGGCGGGCGATCGAGGCCGGGGCGCATGCATTTGCCGCCCGGTCCGGGCGGTACACCTCGCTCAGCCGCTGGTCGGTCGGGTCGGACGGCGCGCTCGAAGGCGAGCTCGAGATGCCGATGGCGGTTGGGACGGTGGGAGGAGCGACGCGGGTTCATCCGGCGGCCCGGGCGGCGCTCGAACTGATGGGCGTGAAGTCGGCACGCGAGCTGGCGGAGATCATCGTTTCGGTCGGCCTGGCCCAGAACCTGGCCGCGCTGCGGGCGCTGGCGACCGAGGGCATCCAGCGCGGGCACATGGGGTTGCACGCGCGTCAGGTGGCGATTGCCGCCGGCGCCAGCGGAGATCTGGTCGAACGCGTGGCGCAGCGGATGGTGGAAGACGGCGTGGTGCGTATCGACCGTGCCCGCGCCCTGCTGGAAAACTGGGGAGTTCAACCTGGCCGATCCTCGGAGTCGATCGAATGAGCGATGCACCTCGCACGCGCCTGCTCAAGCCGACGCACGACGTCGGCATCGTGGGCTACGGAGCTTACATCCCGCAGTACCGCCTGCCGGCGCGCGAGATCGCCCGGGTGTGGGCCGGCGGAGGCGGCGGCATGCCGATCAAAGAGAAGGCGGTCGCCGGGCTGGACGAGGACGTGGTCACGATGTCGATCGAGGCGGCGCGCAATGCGCTGGCGCGGGCCGAGATCGATCCGACCGAGATTCGGGCCGTGTGGGTGGGATCGGAATCGCATCCGTACGCGGTCAAACCGACCTCGACGATCGTGGCCGAATCGATCGGCGCCACGCCGCACACGCAGGCCGCCGACTGGCAGTTCGCCTGCAAAGCAGGCACCGAAGCGCTGCAGGCTGCGATTGGGTTTGTCGGCTCGGGGATGGCGCGCTATGCGCTGGCCATCGGCATGGACATCGCCCAGGGACGGCCCGGTGACGCGCTCGAGTACACGGCGGCGGCGGGCGGCGCGGCCTTCCTGCTCGGTCCGGCCGAGGAAAGCGTGGCGGCGTTCGAGGGTTCCTACTCGTACAGCACCGACACGCCGGACTTCTGGCGGCGGGCGCACGAGATCTACCCGGAGCACGGCGAACGGTTCACGGGCGAGCCGGCATACTTCAAGCACATCACCGAGGCGACCCAGGCGATCCTGCACGAACTCGGCGCCCGCCCGTCCGACTATCAGCATGTCGTCTTCCACCAGCCGAACACCAAGTTTCCCCAGCGCGTGGGCAAGTCGCTGGGCTTCAAGCCGGATCAGATCCAGGCCGGGATGCTCGTCTCGGTGATCGGCAACGTGTACGCCGGCTCGGCGATGGTGGGGCTGACGGCAGTGCTGGATGTGGCGCAGCCCGGTGATCGCATCCTGCTCGTGTCTTACGGCTCGGGCGCCGGATCGGACGCGTTCAGCCTGCGCGTCACCGATCGTCTGCCGAGATCGCCAGGCACGGGCGCTGAAGACGCAGGATTACATCGCCCGGCGGGTCGAGATCGATTACGCCACCTACGCTCGCTATCGCGGCAAGCTGACCTTGAAATAGGACGGCACGGCGGCCTGCCGCTGGGAAACCATGGCGACCCTCGCACCCTCAGATGTCTTCGTTGCCGGCGTCGGCCTGACGCCCGTCGGCGAACACTGGAACAGCTCGCTGCGCGACCTTGCGCTCGAGGCGATTCAGGCCGCCCGCGCCGACGCCGGCGGCCTTCGACCGCAGGCGTTGTACGCCGCCAACATGCTCGCCCCGGCGCTTTCGGGGCAGACTGCACCTGGGCGCTCTGCTGGCCGACTTCGCCGGACTGCGCGGGATCGAGGCGTCCTCGTTCGAGGCCGCCGGCGCTTCGGGCGGAGTAGCCCTGCGTCAGGCCTACATCGCCGTACGCTCCGGGTTGATCGATGTGGCGCTGGTCGTGGGCGTCGAGAAGGTGACCGACCGCGTCGGATCGTCGGTGGACGCCGCCACGGCGATGGCAGCCGACGCCGACCATGAGGCGGTGCAGGGCCTGACCCCCGCGGCGCATGCGGGGCTGCTGATGAGGCGCTACCTGCATGAGGTCGGCGCCCCGGACGATGCGCTCGCAGGGTTCAGCCTGACGGCACACGCCAACGCGGTGCACAGCCCGCATGCCTTCCTGCACAATGCGATCAGCCTGGAGGACTACCGAAACGCGCCCCGTGATGGCGACCCGTTGAACCTCTACGATGTCGCACCGCTGGCCGATGGCGCTGCGGCGTTGGTATTGGTGCGGCGCGAGGCGCTGACGGGGACCAGCGGCCGACCTTCGGTCCGTGTGGCGGGGTCCGCCATCGCCATCACCGCACTCGCCCTTCACGACCAGCCGGATGTACTCGGCCTGGACGCCGCCGAGCGGTCGGCCCGGGCCGCGTATGAGCAGGCCGGGTTCGGGCCGGAGGACATCGACGTCTTTGAACTGCACGACGCCTTCACGATCTACGCCGCGCTGGCGCTGGAGGCGAGTGGTTCGCGCCTCGCGGGGCGGGCTGGAGATTGGCGGTGGAGGGTGAGATCGGCCTGCAGGGCCGGATCCCGGCCATGACCTTTGGAGGATCGAAGGCGCGGGGCGAAGTCGGCGGTGCGACCGGGGTGTACCAGGCCGCCGAAGTGGTTCTTCAGCTTCAGCGCCGGGCGGGCGAAAACCAGGTGCGGGAGGCTTGTGCCGGCATGGCGCAGTGCCTTGGCGGCGCCGGCGCGACGGCCGCCACGCACATATTCGCTTCGCTCGAGCGCTGAAACAGGCCTGATAGTTCTTGAGAGCCACCCCCATCTACACTACGGCAGGTTCAGCCCGGAACGAGGTGTATGGCTATGGAAGTCTCCCGACATTGGCGCCTCAAGCAGCAGCGCTATGCGCTTGTGGGCGAGGTCTGCCCCAGTTGTCAACATAAGATCTTCCCGCCCCGGGATATCTGCCCGGATTGCGGGCAGGAAGCTCGCACGACGTATCAGTTCAGCGGGCGCGGCGAGGTGTATTCGTTCACCACTGTGCGCAACGCGCCCACCGGTTTCGAGGAAAACGCGCCGCTACACGGTCGCGCTGATCAAGCTCGACGAAGGCCCGATGCTGACCGCGCAACTGACCGACCTGGGCGAGAAGCCGGTCGAGATCGGGATGCCGGTCGAGATGGTCACCCGGCGGCTGCGCTCGGACGGCGAGCGCGGTATGCTGGTGTACGGGTATAAGTTCCGTCCGGCGCTCAAGGCCGCCTGACCCGAGCGAAGGAGAGACGCCAGCCTGCCACCCGGTGGGGTCGAGCAGGCTGGTTTTCATGTCCCATGCGTGACGTCGCCATCTACGGAACCGGCATGCTGCGCGTGTCGGAGCACTGGGACCTGTCGGTCATCGACCTGGCAGGCCGCGCGCGGCGCTCGAGGCGCTCCACGATTCGGGGCTCGACCGCGTCGACGCGCTGTTGGTCACCAACATGCTCTCGGCCTGCCAGACGACCGGCCAGCTTAACCTGGGCGCCCGCGTGGCGGACTGGGTCGGGCTGCGCGGTATCGAGGCCTACAAGGTCGAAGCCGCCTGCGGGTCGGGCGGCGCGGGATTTCCGCGCGGCCTGGATCGCCGTGGCCAGCGGTGCCATCGACCTGGCACTCGTCGTCGGCGTCGAGAAGATGACCGAGACGCCGGGCCCGGAGATCACCGCCGGTCTGGCGACGGCGGCGGACGCCGATTTCGAGGTCCCGATGGGGCCGTCGTTCGTGGCGCTCAACGCCCTGATCATGCGCCGCTATCAACATGAGTACGGCTGGCCTCACGAGGCCTTTGCCCCGTTCTCGATCAACGCCCACGCCAACGGCGCCCACAACCCGCTGGCCCGACTGCAGGAAGCGGTGACCGTGGACGAGTACCGCAAGGCACGCATGGTCAGCGACCCGATCAACCTGCTGGATGCCTCGCCGATCGGCGACGGCGCAGCGGCGATCGTGCTTGGACCGGCGGAGCGTCTGACGCCATGGGGGCAGCGGCCGCGTGTGCTCGTGGCCGCCTCCGCCGCAGCGACCGATTCGCTCGCCATCCACGACCGGCGGGCACCGCTCCGCCTGGTGGCGGCAGAACAATCTGCGGCGAGCGCGTATGCCATGGCCGGTGTGGGGCCGAAGGACATCGACCTCTTCGAACTCCATGACGCCTTCTCGATCATGTCGGCTCTATCGCTCGAGGCATGCGGTTTCGCCGAGCCCGGGCAGGGGCCGCGGCTGGCAGCCGATGGCTCGATCCGGCCTGGGGGGCGAATTCCGATCGCCACCTTCGGTGGGTTGAAGGCGCGTGGGCACCCGGTGGGCGCCACCGGGGTGTACCAATTGGCCGAGGTGGCGCGCCAGCTGCAGGGCGAGGCAGGCGAGTGCCAGCTCGACCGTGCTCGCGTCGGCATGGCGCAGAATATCGGCGGCTCCGGCGCCACGATCGTGACCCACATTCTGCGCCAGGCGTAGGCGCGCATCCCCTCACTCGGTTCCCAGCAGCAGTCACCCTCATCCGTCCCCAGCGTGTATGGCGTGTCCGCCGCAGGTGCGACGGATGCATGCCGGTCGCCGATGTGCGGCAAGCCCCGCCTGCCCTGGTAGGGGCGAAGCATGCCATACGCGCCATCACCAGCTGCAGACTAATTCGGCATGCTTCGCCCGTATGACGACCGACGGAGGCACGGGTTCGCGGCATTGCGTAGGGGCGGGTTTGTAACCCGCCCCACTGGCACGTGGCGTGAATTCCGCAACGTCGGCGCGAAATTCCGACCAACGCCGGTCCATCCCGAACGCGCGTCGAGGGCACGGCGTGCCGTGCCCCCGATAATGCGCGATGAATGCCTGACCGGCAACACCCATGTGCGACGAGAGCATGCCTTTGCTGGTAGGGGCGAAGCATGCCCACGTTGCCCCCGCGATTCTCGTCCATCTCGGGCATGCTTCGCCCCTGCGACGTCCATCGGTGAGCGCGTGACACTGGGATGGCGGAGCGACGGGGTTGAAACCCGCCCCTGCGCCGACCGATGGTGGCGCGGCGCCGCGGGACTGTATAGGCGAGGATTCAGGGCACACGCTCGATCGACAAAGGCTGGGAATCTCCGACCCACGGTGGAATATTCCCTTCCTTGGTCCGGCAGGTATGGTTCCAAGGGACCGAGGCCCACCCCTTTCCCCCATCCGTGGCGTGTGCCACGCCCGGGTGCCCACGCGTAGGCCCGCTTGCCAAATCCAAACGCCTGTGCTAGCATGCGCGAGTGGGCCGCCACGGGCGGCTCGCCGCATGAGCCTACGTAGGAGGAGTCCATGAGATTCCCACGCCTGACCGGCCTGGCGATTGCCAGCCTGATCGTGATGGCGCTGTTCCTTGGCGCCTGCACGCGCACGGCCACGACGCCGTCCCCCACCGCCGCCACGGGGCTGACCCCAGCCGCATTGACCGGCCAGCAGGCGACGATGGAAGCTGTTCGCTCGGCGCTGCTGACTCAGACGGCACAGGCCGCTGCCGGTTCAGGAGCAGCCACGTCCACGCCGTTGGTGGTCGTGACGCAGAGCACGCCGTCTGCGCCTCTGACCACGCCGGGCACCGGCACGCCCAAGGCGACGACGGGTACTACCGTCGCGGCGACGACCTGTGGCCCATCCAGCTACACGGTCCTGCAGGGCGAATGGGTGTACTCGATCGCCCGCAAGTTCAACGTTGATCCGCAGGCGATCATCGACTTGAACGGCCTGGTGGCGCCGTACGCTCTCACCCCCGGCCAGACCTTGAAGATCCCGGGCTCTTGCCCGACCGGGTCGACACCGGTGGTCGTGGCCACCGTCACGGCGGGCGGCCCGACGGTCACGCCGGGCGGCACGGTCAGCGGCACGGTGTACTACGTGCAAGCAGGCGAGTGGGTGTACTCGATCGCCCGCAAATTCGGCGTCGATCCGCAAGCGATCATCGACGCCAACAACCTGGTGGCCCCGTACACGCTGTCCGTCGGGCAGAAGCTGATCATCCCGGCGCCTTAGGCGGCTCGGCCAAAGCCCATTCGACAGAGGCGACCCAACGAGGGTCGCCTCTGTTCGCGGAGGGAAGCATGTCGTATACCGTCACCGCCAGCGAGCCGGTCTTTGCCGGACGCGCCTTCAAGGTACGGATCGACACCGTCCGGCGCCCGGACGGCAACACGCACAGTATCGAGATCGTCGATCACCCGGGGGCGGTGACGCTGGTGCCGGTGGATGCCGACGGCCAGCTGCACTTCGTGCGCCAGTACCGTCACTCGACGCTGGAAGAGATGCTCGAGCTGCCGGCCGGGACGCTCGACCCGGGCGAGGATCCTGCAGCCTGCGCCCGGCGCGAGTGTCGGGAGGAAATCGGGATGGCGCCAGCGACGCTTGAGCCTCTGGGAGGCTTCTTCCTGGCGCCGGGGTATTCGACCGAGTACCTGCATGTGTATCTGGCAACCGGACTGACCGAATCGCCGCTCCCAGCGGATGAGGATGAGGACCTGCGGGTCGAGCGGTTGACACTCGAGCAGGCCGAGGGACTGGCGCGGTCGGGCAAGCTGCACGACGCCAAGTCGCTGGCGGCGCTGTACCTGTACCGGCTCCACGCCCGGCGTTAGACGGCGCCTGGACGAGGGGACATTCGCCGCAGCCGGCGGCCGAGGCCCGGCCGAGGGCGCCGGCGGAGGCCAGCCGGCAAGTCTCCGGCGAAGACGGGGCTGGACGACCGCGGGCTGGCTGTGGTATCATGGGCATTCCAGCCGCCCGGCCGATGCCGGCGGCATGTCATGTAAACCACAGAAGGTGCTAGCTATGGCCGAGGCCAAGTCGCTGAAGGCGCAAGACAATCCCCAGATCCCGCAGCTCAACGCAGGCGACACCGTGAGCGTCCATGTGCGCATTCGCGAGGGCGATCGCGAGCGCATTCAGGAATTCCGTGGCACGGTCATCCGCATGCGCAAGGGCGGCAATATGGCGAACTTCACCGTGCGCCGGACGGCGTCGCACGGCGTGGGCGTCGAGCGCACGTTCCTGCTCCGCTCGCCACTGATCGAGAAGGTCGAAGTGCAGCGCAAGGCGCGCGTTCGCCGCGCGCAGCTGTACTACCTGCGTGAGCGCACGGGCAAGCGCGCCCGGTTGGAAGAGAAGCGCAAGGCCTAACCGGCCATCCGCGAAGGTGCAGCGCCTACGGCCTGCACCTTCTTCATTCCTGCGATGACACCACCCCTGATTGGTCTGACCACGCATCCGAGTTCGGCCGGCGGCAGCCCGGCCGACCAGGCTCCCGCGCAGGCGGCGTACTTTCGGGCCATCACCGCCGCCGGCGGACTGCCGGTTGTCGTCCCGCTGGGCCTCCCCGATCCGACGCTGCGCGAGCTGTTCGACCGCCTGGACGGGCTGCTGTTCTCGGGCGGCGGCGATCTTGACCCGGCGACCTACGGCCTGGCGACGTCGGTGCAGCTGGTGAACCTCGATCCGCAGCGCGATCACCTCGAGCTGACGCTTGCGCGCTGGGCGCTTGAGTGGGGCAAGCCAGTGTTGGGGATCTGCCGCGGGCAGCAGGTGTTGAACGTTGCCGCCGGAGGGACGCTGATCCCGGACATCCCCACTCACCGCCCGCACGCGCTGGTCCACGAAGACGCCGCCCGCCCTGCTGGCGCCCTTGCCCACCTCGTGAGCGTCGAGGCCAACTCGTACCTGGCGCGCGTCGGCACGCCGACGGCGCTCGAGGTCAACAGCTCACACCACCAGGCGGTCGATCGGCTGGCGGAGGGCTGGCGCGTCTCGGCCATTGCACCGGACGGCATCATCGAGGGCATCGAGGCGCCCGGGCACCCCTTCGCCCTGGCGGTGCAGTGGCACCCCGAGCGGCTCGGCGGGCGGGCGGACGCGGCCGGGCTGTTCGCCACCTTCGTACAAATCGCTTCCCCCGACTGAGAATCGACCCCATGGACAACGCGCCGATCGGCGTCTTCGACTCGGGCGTGGGCGGGCTGTCGATCCTGCGACCGCTGCGCGTCCTGCTGCCGGCGGAGAAGGTGCTCTTCTTCGCCGATCAGGCGCACGTGCCCTATGGCCCCCGCCCGCTGGACGAAGTCCGCAGGTTCTCGATCGGCATCGCCCGTTTCCTGATCGACCAGGGGGCCAAGCTGATCGTCGTGGCGTGCAACACGGCCTCGGCGGCGGCGCTCCAGAACTCTGCGTTCGACCTTCCCGGCGACGCCGTTCGTCGGCATGGAGCCGGCGGTGAAGCCGGCGGCGGAGCAGACACGCACGCGGACCGTCGGCGTGCTGGCCACGCCGGCGACGTTTCAAGGCGCGCTGTTCGCCTCGGTCGTCGAGCGCTTTGCCCAGGGCGTGCGCGTGATCCCGCAGACGCTGCCCGGGCTGGTGGAGCGGATCGAAGCCGGAGACCTGGACGGAGCGGAGACGCAGCGCATCGTGCGGGCCGGCGTCGGGCCGCTGATCGCGCAGGGGGCCGACACGCTGGTGCTGGCGTGCACCCACTACCCGTTCGTCATCCCCGTCATCTCTCGAAGCCGCCGGGTCCGGACGTGCAGGTGATCGACCCCTCTCCGGCGATCGCCCGCCAAACCGCTCGCCTGTTGGACGAGCGCCAACTCCGGTCGGATGAAGGGAGCCAGGGTGAGGTGACCTACCTCACCAGCGGCGACCCGTCGCGACTACAACAGATGGCGCTGCGGCTCATCGGTGAGCCCGGCACGGCGCGCCGCGCGACCTGGGACGCTGCGGGCGAGAGGCTGAGCCTGGCGACCTAGGCTCCCAGCCTCGGGCCGCGGATCGAGCGGATCGCAACCCGAACGGAGAAGCCCATGCGCAATTCCACCCCCTCGTCATCGACCCCGGCGCGCAGTTCGCCGCGGGCGATCGCCCGCCGCTTCGCCCAGATCGGGATGTTGATCGTCTTCCAGGCCGTGGTGCTGTTTGCCTCCGCCGGCACCTTCGCCTGGTGGCCCGGATGGGCTTACATGGGGCTCTACGTCTTTCTGATCCTGGTCAGCGCCGTTGTGATCCTGCCTAACGACCGCGGGCTGATCGAGGAGCGCGGCCGCCCGAAGGAAAGCATGCGCTCGTGGGATCGCACATTCGCCCATGTGACGATGGTGCTTGGGCCGGCGATCCTGATCGTCGGCGGACTGGACGAACGCTTCGGCTGGCCGCCGGCGATCTCGCTTGGGCTGCAGGTGTTGGGCGGCGTGGTGATGGCGCTGGCCTACGTGTTGTTTGCCTGGGCAATGGCCTCCAACCGGTTCTTCTCGACGATCGTGCGCGTGCAGAAGGAGCGCGGGCACACGGTGGTCTCGAGCGGTCCATACCGTTTCGTCCGGCACCCCGCCTACGCCGGATCGGTCGTCCTCGGGTTGGCAACGCCGCTATTGCTTGGATCAGCCTGGGCGCTGGTCCCCGGGATCCTCACCAGCGCGGCCGTTGTGGTGCGCGCGGCGCTGGAAGATAAGACCCTTCAGCTCGAGCTGGAGGGGTATTCCGAGTATGCACAGCGCGTGCGGTTTCGGCTGGTGCCGGGGGTCTGGTAGGCACAGCGGACGCGCGCACGGGCGGCGCATGCGTCGCCCCTACGGAATCTAGGTGTGCCGAGCGGGGCAGGCAGGATTGAGGGCCTGGAACGCGTGGGAGCGGGTTAGAAACCCGCCGTTGACGCTCGCAGCACCGGGGTCGATGGCGGATACAGGTAGGGACACGGCATGGCGTGCTCCTACCGATTGCGCGTGGGTTGGCCCGACGAGGACTGCCTGGGACAAGCGGGCATTCCCTGCCTGTGTGCGGGCGAAGCACCGTTCGTGCCGCGAAGCCCGGCGGCACGCCGGCCGTCTCGCGGCCCGAACGGGGGGCGAGACGGCATGCCCGACGTACATGAGACGGACCATGGCGCCGTGGGCATGCATCGCCCCTACGAGACCTGGCATGGGGGACAGCCCGGGGCAATCTAGGTGGGAAGGAACGCGTGGGGCGGGTTAGAAACCCGCCCCTACGGATTCGAGAACGCCGCACCTCGGATGGCCGGGCAGGGCATGCCGTGCCCCTGATGGTTTTGTGAGGAGTAGCTCAAGCAGGATTGCCTGTCGCGGAGTTTGACTACGCGTTCAGGGGGGCGCGTGGGGCGCGCCTACGCAGTCTCGTCTTCGACCCCGGCGAGCTTCAGGTCGCGGGCTGCGATGCGCGCCACCGAGGCGACGGTGTCGCCTTCCTTCAGGCCGATCACATGCACGCCCATCGTCGATCGGCCGGCCTGCTTGACCTGCCGGACTTTAGTGCGCAGCAGGATGCCGCCGGTCGAAATGATCGTCAAATCGTCCTCGACATGCACGACCATGGCGGCCACGACCGCCCCGGTCACGTCCAGCTTCTCCCGGCTCAGTGTGACGATGCCACTCGTGCCCCGACCCTTGCTGGGGTATTCCTTGAGCGGCGTGCGCTTACCAAAACCGTTGGCCGAGACGACCAGCAGGTCAGCCTGCGGGTCCACGACGCCCATGCTGGCGACGGCGTCGCCCGGCTTGAGCGTGATGGCGCGCATGCCCGCAGCCGGACGCCCCATCGATCGCACTTTCTGTTCATGGAAACGAACGGCCTGACCCAGCTGGGTCACCAGGATGACATCGTCGTAACCGCTGGTCAGACCGACCCAGCCGAGGGTGTCGCCCTTATCCAACCCCATGGCGATCAGCCCCGACGGTCGGACGGAGGCGAACTCGGACAGCGCCACGCGCTTGATCTTCCCCTTGCGCGTCGCCATGGTGCAGAAGCTCGCGGCGCTGAAATCGGGCACGGCGACGGCGGCGGTGATCGTCTCGTCGGCTTCGACGGCCAGGATGTTGACCATCGGTATGCCGCGGTCGGTGCGATCGGCGTCGGGGATCTGGTAGGCCTTCTCCGAGTAGACCTTGCCGCGGTCGGAGAAGAAGAGCACGGTGTCGAGGGTCCGGGCGGGGAAGAGCATGTGGATCTCGTCCTCGCCGCGCATCGAGTGACCGGTGACCCCCCGTCCGCCCCGGCCCTGCGTGCGGAAGGCCTTGGCGGCCACGCGCTTGACGTAGCCGCGCTCGGTGATGCTGATCAGCGCCGCCTCGTCCTGCACCAGGTCCGACTCGCTGAACTCCTCGCTGGCCTCGATCGCCAGTCGCGTGCGGCGGGGATCGCCGTAGGCCTCCACCAGCTCGCCCAGCTCAGTCTTGATCAGCCCGAGGATCTTCTTCGGGTGAGCGAGCAGGTCCTCCAGGAATGCGATCCGTTCCTTGATCTGCCGGTGCTCTTCCTGGATCTTCTCGCGCTCGAGGGCCGCCAGGCGTCGCAGCTGCATGTCCAGAATGGCCTGCGCCTGCAGCTCACTGAGCTTGAAGCCCTTCACCAGACGAACCTTGGCCTCGTCGGCGTCGGCGGACTGGCGGATGGTCTTGATGACCTCATCCAGGTTGGCCAGGGCGATCAGCAGCCCGTCGAGGATGTGGGCCCGGGCGCGGGCCTTCTCGAGCTCGAAGGTCGACCGCCGGGCAATCACGTCGCGCCGGTGGTCGATGTAGATGTGCAGGGCGCGCTTGAGCGACAGCAACCGAGGCTCGCCATTGACCAGCGCCAGCAGCTGCACGCCGAAGGTCGACTGCAGCGCCGTGTACTTGAAGAGTTGGTTGAGGACCTTCTTGGGCTGCGCCCCGCGCTTGAGCTCGACCACGATGCTCATGCCGCGGCGGTCGGACTCGTCGCGCAGGTCGGAGACGTCATCCAGGCGGCCCTCGCGGGCCAGCTCGGCGATGCGCTCGATCAGCGCCGACTTGTTGACCATATAGGGTAGTTCAGTGATGACGATCCGATGGCGTGCGCCGCTCATGTCCTCGATGTGGGCCATGGCGCGGACCACAATGCGGCCTTTGCCGGTGCTGTAGGCCTGCTTGATGCCCTCGCCGCCGACGATCATCCCGCCGGTGGGGAAATCCGGCCCGGGGACGAAACGCATCAGCTCCTCGGCCGTAATCTCGTCCAGCCGGTCGAACTCGTCCACCAGGAAGGAAATGGCGTTGGCCAGCTCCACCAGGTTATGCGGCGGGATGTTGGTGGCCATGCCGACGGCGATGCCCGTGGCGCCGTTGAGCAGCAGATTGGGCAAGCGGGCGGGCAGGACGGTCGGTTCCTGTAGCGAGCCGTCGAAGTTGTCGACGAAATCGACGGTGTTCTTGTCGATATCGGTTAGCAGCTCCTCGGCCATCTTCGCCAGGCGCGCCTCGGTGTACCGCATGGCGGCCGGGGCATCGCCGTCGATTGAGCCGAAGTTGCCCTGGCCGTCGATCAGCATGTAGCGCATGGAGAAGTCCTGGGCCATGCGCGCCATCGAGTCGTACACGGCGGCGTCGCCGTGGGGGTGGTACTTGCCCAGCACTT
Source organism: uncultured Chloroflexia bacterium (assembly GCA_963743255.1). Taxonomy (GTDB): domain Bacteria; phylum Chloroflexota; class Anaerolineae; order Anaerolineales; family E44-bin32; genus DYJB01. Next base: position 166,998 of record CAVUPD010000014.1, read on the forward strand.
CGCCGACGATCCGGGCGGACTTGCGGTAGGCGGAGGTTGACCGCATGCCCATGTCGTGCATGGCGTACAGGATCCGCCGGTGAACGGGCTTCAGCCCGTCCCGGGCATCGGGCAGCGCACGCGCCACGATCACGCACATGGCGTAGTCCAGGTACGACCCGCGCATCTGCTCGTCTATGTCGACCTGACGGACGGTTCCGATGTCCATGGCGGCGAAGTCTCTCAGGCTGAGGCCAAAAGGGGGGTCACTCAGGCAGGGATAGGCGAATTATACCCCGGGCGGTCCTGCGCGTTTGACGCCGAGCGTGCACCATGCTATCACCTGTCCGTCCCCTTTCGCCAAAGGAGAGCCAGATGTCATCGCGCACGGGCCGACGCCTGCTGGTGGTCTTGGGAATCCTCATCGTGCTGGCCGTCGCCCTCGGGCTGATCGGTGTCAGCACTGTCCGCAAGTCCTTCCCTCAAACCGACGGGACGATCTCGATTCCCGGACTAGAACATCCGGTCGAGGTGTACAGGGACGCGATGGGCGTTCCTTCGGTCTTTGCCGCAAGCGAGCACGACCTGTTGATGGCCCAGGGGTTCCTGCATGCCCAGGATCGCTTCTGGCAGATGGACGTCTCCCGTCACATCGGCGCCGGCCGCCTGGCGGAGATGTTCGGGGACGGTCAGGTCGACACCGATCAGTTCCTGAGGACGCTGGGCTGGGGCCGCGTCGCCCAACAAGAATGGGAGGCGATGGACGGCGAGACCAGGACCTTCCTCGAGGACTATGCCCAGGGCGTGAATGCCTACCTGGCGCAGCGATCCGGCGCCGGGCTGTCGCTCGAGTACGCCATTCTGGGGTTGATCAGTCGGGGCTACCAGCCCGAGCCATGGACCCCGATCGATAGCATCACCTGGGGAAAGGTCATGGCCTGGGACCTGGGCGGCAACATGGACACCGAGATCGCGCTCTCGGTGCTGGGCAAGGAGCTACCGGCGGACGTCGTTGCCGCGCTGTATCCGCCCTACCCCGCCGATCATCCGATCATCACCCGGCCTTCGGGAGGCGTGACCAGCCCGCCCTCCAACCCGGCCATCCCGGACTCGGTGTTGCCCGACCTGGCCTCGCTCGGCCGGCGGCTCGCCCGCGTCCAGGACGTGTTGGGCACCGGGCTCGAAGGTGTCGGATCGAACAACTGGGTCATCGCCGGCAGCCGCACGACGACCGGCGGACCACTGTTGGCCAACGACATGCACCTGGGCATCCAGATGCCCTCGATCTGGTATGAGATCGGGCTTCACTGCCAGCCGGTGAGCGACACATGCCGGTTCGACCTGGTGGGCTTCTCCTTCCCCGGCGTGCCATCCATCATCGTCGGTCACAATGCGAGCATCGCCTGGGGCGTGACCAACGGCGGCCCGGATGTGCAGGACCTGTACATCGAGAAGCTCAACCCGGAGAATCCGAACCAATACGAGGTCAACGGCCAGTGGGTCGACATGACCATCGTGCAGGAGACCCTTCAGGTGGCCGGCGGCGACCCGGTGCCGCTCACGGTGCGCTACACGCGCCACGGGCCGATCATCTCCGACACATATGGACCACTCAAGGATACGGTCGAGCCGACGGCCACGCCATTCCGCCAGCGGACGAGCCTCGACCTTCCGGCAGAGTACGCCATCGCGCTGCGCTGGACGGCGCTCGAACCAGGGACGCTCTTCCGCTCGGTGCTGGCGATCGACCTGGCCACCGATTTCGAGTCCTTCCAGGCCGCCCTGTGCGACTGGACGGTGCCGTCCCAGAACTTCGTGTATGCCGACTTGCGCGGCAACATCGGCTACCAGTACACCGGACGGCTGCCCCTTCGGCCGGCAGGAGATGACGGCCGCCTGCCCGTACCCGGATGGACCGACGAGTACGAGTGGGTCGGCGACATCGCCTGCGACGGAATGCCGGGACTCTACAATCCGCCGGCAGGTTTCATCGCCACCGCCAACCATGCCGTCGTGGGCGCCGAGTATCCCTACCCGATCCTCAACGAATGGGACTATGGCTACCGCGGGGCGCGCATCGTCGAGATGATCGAGGCCAAGCCCGTGCTCTCGGTCGAGGACCTGCAGGCGATCCATGGAGACGACTTCCACGCCATGGGGCCGGTGTTTGTACCGTTGCTGAACGCGCTGACGGAATGGCCGACCCCCAACCAGGCAGTTGCAGCCGACTTACTCCGTGGCTGGGACTATCAGAACCGCATCGACTCCGCCCCGGCAGCGGTCTTCAATGCATTCTGGCGCCACCTGATGCTGCGCCTGTACTCGAACATGGGCGTTCCGGAGGAGTACTACCCTGAACAGGGCCGCTCGTTCGCCATCATGGAGACGATGGTCGGTGACAGCGGCTGGGATTGTGCCGCCTGGTGCGACGACCCGGCCTCGATCGGCACGGAAGATCGCCAGGCGCTGCTGCGCCTGGCGTTCGCCGATGCCGTCGCCGAATTGGAATCTCTCCTGGGCACGGATCCCACACACTGGACGTGGGGCACGCTGCACACTGCGACTTTCCGCAACAGCACGCTGGGCGAGTCCGGGATTGCACCGATCGAAACGCTGTTCAACCGCGGGCCGTATGCCGCCGCTGGCGGATCGTCGATCGTCAACGCCACCGGGTGGGATTTTCTCGAGGGATACCAGGTGGTGTCCGTGCCTTCGGAGCGGATGATTGTCAACCTGGCGAATCTGCCCGAGTCGCTGATGGTGCACACCACCGGGCAATCCGGACACGCGTACCATCCGAACTATGCCGACATGGTCGATTCCTGGCGGCTGATCGAGTACCGGCCCATGCTGTGGACGCGCGAGCAGGCGGAGGCGTCTGCGGTCGGACATCTGACGCTGCTTCCCTGAGCTCGCCACCGGCCGCCCGAGGAGTTCCTCGAGTGGGACAAGGCGGGGCCGCGGTCGCGCCCCGTCTTGCCTGTTATGTCCCCCGGGCAGGGATACCCCGACGTCATCGGCCAACGATGATCCGCGTCAGGGGGTCGCGGGGCGTTTGCGGCGCATCAACCTGAGCCATGCGGTCACAAAGAGCACAAATCCGGCGGGCATGGTTACGAGGTAGACAATCCAGTTGGTGTGCCAGCGCAGGCCGAGGGCATACGCCAGCGCGTAGATCCCGGATGCGACGATAGGCATTGACCCGAGCGGCAGGTAGGCGCTGAGCGGCGGCCGTTCTGCACCGAGTCGTTCCAGCAGGTTGGGGCGAGTCTCGGCCGCCCGGTTCCGCTCCAGCGCCATGCAGACCAGGGCGAGCAAGGTCGGCAGCACGATGAGCGCCCAAGGAGTTGCCGGGACAGTGCTCAGCGCAAACACCAACAGCAGGACTCCCAGCGCAATCGAGATCGAACGTCGCCCTGGATGGAAGTCACGAGCGCCGGCGCGAGCGAAGGCCCAGTAGCTGAGCGCCAGCACACCGGTGGCTCCAAAGGCGAAGGCGGCGAAGGCCGCCGGCGTAGCGATGTCCGCCGGTTCCTCCAGCCACCAGAAGATCGCCCACAATCCCCAGAATGTCCCCACCCCGGACGCGATCGCCGCGGTCCGCCACACATCCTTGGAGCTCAGCGCGAGCAGCAACGCGTACCAGCCGACGCATACACTGATCAGCGCGTGCCAGGCCAGCCCGGTCCAGGAGATCTGCAGCGGGAACTGGTCGTACATCGTCTGGACCAACACGCCTTCGCCCAGCCAACCGACCAGCGCGCCGGCGAGGAAGACCGCCTCCAGCGAGCGAACGCGAAAGTGGCGCACCGCCGCCAGCAAGATGAACGCCAGGAGCGAGTAGGCCAGCCAGGTCTGAGCCCAGTTGACGAGAGAGTCCCCGGGGCGCACCCGAGCCCAGAACAGGAGCTCGGAAAAGAACAGGAGGATGGAACCCGTCGAGAGTGAGAGGACCAGGGATCGGACGCCCGTCATGAACAGCAATACAGTCCCGGCGGCGCGTTGGTCGCGGGAAGAATGCAGAATCGGCTTCCGGAGTCCGCCGGACCAAGGAGGTCGATCGGCGCGGGCATCTTCACCGCCAGAGGATCAGGTAGCCGTCTACGGCTGCCTGATGGGTGAAGCCGCGCTCCCTCAAGAATCCCTCGGTCAGGGGGAGGACCTCGCGGCGCAGGACGATCGTGGCCAGGACCTCGTTGTCGGTAACGACCCTCTCGAAATCGGCCTGGTACTCCGCCCGGCCAGCGGTGAACTCAGAAGCCCGAATCCGCCGATCGGCCTCGCCAGCGCGGTCGAACCCGGTGAGCCAGGCAATGAGGGTGTCGTCGCGGATGCGCAGTTGCGGGTAGCCGCCGCGCAGCATCGGCGTGGTGCCGGAGATCTCGCGCGGGCCCAGCATGACGCCCGGTGGGGCATGGGCCACGACCGCCCGCCCGACACGAACCGCCTCTTCCACCAACTTGTATGCCGGCCAGCCGATCTCCCCGCCGCGCCGGTAGATCGACGTCGATCCGGGTACCAGGTTGAATGCCAGGCAGGCAGCGAGAACTATGCCCGTGATTGCGGCGGCAAGCCGCGGGCGCGTCGAAGGCAGGCGCTCGAGAATGGCGATCCAGGCCGCCCCCGCTGCGGCAGTGAAGGGCAGCACATAGAAGGCGCGCCAGTAGATGCTGGGACCGGTAAGCCGCGAGATCCATAGCGGCGCCGCAACGGGATTCAAGAACAAGAGGACCGCCACAGCAGTCCAGCCGAGCAGCAATCGACGCCGGGTGCCGCGCAGCAGCAGGGTCACGAGCAGCAGACTGCCGGCGAACACGATCGGCGTCACGGGCCGTTCCAGGTCTAAGAAGGTCGCCAGATGGCCCACAAACGTCGTTGGCCACTTGCCCTCCCCGGCGCTGCCTGTGGCCAGCAGGTGGGTGGCCGCCCGCGAGGCATAGAGAGCATAGCCTGCCAGGTAGACCAGCGACGTCCCATACGCCACGACGGTCAGGATTCGGCGGCGGCCCAATCCCTCCGCCAGCCACCAGGCCAGCCCGATCGTGAGCGCCAGCATGGGGGCCAGGAAGAAGCTGGTGGTCGACAGCCCCGCCAGGGCTGCAGCCGCAGCTCCCAGGATGAGCCATCGCACCCAGGACGGATGCTTGAGAAAGTCGAGCGAGAGAGCCGAAAAGACAGGAAGGCCGGCTGCAAGCAGAACGACCTTGCCCTGAAAGATCCGCGTGAACGAGAGGCTGCCGACGGTGTTCTTGCCCTCCCCCATCAACGTCAGCACGCCCACGACCACCAGCATGGACAGGGCGGCACGCAGGCTGTCCTCGGTGAAGTGCGTGAGGAGCAGGAAGAGGGCGAGCGGGACGCAGAACCCGACGAAGGCCACGGCGAGGATGTAGTAGACCGTCAGGTAGTCGATGCTCAGGGCGCCGGCCACCAACGCCTGCACGTACTCGTAGGGTTGTGCCGTCGCCTCGACGATGGTGAAGACCTGGTTTGCGCCGAAATACCCGTAGTGGATGGTGTAACCCATGCGCTCAGCCGGGAAGGTCAGGAAGTGGACCGCGTCGGGCACGTAGGCAAAGTCGTCCATGTCCGGCAGGCGGTAGATGGAGGCCAGCACTGCGCCGACGACGCCGGCGGCCAGGACGAGCATCAGAACCTTCCGGTCTTTACGGTCGATACGATCACGCTCACGCCACCAGAGGACTGCCCACGCCCCGGCCACAAGCAGTGCAAGTGTGCCGGCAAACCACGCGTAGGCTTGGAAGGTCAACTGCAGGAAGCGTGCGCCGTGCGTGGCGATGGTGAGCGCGCCGAATGCCGCCGTGGGTAGAACCAGCAGCCAACGGATCAGAACGGTGCTCTCCCATTCGCGGGCCTGGGTGTGATCTTCCATCAGACCGGTTGATCCCTCCTCAATTTCCCCAGCCCCATCCATCGACAGCTGGGTCCATCGCCGCCTTGCCGTGATCCGGTCAGGCCTTGCCCGGGCACCGTGTGCATGACACGCCCCGCCGTGTCTTGGCGGATACTCGGCCCGGCTGCGTCGAGCCGAGGCCGGATCCGGATGCAAACCGCGTCGGCGCCCGGCCGGGACCGGATCACCCAGCCGCGCCAGATGCTCTCCGCCCTGAGGCTGGCCATTTGCCTTAACCCGGTGCGGGGAGCAGCGTGACAATCTCCTGCGCGATCTCCTCCACCGATTTCCCGGTGGCGTCGATCGTGTGCCAGCCGTATTCGCGCGCCAACTGTTGGGAATGCCGCAGGTCGCGGCGCACGGCTGCCAGCGTGGCGTAGCCTTCGTTGGGCATCTCCAGATACGCCGCTCGTGCGTGGCGCAGCTCGAGTAGCCGATTGGGCGTCAGGAGCAGGCAGAACACGCGCTCGGCGGGGAAGGACTGCAGCGTCGCGGGGACGGGCATTTCCGGAACGAGCGGGACGTTGGCGGCGAACCAGCCGCGATACGCCAGGTAGAGCGTGGTGGGCGTCTTCATCGTGCGCGAGGCGCCCACCAGCACGACCTCGGCTCGAGGCAGGCCCTCCACGCGCTGGCCATCGTCGTGCCGGAAGGCGAATTCGACCGCCTCGATCTCGCGCTGCCGTGCCTCCCCGAGTTGCTTGAACAGTCCCGGCATCTCCCGGGGCGTCAGATGCAGGTGCAGGGCCAGGCGGTCCAGGATCGGGCCCATCAGGTCCATGGAGTCGACGCCCTGCCGTCTGGTCTCGGCCAGCATGCTGCGCCGCAAGTCATCCGAGACCAGCGTGTGCAGGATGACCGCCTGCATTCCCGCCGCCTCGGCGACCACCTGCCTCACCTGCTGCTCCGTCCGCACATTGCCGCGCCGCACGATCATCGTCTCCGCACTGTCGAACTGGACCAGCGCGGATCGCACGACCCGCTCGGCCGTTTCCCCTGTGGCGTCGGAGACGACGAACAGATTGAGCATTCAGGCGACTCCCGATCGAGGTGGGCACGGCGCAGTCGATGCCGCCTGCCCGCGGACCCGGATGCGACAGGCGTCTTGAGGTCCGGTCTAGCCGGAACGCAGGGCTTCCAGCCCGACCCGGCAGCCGTACTGAAAGATCAGGTCGCCGTGCAGATCATCTCCATCCACTGCCGCGTGCCCTTCAAAGTACTCGTCCGTTTCAGTCCATCCCACGGCGATCGCCTGCTGACGTTCTACGTCGGCAGGGCGAATCGACAACTCGAAGCGCCGCCGGTCCGAGTCCGGAACGGTCGGGAACCCCAGCCTGAGCCAGTCGCCCGAAATCAGGTCTTCCTGGCGGATCAGCTCCGACGCAATCGTTGGTCCCCCGTCCGCCTCCTTCAAGTCGACCAGTACGCTTTCGGCAGGCGCCGCACCTCGATCGACGATCCATACCCGAATCTCCGTCAGTTGGTTGCAGACCGCCTCGAAATCCTGCGTGATGCGATGGTCCCCGGCGACGGTCAATGCCGCGACGGCGTCCGGATCCCAGTTCTTGTATTTCGGCAGAAGGCACAGCCCGCCCGTATAGTAGTTCTCGCCGCAGACGACGTGGTAGACCAACCCAAGTGCTACCACGGCGACGAGGGCGATGCCTGCGGAGACGATCCGCATCGGCGTCTCCCCGCGCCGGATGACCGGCGTGGCAGGAGCGAGGCCGAGGAGCAGATACGGCAACCCGGGCAAGAAGTATCGCCCCTGGATCCCGAGGATGGATTGAGACCCTACCGGACTCAACGTCAGGTAGAGCACCATCATCACCCCGAGCGAATGAACCAGACCCACCCCGAGAAGAACCACCCTGCGGCGCCGATCGAGGGTCGTGTCTGAACCGTCACTCAGCAGTGCGAACACTACAAGCATCGGGTACAACCAGTAGACAGAGGACGGCATCTTCCAGTAGGCGTAGCCCGAAACGCCGATCATCTCCTGTAGATAGCGGCCCGCCTGTGTCACAAGGTTGCCCCAGACGACAGCGGCGAACTCCCCGGGATGGAGGAGCAAGTAGCGCGCTTGAGCCAGTGGATTGGCGGCCTCGATCGTGGGGGCAAACTCCGTCTGGAGCGACACGGAATAGGTCCAAACGACGAACACGACGGCGACCAGCGACAGGGCGACGACGGCGAACGTGGCCCACGCCCTGCGGCTCGAGAAGTCCCGGGGGCGCAAGAGCAAGAGCACACCAACGAAGAGCACCGCGATCTTCATCGATGAGGCGAGGACCACCAGCCCAAGCGTCAGCACGATCTCCTTGCGGGTGAGCGGTGACGGTTCGCGGTTGGACAGCCTGAGCACCCAGGCCAGGAGGAGAAGTCGCCACGCCCAGAGTCGTGCCGTCCGGTGAGATCGTCGAGGCAAGTACGATCGAGGCGGGGGAGAGCGCCAGGATCGTCAGGATCCACTTGCCCGTCGGGATCAATCGAATGGCGAAGAACACCAGCGCGGCATACAGGGCCAGATACGATGCACGAAGCAAGTAGTACGTGAGCGAAACGGGTGCATCGAGAACGCGGGCGAGGAGGGCCATCAAGACTGCCTGGGGCGCGTAGACCAGGGGAAAGAGGACAGACCGCGTCTCATACGCCATCTGATCGTCCGGATCGATCCTCACCTCGAGCTGCCGGGCCCACATCTCACGCGAGACCGGTGTCAGGTTCTTGTACTGCCGGTAGGAGAGATCGTAGAATGCCCTCGGGTAGTGCTCGCCTTCGCCGAGCAGCCTATTGGGGAGCAGGACGCCAGCGGACATCTCCCAGATCCGCGCCAGGTGGGTCTCCTCGTCGAAGCCCGCGCCGAATGGGGTGACCATGACGGCCAGCAAGCCGGCGAGGAGGATCACCAACAGGAAGTGGTTCTCAGGTCTGGAGAGCCTCATGCAAGTTCACCAGGTGGCCGGGAGCCGGGTGCGGCAGGTCCGGCGATAGGTGGCGGACCTGCGCGGCGCAGCGGCGAGTTCTGCGGTGGCTGTGTCGGCCGCCGATTTCAGCGAGTATGATACACGCGAACGAGAGGCCGCCGGCCTGCAGAGGTTGCCCGTGTCCCGCAGCCGATCCCCGAAGGCGTCGGAAGTCCCGGACCGCACCTCCTACGGCAGGCTGAGCCGGGTGTACGACAAGGTGTTCGCCCCCATCGAGGCGCCTCTGACGGATGCGGCGGTCGACATGCTCGACCCGCAACCCGGAGAGCAGATCCTGGAAATCGGGCCGGGCACCGGACGGGCGCTGGCCCGGATCGCGACGAGTGCCGGTCCCGGGGGATCCGTTCTTGGCGTCGACCTCTCCGGACGGATGCTTGCCATTTCCGCCCGCAGGCTGGCGTCGATCGCCGGACCGTCCTCGGCCAGGTTGGCCAGAGGCGACGCGCGGGCGCTCCCGCTCGGGTGTGCGGCGTTCGACGCCGTCTTCATGAGCTTTGCGCTGGAGCTGTTCGACCCGCGGAGCGGGAGGCAGGTGTTGGCCGAATGTGCGCGCGTCATGCGTCGTTCTGGTCGCCTGGTGGTCGCCTCCCTATGGCGCCCCGATCATCCCAGCATGGCGGTGCGAGCTTACGAACTCGGACACCGCTTGTTCCCCGCCGTCCTCGATTGTCGACCGATCGACCTGGAAGGCATGCTCCGGAATGCGGGTTTCGGGGTGCGGCGCTCTGCCGCGTTCAGCCTGTTCGGGATCCCGGTTCGGATCGTCGTCGGCTCGTCGCCCGAAGCGTAGTCCAGGAGCTCTGAGATCTCTCGTTGCCCTTCGCCCTCTGTGGACCACGCCGGCCCACCGGTTGGGGATCACTGCGCCAGCTGCATACTCGACAACCAGACCGGCGCTGGTCGGCAGGCTCATCGGCTGCAGGCCGCGAACTCGGAAGGACGAGATCGGTCGAAAGGGCTCGGGGGATGGCCGCCTGGGAGCGCGTCAAGTGAGCAGGAGCGCAGAACCCGGAGCGGTGGCGCTCAGCGCGGCAGGTTGACAGGTCCCCAGCCGCCGTCCGGTCGGGGGTCGATCGGCTCCGGGTGCACCGTGACATCCGCCCTTGGTTCCAGCTCCCATACGGCGGCCTCGATGGCTTCCGTCTGCCGGTGCACATCCTCCAGCGAGCGTGCGCCGGAGAACGTGGCATGCAGGTCGACAAAGACGCGCGCGCCGGAAGTCCGCACGCGAACCTGGTGACAGTCCGCCACGCCGGGGATGGCCTCCACGGCGCGCTGGATGGCCCCGGCCAGGCCGGCCGGGGCCGCATCCATCAACCCGTCCACGCAGCGGCGCCCAAGCTGCACGCTGACATAGATGACGATCAGCGCTACACCCAGGGCGGCGAATGCGTCGGCACGGTGGAGGAATGCCAGGCGCGGATTCCTCTCCGCCAGGACCACGCCCAACAGCCCGAGGATCACGACGCTGGAGCTCCAGATGTCAGTGCTGAAGTGCAGCGCATCGGCTTCGAGCGCCTGACTGTTGTACTTGACGGCGGCCCGCTTCAGGATGCGCGAGCGCGACATGTCCACGACGATCGAAATCGCCATGACCAGAAACGCCCACAGCGAGGCGTCCACCTCGACCACCCGGAAGAACAAGCGTTGGATCGCCTCATAGATGATCCAGACACAGGTGGCCAGCAGCAGTCCGGTTTCGACCAGCGCCGAGAGGTTCTCGACCTTGCCGTGGCCGTACAGGTGGTTGTCGTCAGGAGGCTGGTCGGACTTGCGCACCGAGAAGAAGGTGACCAGCGCCGCGACCAGGTCCAGCCCGGAATGGGCGGCCTCGGCCAGGATGCCCAAGCTGTTGGTCAGCAGGCCGACCACGACCTTCAGGCTGGTAAGGAAGACCGCGGCGACGACGGAGCTCAACGCCGCCGAACGCTTCTCACGGTTTCCTGATGTCGCAACGCTCATCATCGTCTACCCAGCAAACGGAGTGATTATGCCCCCAACCCAGCCGTCCGTCGAGTGGCAACCCGGACCTGCCCGGTCGCCCCAAGGGGACAGCTGGGAACAGCGAGGGTCGACGCAGACGGCGGGGCCCGGATGTTGCCGACCCCCAGGCGGGTGACTCGCGCGTGCACTCCGGGAGGATGGCGGCTTTGTGCGGCTCGTTGCGGGGAATCGTGAGCAGACGGTACAATCCGCCCGACGACCCATGAACCCCACGAGCACAGGCTCTTCTCCTCAGACGCCGGCCGACCTCAGTACGGTGGGACACGATACGCCCGCTGCGCGACAGCATGCGGCGTTTGCCGCTTTCCAGACGGCGCGGCAGGCGCACTGGGATGAGGTGGCCGACAGCCTGGCTGCGTGGCGCGGGATGGGTGGCTACTACCATCGCCGCCTGGCGCAAGTGCTGCAGTTCCTGGTGCCGCCCGGCTTGCGCGTGCTCGAGCTCGGCTGCGGGGACGGCCAACTCCTCGCCTCGACTCGTCCGGCGTTTGGCCTGGGGGTGGATTTCTCCGCGCACATGATCGGCACGGCCAGTCGGAAGCACACAGCGCTGCGGTTTGCCCAAGCCGATGCACACCGACTCTGCCTGGTGGGCACCTTCGATGTCGTGATCCTGTCGGACCTGCTCAACGACGTCTGGGACGTCGAGACCGTGTTGGCGCAGGTCCGGAGGGTATGCCACCGGCGGACTCGTATCATCGTCAACTCCTACAACCGGGCGTGGGAGCCGATCTTGGGACTGGCCGACCGACTTGGCCTGGCCAAGCCGACGCTGCACCAGAACTGGCTGTCTGTGGAGGACATGCGCAACCTGTTCTACCTGTCCGGGTTCGACGTCATCCGCTCCTGGGCGGAGATCTTGTGGCCGTTGAATACCCCGGTCGTAGAGCCGATCCTGAACCGGTTCGCCGTCCGGTTGTGGCCGCTGAACGCTTTGGCGCTGACACACTTCCTCGTGGCCCGACCTGCGCCTGAGCCCGGACCCCCCTCCCCCTTGCCGCGCGTCTCGGTAGTCGTCCCTTGTAGAAACGAGGCCGGAAACGTCGACGGGATCTTCCGGCGCGTTCCGTCGATGGGCACGGGAACCGAACTGATCTTCGTCGAAGGGCATTCGACCGACCAGACGTATGAGGTGATCCAGGCTGCCATTCGTGCGCATCCGGAGCGCCCGGCCATCCTGGTTCGGCAGCCGGGCAGCGGTAAGGGCGACGCTGTGCGCACAGGGTTCGAATGTGCCACGGGCGACCTCTTGATGATTCTCGACGCGGACTTGACGGTGCAGCCTGAAGACCTGCTGCGCTTCTATGCGGGTCTGGCGAGTGGCAAAGCGGAATTCGCCAACGGCGTCCGGCTGGTGTATCCGATGCAGGATGAGGCGATGCGGTTCGCCAATTGGGTCGCCAACCGGCTCTTCAGTCAGATGTTCCGGTGGCTGCTCGGGCAACCCGTCAAGGACACGTTGTGCGGTACGAAGGCGTTGTGGCGGGATGACTACGCGCGCATCGCCGGCCAGCGCGCCTACTTCGGTGAGTTCGACCCCTTCGGGGATTTCGACCTGCTCTTTGGCGCCGCGCGCCAGAACCTGAAGATCGTGGACGTGCCGATCCGCTATCAGGCGCGCACCTACGGGACGACGAACATCCAGCGCTGGCGCCATGGTTGGCTGCTGCTGCGGATGGTCGTCTTCGCCGCGCGACGGCTGAAGTTCATCTGACCCTCCCCTCAACCACACAGCTCCATCGCCTGCGCATTGCGGGCCAAGCCCCCCCGTGTGCCGGAGGCCCATCCAGCGAGGAGAGCGAGTTCCGTCAGGCGGAGTAGAATCAAACGTAGAGCGACCACCCGGGTCGTGCCGTGAGCTGCAGGCCCTCGATGACCCCTCAGCGCTATCAGCCCGCCAGGCTCCGCTCGATCGGACTTGGAATCGCCCTCTTTGTCGTCATTCTCCTGGCGCTGTGCTCCTTGTCCCAGGGGGTCAAGTGGACCGGGACGGTGCTCCTGTTCATCCCGGAGCGTCTGGGCCTGGTGCGCACCGTCAGGCCCGGTGAAGTGCTGAACATCGCGATGAGCCGGTCTCCGAACTCGAGTCACCTTCGCCCGCGCCGGGCTGTACCAGGTGTACACCTCCGACTACGACCTGCTGGTCATCTCCGACGAACTGGCGCGCTCTGACGTCGCCCCCCTGGGTCACGATCACCGGGGCCGAGAGCGGCACGCCGGCAGACCTCTCGCTATATCAAGCGGGGCCTTTTGCCCTTCGACACCCCGCACGTTGCGGGGCGTCCAGTGTTGGAGATCGTGATCCTCGAGCCGGGATCCTACATCCTGGACTATCCCACCCGCGGAGCGACGATGTCCCTGGCGCCCGACTACGCCACCGGACATGAGGGCGTGATCTACGCCGCCTTCGCCGTCCAGGTCCTGATCCTCGCCCTGCCCTTCGGGCTGGCGCTCTTCCGCCGCGAGCAACGCACCTGGGCACTGGTGCGCGCCAAGCGCCGGCAGTCCGTGGAGCAGTTCGAGAAGCTGCGCAACCTGACGCGTGGCGCGGACTCGGGAGACGATCTGCCCTGACATGTCTCGAGGCGCGGCATGATGTGCGGCTCCGGGCGCCTGTTGCCCTCGCGTGATCGGATGGGGCTGACCGCCGCCCTTCCCTGCTGCCCGGTGGGATTGAATGAGTGCACTCGCAGCGCGCCCTGAGCGCGCATAGACAGGAGTTGGAGATGGCTGCCCAACAGGTCAATCTGGCGAAGCTCTTCCAAGGCGTAGCGAAGGCCCTGACCGCCAATCGCGACGTCCTCAATCAGGCGGATACTTACAACCACGATCATGGTGACAACATGGTCGAGATCTTCGAGGTCGTCGCCCAGGCGATCAAGGCCAGGAGGACCGCATCGCCGGCCGATCAACTGGCATACGCTAGTGAACTGCTGCGCCAGAAGCAGAGCGGCTCCGCCAAGTACTACGCTGGCGGGCTGATGTCTGCAGCTCAAAAGTTCGCCGGGAAGAGCGTCACTCCCGATAACGCCATGGACCTGATCCAGACTCTGCTCGGGGGTGGTGCGGCCCATGGCTCGGCGGGCGCACCGGCGGCGCGGCCGGACATGCTGGGAAGCTTGCTGTCCGGCCTCGGCGCGGCGGGCGCGCAGACCTCGGCGGGGACATCGGCGCCGCAGCCCGACATCCTGGGGAGCCTTCTATCCGGCCTGGGCGCCGCGGGGGCGCAGGGATCGGCGGGTACTCCGGCAGCCGCAGGACAGCCCGGCCTGGACATTGGCAGCTTGCTGAGCGCCGGCATGTCCTATATGAATGCCAAGCAGCGCGGCGAGACAGACGGCGCGGCTCTGGTGGGCGCACTGGCCTCGGCCACCTCCGGCGGGAGCACACCCTACCGAGCGCAGTCAGGTGCCGTTGTCGCCAACGCATTGATGCAAGCCCTTGGGGCGATGGCCTCCAAGAGACGCTAGGCCGCTCGGCGGTCCGCACGACTCTCCGACACCCGCGGCCGGATCCAGCACGCGAGGGTCGGCGGTGAAGGCGAGCAGGCGCGGCCGGCCTGTGAAGCTGCAATCGGGCGCGACGAAACGCGATCGACTGACGACTCGCGTGGAGTCTGCCGCCGGGGCGATGGCGGCCCGGGCGCCAGAGCTGTCCCTTGCGCCGCATCTGGCGGATGATCCCCCGCACCGATACCCCAGCCGCGTCCGTTGGAAGAAGGCTCGCACGTCGTAGCAACGGCGCCGCTGTTCGCTTACCATGGAGGCAGATCGGCATGAAATCCTATCGCAAGGAGCTGTGGCTCAACCTGCCCACCCGGCGAGGGTTCGTCAACCTCACGCCCCAAGTGGAGGAGTGCCTTCGGGAGAGCGAGGTTCGGCAGGGATTGGTCCTGGTCAACGCGATGCACATCACCGCCTCGGTGTTCATCAACGACGACGAAGGCGGGCTGCACCACGACTTTGAAGCCTGGCTCGAGGGTTTGGCGCCCCATGAGCCGCTCGAACACTACCGGCACAATCGCACGGGCGAAGACAATGCGGATGCACACCTCAAACGCCAGGTCATGGGTCGCGAGGTGGTCGTGGCGGTGACGGACGGAAAGCTCGACTTCGGACCCTGGGAGCAGATCTTCTACGGGGAGTTCGACGGGCGGCGCCGTAAGCGCGTGCTGGTCAAGATCCTTGGGGAGTAGCCGGGCGACGTCGGCTTACGACATGGCCGGTCCGCTTAGTCGTACTTGGGCGCATGCGGGGGTTCTCACCCGACTCGAGCCGGGTGCGGGCCCGCCCGGGGACGCTCGGCAGTCGGTGGGGTTAGATTCGTCGCTTGATGCCCACGCCGGCGGGTGCTAATGTCTGAAGCTAGAGATCATCCTCGAGCGGAGAGGCAGCAGCCATGGCGATGAAGATCACGGAAGAGTGCATCTCGTGTGGTGCCTGTGAGCCGGAGTGCCCGACCCAGTCGATCTCACTCGGCGATACCGTCTACGTAATCGACACGACCACGTGTGTGGAATGCGTCGGGCACTACGAGACGCAACAGTGCATCGGGGCTTGCCCGGTCGACTGCATCATCAAGGCCTGACCCATCCCCTTGGCCCGCATTCCGGCTGCCCCTGCATGGGGGCAGCCTGCGTTCCGGGACTTTCTCGCGGCGCGCGGGACCGAGCATCTTTGCCCGGTGCTCCTGGAGTGCCGGCGCACGGGAACGGACTCAGCGCTTGGCCAACTCTGCGATCACCCGCCCGACCATCGTCCCGCCCGGAATGAGGACCGAGACAAACACCGTGCGCAGCATGGCCGTGTTGTAGGGCCAGGTGCGCGCCTGCTGCAGCCGCAACTCGTAGGCGATGAGGGCGGTGATGCGCTGCTCCACGCCGGACGGCCCCTCCCCGCCCTCCAGCTGGCGGACCATCGCCGAACACTCCTGCCGAATCAGGGCCTCCACCCGCTTGAGTTCCGCGTCACGTGCCGCCTGCAGGCGGCGGTGGGTCGGCGCCATGTTCAGGAAGAACACGACAAAGGGGACGGCGATCAGCGGGCCATAGATCACCCAGAATTCCCATAGGAGCAGGTATTCGGGCTGCATCCCAATGAAGAGCAGGCTGAGTGTGATGCCTCCCACGAAGATCAGCGCCATCCACAGGCTCTGTCGGCCGATGGCGACGAACGGCGACACATCCAGGGGATCGATCTTGAGATCCAATCCCAGCAGCGCACTCGTCACGCGGGTGCTGGCCAATGACCCGTAGACCACGACGCCCATCAAACCGTACATCAGCGCCTGCTCCAGGACCAGGATCAGTTCCAGCCAGGTGAATCCGTCCCTCAGTCCCTGAGCACTCATTGCCACCGCCAGCGCCGCACCGACAGAGAAAGCCGCCACCTCCCTCCCCACCGACATTCCGCCGGCCTGCTTTGCCAGACGGCCTAGGCCTGCCTGCTCGTCGACGAGCAGGGGTCGGAGCGAGTCAAACACCTGTGCCTCCAGGGCAGCCAGACGCGGCGCCACGGCGAGGACATAGGTGATGATCGTCGGGGACACCAGGATGGACCGCCAGCGGCCGGTCTCGATCAACCAGGGCATGCGCCCCTCGAGCCAGGCTGCCAGAAACGGCGCGACCAGGAGGAGGATGGCGATGATGACACCAATCCATGGACGTTTCGGCCGGGCGATCCAGCTGTCAAACAGCGATGTTGAAGGCAGCATCGGGCCCCTCCTGTCGCACTTCCCTTCCCCGGAACGCTGCTGTCCCGTCTGGCAACTCAGGCCTGACAAGCGCGACCTGGCCTTCAAACGCCTCAGGGCATTCGCCCACTCTAGCACAGCGGCGTTGGCGGGCGAGGTGGCGCGGTTCGCCGCCGGTCTGCTCACACGATGAGCGTCGATTCCTCGATGTTGATCATACGGGCGTACAGGATCAGCTCGTTGATTTCCAGACTGTTGATCAGGCTCAGCGCCCGGACAATCCCATGTCCCACCAGTTCCCCATCGATCTCCCCGTACTCGACTTCCAGGAGCACGTTGTCGGCGCGCTGATCATTCGACACGCTCTCCGGATCCTGCCAGGTGCCGAACGCACTCAGCTCCGTAGTGGCCTTCATGAAGTCGAGCGCCTCTACCTTGTCACGCGGCACGGTCAGGGTAAGCAGCTCGCGCTGTGTCCGCTCCAGGTGCGTATTCGTCGCTTCGTCTCCGAAGAGCAGGGCAAACAGGACGTCCTTCGCGTAGAGCAACAACTGGCCGCCCTGCGGCGTCCGCGCATCTTCGGTCAGCATTGCCGTCCCCTTGGCGGGAGCGGACCCGAGCAAGAATCCGCCGGCGATCAGCCGCTCGCGGTCGAAGGCGGCATACTCCTCCAGGAAGGCCGTCAGCGTACTGCGCCCCAGTCCCAGGTCGTGCACCCGGCCCACCCGCTGCCTTCGCTTGGCGGCCTTGACCTCCTGAAGGGTTCTGCGATCCATCTCATGCAGGCTGTGGGCATCCAGCGTCAGTCGGACGATTTGCTCAATCAGCCACTCCCGGTCCTGCACGATCAGGTACTTGCGCAGGTCCGTTTCGAACTGAGGGACCAGGCCCTTGTTGATTTGGCGCACGATGGTTTCTATGGTTGGCATCTTACAGGTTCCTCGCGGGCGAGGCCGCGGAACGACGAACGGCCTCGGATGATATCGCCCGGCGGATCCGGGCACGAACTTCATCACTTTACGACAGGGCGTCGGGCGAGACAAGCGCCAGCCACGGGGCGGAATCCAACGGCCCGGCCGCGCGGCCCAATCCGTCCGCCCGGCAACGGATTGCGGAGGCAATCGTCGATACGAAAAGCCGCCCCCTCTGGGGCGGCTCTCTAGAGGATCGTGCATTGTCCGTGCGGCGGGTTCGTCCCAAGCACGGCCGAGATACGAAGGCCGGGGCGACACAGCGATAAGTCCGGGCCTGCGCGTGGGCCTCGCCTGGCCCAGTCCGGGCCGGGTGCGGGGCCAGGAGTTCGCGGGACGCGCTCTGTCCTCGGTGGGGCCTGGGGCGTGCCGCGCCGGATTAGTCCAGAAGTTCCTTCGGGATGTTCCCGCCGTTGGCGGCGAGCTTCTGCAATACCGTCTTGTGGAGCCAGGTGTTCATCGCCGCCGAATCGCCCATCTTGTCGGCGGGGCAACCGAGCTCGGTCGCCAGTTCCTTGCCGCGCTTCTACGCTGCTCTCGAGATCCAGAAGCTTGAGCAGGTCCACAATCGAGACCTTCCAATTGAGCTTCTGGGGGTTCTTGGCCGCGAGGCCCTCAAGCTTGGCGACGACGTCGACCACCGGGATGGCGGCCGGCTTGGGCATGGCGATTGCCCCCGTCGGAATAGGTCCCCCAGAGGACGCAGGGGGTGCGGGCTTTGCGGGAGCGGCCTGTTTAAATCCGAGCTTGTCCAGGATCTTTTGGAAAAGGTTCATGGGGTGTCCTTTCGGTTGAACAGCGGAGATCGAAGGCGGACTTGCGGGCTAGCTAGATTATACCGCCTAAGTCGAACATCCTGGGTGCTTCCGGCGTTCGAGCACGCTAGGTCAACCCCAGCCCAACAGCCCGAGAGCCCGAGATCGCGACTCATCGTCGCGCCGTTGGTTCCTCCGCGGGGACTCGCCTCAGCCTCGCTCGGAGGCTTGCCGGAGGACCTGGATGTCAATCTTGGTCATCTGTAGCATCGCTTCCATGACTCGCTTCGACTTCTCCGGATCCTTGTTCTGCATCAGCTCGCCTAACGCAGACGGGATGATTTGCCAGGACACACCGAACCGGTCTTTGAGCCAACCGCATTGTCCCGGCTCCCCGCCCTCGGAGAGCTTCTCCCAGAGATGGTCCACCTCCTCCTGCGTCTCGCAGTTCACGAAAAGCGAGATGCCCTGGGCGAAGGCAAAGTAAGGGCCGCCGTCCATGGCCATGAACTCCTGTCCGTCAAGCTGGAAGGCTGCGTGCATCAAGGCCCCCTTCCCCCCCGGCCCGCCGCCTCCCATACGCGTTATGCTCGAGATCTTCGAGTTCTTGATCAAGGAAACGTAGAGATTGACCGCCTCTTCGGCGCGGTCTTGGAACGTCAGGAACGTGGTGACCTGATGCATGTAGTCTGCTGCTCCTTTGATTAGGACAATACCTGTCCAGTATAAACCATCCCCAGCGTCCTACGGAGCGCGGTCTGTCGCCGAACAATTCCCGCCCTCAACCTATCGCGCGCGGTACCTCCGAATTCAAGCCTGAGGAGTACCTCTTCGACTTCGTCGTCGACCGGGCGGGTCGTTCCGAGGTCCTCGTCCCAGACCACGAATCCGCACTTCTGCAGGACACGGATCGAAGCCGCATTGTGTTTGGCAACAAACGCATACAGGGGCCGGGCTGGCACGAGATTTAAGAATTGGGTGAGCGCCACGGTGGCAACTCCCTGGCCCCAGTATTCGCGCCCCACCCAATAGCCGACCAGTTGTCTCCCGACTTGCTGAAAGGCAACGATGTTGCCGGCCACCGCCCCATCGAGGAGGATCGTTCGGATCGTGTTCCCCCGGTCGGCGAGAATCCTGGTCCAGTGGGCCATGAAGGCTTGCCGGTCTCGCGCGAGGAATGCGGCCAGGCGAGTGGCTTCAGGGTCCATCTGGTGCAGGAAGAAGGTCTCGAGATCGGACGGGAGCACGTCACGGAGTTGGACCACGCCGGTCATCAGGTCATCCCTCGGGCGCGGCCGCGCGCCGCAGTGGGGATCGTATCGAACATGACCTCAGCAGCCAAGCGGAATCGGGGGTTCGGCCCATGGGTTGGAGGACGTCCGGTTCCCCAGGCGACAGTCGTCTCGTCTACGCACAGCTCCCCCACCCGGATGAGACGCAGGACACTCGAGGCGCTGGCCCGCCGGCCTCGTATTCACCCGCCCATTGGGCGCAAGCCACGTGAGATCTCTGGCGAGCGGGCGGGGATGGTTCGCCGGGCGCTCGCCTTGAAGCAACCACCTTGGCAGGAAATCGTCGAAGTTGCAGGTCCGTCTGGTCGACAGCTCGTCGAACAGGATGACGCGGTTTCGCCCGTCCCAAGCGAGATGGGCAAAGCTCGGGTCGGTGGAAGAGAGCACGACCACAGGCGTGCGTGTGTCGAGGTCCAATCTCGCCAGGTGGGTCGTGCCAAGCGGGCAGTGACCCTCACTTTACAGGTAGGCGACGGATGTGGCCCGTTCGGCGCCCAGGCGATCGGGCCGGGGAGGGCTTCTTCGATCGGGTGGGGAACGGATGCGATCCGATCACCGCTGACATCCCAGATCGTGAGGCGGAGAATCCATGTCTCATTGGCGACCTGAGCTCACGATCCCCGGCTCATGGGCCCGATGACGGTGTCCCGATCCACGCGCGGGCACCGTCTCGGTAAGAGCTAGTGACTCCCGAGACACGCAGAGAGAACTCCCCCATCGCCATCAGGGCGTCTCCGTCGGATGCCAAGACTCAGACTGGTCGACCGGACCAGGGACCTACCCCTCCAATGCGCGCAACCCGCACTCGCGTGACAAATCCCCGTGGGGGATTGTCCATGGGCGGGAACTTCACATCCGGCCCGAGGTAGATGTGTGCCAGTCTCTGCAGGAGTTCGGGCGCCCCTCCTTCCTCGATCGTGGCCTCACCGTAGAGAACGGCGTATTCGGTCAGGCCCATCGAGCTTCTGGACCCAGCCTGCAGTGAAATGGCGACACGTGGATCGCGCCGGAGATTCTTGACCTTCTGATTCTTCAGGCAGATGGGCGGCGACAATCTCATCGCCATCGAGCCCGATCCAAACGAGGGTGACCTGGGGACTTCCGTCGCGATTGAGGGTCACCAGATGTGCCGGGGTACCGGACTCGATCAGACTGCGCACTTCCTTTGGGATCTTCATAGCGATTACCTCCCGACGGGGCCCATGAGGGGCGGGGGTCAGACAGCAGTCGGTTCCCGGGCGCATGGATCCCGGCCAGCGAGCGGAATGGCCCGCGACGCACTCCCCACACCCACACGTCGCTTCGGCCTAGACAGGCTTTGGGCGATCGAAGAAATCCAACCACATGTGACCGGTAGTAATCCGGACTTCGGGATGCGCCGCGGCGAAGGCGCGTAGGAACGGTGTGTGCCGCCCCAGCACGAGGGTGACCAGCCACACGGGTGCGTAGTCTTCAAGGCCCACGGGGCCCGCATCGGCTACGTGGAAGTGCCAACCGGCGCCCGTGCGCAGGGCGACCCCGCAGTGACCTCGCGTGTGACCACGGAGCGGCACGAGCCACATCTCCGGCTCCAAGGGCAACCGAATGGCGGGCATTCCATACCAGGACTCGCCCCGATCTGCGTAAAGGGCCAACCGCGGGTGGTGGGCGATGTGGCGACGTACATACGCCAGGTCAGCGAACTGACGCGGTCTCCCAAGGAATGCTTCGTACTCTTTCTGATGCACATGCACCGTCGCCCCGGGGAAGTCGCTAATCCCCCCGCAGTGGTCGAAGTGCATGTGGGTGAGGATGACATGGTGGACGTCTTCCGGCTTGTACCCCCAGCGGCCGATCTGCCGGCAGGCTGCCTCGCCGGCGTCCATCGGCACCTTCGTGATGATCTGGAAAACCCGCAGGATACCCGGCGGGTGAAGGTAGTCCTCCGTGCCGGGTCCGGTGTCGATGAGAACAGGTCCCTGGGGTGTCTCAGCGAGAATGCAGACGGTGCCGGTATGCCAAGTGCTTGGCACGCGTGCATGGCATGTAAAACAGTTCAGGAAGTGAAGTGTCATAGAGGGTAGGGCTCTGCCTTTCTTCACCCGCCGCATAGGCGCCAGGGACCTGCGCCGCCGTGCTGCCACGACCCAGGCAGCCAGTCGAAAAGAGCCGACTTTCTGATCAACCTCGCACAAGACCGCGAGCGACGCCCGTGCCGGATGGCCCAATCGCAGTCGTTCGCCTGGACGAGCCATCGAATCTGCAGGCCCGTGTCCTCCACGGCCTCAGTCCGTCCGTTGATCATGCCGGGAGCGCATTGCAGGTATGTCGTGCAATGGCGAGCGCGATTTCCGACCGCGCTCCCTTCTCTATCCTGACGGCGCAGACCAGCGTCGACTTCGGGTCAAGTGCCGATCTGTCGCTCGCGGCTTCGCCGATGGGGCCAGGCACACTGAACACAGTTTGACCCGATGGGTTTGCCGCATCTACGGCACAGCCCCCGGCCTCCTGTCGCTTGAGGGTGGGGTCGAGGGCGTCGTACAGGTCGACCGTCACCGCCCGCCAGTCTACAGGATCAGGGGACAACCCAGGGTCGCTGGCCTTTAGCCAATGCAGTCGCGCCAGGACCTCCTTCGGGTCTGGCGAAGGTGTGGCGCTCATGGCTTGTCCTCAAAACTTCGCCAGTCTGTCGCACCGATCCTCGCCTAAGTTGATGTGTTGAAGCAGCGCGGCCCCAGGGCGATTCCACCGGTATTGTGAGCCCCCTCGGCAATGCATAGGCGCCCTTTGCCTCACGCCGTGCGGCGAGACTGTCCGGCGAGTTCCGGATCTCAAGGCCAGGATGCTTGCCCCGTCAATAGGCGAGACCATGGCCCGCGGAACCCACTCGTCCGACCCGGCGAAGGGCCTGAAGTCTACCGATCCTTCAGCGAGTTGTCAGCCTGGCCGGAACCCGGAACGACCAAGGTGTGAACATCGGGAACCCAGACGTAACCGTCGGGGTCGCGGATGTATGCCTCTCGCAGGCCGTGACCCTTGTTGGTGGCAGGAGAAAGGACTTGTAAGCCATGCCGGCGCGCGGCCGCTTCAACGGCATCCGGATCGCAGCCGTGTAGACGGATCTCGATCCCTGCACCCCTTGGGTGGGTCTCGCCGACCGTGCTGAGCATCGGGTGCTTGTCGTAGGTATGGTCCGCGTGGAGCATCCATTCCGCCCCAGGTCTGGAGCACACGGCGAAGTCCGGATCCGCGTAGACGATCGTCGCACCGAGGACGTCGCGCTGGAAAGCCAGCGCGGCGTCGATGTCCGCGACCAGCAGATTGACGGTCAGGCCTCGCAGAGACTGCCCGTAGTCTTTGGCGGGCATCCAGGGGTCACCGACGCGAAGCTTCATGCTCCATCTCCTGACGTGGGATTGAAACGCAAGAGGGGTGCTGTCTGCCTGACGGCCACGAATGAAAGTGTCCCCGTACCTTGTGTGATTCTGTCGAAAGGACGCGGGCCATGCTGTCAGGACTCGGGGCAAGGCCGGCGCTGCGGACAAGTGCCGCAGAGAGCTCCGCCCGCCGGGTCGGCCGAAGGCCGTTCGTCACGGACGTCTTTGTCGGGATCCTCCTCAAGGCCCCGGGGCTGGCACGGGGATGGTGTTGCAGGGCTTCAGCCACTAGGTGGGCAACCTGCTCGTGTCCTCGGCGCTGGAAGGATGCTCGGTGGAGACACTTCCTGCCTTCCTTCGTCTTGACGTCCACCGCCCAGCGGTACCAAGCGCGACCAGCGACGTCATCAGATCGCCCGCATCCGGTTCCCCTTCGCATTGTGCTCGACCTCAGCTTTGCCCAAGGCTTCCATCAAGGGCGGGACATACATGGCGAATCGCCCCCGCAGGCCCTTCTTCAGTCCATACCAGCCCTTCACCGGGTTCTTCGGTGAGCGAGCCCATGCCTCGACGGTCCCCTCACCGGCTGGCTTCTGTTCGTCGGCGCTGCCGAGCACCATCCAGTCGCCGTGCTTCTTGAGCATCGCATGCAGGTCCTCGATGCATCGCAGATGGTAACTGAGCTTGGTCGTGCCCACGATGCACATCAGCGCCGGCGGATCGGCTGCCTCCTCACGATACATCTTGTATTCCGATGTCCCTGGCGGCGTCTTCAAGACCCACGGATCTTCCGCCGTACCTTTGCCCTTGCCTGCCACCTTCGCCATGTGGAACCTCCGTCACTTCAACGATTCGGTTCATTCTATCAGTCTCGATCGGCCAGGTGCCGCTCAGTCGCCACCGAACGAACTTGAGCTACAAGGGCCCGATTTGAATGGAGCAAGCTCCCGCGGAAGCGGGCCACCTCTCCTGCAGACTCTGCGCCTCGCCGGCAGGAAGCACCTGTGGGACCCAACGCCCACACTGTCGGGATAGTCGAAGCCCGCCGCAGGTCCCGCCGCAGGCCCCGCGTTCTTGGCGGGGCGTTCTTGGCGGGGCGCACTAGGCGGGACTCGCCCCGGATGCCCTTACCGGGGTCCCGCGTCGCAGGCGGGACGTTCTTGGCGGGACGTTCTTTCCGGAGAGGTGTTGGCAGGACGTCTGAGGCTGGGGTGCTCTCCGATGGCTCAAGCGGGCTGTCAGGCGCCCATCTCAAGGACCGGGGATGAGGTCGAAGGTCTTGAAGAAGACCTCCCGATCTTCGGGATCTGCGATTGCCTTGCCGAGCTCACCGGCACTGGCGTGATGTTGCTGATGCAAACTCTTCTCGCCGGCTGCGAAGGCCGCGTGGGCAAGAATGGCATGGGCGAAGGCGGCTTCCCAATCGGGCGGATCATGCGCAACCAGGTAGTCGAAGCTTCGCTGAGCATAAGCCAAGGCAGTTCGGCCAAGGCCGAGCGCCGCGTGAACGTGCCCGAGGAGCATCGCAGCTCTGGCTGCGTTGAGGTCGGTCCCGACCCTGGTCCAGTGAAACGCTGAGGCGTGGGCTGCGTCCAGCATCTCCTCGTCCTGGCGAGTCGTTCTACTCGCGAGGTCACTGAACTTCCATGCGAGGTTGTTGCACTCGATCGCGTGCCAACGATGGGAGCGGGCGATTTCTTCTGGCGAAAGGTCAGTCGGCATGAGGGTGCTCCTGGGCGCTTGGCCGTCTTGGAGACTAGGATAGTCCAACAGGGTTCGCGTGCAGCTGCCCGCCGCACGCAGGCATGCTGTTGACAACTCTACGTCCGGCCGACGCGCAAGGCAAACTCGAATTGGCGCTCGGCCCGCTGGCCGAAGGTCCCCGGAGTTCTCCCGGGGGGTCAGCCGAGGGCCCTGATGCACTTCCAGGTTCGAACTCCGCCGCATGCCGCCTCAGGCCCCGCGTCGTTCGCGGGGCGTCCTTGGCGGGATTCGCCCCGGATGTCCTTACCGGGGTCCCGCCGCAGCCCCCGCCGAAGGTCCCGCGTTCTTGGCAGGACGTTCTTGGCGGGGCGTACTTGGCGGGATTCGTCCCGGTTGTCCTCACCGGGGTCCCGCCGAAAGCCACGCGTCGTTGGCGGGACGTCCTGAGCGGGATGTCCCTCGAGGGCTTCCGCAAGGTGTGACACGGAGGGCTGCCTCCGTTATGGCCCGAGGCGGGGGACCAGGGCTCCGGTTCGGTGTCTGTAGTCCTCGTATTCCTTGCCGAAGACCTTGATGAGATTCGCTTCTTCCCTTGGGATCACGATCAAGCGGAACACGGCAAAGGCGATGCACGGAAACGAGAACAAGAACCAGTTGTCGGCGAGAAGGGCCAGAGAGAAGAGCTCCAGAAGGGCAAAGGCGTAAAGGGGGTGCCGAATCCAACGGTATGGACCATGGGTCACCAGCTGATGGGTGCGTTTGGTGAGGATGGTTTCGGAGATGTTGTCCCCGATGCTAAGAAACATCCACCGAATCGCGGGTAGGCAGACGACTGCAATGGCGGCACCCGTTGCACGGAGCCATAGCGGCAGACCCCAGGCCGACCACGACAGCCGTGTGGGCGCGAAGACATAGGCAAGGAACGACACAGCCACGAGAAGGGCCATCGCCATGCGCAGAAAAAGCGCCATCAGCCCTTCCACGCGTCTTGGAATGACATCACCAGATCGGCGGGCACGCTTGCGGTAGTAGCCGGAGATGACGACCGAAGAGAGCAAGACGAACAAGAAGATCCCGCGAAACGTGGCGTCAGCATACATATCGTCCTACCTCGCCCCGCCCCAAGGTACGCAGAGGGCTCGGTGCATCGCGCCAGCGAGTGCCGGCGACGTCGTCCTCAAGACCGGAGTATCAATCTGCGCACCGTTAGCTTCGGTGTAGGTCCTGGCGATGCCCAATGGCCACGAGCAACAACGCCAGGAGGTCCTTACGGGGAGGCGCCTGGCTGTAACGGACATCGCCATTCGAAGTCCGGCCCCAGGCGAGAGGTAAGGTATACGCCCCGGAGGGACCAGCCCTCCGGGGCTTCTGCGCGCTGTTGCATCTCAAGACGGCGTGCCGGTGCGGTCGCTCCCTGGCCTGCCCTGGTGCCCAAGCACTCAATCCGCAACGTGCAATACGATCTTGCCAGCCGTGTGCCGGCCCTCGATCATCTCGTGGGCACGTGCGGTTTCCTGAAGGGGAAGCACGGCTGAAACGCGGGGCTTGATGAGCCCGGAGTCCACCATCGCAGCAACTTCGGTCAGGACTTTCCCAATCGGGGGCGTGGAGAAGACCATCGCCTGACGGACACCGTGAGCCGCGGCCGTCTCCGGCGAGGGTGCCTGGACGGTTGACACCAGAATACCGCCTGGCTTCAGCACTTCCCAGGATCGTTCCTGGGTATCACCACCGATGGTGTCCAGGACAACGTCCACGTTGCCCCGATAGCCATTGGCGTTTTCGAACGGGGTTGTGCTGTAATCGATCGCCTGGTCGACGTCTAGCTCGCGCAGAAAACCAAGATTGACGGACGCAGTGCCAATGACCTTCGCACCGCGCCACTTGGCGAGCTGCACGGCAATGTGCCCGACCCCACCGGCAGCGGCATGGACGAGAACGGTCTGTCCCTTGGAAAGGTTCGCCAACTCGAAGAGTGCTTGCCACGCCGTGAGGGTCACATGGGGGAGAGCCGCCGCGTGGATGTGGTCCAGCGAGCGGGGTTTGGCCGCGACGTCCGTTGCCGGAACGACGACATACTCGGCGTTGGCGCCGTCACGGGTCACGCCGCCTCGGGCATACACACTATCGCCGCGCTTCAGACCGGTCACCCCCGATCCGACCTCTTCGACGATGCCGGAAACATCGGTTCCCAGAATCACGGGGAGGGTGTAGTTGAAGATGGCTGACAAGTACCCTGCCCGCGCGGCGCAGTCGAAGGGATTGACGGTGGTGGCAAGAACGCGGATAAGGACCTCGCCGTCGCCCGGCTTCGGTCGCGGCGCGCGTCTTCGTAGACGAGCTCCTTGATCCCGCCGTAGGCGTGAATACGTACAGCCTTCATTGTAGTCATCTTGGGTCTCCTTTATCCTAATTAGTATCCACATCTTACCATGGCTGTGTTCCCTTCTTCGCCTGATTCCCAGCCAGGACGTTGGAGGTTCGGGCTACTATCGCTTGGGCATCCGCTTGTCAGCTTCGAGCGGCGAAGTCCCCTGTACTTAGCGGGGAGCGGCCCGGCGGAGGCGCTGGCAGCTCTCCCCTACTCGACGGCACCCGGCACGCGAGGTTGGCTCCAGACAAGCCACCGCCCGCCGGGTCAGGCGAAGGTCCTGGTGCCAATCCAGGGTCGAAGACCGCCGGAGGTCCCGCCGCAGGTCCCGCGTACTTGGCGGGATTCGTCCCGGATTACCTAACAGGAGGCTTAGGTTGCAGACCCCGCTGGAGGCCGCCGAATGCCGCTGCAGGTCCCGCGTACATGGCGGGATTCGCCCCGGATGTCCTTACCGGGGGTCCCGCCGAGGGCCCCGCCGAAGGCCCCGCGTTCTTGGCGGCTGGCAGGGCGTTCTTTGCAGGGCGCAGTTGGCGGAACATGGTTGGCGGCACGTCTTCGCCGAGGGATTCGGCGAGTTATAAGCCGGGCAACTACCAGATACTCAGGAACCACCGATCGTCTTCCCTCCAGTTCAGGTATTCAACTTGTGAGACGCCCATCAGGCCTGCACAGAGTTGTACGGCCTCGTCTGAGCCGGGCGGGAAGTTGCGTTCGACGGTTGCCTGGATGATTCTCCTGGTCTGGGGATGCTCCCAGTCAGAGTGGAGAATGTGCACCGGCATTCGATTGGCGACATAGAAGTACATCCAGTGCAGCGTTGCCTCCTGGATGAGTTCCAGAAAGGCGGGGGCGCCAATGTTTGCTCCGTGGTGAGCCACCCATCGCGGAGCGAAGTAGTCATGGGTGCGGGCATGCTGCCGGCGATAGGTTTCGGCAATTACGTCCCTGTCCGAGTTTGGGAAGAGGAAGTTCAGGCGCCCCGTGGTGGCGCGGGCGTTGTGACCCTCCTGGCGCACGGTGAGTGCTTCGTCTGCGTCAAAGATCGGCATGCTGTGATGTGGCTTTCTGACGGCCCTGTCCGTAACCCTTGGCGGAAGCGGGTAGAACTGGCCGGATTCTGTGCTCAGCCGGCAGCCTAAGCAAGCGGCCCCGAGAGCGTCGCTCGCCGGGGCAGTCGAACATCCCGGTGAGCTTCCAAGGCTTCCGCGGGTTGTTTGGCAGTGGCAGCATCTGGCGGCGGCGGCCAGGCGCGCGCAGGATGGACTAGTCTGCCGTTAGGATCTCGCAAGTCTCGATCGCCACGCGCGGCGAAAAGACGCGGACGTACGCTTCGAGGTCAGAGAGGTGAGTTTCAAGGTCCACCTGGGGATTCCAGGCGGCGCGTAGACGGTGAAGACCGCCGCACGGGTCTCCGCACTGATCTGAGTTCGTCGATCCGGACCATAGATGATGCTGGACAGGATGTCGCTATTCTCGCGAATGAACATGTCGCCAGCCTTGAGCGTCTGCTCGCCGCCACTGAGCAGCGTGTATCCCTCAGTCCCTTGTGCCACATCGATCGTCATATCCCCCTGTGCTGCCGCAAGATCATGACCCGCGGTGAGCAACTGGTTCTTCAGCTCCGCCATGAACATCGATTGAACAATGGCGCTTGGCCCTCCAATGGCCTTCCCCTTGAAGAGAACCGATTCGAGTTGCAGCTGGACGTGGTAGGTCTTGCCGAAGCGCTTGTAGTAACGGGCGTAGACTTGCAGCGTTGGAATGGCCCCAAGCCGCGGACGATCAAAGCCCGCGAATCGAGCTCGGATCTGGGCCTGTAACTCCTCCGCGCGACCCTGGAGTGCGTCATCGACTTCGGGATTCACCAGCCCATGCACCGCGAGAATCCCGACCATGGCCCCGGGATAGGCCTCTCTCCAATGCTCGCTCGGGACGATCCTCACCGACATTCCGATCACTCTCCGCTGCCTAACGACCCCGAGCTGAGTTGCCCGGCGGAACCGGGCGGGCTCTCCCCACTCTACGGCTTGTTGGCAGGCGAGACAGGAACCATCTGGACCCCTGCCCGCGCCGGGGCAGTCGAACATCCTGTTGATCTTCCAGGACTACAGCGAGCTGCTAGGCAGCTCCGGTACTTGGATCTTCTGGCCTGTACGGCGCCAGTGTTTCAATGGCCCCCACGTACTCAGGAAGCTCGCTATGGCCGAGCATCTGACGAATGGCTTGTATTTCGCCGACGTGGTACCAGTAGTGGTACGTCATCCGTCTCATGGCTGAACCAACGGATTGGCCGACGGGCTTGCCCTCGAGGAGAAGCTCCTGCTTGAGGGAATCGGTTGTCAACTTGTCGAGGTAGGGTGCGCTCGACTGGATCACCTCCTGCCACAGGCGCATGCTGCCCGGGAGAGCGGGTGTGCTCATGGGCGCACCATACGCATAGATCGTGTTGAGATCCGGAAACAGGATCATCCCCTGGGCTCGCTGGAGAAAGTAGCGTTGCTCCTGCCAGGCCAGATGACCGACGGTCCAGCTGATGCAGTTCATGCGCCCAAGGTGGCGCATGCCGTCTTCGTCTGAGATGCCTTCAAGGCCGCGAAGCCACTCTGAACGGGTAAACAGGAGTTGCTCAACCAGCGGGTGGGGCACCGATGACCTCCTTCGCAGATCGGCTGACGCAGCGGACCGACGGGCTCGAGAGATACTGCCCGGAGGAAGCGGATATCCAGGAGGACTCTACGCCCAGCCCGCAGGTGATTTTAACATCCACGCAGGGAGCGCCCACCGGCCATGTCGAAGGCCGCTCACCCCGGGTGACCTCATCGGGGTCCCGCTGGAGGCCCCGCCGCAGTCCCCGCGTTCTTGGCGGGACGTTCTCGGCGGGGCGTTCTTGGCGGGATTCGCCCCGGATGTCCTGACTGGGGCCTCGTTGGCAGGACGTCTTGAGCGGGGAAACCCGTCCGGGGCTTCCGCGAATTGTTAAGCGGGCCCGTCCCCTCCCGGCTGCATCTTCTCCTTCAATCCTCCTGAGCGGCGGACGATGGCATCATGGAGAAACTCGAACCATTCGGCGGCAGCAGGCACGCCGTAGTGTGCACGGAAGCCAAGCCAGATTGGCCGGGCCTTCGGCCACGCGAGGAGTATGGGCCCCGAGAGT
The DNA here is from genome assembly GCA_963743255.1 of uncultured Chloroflexia bacterium. Taxonomy (GTDB): domain Bacteria; phylum Chloroflexota; class Anaerolineae; order Anaerolineales; family E44-bin32; genus DYJB01. The sequence goes on from CAVUPD010000014.1 coordinate 197,179, forward strand.
AGATCGTCCAGCAAATCGATAGGTGCAAGCTTGCGCTTGAGAAGTAGACCCATCCCTTCAAAGAAGACGGTTACGACGGTAAGCGACACGTAGACTTCTTCTGTACCCTTCTCCAGGTAGTCCTCGTAGCTGGCAAAGCTCCAGTTGGTGACTCGGTTGAAATGGCGCACAAAAGAGTCTTCCCCAAAGCGCGAGTAGAGCCGCATGACGGTATCGATCTGGCGAAGCCGGTGTTGATTGCGGAGTTGGAGGAGGGCGATCACGACTCCAAGGGAAACCGCCAGGGGGGAGACGAAGGTGAGAACCTGCTTGAGACCGTCAAGGGACACGACGCACCTCCAGAACTGTCATTCCGAAACGAATGGCCACCGGCGGTCGAGTTGCGGGCACGCCTAACGGCCTCGAACTCAAAGGTCCCACGCTGTTTGTGGGAACCTACCAGGCAGAAACGGGCAGAACCAGCTGGATTGTGCGACATGCGGGCGGGCCACGCAAGCGCTGAGTGAGGCGCCTCCCGCCGGATCAGCCGCAGGCCCCGCGTTCTTGGCGGGGCGTTCTTGGCGGGGCGTCTTAGGCGGGGGTGTCATTCCGGGGCCGAAGGCCCCCGCAGGTCCCCGCCGTAGGTCCCTCATTGGCGGGAAGTTCTGGGCGGGGGTGACTTGCCAGTGCTTCAGCGAGTTGTGGGGCAGCCCGGCTTGTGACTACCGGGCAAGCTGGGCAATCTGGCGGAGGTGATTTGCGTCGTGCGACATGATGTGGACAGCATGCCCGAGAATGTCGATTTCCCCGTATTCAGTGTGGCTCCCTCCACGTCGCCAGTCCTCAAATGAGATCACCTCAAGCTCGCTGACATGGGCCTCTCGAAGCAATCGGAATTTGGACACGGCTGTTGCGAGATCCTGTGAGGTGTAGTCACGTTCGACAGCCCACAGCGCCGGGTCATACGAGGTGATCTTCGGTCCATCGATGTCTCGCATGAGTCGGGTTCTCTCAAGCGCGCGCTCTTCGGCGTCTCGAAGGTGACACACTATCTCCAGCAGTGTCCATCCGCTGTGGTTTGTCGAGGGTAGCTCAGCTCTTGTAGCGAGGTCGCCGACTAGGCGGGTGAGCGTTTCCGGTGTGCTGGCCAGTGCATCGACGATGTCTCGCTTCGTGTCGTACATCTCGCTGCTCTCCCATGGCAGCTGCCTCAAACGCGATCGCGAATGAGGGCAGCATGCCGTATCGCCCATCGGCGTCGAGCTGTCGATAATCCTGCGCTCGTTGCAGGATAACGTCCCGCGTTGTCTGTGGGAAGCTGCCCCGACGTAAGTGGGCACCTCGCCCCTATTCTCGCGCATGCTTACCCGCTCGGCGCCCCACCCTATGGCTCAGCCCGCCGGGTCAATCGAAGACCCCCAGAGGTCCCGCCGCTGGCCACGCCGCGGGCCCCGCCGAAGGCCCCGCCGAAGGCCCCGCGTTCTTGGCGGGGCGTCTTGCGGGCGTCGGCGGGATTCGCCGGGAGTCTCCACCGGAATCCTCCCGAGGGCCCAGCCGGAGGCCCCGCCGCAGGTCCCGCGATCTTGGCGGGACGTTCTTGGCGGGGCCTTCTTGGCGGGGCGTCTTGGGCGGGGGTGGTCTTCCAGGACTTCAGCGAGTTGTTGGGCGTGCAGGATGCTCCCTGGAGACGATCAGGCATCGCAAGGAGCCTCGTCGGGCCTCGGGATCTTCGTTGATCCTGTCGGCGACGCGCCCTTGGCGGCACGGCCTCGGATGTCGAGAGATGCCAACGCTCGTGTTGGGTCTTCCCCGCACGAGTGCCGCATCTGCGAACGGGAAGCGTGTTACACTAAAGGGGCACTTGAGAAGATGGATCCACTGTTGTTGTCCCTGGACCGCTGACCCCTTCTTGTCTTGGCGGTCAGTCAATGCCGTGCCGGAGGAGGCACTAGGAAATGGAAATCAGAATTTATGTAGGCAACCTGGCGAAGTCGACCACCCAGGACGAAATCACGGCCCTATTCGCCCAGGAAGGCGAAGTGACCTCGGTTGATCTGATCAAAGACCGGGACAGTGGTTTGTCCAAGGGCTTTGCCTTTGTCACAATGACTTCCCAAGAAAGCGCAGACAAGGCGATCAGCAAGTACAACGGCTATTCCCTGGCGGGGAATCAAATCAAGGTCAACATCGCCAAACCCCGTGCGGAGCGCGCGTAGACAGACCCGCACCGGGTAACATGAGAACCTCGCCGCAAGGCGAGGTTTGTTTGTCCTCACTTCATCCTCGGCGGGCAGGACCACTCACACACGCTTCGCCCCGCGGGCCTCCGGGCACGCCTAACGGCCTCGGACTATCGAAGATCCTGCGCTCGGGGCAGGACAAGGTCCCACGTCGTTTGTTGGGAGATGCCCAGCGGAAGCGGCCATGCTTTCCCCGCTCTACGCGCCGCTCGCGGGCCGAGCAAGCCGCCCCTCTGGCCCAGCCCGCCGGCCGAAGGTCTCCGCCGTTCTTCCCGGGGGGTCAGTCGAAGACCGTT
>CAVUPD010000015.1:0-38945 GCA_963743255.1 uncultured Chloroflexia bacterium
GGCGTTGGCGCGCCGGATGACGCCGCCGTCTGGCCTTTCGAGCGCCGAACAGGCATTGGTTGTGACCACGGATTTCTTTACGCCGGTTGTCGACGGGGCGTACGACTACGGGGCGATCGCCGTGGCGAACGCCTTTCGGATCTGTATGCAATGGGCGCGTGGCTGATCCTGGCGCTGAACGTCGCCGTGATGCCATGAAATCTCCCATCGACCTGATCGGCGAGATCTTCCGCGGGGGGTCATAAAGTGCGCCAGGTGGGCGCGGTGCTCGCCGGCGGCCACACGGTGCAGGACAAAGAGCCCAAGTTCGGCCTGGTCGCCGTCGGCCTGGCGTCGCCCGATCGGCTGATGACCAAGGGCGGCGTGTGCCCTGGCGACGTGCTCGTGCTGACCAAGCCGCTCGGGACCGGGGTGACCACCACGGCGCTCAAGCCGCCGGCATTGCAGACTTCAGCCGACATTGAACAGGCGATCAGCTGGATGAGCCGCCTGAATGCGGAATCCTCCGCGTTGGCCCTTTCCCATGGCGTGCGCGGTGCAACCGACATCACCGGCTACGGTCTGTTAGGGCATGGGATGGAGATGGCCGAGGCTTCCGGCGTGCGCTTGGTGCTGCATGCCCGAGCGATTCCATCTGTCCGGGGCGCGAGCCTACGTGCTCGCCGGGTGCATCCCCGGCGGGAGCGCAGACAACCAGACTCGAGTCTCCGGCCCGCGGGTGCGCTTCGATCCTTCTATCGACAAGTATTCACGAAGCCTGCTCTTCGACGCCCAGACGTCGGGCGGCCTGCTCATTACTGCCCGCCGCCTCGCAACCTGCCTTCTTGGATGCCGCCTCCGAAAGCGCGCTTCCGGTTTGGGTGGTCGGGAGCGTTGAGCCGGGGGAGGGCATCTAGGTCCGGGATACAGGCTCCCCTTCGCCGCCGGGCGGCGTCGAAGGTTACGCGTTCTTATCGGGGATTGACGCAAGCTGGGCACCACCGGGTAGGGTGAGCCGCGCGCCACGAAAGGTTTTCCCCACGCACTCCAAAGGAGACCGCATGGCGAAGGTGACGATCGTGGGGGCCGGGCAGACCGGGGCGACCACCGCACACTGGCTGGCCCAAATGGAGATCGCCGATCTGGTGCTGGTGGACGTTGTCCAGGGCGTGCCGCAGGGCAAGGGGCTCGATCTGGCCGAGGGACTTCCGATCATCGGCTCCGACGTCAACGTCATCGGAAGCAATGACTACGCCGAGACGGCCGGGTCGGACATCGTGGTCATCACCGCCGGCTTAGCGTGCAAGCCAGGGATGTCGCGAGTCGATCCGCCGGCGGCCAAAAGACCACCGTCGCCAGGCGGTCGAGAGCTCGCTGGCCGTCTCGCCCGGGGCGATGCTGCTGATGGTGGCCAACCCGCTCGATCTGATGGCCTACCTGGCGCTGAAAGTCGGCCATCTTCCGCGCGAGCGCGTCATGGGCAGGCCGGCGTGCTGGATATGGCCCGGATGCGGTGCTTTATCGCCATCGAAATGGGCATCAGCGTGGAGGACGTCACCGTTAGGTGCTCGGCGGGCACGGGGATTTATGGTGCCGCTCCCGCGTCACTCGAACGTCGCCGGGGTCCCGTTGCGCGACTGACCGCCGGCCGACCGGCTGGCGGCTATCGTCGAGCGGACCGGCAGGCGGGGCCAAATCGTCTCGCTGCTCAAGACCGGCAGCGCCTTCTATGCCCCGGCCGCGCCGCTACTCAAATGGTCGCCGCCATCCTGCGCGACCGTCATCTCATCCTTCCGGCAGCGGCCTACTTGCAGGGCGAGTACGGGCTGAACGACCTGTTCTTCGGGGTCCCGGTGCAGCTGGGTCGCGGTGGGTTGGAGCGTGTCATCGAGTACGAGCTCCAGCCGGACGAGCGCCAGGCGCTGGAACAGTCGGCGGCCAGGGTTCGCGTATTGATCGAGGCCGAAGCTTGGCTAAGGCATGCGTCTTGAGTGAAGACGGGGCACGGCGACAGCCGTGCCCCGTTCGCTATCGCGGCAGTGGCTTTGCTCAGGGGGTCGGTGTTGAGGCGACAGCCGCGCCGGACCAGGTGAAGTAGCGCCGGTCGCTGGCCGCCCCGCCTGACACGTAGATCGGTCTGCTGCCGGCGTCGGTGCCAGTCTGGCGCACGACCGACACGCCCCAGCGCATGATGTGCGGGAAGAGTGCTGTTTTTCGGCCGGAAGGTCACCGGGAGGATGTACTTTGTGTCGGTGGCGTAGCCTACCAGACGTTTCGTGCCGGTTGTGTCGGTCAGGTCTTCGACAATCACCTGGTAGAACTCGTTCTCTCCGCAGCTGCCCGACCAGGGCCCACTGCACCGTGACGCTGTCATTGGTCAGTGAGAAGTACTCCCCGTCGCGGTGCAGGAGCAAATTGGGCGCCGGGTAGGGCGGCGGGGAGTTGCTGTCGGCGTCGGGCCGGGCGTCGGCAGCCGGCGGCACAAGGGGATCGTCAGCACCTGGCCGACGAACACCGTGTCGCTGGGCATCTGGTTGAAATCCTTGATCGCCTGCAGCTCTACGTTGTAGTTCAGGGCGATGCCGGCCAGGGTGTCGTTCGCCAGCACGGTGTAGGCAATCCGATCGCAGGCCTGTTCCGTCTCTTCGGTTTCCGAACAGCGTAGCAGTCGGCTCGGGCGACGGGCTTGGTGTCGGTGGCGGGATCTTGAGCACAGTGCCGACCGAGAGCAGACACTGGAGGAAAGGGTGTTGAGATCCAGGATGGACTTGACCGAGACGTCAAACCGAAACGCCAAGCCGGCGCAGGTGTCGAGCGAGACCACCGTGTAGTCGATCGGCGGGAGGGGTGTCGGGGACGAACTCGGGCGTCCCGGTGAAGGTGGGCGCGGGGGTGGCGGTCACCGTCGCGGTGAGCGTTGGCGTGACCGTCGGGGTAGCGCGCAGACCGACATTGGTCAGACGCATGGCGGCGAAAGTGATCCCGGCGGTCAGGAGGACGGTGCTCCCCTAACATTCCCAGCGCCACGGGCAGGGAGAGCGAAATCTGACCGCGCCGTGCGCCGTGCGCCCGCCGGGCGCAGGTCCGCTCCGCACACCACGCAGCGTGTGACGCCAGCAGCCAACCGTGGTCCCGCAGGTGGGGCAGAGGCGGCGCCGGCCGACGTGTCTCTGGATGGGTCCATAGAGCTCGTCGACCTCTCTGGTCAGGACGGACCCGGCATTATACCAGCACCCCGGCTGAGGCTTGCCGACGGCGAGGGCTCGCCGGGTGGCAGGAGAGTGGCTAGGTCGGGCCTGCGGCGCCGTCGAGGCCCAGCTGGGGGGCGATGGTTCGCATCGCGCCGATCACCCGGTCGACGTGCGCCCACAGTTCAACGCCCAGATCGGCAGCGGCGCGCTCGATCTGACCGCGATCCATGGCGGCCGCGAATCGCAGGTCACCCCACTCTTGAACCGAGCGTGCGGTGAGATCATGCAGCGATCGCGAAGGGCGTACCAGGGCCACGGCTGTGATGAGACCGGTGATCTCGTCGCAGGCGTAGAGCGCCTTCTCCATCGGGGTGGAACGCGGCACGCCGGTGCTGGCGTGGAGCGACCCGCAGCGTACCAGGTGCTCGGGTGCGCCCCGGGCGCGAACAGCGGAGCGCCCGCCTGGGGATGCTGCTCGAGCGTCGGGTGGATTTCCCAGTCGAAGTCGTGCAACAGTCCGGCGATGGCCCATTCGTCGGCATCGCCCCCTAGTCCGCGCGTAGGCGTGCATCGCCGCCTCCACCGCCAGCATGTGGTTGATGAGCGACTTGCCGGCAACGTGCTCGTGGACGATGGCCAACGCCTGGTCACGATCCATGCGGCCCTCCTGGGTCGGGCTGGGCGACCGCCTCGGCGGCGTTCAGCGCGTTGCGTGCGTGTGCCCGCATCGAGGACGGCGACGAGTGAGGGCGGGAAGTTGCAGCTCCCAGAGAAAGCGCGAGCGGGTTGAGTAGCGTGAGAGATCGGCCTCCACGCCGTCGGCCTCCAGGCCGATCGCCTCACACAAGGCCAGCGCTCGGGGCAGGTGAAAACGCTGTGTCACCAGAAGGGCCGAGCGGATCCCGAACGACCGGCGTGCCCGCAGGCACGTCTCGAGCGTCCGGGTTCCGTGTTTATCGAGCAGGATGTCCGTCGGATCGACGCCCAGCTCCACGGCCAGGGTGCGCATCGCTTCGGCTTCGTCATAGGACTGCGCGCGGGTCGAGCCACTCAGCAGGACGGACTGCACACTCCCTTGGCGGTAGAGGGCAGCGGCGGCGGCGACGCGGTCGGCAAGGACGAGGGTGGGCGCCACCGCGCAGCCCGGCGCCGAAGACGATTGCCGTGGTGTGCGCGGGTGCACTGCTGGGGGAGAAGATCCGGCCCCGTGCAACGGCCAATGAGCGTGAGGGCGCGGCAAGAGAAGGGTGCCGCGAGGAACAAGAGAAGCAGCGCAAGCCAGACCACAGACGACCTCCTCGCGGTGGCGCATGCCCCGGATTTTACCAGCGCCCAAGAGGTGGATGTGTGAGCACGTGGTCGGCGGGTCTGTGCGCATAGCCAATGGGGCGCGGACTGCCCACGGCGGCCGACACTGGGCTGGAAAACGATTGCCACTTGATCAACAGCCGGGCTGGCGGAATCTGCCGCCGCTTGCTCTGACGACCGCGACCCTGCCCGCGGCCGTATCTCAGTTTGGCGAGACGAGGATCGGGTAGGTTGTGGGATGCGGCGATGGTCGCAGTTTCCCGAAGGTCTCAGGAAGGACGCAGGCTAAAGCCTGCCGCTACCAGCCCGCGATCTCATCCATCATCGGAAGACGCACCGGGCTGACGACTTCATCAGCGGCCAATTTCGGCTTCGGCGTCACCTTGGCCGCAACGCACCACTGCAACGCGATGGGGGCGCAGGCCAAAGCCTGCGGGTACCAGGTGGCGATGCGATGCCCGATCGAACAGGCGACCGACCCGACGGCGAAAAGCAGCCCCGGCATTTCGGCTTCGGCGTCGCCGTGGCCGCGCACCACGGCAAGACTAGAAGGGCGCAGGCTAAAGCCTGCGGCTACCAGCCGGCGATGCGATGCCCGATCGAACGGGGCGACTGGCCCCACGACGCACGGTAGCCGCAGCCTGAAGGCTGCGGCTTCGACTTGGCCGCAGCTCGCTCTGGCTTGAGCACAGGTTAGGCGTGCGACCACAGCGCGGGCCATTTCGCAACCTCCGTCATTGAAGGCCGCAAGCGTGCGGCCTGCCCTTGACATGTCCCAGAATGCCAAATAGAATGATGTTGTCCTATTGATAGGATAAATAGAATGAATTGGACAGGCAATATACGGCGAGTGGTGGGTCCAACAGCCTTACGAGCTCCTGACGTATCTGGCGGATCGCCACGAAGGCGATCGCCTGCCGCCGATCACGGATCTCGCCCGGGAGCTGGCGATCAGCCCGGACTCTGCGCGAAGAGTTGCAGGTCGAGGACCGGCGCTGGGGCTGGTCGACTCGTACCGCTCAAGACCGGCATCCGCCGGCTCGACTTCTCGTTTCGCTCCGCTCTGCGGATCAGCCTGCGGTATGCGCTGGCGGTTGACCCGGCGAGCTTCGAGCAGCGGCCGAGCTGCGCAACCAGATCGAGGTCGCCTTCTGTACCAGGCCGGCGCCGCCTGCAGGAGGACGACAAGCGGCAGCTGCAGCGGCTGATCGACCAGGCCGAGAAGCTCCGCGGCACCCCGGTCCAGATTCCCCACTTTGAACATCGTGAAGCTCCACCTGGCCATCTATTCCAGGGTGGAGAACACGTTCGTGCGCGGCTTGCTCGAGTTTGCAGCGGGACGCCTACGAGGGCCGAACGGTTTGAACGTCTACCTGCAGATGGTGTGGACTCACCACGGCATACATGGTGCGGGCGATTACCTCCGGGGATTTCGATGCCGGCGACCGCGTCGTCGTGGAGCATGCCGGCCTGCTGCAGGACCGTGTCGAACTGGACCGCTTTCGCGGCGACCAGTGCACCGTGCCCTCTCCGGCCTGCTGAAAGGAGCCTTGCCCGATGAGCATGCCGCGGTGCAGGGGCGGCGCTTCTCCCTTGGAGCGCCCGCCGATCCTCAACGAGTTCTCGATGGTCGTGGCAACTGTCAACGGCTCGGGGAGCCAGACGTCGAATATGGCCATCCTGCGTTCCCTGTTCCCATGGGCATTCCCTGTTTGTGATGAACCTGTTCCCTTCTAACATCCAAGGACTGCCCACCTGGTTTACTATCCTGCCAGCTGCACGGGTTCACCGCACGCCGGGAGCGCTCCGAGATCTGGTGGCTATGAACCCGGCAACCTTTGTCGAGGACTTGGCTGGCCTGAGCCCGGGGCGGGGGTGTGCTTCTACAACGACACCATCACTGCCCCCCGCACCCGCGAGCTACACCACCTTCTACTCCATCCCGGTCGAGTTTCTGTTGCGCGAATCGAACCCGCCCAAGGCGCTGCGCGACTACGTGGCCAACATGGCCTACGTCGGCGTCGTCGCCCAGGTGCTGGGCATCGACCTGGCCGAAGTGCGTGGCGCCCTCAGACGCACTTTCACGGCAAGGCCAAGGCGGTCGAGAGCAACATGGCCATGGTCGAGAAGCTGCCGCCGCATGGCGTGTCAGAACCTGGTCAAACAGGATCCCCTACGTCGTGCAGCAGGACGAAGAGCACCAGGGCAAGATCATGATCGACGGGGAACACCGCCGCCGCGCGCTCTACGGGGGCGTCGGTGTGGTCGGCTGGTACCCGATTACCCCGGCCTCCAGCCTGGCCGAGTTTGATCCAGGAGCACGCCCCGTCGCTGCGCACCGACCCGGAGACCGGCAAGCTGACCATCGCCATCATCCAGGCAGAGGACGAGATCGCCGGGGCCGGGATCGCCGTGGGCGCTGGTCGGATGGAACCTGCCGATGACCTCCACCTCCGGCCCCGGCCTGTCGCTGATGGCCGAGCATGCTCGGCTGGCGTTCGTCGATGGTGCCGGTCGTCATCTGGGATGTCCAGCGCATGGGCCTGGTTGCACCGCCGACCCGCACGTCGCAGGGCGACATCCTGTTTGCCGGGCATGGTGACACCAAACACCCACTCCTGTTCCCGGGTTCGCCCACCGAGTGTTTTCCAGTTCGGCTGGAAGGCCTCGACATTGCCGAGCCACTTCAGACGCCGGTCTTCGTGCTGTCCGATCTCGACATCGGTATGAACCTGTGGATGACCGACCGCCTGGAGTACCCGACTGGCCGATGGGACGCGGAAGGCGCTGACCGACGACTACCTCGAACGGGTGGGACTTCGCCCGCTACCGTGATGCTCGACGGCGACGGCATCGGCTACTGCAGCCTGCGGGCTCGAAGAACCCGAAGGAGCTGTGGTTTGCCCTGTGGGACGGGCCACAACGAGAAGGCGGTCTACAGCGAACGGGCGGGGCAGCGATTGGACTAAAGAGATGGAGCGCCTGTGGCGTAAGCTCGAGACCGGGCGCAAGCTCATGCCCCTCCGCTGATCGAACGCGCGCCCATGGTGCAAAAGGCCGATCGGCCTGATCGCCTTCGGCTCCACCGACCCGGCGATCCTGCAGGCGGTGCGCAAGCCGACCCGGCGCCAGGGGATCGCCACCGACTACCTGCGCTTGGATCCCACTCCCGAAGTCGAGGCCTTTATCTCGCTGCGCCGACCGCGTGTATGCTATTCGAGATGAATACGATGCAGATGCGGCAGCTGCTCCAGCTCGACGTCCCGGATCAGGCCGGTAAACTCCGCTCGCTGACGATCAACAGCGGCCGGCCGATGAGCGCTCGGTGGTGACCGAAGCACTGCTCGTGGTCGAGGAGGTAGTCGACATGGCAGTCGAAGCGGCAAGGAGGCGGTGCCCCGACCGGCGTCAATTCACTGGGGCTCAGCCGGGGCGACTACATCGGTGGGCCGCCGTTGACGTTGTGCTCCGGCCGCTGGGCGCACTCGATCTCCAGCCAGGTCATTGCCGCATGTTATGAGATGTCGCTGCCGCCGTGGAAGACGGTCAAACTGTCCGGCATCGGCTGCTCGTTGAAGAGTCCGGCCTACTTCCTGAATCGCTCCCACGGGTTCAATGGGCTGCACGGCCGCATGCCGTCCCTGGCCCACGGGTGCGCTGGTTGCCAACCGCGGGTTGCGCGGCATCGCCGTCAGCGGCGACGGCGATACTGTCGTATTGCATCGGCCAATTCATCCATATGCTCCGACGGGAACATCCCGATGGTGTACATCGTCGAGAACAACGGCGTCAATGACCAAGGGCCAGTTCTCCGCAACAGCGGACAAAAGCCAGGTGCTTAAGAAGGGGATGGAGAACCCGTTCAACCTGGTCGACATCTGCATCGAGGCCCTGGCGGCCAACTGCGGCTTCGTCGCCCTGGGTCGTTCGCCGGAGACCCACGACAGGTGAAGGAACTGATCAAGGCCGCCTGGGCTACAACGGCACGGGCTGATGATATCGAGCACCGCCGTGCCGTTGTAGCCCAGGGCGGCCTTGATCAGTTCCTTCACCTGTCGTGGGTCTCCGGCGAACGACCGGGCGACGAAGCCGCAGTTGGCCGCCAGGGCCTCGATGCAGATGTCGACCGGGTTGAACGGGTTCTCCATCCCCTTCTTAAGCACCTGGCCTTTGTCCGCTGTTGCGGAGAACTGGCCCTTGGTCAGCCCATAGACGCCGTTGTTCTCGACGATGTACACCATCGGGATGTTCCGTCGGAGCATATGGATGAATTGGCCGATGCCAATCGATGCCGTATCGCCGTCGCCACTGACGGCGATGCCGCGCAACCCGCGGTTGGCAACCAGCGCACCCGTGGCCAGGGACGGCATGCGGCCGTGCAGCCCATTGAACCCGTGGGAGCGATTCAGGAAGTAGGCCGGACTCTTCGACGAGCAGCCGATGCCGGACAGTTTGACCGTCTTCCACGGCGGCAGCGACATCTCATAACATGCGGCAATGACCTGGCTGGAGATCGAGTTGTGGCCGCAGCCGGAGCACAACGTCGACGGCAGCCCACGATAGTCGCCCCGGCTGAGCCCCAGTGAATTGACGCCGGTCGGGCGCGCCTCCTGCACTTCGACTGCCATGTCAACCCTCCTCGACCGCGAGCAGTGCTTCGGTCACCCACCGAGCGCTCATCGGCAGGCCGCTGTTGATCGTCAGCGAGCGGAGTTTACCCGCCTGATCCGGGACGTCGAGCTGGAGCAGCTGCCGCATCTGCCCGTCGGTATTCATCTCGATCACGTACACGCGGTGATGGCCGCGGATGAAGGCCTCGACTTCGGGAGAGAATGGGACCGCCCTCAAGCGCAGGTAGTCGGTGGCGATCCCCTGCGCCGTCAGCCGCTCGCGCGCCTCCAGGATCGCCGGGTCGGTGGAGCCGAAGGCGATCAGGCCGATCTCGGCCTGGCCATTGGGCGCACGTTCGATCACCGGGAGGGGCATGAGCTTGCGCCCGGTCTCGAGCTTACGCCACAGGCGCTCCATATTCTTCGTCCAATCGTCCGCCCGTTCGCTGTAGACCGCCTTCTCGTTGTGGCCCGTCCCGCGGGCAAACCACACTCCCTTCGGGTTCTTCGAGCCCGGCAGGGTGCGGTAGCCGATGCCGTCGCCGTCGACATCGCGGTAGCGGGCGAAGTCCCCCACCCGTTCGAGGTCCTCGTCGGTCAGCACCTTGCCGCGGTCCATCGGCCGGTCGGGGTACTCCAGGCGGTCGGTCATCCACAGGTTCATACCGATGTCGAGATCGGACAGCACGAAGACCGGCGTCTGAAGTCGCTCGGCAATGTCGAAGGCCTTCCAGCCGAACTCGAAACACTCGGTGGGCGAACCCGGGAACAGGAGTGGGTGTTTGGTGTCACCATGCCCCATGAAACGGGCGAACAGGATGTCGCCCTGCGACGTGCGGGTCGGCAGTCCCGTTCCCGGGCCCATGCGCTGGACATCCCAGATGACGACCGGCACCTCGACGAAGAACGCCAGCCCGACATACTCGGCCATCAGCGACAGGCCGGGGCCGGAGGTGGAGGTCATCGAGCGGGCGCCCATCCAACCAGCGCCCACGGCGATCCCGGCCCCGGCGATCTCGTCCTCTGCCTGGATGATGGCGACGGTCAGCTTGCCCGTCTCCGGGTCGGTGCGCAGCGACGGGGCATACTCCTGGATCGACTCGGCCAGGCTGGAGGCCGGGGTAATCGGGTACCAGCCGACCACACCGACGCCCCCGTAGAGCGCGCCGAGAGCGGCGGCGGTGTTCCCGTCGATCATGATCTTGCCCTCGGTCTGTTGGTCGCGCTGCACGACGTAGGGATCCTGTTTGACCAGGTTCTGACGCGCCCATGCGGCGGCAGCCTCGACCATGGCCATGTTGCTCTCGACCGCCTTGGCCTTGCCGTGAAAGTGCGTCTCGAGGGCGCCGCGCACCTCGGCCAGGTCGATGCCCAGCACCTGGGCGACGACGCCGACGTAGGCCATGTTGGCCACGTAGTCGCGCAGCGCCTTGGGCGGGTTCAATTCGCGCAACAGAAACTCGACCGGGATGGAGTAGAAGGTGATGTCCTCGCGGGTGCGGGGGGCAGTGATGGTGTCGTTGTAGAAGCACACCCCGCCCGGGCTCAGGCCAGCCAAGTCCTCGACAAAGGTTGCCGGGTTCATAGCCACCAGGATCTCGGAGCGCTCCCGGCGTGCGGTGAACCCGTGCGCGCTGGCGCGGATCGTGAACCAGGTGGGCAGTCCTTGGATGTTAGAAGGGAACAGGTTCTTCCCGCCGACGGGAATGCCCATGCGGAACAGGGAACGCAGGATGGCCATATTCGACGTCTGGCTCCCCGAGCCGTTGACGGTTGCCACGACCATCGAGAACTCGTTGAGGATCGGCGGGCGCTCCAAGGGAGAAGCGCCGCCCCCCTGCGCGGCGACGGCCGGCATGCTCATCGGGCAAGGCTCCTTTCGGCGTTGACGGCCGGAGAGGGCGAGGCACGGTGCACTGCCTCGCGAAAGCGGTCCAGTTCGACGCGGTCCTGCAGCAGGCCGGCATGCTCCACGACGACGCGGTAGCCGGCATCGAAATCCCCGGAGGTAATCGCCCGCACCATGTCCTCGTGGTAAGTCCACACCATCTGCAGGTACGACAGGTCGGTGTAGACGTTCAACCCGACGGCCTCGTAGGCGTCCCAGTACGAACTCGAGCAAGCCGCGCACGAACGTGTTCTCCACCCTGGAATAGATGGCCAGGTGGAGCTCGCGATGTTCAAAGTGGGGAATCTGGACCGGGGTGCCGCGGAGCTTCTGCCAGGCCTGGTCGATCAGCCGCTGCAGCTGCCGCTTGTCGTCCTCCTGCAGGCGGCGCACGGCCTGGTACCAGAAGGCGACCTCGATCTGGTTGCGCAGCTCGCCCAGCTGCTCGAAGCTCGCCGGGTCAACCGCCAGCGCATACCGCAGGCTGATCCGCAGAGCGGAGCGAAACGAGAAGTCGAGCCGGCGGATGCCGGTCTTGGGGCGTACGTCGACCAGCCCCAGCGCCCGTGCGACCTCCAACTCTTCGCGCAGCTTCGCCGGGCTGATCGCCAGCTCCCGGGCGAGATCCGTGATCGGCGGCAGGCGATCGCCTTCGTCGGCTGGGAGATCCGCCAGATACGTCAGGAGCTCGTAAGGCTGTTCGACCCGCGGCTCGCCGGTGTCCTTGCCTGTCCGATTCATTCTATTTATCCTATCAATAGGACAACATCATTCTATTTGGCATTCTGGGACATGTCAAGGGCAGGCGCGCGCTTGCGGCCTTCCGATGACGGATCGGGAGCAGTGGCCGCGCTGTGGTCGCACGCCTAAGCCAGCGCACCTCTGCTCAAGCCAGAGCGAGCTGCGGCCAAGTCGAAGCCGCAGCCTTCAGGCTGCGGCTACCGTGCGTCGTCGGGCCAGTCGCCCGTTCGATCGGGCATCGCATCGCCGGCTGGTAGCCGCAGGCTTTAGCCTGCGCCCTTCTAGTCTTGCCGTGGTGCGCCGCGGCCACGGCGACGCCGAAGCCGAAATGCCGCGGCTGCTTTCGCCGTCGGGTCGGTCGCCTGTTCGATCGGGCATCGCATCGCCAGCTGGTACCCGCAGGCTTTAGCCTGCGCCCCCCTGGTTTTGCAGTGGTGCGTTGCGGCCAAGGTGACGCCGAAGCCGAAATTCCGCGGCTGATTGAGTCGTCAGCCCAGTCCATCTTCCGATGATGGATGAGATCGCGGGCTGGTAGCGGCAGGCTTTAGCCTGCGTCCTTCCTGAGACCTTCGGGAAACTGCGACCTCGCCGCATCCCACAACCTACCCGATCCTCGTCTCGCCAAACTGAGATACGGCCGCGGCCGGGTCGCGGTCGTAGAGCAAGCGGCAGCAAATTCGCCAGCCCGGGCTGTTGATCAAGTGGCAATCGTTTTCCAGCCCGGTGTCCAGGCCGCCCGTGGGCAGTCCGCGCCCCATTGGCTATGCGCACAGACCCGCTGACCAGCGTGTCACACATCCACCTCTTGGGCGCTGGTAGAATCCGGGGCATGCGCCGCGCGAGGAGGTCGTCTGTGGTCTGGCTTGCGCTGCTTCTCTTGTTCCTCGCAGCAGCCCTTCTGTTGCCGCGCCTCACGCTCATTGGCCGTTACGCGGGCCGGATCTTCTCCCCCAGCAGTGCACCCGCGCACACCACGGCAATCGTCTTCGGCGCCGGGCTGCGCAGGGATGGCACGCCCACCCTCGTCCTTGCCGACCGCGTCGCCGCCGCCGCTGCCCTCTACCGCCAAGGGAGTGTGCAGTCCGTCCTGCTGAGTGGCTCGACCCGCGCGCAGTCCTATGACGAAGCCGAAGCGATGCGCACCCTGGCCGTGGAGCTGGGCGTCGATCCGACGGACATCCTGCTCGATAAACACGGAACCCGGACGCTCGAGACGTGCCTGCGGGCGCGCCGGTCGTTCGGGATCCGCTCGGCCCTTCTGGTGACACAGCGTTTTCACCTGCCCCGAGCGCTGGCCTTGTGTGAGGCGATCGGCCTGGAGGCCGACGGCGTGGAGGCCGATCTCTCGCGCTACTCAACCCGCTCGCGCTTGTTCTGGGAGCTGCGCGAACTTCCCGCCCTCACTCGTCGCCGTCCTCGATGCGGCACGCGCACGCAACACGCTGAACGCCGCCGAGGCGGTCGCCCAGCCCGACCCAGGAGGGCCGCATGGATCGTGACCAGGCGTTGGCCATCGTCCACGAGCACGTTGCCGGCAAGTCGCTCATCAACCACATGCTGGCGGTGGAGGCGGCGATGCGCGCCTACGCGCCGGACTACGGGGGCGATGCCGACGAATGGGGCCTCGCCGGACTGTTGCACGACTTCGACTGGGAAATCCACCCGACGCTCGAGCAGCATCCCCAGGCGGGCGCTCCGCTGTTGCGCGCCCGGGGCGCACCCGAGCACCTGGTACGCTGCATCCTGTCCCACGCCGAGCACACCGGCGTGCCGCGTTCCACCCCGATGGAGAAGGCGCTCTACGCCTGCGACGAGATCACCGGTCTCATCACAGCCGTGGCCCTGGTACGCCCTTCGCGATCGCTGCATGATCTCACCGCACGCTCGGTTCGCAAGAAGTGGGGTGACCTGCGATTCGCGGCCGCCATCGATCACGGTCAGATCGAGCGCGCCGCTGCCGATCTGGGCGTTGAACTGTGGGCGCACGTGGACCGGGTGATCGGGCGCGATGCGAACCATCGCCCCCCAGCTCGGCCTCGACGGCGCCGCAGCCCCGACCTAGCCACTCTCCTGCCAC
This sequence comes from uncultured Chloroflexia bacterium, assembly GCA_963743255.1. Classification (GTDB taxonomy): domain Bacteria; phylum Chloroflexota; class Anaerolineae; order Anaerolineales; family E44-bin32; genus DYJB01. The sequence goes on from CAVUPD010000015.1 coordinate 13,795, forward strand.
CCGGCGAGCCCTCGCCGTCGGCAAGCCTCAGCCGGGGTGCTGGTATAATGCCGGGTCCGTCCTGACCAGAGAGGTCGACGAGCTCTATGGACCCATCCAGAGACACATCGGCCGGGGCCGCACGCCTCTGCCCCACCTGCGGGACGCGGTTGGCTGCTGGCGTCACACGCTGCGTGGTGTGCGGAGCGGACCTGCGCCCGGCGGGCGCACGCGCGGCGCGCGGCGCAGGCGGTCAGATTTCGCTCTCCCTGCCCGTGGCGCTGGGAATGTTGGCGGCCTTCGTCCTCCTGACCGCCGGGATCACTTTCGCCGCCATGCGTCTGACCAATGTCGGTCTGCGCGCTACCCCGACGGTCACGCCAACGCTCACCGCGACGGTGACCGCCACCCCCGCGCCCACCTTCACCGGGACGCCCGAGTCGTCCCCGACACCCCTCCCGCCGATCGACTACACGGTGGTCTCGCTCGACACCTGCGCCGGCTTGGCGTTTCGGTTTGACGTCTCGGTCAAGTCCATCCTGGATCTCAACACCCTTTCCTCCGAGTGTCTGCTCTCGGTCGGCACTGTGCTCAAGATCCCGCAGCCGACGCCGACCCCGTCGCCCGAGCCGACTGCTACGCTGTTGGCGGCCGAAGAGACGGAACAGGCCTGCGATCGGATTGCCTACACCGTGCTGGCGAACGACACCCTGGCCGGCATCGCCCTGAACTACAACGTAGAGCTGCAGGCAATCAAGGATTTCAACCAGATGCCCAGCGACACGGTGTTCGTCGGCCAGGTGCTGACGATCCCCTTGTGCCGCCGGCTGCCGACGCCCGGCCCGACGCCGACGGCAACTCCCCCGCCGCCCTACCCGGCGCCCAATTTGCTCCTGCCGCGCGACGGGGAGTACTTCTCGCTGACCAATGACAGCGTCACGGTGCAGTGGGCCTCGGTCGGGCAGCTGCGAGAGAACGAGTTCTACCAGGTGATTGTCGAAGACCTGACCGACACAACCGGCACGAAACGTCTGGTAGGCTACGCCACCGACACCAAGTACATCCTCCCGGTGACCTTCCGGCCGAACGACACTCTCCCGCACATCATGCGCTGGGGCGTGTCGGTCGTGCGCCAGACTGGCACCGACGCCGGCAGCAGACCGATCTACGTGTCAGGCGGGGCGGCCAGCGACCGGCGCTACTTCACCTGGTCCGGCGCGGCTGTCGCCTCAACACCGACGCCCTGAGCAAAGCCACTGCCGCGATAGCGAACGGGGCACGGCTGTCGCCGTGCCCCGTTACTCTTCCACTTCAAGACGCATGACTTAGCCGAGCTTCAGCGCCTCGATCGATTCGCGTACCCTGGCCGCCGACTGTTCCAGCGCCTGGCGCTCGTCCGGCTGGAGCTCGTACTCGATGACACGCTCCAACCCACCGCGACCCAGCTGCACCGGGACCCCGAAGAACAGGTCGTTCAGACCGTACTCGCCCTGCAAGTAGGCCGCCGCCGGAAGGATGAGATGACGGTCGCGCAGGATAGCATCCACCATTTGCGCCAGCGCCGCGGCCGGGGCATAGAAGGCGCTGCCGGTCTTGAGCAGCGAGACGATTTCGCCTCCGCCCTTGCGCGTCCGCTCGACGATGGCCGCCAGCCGGTCGGCCGGCAGCAAGTCTCGCAACGGGACCCCGGCCACATTCGAGTGACGCGTCAGCGGGACCATGTCATCCCCATGCCCGCCCAGCACGTAACAATCGACGTTCTGCACGCTGACTCCCAATTCCATGGCCACAAAGGCCCGCATGCGTGCCGAATCCAGGACGCCGGCCTGCCCGATGACGCGCTCGCGCGGAAGATGGCCCGACTTTCATCGCCAGGTAGGCCATCGGATCGAGCGGGTTGGTCAAGATCAGCGAAGATCGCCTGCGGTGAGACGGCCAGTGAGCTCTCGACCGCCTGTCGCACGATGGCGCTGTTGGCCGCCAGCAGATCGTCGCGCGACATGCCTGGTTTGCGCGGTAAGCCGGCGGTGATGACCACGATGTCCGACCCGGCCGTCTCGGCGTAGTCATTGCTTCCGATGACGTTGACGTCGGAGCCGATGATCGGCAGTGCCTCGGCCAGATCGAGCCCCTTGCCCTGCGGCACGCCCTGGACAACGTCCACCAGCACCAGATCGGCGATCTCCATTTGGGCCAGCCAGTGTGCGGTGGTCGCCCCGGTCTGCCCGGCCCCCACGATCGTCACCTTCGCCATGCGGTCTCCTTTGGAGTGCGTCGGGAGAGGCGCCACCGTCACGCGGCTCACCCCACCCGGTGGTGCCCAGCTTGCGTCAATCCCCGATCAGAAACACGTAACCTTCGACGCCGGCCGGCGGCGAAGGGGAGCCTGTATCCCGGACCTCGATGCCCTCCCCCGGCTCGACGCTCCCGACCACCCAAACCGGAAGCGCGCGTTCGGCGGCGGCCTCCAAGAAGGCAGGTTGCGAGGCGGCGGGCAGTGAGATGAGCAGGCCGCCCGACGTCTGGGCGTCGAAGAGCAGGCTTCGTGAATACTCGTCGATAGAAGGATCGAAGCGCACCCGCGGGCCGAAGTAGATCTGGTTGTCTGCGCTCCCGCCGGGGATGCACCCGGCGAGCACGTAGGCTCGCGCCCCGGACAGGAATGGAATTGCTCGGGCATGCAGCACCAAGCGCACGCCGGAAGCCTCGGCCATCTCCATCCCATGCCCTAACAGACCGTAGCCGGTGATGTCGGTTGCACCGCGCACGCCATGGGAAAGGGCCAACGCAGAGGCAGTCCGCATTCAGGCGGCTCATCCAGCTGATCGCCTGTTCAATGTGGGCTGAGTCTGCGATGCCGCGCTTGAGCGCCGTGGTGGTCACCCCGGTCCCGAGCGGCTTGGTCAGCACGAGCACGTCGCCAGGGCGCGCGCCGCCCTTGGTCATCAGCCGATCGGGCGACGCCAGGCCGACGGCGACCAGGCCGAACTTGGGCTCTTTGTCCTGCACCGTGTGGCCGCCGGCGAGCACCGCGCCCGCCTGGCGCACTTTCTCAGCCCCCCCGCGGAAGATCTCGCCGATCAGGTCGATCGGAAGATCCGTCGGCATCGCGGCGACGTTCAGCGCCAGGATCGGCCGCGCGCCCATTGCATACAGATCCGAAAGCGCGTTCGCCGCGGCGATCGCCCCGTAGTCGTACGCCCCGTCGACAACCGGCGTAAAGAAATCCGTGGTCACAACCAATGCCTGTTCGGCGCTCAAACGCCAGACGGCGGCGTCATCCGGCGCGCCAAGGCCGACCAGGAGTTCGGGGTACTCCTCTGGCCGGAAGAGAGCCTGCAAGGGGCGCACGACCTGCGCCAGCGTCTCCGCGCTGAGCTTAGACGCTCAACCCGCACACGACGACAGGCTGGTCAGACGCACCTGTCGTCCGCTGGTTGCCCTGAGTTCGCTCGTATCCATCATACGGTTTCCTCCGTCCCCGAAGGACGACGCAGGATCGGCTGGATTGTAGACACAGGCCGGAGGGCTGTCAACGGAGAGGCGGCTTGGGGCCGATCGCCTAGTCCGCGCCGTTTTGCGGACCGGCGATAACCCGCATCAGGATCAGGATCAGGACCGAGAGTGCCAGCAGTAGGACCGAGAGCGTCTGCGCCAGCGCCAGGTCCGATTCGAAACCCAGATAGACCGCCAGGGGCATTGTCTGGGTCCGGCCGGGAAGATTTCCGGCGAACAGGATGGTGGCGCCAAACTCGCCCAGTGCGCGCGCCCAGCATAATGCCGCCCCGCCCAACAGCCCCCGTCCGGCGAGCGGCAAGGTGACGTGGCGCAGGATGTTGCTCGTCGAGGCGCCGTCCAGGGAGGCAGCCTGCTCGAGATCGACCGTCACCGCGCCAAGCGCCACGCTCGCCGTCTTAATGAAGTAGGGCGCGCCGACGAAGATCTGCGCCAGCACCACCGCCAGCGGCGTGAAGGGGATCTGCAAGCCGAGGGCAGCCAGCGGGGCACCTAACAGCCCACGCCGCCCGAACGCCATCAGCAGTGCCAGGCCGGCCACCGCCGGAGGCAGGACAATCGGCAGGTCCAGGATCACCTCGAGCGCCCGATTGAGGCGCGTCCGGCGACGCGCCAACCCGTACGCCAGCGGGGTCCCCAGGATCACCACTAGCAGCGTACATGCCGCACTCGTCAACAGGCTCAGCCGAACGGCGGAGAGCGTGCGCGCATCGCTAGCGTACTCGTACAGCATCGCCACCGGCGTGCGCAGAAGCAACGCCGCAAGCGGGATCAGCAGCAGCAGGACAAGCGGCAAACCGATGAGCTCGAGCTGCCAGGGCAGGCGGGGGGACGCCGGCGCCTTGTCGGGCGTCCGTGCCGGCGGACGCCTTCCGATCGGGAGCCCATACGCGTCAATCAACGGCCGGAAGGAAGCCATGCTTCTCCAGGATCTGTTGTCCCGATCTACTCAGGACGAATTCGATGAAGGAATTCGCGGCGGAGGTGTGTTGGGGAAGCGCGCAATACCGCCAGCGGATACTCGGCCACCGGGTTGTCCTCGGCGGGCAGCTCGATGCGGCCAAGCTCGGGCTGGCTGGCGGCGTCGGAGGTGTAGACAATTCCCGCATCGGCCTCTCCGAGGGCGACTTTGGCGAGAACGGCACGTACACTCTCCTCCTGCGAGACCAGGTTCGCCATGACGGCGTCACGGAATCCTTCCCCCCACTCGAGGTCACCGGCGATTGAGTCGAACATACGCAGCGTGTACTTTCCGGCGGGAACTGCAGGGTCGGCGACGATCAACCGGAGGCCCTGTCGGGCGAGGTCATGCAGATCCTTCAAGCCGGCGGCGTTGTCGGCCGGCAGGACGACCACCAGACGGTTGCGGGCGAAGACCGGGGTGCCGGCTTCGTCGACCAGCCCGCCATCCACCAGCACCTTCATCTCATCCCGATTGGCGGAGGCGAAGACATCCGCCTGCGCGCCGTTCTCGATCTGCGTCCGCAGGGCCTGCGAGGCACCGAAGCTCATCACGACATCGATGGCGGGGTGTGTCTCCTCGAACGCCCTCGCCAGGTCCTCAAAGGCATTGGTCAGCGAGGCAGCGGCGAAGACCGTAAGCGTCGTCGAACCGGTCGGGGCCTCCGGAGCGGAGCGCGGCGCGCATGCGCCGAGGGCAGTGGTGACGAGGATCAACAGCAGCGTTCGCACCCGGCGAGTCTTGGTCATGCTCGCTCTCTGCCCCGTGCTTCATCTTTGCGCTCATGGTTCTGCCGGCCGCGCGTCGACATCGGCGCGCCTCCCGCCCATGGCACCACCGCTTCTGGGAATTCGGCAGCTTCCAGCTCCGCGAGCCACTCCAGAGCCGCCTGCGTCTGAAGGGTTCGAAGCGAGTAGACATGCCGCTCGAACCCACTTCGCTGCGCGCTCTGCTTGAGACGATCCAGTCTTTGCTGGAGCACGTTCCGCTGTCCCAGGAGCAGCTCCGGGGTTTCAGGAGCACCTGTCAACCGGCCCAGATAGACCTTGGCCAGGAATTCGGCACGCAAATCCCGAGGGTTAGCAACCGGTGTGGCCAGCCAGGCGTGCAGCGCCGCGCGCCCGGCCTGCGTGATGGCATACGTGGTCCGGCGCGGCCCAAGGACAGGATCCGATACTTGGGGAAGCACCAACCCGCGCTTCTCGAGCTTCTTGAGCAGGAAGTACAACTCGCTCCGTCCCAGCCGCCAGATCGAACGCAGCACGGGATCCCCACCGATGGAGCGGTGCAAGTCGTAGCCATGCGAGGGGACTGGCTCAAGCAACGCTAGGGGAACGAACTCTGCCGGCCAGCTCAGGTCCACGTCGGTTTCCCAGTATGGAGACTAGTCAGAGTCTAACTAGTCGGCGCCTCTCAGTCAAGGGCGGTCCTAACTGCGAGTTGCAGCCGCTTGCCGCCCCGCCGCGACTGGATCCGGTGGAATTCGACGGGCAGCAGCAGCGGAAGACCTGAAACGCAAACCGGGCCCTGAGTGCGGCCCGGCGGCTGCCAGTTCAGATCGGATTGGCTCAGCTTTCCGGCAAGAACCCGTACCCGAGAGCAACGCCCATGGCGGCACCCAGGACGGCAATCAGGGGCACCCAGAGCAGGTAGTTGCTGGCCACGGCCCCCACAAGCACCCCAACGATCGCCCCCATCGCCAGCATGGCTAGCACTGAAAGCCCGACCTTCTTGAAGCCCGCAAGCATTCCGCCCTCCACGAACTGTATTGGACAGTTTATCTCCCCATTGTCCGACTGTCAAGATGAGCTGGCCGGAACAGGATGGAGCTTAGATGCCCGCAGCTCACACACCCATAACATGGATCAGCTCGCGTCGTTATCAAATCGGCTGCGGGGGGTTGACGGGGCCTCAAGGGAATTCGGGGGCTTTGCCTGAGCGCTTAACCTGAGGGGAGCTGGAACAAAGCCGGAAGGTCGGCGAGAGCCTTCCCCAGCCTCGTCCCATGCCAGGTAACGAGCGTCCCGTCCACGCGGTGGATGCGGTTGGCCTGAGCGGCCGGCGTCGCTGCGAGCGACTCGCGCAGCATCCGTTCATCAGCCTCATCGAAATGGAAAGGCTCATCGGGGAGCAGGATCACTTCGGGTTGCGCGGCGAGCACTTCCTCTGGCCCAACACGCGGATAGCGGGTGTCGCGCCCGGCGGCGTTTTCGGCCGGGGTCAGCCCGAGGTCCGCCTCGAGTGGGTACTGCCGCTCGCGCGTGGCGAACGCATTCTCGCCGCCGCACACCCACAGGACATCGTGGGCGTAGGCGCCAGCGTTGAAAGTCATCCACCACGGCTCCCCGCCGGCCGTGCGGTCGTGCCAGATCGGGCAGAAGACCCGGGGACGGCGACTCTCCGCTGCGGCGAGCATCGTCCATTCCAGCGTCGCCTCGAGCACCTGCAGCCGGGGCGCCGAGCGGGGAATCCGAAACAGCTCGATCACCAGCCACAAGACGTCGAGCGCCTCACGGACCGATCGCGGGAAGGTCACCCACACTCGCACGCCGTCCCCTTCGAGGCCTTCGACCAACGCCCTTTCGTTCTCTTCCTGATTGGCCATGACGATGTCGGGCGAAAGTGCCTGGATCAACGTGGGATCGGCGGTGCGCGTGCCGCCGACGCGCCGCACCTGCCCCTCAAGCTCCGCCGGCACGCGGCAGTAGTCGGTCACCCCGACCAGGCTGGCGCCGACCCCCAACTCGACCAGCGTGTCGGTCATCGAAGGCACGAGGCTGACCACGCGCTGGGGAGCGCGGGTGAATACGAGCAGCGTCGAGTGTCCGTTTCCGCCAGCCATGCGTATCGTCTGCCTTTGGCGAGTGTCGCCCAAATCGGCGAGGGGCGCAACCCGTTCGAGACGACAGAGCGCTGCGTAACCGTCAGCTCGTCAGTCGGCCAGCGCAGGACCCTAGGTCTCGCCCAGAAGTTCCAGGGTGGCGCTCACCAACAGCGCTAGGGCCTGCGGCAGTGACGCCTCATCGAAGTCGAACTGCGGGTTATGGTGCGGGGCGTCCAGCCCGCGGGTAGGATCCGCCGATCCGATCAGGACGAAACATCCCGGGACCGCCTGCAGGAAGTAGGCCATGTCCTCCGAGACCATCGAGCGTTCAGCCTCGTCGGGCACGACCCCGGGAAACACGCGGCGGGCGACCTGGCGAACCCTTTCAGCCACCGCGGGGTCGTTGACCACCGGCGGCGTGAGCGGTGTGAGCTGCACGCGCGCCGTGCAGCCCAGCGCGGCCGCCACGCCCGATGCCACCTCCGTTACCCGATGCAGAACGGTCTCTCGGACGTCGAGATCGAACGTACGGATCGTCCCCCGGAGCATCGCCCTGTCCGGGATCACGTTGAAGGCCTCCCCGGTATGGACCTGCGTGATGCTCACCACGGCAGCGGCGCGGGGATCGAGGTTGCGGGAGACGATCGTCTGAAGGGCGCTGATCACCTGTGCCGCAGCGGGGACCGGATCCCGCGCTTGTTGGGGCGCCGCACCGTGTCCGCCCTTCCCCAGGATTTCGATCTCGAGCCTTTCGGCGCCGGCCATCACCGGCCCGTCGCCGATCCCGACCCAGCCGACCGGTCGCGAATTCCACAGGTGGACGCCAAGCGCGACGTCGGGGGACGGGTTCTCAAGGACCCCGGCGGCGATCATCCGCTCCGCGCCCCCCAGCCCTTCTTCCGCCGGCTGGAAGACCAGCTTCACCCGCCCCCGCAGATCCTCCCGGCGCTCGCACAGCAGGCGAGCGACGCCAAGCCCGATCGCAACATGCCCATCATGACCGCAGGCATGCATCACTCCTGGATGAGTCGAGGCATACGGCGCCCCGGTCGCCTCCTGGATCGGCAACGCATCCATGTCCCAGCGAAGCATCACCGTGCGCCCGGTGCGCCCTCCCTCCACCACTGCCACGACGCCGGTCTCGGCGATCCCGGTTTGCACTTCCAGACCCAGGTCGCGCAGAGACTGCGCCACGATCGACGCGGTGCGCTTTTCTTGGAACCCGAGTTCGGGATGTTGATGAAGGTCTCGGCGCCAGGCGGTCAGCTGATCGGCCAGCGCCTCGGCGTCACCCAACAACCGCAAGGGACTCATGGCGCCTCCCAAACGGACCTACCGCCCGGTTGTGCAGCGGAGCGCGGCTGGGGGGGTCAGCGCCCCAGATCGATCAACCGGAAGCGCTCGACGTAGCGCGGCGCGTCGGGCGGGCTGGCCGGATCGAGCAGGCGCTCGCGGATGCGCGCCTCCAGGCCGGCCTGATCGGGGACCTGACTGCGGTGCTCACGGAGTGCGGCGATCTTGCGTTCGACGGTGGCGGTGACGTCGATGACCGTATTGGCCGTCTGCGGCATGGCGACGTAGACCTGGCGGACTTTGTGAGGGGCGAGCCCCTCGTCGGTCAGAAGTTCGGGGAAGAACATCGCCGAACCGGCGGCCGGAAAGACCGCATCAAGCGTCGCCTGCCCGGCGGCGCGATGGTCCGGGTGATTGATGTAGCGGTCGCTGGGAAAGAAGTTCGTCGGGTCACAGGTGACGACAATCTCCGGCCGGACCTGGCGCACGACACGAACCACCAGCTTGCGCAGGGCGAGGTCGGGCGTCAGATAGCCATCCGGCTGGTCGAGGAACTCGACCTGGCGTACGCCGAGCACGGCGGCCGCCGCGCGCTGCTCGGCCTCGCGCAACCGCGCCAGGGCGGCCGGATCCGTCTGGGCGTCGTCGGCACCCTTGTCGCCGCGGGTGAGCAGGCAGTAGCGGATCTCGCGCCCCCGCTCGGCCCACAACGCCAGGGTGCCCCCGCAGAAGAACTCGGGGTCATCCGGATGGGCCAGGACGACGAGGACCCGCGTCGGTTCCACGTCCGCCGATTTGGACTCGCCCGGCGTCATTCGTCCTCTTCCCGGCCGCAGGTGCACTCGCCGCTGGCGTGCTTGCCGCACGGCGCCATCGCCTTGGCTTCGAGGGCTTTGAGCTCTTCGTACGGTTGGATTTCGTGGTGGAGGAACTCTGCCCGCCGCCCGTCTTCCAGCAGCACGATGACGGCCTGCTTCAGTGGCACGACGTCGAGCACCTTGCCTTCACCCATCGGCGTGATCACGCGCTTGTTACGCTTGGGAAGCGTCTTGCGTGCCTCGACGTACTGTTCGTACTCGTAGACCAGGCAGCAGCGCAAGCGGCCGCACATGCCGGTGATCTCTTGCGGATTGAGCGAAATCCCCTGCGCCTTGGCCATCTTGATCGAGATCGGTGAAAACTCCGAAAGGAAACGCGAACAGCAGCGCTCCTCCAGCCCGCATGCCCCCATGCCGCCCAGGATCTTGGCCACATCCCGCGGCCCGATCTGGCGCAACTCGACCTCGGTGCGCTTGTAGATCCGCTGCAGCTGTTTGCGCAGGTCTTTGAGGTCGGGCTTCTCATCCGCTTCGGTCACGAACAGAAAGGCGATGCGCGACCCGTCGTACGAATACTCGGCCTTGGCGATCTTCAGGTTGCGCAGACCGACCTCGACCGCCTTGGCCCGGCACTCGATCATCGCCTCCAGCTCGCGCCGCTGCCACTGCTGGCGCAGCACCAGCTCGGCTGCCGTCGCCCGGCGCTCGATCTTCTTCCATCCGCCTTCGGCCGGGGTCTCGGGCTTCTCGACGAACCCGACGATCTCGCCCATCTCCCGCCCGCGGCTGGTGGACACCAGCACGTGGTCCCCGGGGCGCAGGTCGGACTCGCTCGAGGCATCGAAGTGATACAGCTTCCCCAGAGGCTGGAAGCGCAAAGCCGCAATGCGTGGTGGTGCCGCCGCTTCAGTCATGGAATCCTTGGCTGTCTGCCCGCTGCGCACATCATACCCGAATCGACCTGACCGGGCTTACGCACCGGGCAGGTCGTTGGCTGATCCTAGTCGATCATCTGGATCGGCACGACGTTGGACGACTTTTGCAGGGCCAGGACCGAGACCTTGGCGGCCACGTCTTCGGCCATGGCGACCAGCGCCCGGGCCACCGCGCTCTCCGGGTGTCCGAGGACCACCGGGGTGCCGCCATCACCGGCCTGGCGTACGGCCGCATCCATCGGAATCGCACCGATGAACGGAACACCGGCTTCGCGCGCCAGCGTCTCGCCACCGCCCTGGCCGAAGATGTCCATCCGCGTCCCGTCCGGAAGCTCGAGGTAGCTCATGTTCTCGACCACGCCCAGCACCGGCACCTGCATCGTGCGGAACATCTCCAGCCCGCGGCGCGCGTCCTCGAGCGAGACACGCTGAGGCAGCGTGACGATCAGCCCGCCGGAGAGCGGCAGCGACTGCGCCAGGCTCAACTGCGCGTCGCCCGTGCCGGGCGGCAGATCGACCACCAGGTAATCCAGCTCGCCCCACGCCACATCGGCTATGAACTGGCGGACGGCGGAGTGCAGCATCGGGCCGCGCCAGATCAGCGGCTGGCCGCGCGGCACCAGAAAGCCGATCGACATGACCTTCACGCCGTAGGCCTCGGCCGGGATCATCTTACCGTTCTGCGGGGCGGGCATGCTTTCGAGGCCCATCATCACCGGGACGTTCGGCCCGTAGATGTCTGCGTCCAGCAATCCAACTCGCGCCCCGGAGCGTGCCAGCACTACCGCCAGGTTGACCGCCACGGTGGTCTTGCCCACGCCGCCCTTCCCGGAAGCAACGGCGATGGCGTTCCGGATCGGCCGGTCGATCAGGCCGCGCGTCTGGCCGTCGGCCGGCACGTTTGATTGCATCGCCACGGCGACCTGGGTCACGCCGGCCACAGCCTCGACTGCCTGCCGCGCTTCGCGTTCGATGCGTGAGCGCATCGGGCAGGCCGGGGTCGTCAGCTCAATCCCAAACGACACCTGTCCACCGTCGATGGCCAGATTCTTGATCATGCCCAGACTCACCAGGTCCTGGTGCAGCTCCGGCTCCTGAACCTTGCTCAGCGCCGCCAGGACGCCGTCCTTCGTTGGTCCGTCAACTTTCGCCATGCGTCCTCACTCTCCCAGATCGGGGAACTCCAGGCTCTCATTCCCCTGCTTCAAATAGCTGACGACGTCCGCCCGGGCGCGTTCGAACAGCGCCACCAGTTCATTGTCGTCCCCCCGGAACCGCTTGACCGTCAGGGTGGCGCAGGCCGTGCAGCCGCGCATCGCCCGGTACGAGTCGGTGTGACACGTCAGGCAGCCACTGAGCCGGATGAGCATCAGGCTGAAGGCCAGGGCATCCAGCGATGCGTCGGGCGCGCCCTCGGCGCGGCGAACGAGGCCGGCCCAGACCTCGCCGCGCAGGTCGCGCAGCGCCGGAGCCACCCTCATCGGGAACAGGATTTCCGTGTCGCCGTGGTACATGCCGGTTAGCCGCCTCGGGGGGCCTAGACGTGCCGGGCCGCCTTGGCGGCTTCTTTCTCCGCCCGGGCAGCCTCCTCACGGGCGTGGTTCGCCGGACGGATGGAGGCGTAGTACGAGACCGGCCTGGACAGCCGCTCCTTGTCATGGATGTTGTCGCGCATCCGATCCCAGGTCGCCAGTTCGTAGTCGTGGTCCATCTTGATCGCGTCGAACGGGCAGTACTCGGCGCACAAGCCCGCAGTTCATGCAGATGTCGATGTCGATGTAGAACTCGGCCGGCTCCGGGATCGGCCGCCCGGTGGCCGGGTCGTTGGTGCGCACGATCCAGATGCACTGCGGCGGGCAGACCTTGGCGCAGATGCCGCAGGAGGTGCAGCGGTCCAACGTGCTCGCCGTTCGGCCCTTCCTCATACACCAGGAAGGGGATGAAGCGGAACTCCTCCGGGACCGGCAGCTTGTCTTCCGGGTACTGCACGGTGAACGCGCCGCGCGCCTTGCGCCCCCTGCCGCATCGCCGAGGCTCTCCGGGCTGTCGTAGCGTCTTCCCGACCCAGCGCAGGTCTTCGAGATAGGTCTCGACAAAGTGCTTGAGCGTCACGCCCAGGCCGCTGAGCATCCCGATCCCGTACATCGTCGTCTCCGATCTCCTGGCGCGGCCGGCGTTACCGGTCGACCTCGCCCAGCACGATGTCGATCGACCCGAGGATGACCACCACATCGGCGATCTTGTGCCCCGCGGCACATCTCGGCCAGCGCGGTCAGGTTGATGAAGGACGGGCGCGCGGACGTGATAGCGCCAGGGGTTGGGCTTGCCGTTGGAGACCACGTAGAAGCCCAGCTCGCCCTTGGGGTTCTCGACCCGGCCGTAGGCCTCGCCCGCCGGCACCCGCACCTGGTACTGCGGCTTGCCGGCCAGGATCTCGCCTCCGGGCATCTGGCGCAGCACCTGCTGCAAGGATCCGGAGGCTCTGGCGGATCTCGTCGAGGCGGATCAGGTAGCGGTCGTAGACGTCGCCGTTGGTGGCGCACCGCCACGTCGAAGTCGAAGCGGTCGTAGATGCTGTACGGCTCGGCGCGGCGGATGTCGTAGGGCACGCCGCGAGGCGCGCAGCACCGGGCCGGCGAGGCTGATAGGCGATGGCCTGCTCGGCGGCAGACACGCCCACGCCGATGCAGCGCGCCCGGACGATCTCGTTCTCGGTCAGGTAGCGGTCCAGCTCGTCGACCTTGCGCGGCAGGCGGTCGATAGACCAGCTCGCTGGCATCTTGGGCAGCATGCCCTCCGGCAGGTCGCGCGCCACGCCGCCAAAGCGGAAGTAGTTGCACATCATCCGCGAGCCCGGTCACGGCCTCGAAGAGGTCCAGGATCAGCTCGCGTTCTTCGAGCGCGTACAGCACCGGGGTGAAGAAGGCGCCCAGGTCGTTGAGCAGGAAGCCGATGGCCGAGCAGGTGGTTGACGATCCGGGTCAGCTCGGCCATCATCACGCGGATGTACTCGGCCCGCTCGGGCGGCTTGACGCCCATCAGCTTCTCGACCGCCAGCGCGTAGCCCGAAGTTGTTGCTCATGCGAGATGATGTAGTCGAGCCGGTCGGTGAACGGCATGTTCATGCAGGAACGTGTTGCGCTCGCCGATCTTCTCGTGGTTGCGGTGCAGGTAGCCCATCACCGGCTTGCAGGTCGACGATCGTCTCGCCGTCGAGCGCTGACCACCATGCGGAACACGCCGTGCGTGGAGGGGTGCTGCGGCCCCAGGTTGACGATGATCTGGTCGGTGTCGAGCGAGCCCCGCCGCCGTTGCCCTTCGCCGTCACCTGCCCAGGCCGGCATACATGGCGTCATCGCCTTCCGGCGCCACAGCCTTCGGGCGTGAAGTCCGGCGGATACTGCGACATTGTGGCCGAAGCGGTTGACCTGCTCCTCGATGCGGCGGACCTTGCCATCCGGCCAGCGGCTCTTGAACGGCTTGACGTCCTCTTCGAAGTAGGCTTCTTTCCAGTCCTTGCGCAGCGGGTGGCCGGCAAAGCCCTCCCACAGCAGGATGCGGCGCAGGTCGGGATGGCCCGTCGAAGCGGATGCCCATCAGGTCCCAGGCTTCGCGCTCCTGGAAATCGGCGCCAGGGTAGACCGGCACCAGCGAGGGCAGGACCGCGTCGTCGCGCGGCACCTGCGTCTTGCAGGACCAGCCCTGGCCCGCCGGCCAGTCGGGTAGAGGTGGTAGACCACCTCCATCTTGCCCTCGGGCAGGTAGTCGACGCCGGTGACCGACGACAGGTAGTCGTAGCCCAGACTCGTCGCGCAGGGCGCGCGGCGACCTCGAGCAGCTGGTCCGCGGCGACGAGGTAGCCGGAGTAGCCCGGGCGCGTCGTCACGCTTCAGGAGCGTCGGCGAACCGGGTTTCCACGTGCTCCAGGACAGTCTCCAGTCATGATGGCCTCGTCTCTCGTCGGTGCGGTCAGGGCTGCGGCTGGCTGCGCGGCCTTCTCGCGCAGCGCCGGCAAGTCACGCGGGTCGATCAGATCCGGCCCCAGGAGCGGGATCGGGATCGCCTCGACCGGCGCCTTGCGGTACCAGCGAACCGCGGTGACCGACTGCGTGTCGATCTTCTTCTGCGCAGTTTGGCGAAGCCGTTGAGCAGCGCCTGCGGGGTCGGCGGGCAGCCGGGGACGTAGACGTCGACCGGCACGAACTGATCGATGCCCGAGACGACGTTGTAGCCTTCTTTGAAGGGGCCGCCGCCGGAGGCGCAGGCGCCCATGGCGATCACGTACTTCGGTTCGGCCATCTGGTTGTAGAGGCGAACGATTTGCGGGACCATCTTCTTGGTGACCGTGCCCGAGACGATCATCAGATCGGCCTGGCGCGGGCTGGGACGCATGACCTCCATGCCGAAGCGGGAGAGGTCGTAGCGGCTGGTGGCGGTGCAGATCATCTCGATCGCGCAGCAGGCCAGGCCAAAGAACATCGGCCAGACCGACGAGCGCCGGCCCCAGTTGTAGACCTTGTCGAGGGTCGTGATCGCCACATTGCGGCGCAATTCGTCTGGCACATCGATCTCGGGATGATTCAGTTCGTCTGTCATGCGTCCCTCGCCTCCCGGCGGCCTTCCTGGCCCGCGCCCTGGTTGCGTGTGTGTTCGTCGTACGTGGTTGGATCCGCGATCGCCGGCGCGTGGGTTGGTGGTGACCGGCTCCGGCCTTGAGCCTGTTGACGACCCGAAGCCCACGCCCCGCAGAACTCCGAACTGCCATTCCCTGCCGAAGCCGATTCCAGCCGTCGGAGGGCTCGGCCGTGTTCATTCCTGATGGCTGATTATAGGACCCGGAGCCCTCCTGTCAACCCGGAAAGGGGTTTCCGATAGAGTATTTGACAAATCTTTGGCGGGAACTAGAATGGTGGAGAGGGTTTACCCATGCCTGGTATCGATAATCGACAGCGCGTCCTGCTCTTCTTGGCCCGACAGGGTGAGGCCTCGGTAGGAGAACTGAGCCAGGGCCTGGAGCTGACACAGGTGACCGTCCGCAAGCACCTGGACGAGCTGATGCGGGAAGGGGTTGTCTCGCCTCCGGAGAAGCGCCGCCGGGGCGGGCCAGGACGGCCGGTGCAGTCCTACACGCTGACCGAGAAGGCCGGGACCCTCATGCCAGAGAACTACCAGGACCTGGCTCTGGCGGTCGTTGGCGTGCTCGGCGATCGTCATGGGGCGGAGTGGGTCCGCAAACTGCTCCTGGCCGCGGGGGCCCGGGCCGCCGCCGGATTTGGGGTGCAGGCCGAACGCAAGGACGAGACGTTCTTACCACAGGTGCTGAGTGAGTTGGATCGGCGCGGCTACCTGCCCGCCGCCGGCACGTGGTCCGGCCGCCGCTGCATGACGTTTGCACACTGTCCGTACCTCGACGCGGCCCGCGCCTCCCCCGTCGTGTGCGCGTTCGATCAGGCGTTGATGGAGACAGTCCTGGGAGAGCCCGTCGTCCTCTTCCGTCGAATTGCCGAGCACGACGAGCAGTGCGTCTTCCTCCTCGGGGTGTGATCGAGGGCTGGGTGTCGGTGCCTCCCCGGCACCCAGGCTGACCGTCGCATGAACTGCCCCGATCCTGGACCGCAGATGAAACCGATTGCGCCTGGCCTGCCGAAATTGCCCCGCTCGCCGAGCAGGTTATCGTGCGGAATGATCCGTGCGGCGGCCTTTGGAACGCCCCACCCCTCCGGTCATGAGGTTTTGCACACAACGCCTTCGCGCATTTTTCGGCTGCGGCAATCGGCAAGTCGATTCTGGTGCTCACCGTGGGCCAGGGGTCGTACGACTTGAGGCTTAAACCGATCAGATGTGCAGGACTGCGGCAGGCATTCCGACGGATCGCCTCGACATGCCGCAGCAGCCGTCTGACGGACCGATGGGTTTGGACGATGAGGCCCGTCTTCATCCCGGGTCAAAGACGCCGCCCTATCCGGCTGAGCAGCGGGATCGACTAGCAGTCGCGCAACTCCGGTGTGATCCACTCCGATCGGATGGATCTCGCCGGCAGAATCACTTGCCGTGCTCGTCCGCCGTCCGGTCGAGATCGGACGGGGTGAATCGCTCCAAGGCGACGACGGTTGCCACACGACGGAACAAGGGCGGGAGCAGGCTGAGAGCCTGATCCTTGGTCTCCAGGTCGGCGACGATCCACGCCTTGTGGACGTGGTCGCTGCAACCCCAGTCGGCGTTGGTCACGAAGTGCGATCCCGTTTCCATGAACACCCGAATGGCGAGCTCGCAGGCTTCTTTCGTGTCTTCGTGGGGAACCTCGATGAGGTACCTGGTCACGTCTCTCCTCCTTCGGTAACCCAGTCACAATCTCGGGGGGGTTGCCGTCGTGCAACGCCCCGAGACTGCATGTGTATGCAAACTGAATAGATGATAGCGCGATTACGGGAGAATCGCGTCTGGAATAATGCGCTGGCGATATCGGGATGGCAGGGGGGAATTCCGCCGCGCTGGTCCATACTCGCTCACGCGCTCTGGAACTGGTGGGGACACGCTCCGGATGTTCAGGAAGCTGTGCAAGCCAGCTCCGCCGGCAACCTTCTACCTTCAGGCTTCCCATGGAGGTCGCAAGGTCATGGTTCATCGTGGAGGGTCGTATCGCCTCGGCACTACCTTGCCGCCGGCAGTCTGGACCGGCATCCAGGCACCCAAAGACCAGGCATCCTCACGAACGCTTCCCCGCGCAGGGCCTGCATGGCCAAGTCATGAAAGGTGGTTAGCCGAGCGGATGCCCGGCGGGTCGGGGGACTATGGATGGCCCCTTCCGGGCGACAGGTTGCTGCAAGCAACTCTCATAAGAGTTGTGATCAGGCGTCGTCGATGCACTCCAACTCCAGAACCGCCAGGCTAGTTGGATGATCGGGCACCTCCAGCAGGCAATCCGGAGCGCTATGCGCATGCCCGCTCGCCCCGCACGAAGTCGGCAGCTGCAATCGCCCTTGGGCAGAGCACCAGCGACCCCCTCCCTGGCACTGGAGGGCACATGCATTGACCGACTGGCCGAGCAAGGTCGTCCGGGCATCTGTGCAGAAAACTCCCCTTTGACGCCCGCCCGCCTACTCAGGTAGAATGATGACCTAGTAGGCCATCTTCATCCGAGGTACCTCTTAGCGCAGGTTAAAGGATGGTAGCCATGGACAAGCCTGAGGTCGAAATCACCGAGCTGACGCTCACCCCGACTGCGATCGGCCGCGTCCGCTCGATGCTCCAGGAACGCAACCTCCCCGAGCACGCACTTCGGGTCTTCGTGACCGGGGGCGGTTGTTCGGGGCTGCGTTACGGAATGGCGCTGGAAGGCGCACCGGCCGACGCCGACGCGCACTACTCTTTTGACGGCGTGCATGTGGTCGTGGATCCGTACTCGATCGACTACCTGCGTGGCGCCACGATCGACTACGTCGAAGACCTGATGGGCGGCGGCTTCAAGATCGAGAACCCCAACGCCAAGAAGTCCTGCGGCTGCGGGCAGTCCTTCAAGGCGCGCGAGGGCGACACACACGAACACGAGCATGGCCACGAGCACGAGGGCGGCGGCTGCAACTGCGGCTGATTGACGGCGCGGCGGAGCCTCATGGACCAACCCTACGTTCAACGGTTCACACAGGCGGAGGCCAACGCGCTGTTGGACGAGCTTCGACCGCTTGTCCACCAGATGCGGGAGGCGCATGCCACGTTGCGCGCCTCCCAGGCCCGCTTGCACGACCTGATGGAGAAGGCAGTCCTGGGCGGCGGCAGCCGCATCCCCCCCGAACTGATGCGTGCCGGGACACACCTCGAGAAGGCGGTCCTGGCCATCCAGCGCCGCGGCGTGGTGATCAAGGACGTGTCGGTGGGGCTGCTTGACTTCCCGTCGGAGCGCGATGGCCGCCCGGTGTTCCTGTGTTGGAAGCCGGGGGAGACGTCTGTCGGCCACTGGCACGACCTGGAAGGCGGCTTCTCGGGCCGGCAGCCGCTCGAGCCCTAGCGGCCTCGCAGCAGGGACACGACCAGCCCCATCCCACCGACGACCATCAGTCCGACGATCGCCAGGATCGGCGGAAATCCGACCCCTGGCGCGGTTCCCGCGCTGGGGAACGTCGGCAGCGCCACCGGTCCGGACGGGGTGAACGTGGGCAGCCGGGTCGGGAGCCCATCGCTCAGGTTGAACTGCGCCGCCAGCGTCGGATCGATCGTGGCGGTGACACGCGGGGTGGGCGTTGCCGGAGGTTCGACGATCGGTAAGGCGCCAGCTCCCAGGTTGATGATCTGCACCAGCGGCGCATACACCCAGGCAACATTCCCCGGCACACCCGCGTAGACGATCTGGATCCAGTCGCCGCCCGGCGTCCGGCCGAGTGCCTCAGCCTGCTGCCCGGCGATCAACACCCCCACCAACTCACAATCGACGCATGGTGCAATCCGTACGTTGACTTGATCAGGGACCAGGATCCTCGGCCCACCGGTGGAGATCGTCGCGGTGACCTGAAGCAGCGGACGCGGCGCCGCCCAACCCGCCTGAACCGTCAGCGCGGCGAGGGCAGACATCACGGCAGCGGCGATCAGCGTGCGACGAACGGACATCGGTCGGTTGCCCGGCAGGCGAGGCCGGATTATACTACGCCGCCTTAGCCGGACGACTCCGGACGATGCCGATGCAGACCCGCACCTTCCACGGACCGATCTCCCCGCTGGACCTGGCCAATGCGCTCGTGGCCGGATTCAACCGCGGCAACCTGCGCGCCCAGGCGTTCGGCGATCAGCAGAAAGCCTACGTGCAGATCGCCACGCCCGGTCTCCCCACGTCGGGCGGCAAGACGGCGCTCATGGTGCAGCTGACGGCGATCGAAGACGGGGTGTTGATCCAACTCGGACAGCAGGACTGGATCGGCGTCGCGGCGAGTTTGGGCCTCACCGCGTTGATGGCGCTGCACCGGCCGCTTTCGCTGCTCAACCGCATCGATGATCTGGCGGAAGACCTGGGCTCGCTGCAGTTGGCCGACCGTGTCTGGCTGACGATCGATCAGACGGCGGCGGCGTTGGGCGCCTCGTTCGAGATCTCCGAACGCTTGCGACGCATCACCTGCCCCCATTGTCTCACCGCCAACCCGGTCGGCGGGTCGGCCTGCATCGCCTGCGGCGCTCCGCTCGGGCCGTCGCAGCCCAACGCCTGCCGCGCCTGTGGTTTCATCCCGCCTGCCGGCTCCATCACCTGCCCCAACTGCGGCAAGGCCCTCTGATCTGCCCTCCGTCGTGGAATTCGAGCGGCGACCCTTGCGGGTCGCCTGCGTCCTTGCGTAGGGCCCGTACTCCTCAGGTGGATGCCGCCGCCGCAAGCTCCGCCCCGCGCTGCAGCGCCTTGAGGTTCGCCTGGAGCAGGTTGCGGCGGTGAGCCGGGATGTGCTTGTCGAGCGATTCGCCGACCGCCTGCAGGCTGAGGACGGGCAGCCGCTGCAGCAAGGCTCCCAGCATGACCACGTTCGCTAGACGCTTGTCGCCGAGTTCCTCAGCCTCTTCGTTGGCCCGCACCGGGATCAGCTGCAAGTCGGTGCGCGTCGACGCTCGGTCGACCAGCGACTCGTTGATGACCAGGACACCACCCGGCCGGACCAATGGCTCATATTTGTCGAGGGACGGCAAGTTCATCACCACCGCCGCTCGCGGGGTGCGCACGACGGGAGAGCCGATTTCATCATCGCTGATGATGACGATGCAGTGTGCCGTCCCGCCGCGCATCTCCGGCCCGTAGGACGGGATCCAAGTGGTGTGCAGATTGTGGTCGAGCGCGGCATGCGCCAGCACCTGCCCGGCGAACAGCGCCCCCTGCCCCCCAAACCCCGAGAATACGATCTCGACCTGCCCCATCCCAGAACCCATCATCTCACCTCGCCCGCAGAATTGCCCGGCGGCGCCCAGCCCTCGGGCATCCATCCAGCGGGGTGATTTTCCCGCCAGAGCAAGGATTGGTCAAGTCACCCGGCAGTCAAAGCGCCGTCCCTCCCGCAAGGTCCGGGCGCTGAGGGCGATCCCGCCTGGCCTGGAATTCTTCTGAGGGGCGCGTTCCGCGACGTCATCGGCCCGCGGCTGAGGGGATCACGCGGAGCCGTGCGGGAGAACCGAGCGCCAGGCCTTTGCCCGGGCCTGGCGCTGTGGTTTCTGGAGCAGGTTCGGCCGACAAGCGCGTCTGAGCGCGGCTTTTCGAGCGCCGCCACTGCCGAATGAACCTTATAGTCGCCCAGCGGAAATGCCGGGATCATGTGCTCTTCGATCCAGGTCAGCGCCGCCGCCGGGGTGATGCCCCAATTCGTCGGGCAGCTCGAGAGCAGCTCGACCATCGAGAATCCCAGTCCCGCACGCTGCACCTCGAAGGCCGTGCGCACGGCCTTCTTGGCCTTGCGGATGTTGGCCACATCATGCAGGCTGCGCCGGACGACATAAGCCGACCCGTCCATCTGCGCCAGAATCTCGCACATTTTGAATGGGAAACCCTGGGTCTCCACATCCCGTCCGAGAGGGGACGAAGTTGTCTTCTGCCCCGGCAGCGTCGTCGGCGCCATTTGGCCGCCCGTCATACCGTAGATCGCATTGTTGATGAAGATCACCGTGATGTTCTCGCCGCGTCCGGCGGCGTGCAGGATCTCGGCCGCCCCGATCGACGCCAGGTCTCCATCGCCCTGATAGGTGAACACGATGCTGCCGGGGACGAGACGCTTCAAGCCGGTGGCCATCGCCGGCGCCCGCCCATGCGCCGCCTCGGCAAAATCCATATTGAAGTAGTTGTAGGCAAACACGGAACAGCCCACCGGCGCCACGCCAATCGTCTGCTCGCGCATGCCCAACTCGTCCAGCGTTTCGGCCACCAGCCGGTGGGCAACGCCGTGCGTGCATCCCGGACAGTAGTGCGTCCCGACATGGGTCAGCGCGTCCGGCTTGGCGTAGATCAGGGACTCCACCATCGTTTCGCTCATCTCACGCTCCCGGAAGACTGACCGGCTGGCCGGCGTGCACCTTGTGGATGGCATCCAGCACTTCGTCCGGCATGGGCACGATCCCGCCCATCCGGCCGTAGAAGTTCACCGGCACCCGGCCTTCGGCTGCCAGGCGGACGTCGTCCAGCATCTGGCCGCCATTCATCTCCACCACCAACAGCGATTCGACGCGCTTGGAGAGATCCGATACCTGTTGGTAGGGATATGGATACAGCGAGATCGGCCGCAGCAGGCCGACCTTGATCCCCTCCTCGCGGGCCGCCTTGACTGCCGTTTGTGCGATGCGGCCCGCGGTCCCGAAGGCCACGACGCCGATCTCGGCGTCTTCGGTCAGGGTCTCACGCAGGCGGATCTCCTCAGCTTCGATCTGCCGCATCTTCCCCATGAGCTTGAAGTTGAACTTCTCTTCGAGCACCGGGTCGATGTAGATCGAGCTGATCACGTTCGGGCCGCGCCCTTTGGCGCCCGTCAGCGCCCACGCCGGTCGCTCGGAGATCGGACGCACGGGTCGCATGGGGGGCATCTCCGCCGGCTCCATCATCTGCCCCAGGCTTCCATCGGCCAGAACGATGACGATCCAGCGGTACTTCTCCGCCAGGTCGAACGCCAGCACGGTCAGATCGATCAGCTCCTGCACGGTCGCCGGTGCAAGGACGATCGGACGGTAATCGCCGTGCCCGCCGCCCTTGACGATCTGGTTGTAGTCACCCTGGGACGGGGCGATGTTGCCAAGCCCCGGTCCCCCGCGCATGATGTCGACCAGTACGACGGGGACTTCGGAGCCGGCGATATACGACAAGCCTTCCATCATCAGGCTGACGCCCGGGCTGGACGACGAGGTCATCACTCGCGCCCCGGCTGAGGCCGCGCCGTAGACCATGTTGATCGCCGCCACCTCCGACTCGGCCTGCACGAACACGCGGCCAAGCTCGGGCATCCGGCGGGCCATGTGCTCGAGCGCTTCGGTCTGCGGAGTGATCGGGTACCCGAAGTACGCCTCGCACCCGGCGCGCACCGCCGCTTCGGCGAATGCAACATTGCCCTCCAAGAGCTCTTTCGGCACGCCTGCCTCCTGGGCCTAGACCATCGCTTCCATCGCCTTGACGGCCGGCACCCAGCGATACACCGTGATGGCGACGTCAGGACAGATCGTGGAGCAGATGCCGCAGCCGGTGCAGTCGCCGACGGTGTCCACCAGCGCCGCCGGATGGTAGCCGCGCGGCGTCAGCCGGTCCAGCGCCATGTGAATGACGTCCTTCGGGCACACCGTGGTGCACAGCTCGCAGCCCTTGCACAGGGCGTCGTCAATGACGATCCGGCCTTTGGCCATGCCCACCTCCGCCCATCAGGCTATCTCTTAGGCTACTCAACCCAGAGGGCGCAATCGAGTGAAGACCGTCATTCCAGGGGCAAACAAACATCATGTGTCCGAATAGTCCAATCTAGGTCGTTCGGGGACTTTCGACCGTCCGTTCGCGGCGGAGTGTACCATTTCCTCCGACAAGGCCAGTCCGACGAGCAAGTGGGAGATTGGGCGACGGGGAGGCTCGCCCGAGGGCGATCGTGCGAGGCGGCTACGCCCGGGTTGGGGTGCCGGGCTTCGATGCTGAAGAGGCAGACACCACGGTGGCGAATGAGCCACGGTGATGCTCGGTCGACTATCCCTCGGCCCCACCGGCGGAAACGAGGGTTGATCCGCCCAGCTCCCAGGTCGCGGCTGGGGGCGGAGGCACAGGGTGGCGCAGCCGGCTGAAGCCCGCGGCCATGGCGAACACGGCGACGGCCACCACCAGCAGGGCGATGAGCACCCACGTCAGGCGATGGACACCGATGTAGCGCCACGTACGCATCGGGACACTCCTGGAGGCGCCTTGAGCGTATGCGCAATCCGTGCCGGCCGACCTTGCTATCACCTTACACGCGCGTGGTATCCTCCCCGGCTGACTTCGGAATCCCCAGTGGATTACCGAAGTCGGTCGGGCGTCCTGGTGATCATGCCCACTCCTAACGCCTTCCAGCGTCTCGTCCAACGCCTGACCGCATCGCGGGCTGGCTCCGCGCTCCTGGCCCGGACGCTCAACCGTCTGGATCGGCTGGTCGCCTGGCTAACCAACAGGCGGCACACTGCCACGGCCGCCCTCGCCGGGGTTGCCGTTCTGACGGTGGAGACGATCGGCGCACGCTCCGGGCGACGCCATCCTGTCACTCTTCTGGCTATCCCCCGCGGCGAGGGTTTCCTCCTCATCGCTTCGGCGTTCGGGAGCCGCAGTCACCCCGCCTGGTACCACAACCTGCTGGCGCACCCTGTGGCCGACGTCCACTTCGGTCAGGTGACGCGGCGCTATCGAACGAGTGAGGCCACGGGTGATGAGCGCCGGTCGTGTTGGGAGCAAGCCACAGCAGTGTACGCCGGGTACGCGGACTACCAGCGACGTGCCGGCAGAGTCATCCCCATTCTGATCCTGACGCCGGAAACCCCGTCGCGTCTCGTATACAGGCGCGGCGGGGTGAGGGGCGAGCCTCGCGTTCGGTCCGCGGTTCAGGAGGAGGGCGGATTGAAGTAGTTGTAGACCGAGCGTGAGAGGTCGGCCATCAGGCGCGATGTCGGTTCCCAGATCATCTCGCGATCATTCCACAGGTACATCGTCAAGACGTAATCGCCCGCCGGGGAGTAGATGATGCCGGCATCCGCCGCCCAGGTGAGGGGCGAGTTCAGTCCAGCCGTGCTTGTGGGCGACGCGCGTGCCGTCGGGAACCCCGGCCTCGATCAGGACGCCGATCTGGTTTTCCGCCAGCAGGTCCAACATCGTCCTGCACTCGTCGGCGGTCACTTCTCCTGGGAAGGCGGCCAGCAGCGCGCCACCGCCCTGCCCGCACGCGTACAGGTCCGCAAGCAGAATACCGATCTCGGAGGCCGTCGTCTGGTTGTAGCGGTCGGGGGACGTCGAGAGGTCCGGCCTCTGATTGGCAGGCGTCAGGTACTCGCGGAGCAGCGGCGCGTCGAGATGGAAGTAGCCCGCCAGGAAAGTGTTCTCGAAGCCGAGGTCGCGCAGCGTATCCGAGACGCGGAGCGGCCCGAAGACCGGATCCATGCGCTCCATCAACCAGTCGGCCGGGTCATTGCCCGATTGGGTGATCATCTCCCGCAGCCAGCGCGAGGCTTCGGCATCCAGCGGTTCGTCGAACGCCCGGTAGAAGGCAATCATGATTGGGATCTTGATCGTCGACGCGGCCGTGAAGGCAATATCGGGCTGGAGCTGGAACTCGGCGTTGCGGTAGCGGCCGAGCTGCAGCTCATCCCCCGACCGCAGGTCCTGCAGGTAGAGCACCGCCAGCCCGTCGAATCCGGCGACATCGATGTTCTGCTTGAGTAAGGTCGCCAGCGTGGCGAGGCTGGCGCGCGGCGCCTCGCCCTCGACCACCGGCAGGTTGAGCCTCCTGTCCGCCGGCAGTCGCAGTACGGCGCCCAACAGCTCGGCCGCATGGGCGACGTCTAGGACCTCCCCGGGCTGACCGGGGCGGAAGTTGGAGGTGCCTGGGATGGGCTGCACGGCCGTGGGCGGTTGATCGTAGCGCGCGGCGATATCTTGCAGCGCCGCCTCCATTTGCGCCGGGGAGATGTCTGCCCGCAAGGGGATGTCTTCTACCTCACCCGGCCGGTTCCACAGATAATCCCAGAACTCGGTCCAGAAAGAGCCTCCCGTGCGCACCATCTCCGCGGCAGCGAGCATGGCCTCGACATCCGGAGAGAACCCGGCCGCCGCCGGCGACATCCATATCACCTGGTCGCCGTAGCGCAGTTCCACGGGCGAGCCGTAG
>CAVUPD010000016.1:0-154466 GCA_963743255.1 uncultured Chloroflexia bacterium
CCCCAGTACGCAGGCTCGACGGCCAGGATCTTGAACGATACCGAGTGGATCCGCCGCATCTCCCAGGCCAGCCGTAGGTACTGCCACGGATAGCGCAGCCCCCCCACGCGGTGGAACGCCTCGGCGACGTTGGGTACGGCCAAGCTGAAGCCGACTTCTTGCCCGTCGACCAACGCGAACCAGATCAGATCCTCGATCAGGATCGGCCGCAAGCTGTCGGCAAACCGCCGCAGCTCGTCTTCGCTCATCGGCGTGAAGTCCGCCAGTGTGGCGAGCGAGCGATTGTAGATCCGGCGGACGATGCGTAGATCGCGGTCGAACTCCGCGAGCTGAGCTGGCCGGAGCGCGCAGCGCGGGTTGCGCGCAACACGATCGGCGACGTGCCGGAGCTTGGCCGGCAGGAGCTCGAGATGCTCGCCCGCCTTGTACGATTCGAACCGGTATGCCAGCGTATCTATGTGGTCCGTCCAGCCGGCATGCTCCGCCATGGAGAGGTAGTAGGGAGGCGTGTGGCCCTCGAACAGCGCCGCGGCGCAGTCATAGCGTCCGACGAGGAACCCGGGGAAGTCATTGTCCCCGAAGCTTCGCGGCCCAACCATGTGGGTCGCCCCGCGATGGTTGAAGTACTCCTTCGCCCGGTCCATCAGGGCAGTGAACACCTGCTCGTCGTCCACGAATTCAAGGAAGCCGAAGATCCCCCACCGTCGGTCGTGCACGCGATTGGCGGCGTGATCCAGCGCCACGCCGATCGTACCGACGACTCGGCCATTGCGGCGCGCCAGGAACCAGTCGGCATCTCCCTGCTCGAAGAAGGGATTCTGGCGGCGCAGCCAGTCCATCTGCTCGGGCCACAGCCGAGGGATCCAGTGCGCGTCCCCACGGTAGAGATGATAGGGCAGGGCGAGGAACTCGCGCCGGTCTGCCTCGGTCACGACGCGCTGCAGGCTGAGGTCCGGTTGGCTCATGGGACGGGAGGGCATCGGGGAGGTGCGGCCATCGTCAGGATGCCGAGGCCATCGCATGCAGGAGAGCGCGGGCCAGCAGAGCGTCATCCCGGGCCCGGTGCGCGTTCGGCAGGTCCAGGCCGACCTGCCGCCGCGCCGCCTCGAGACTGTGCCAGCGGAAAGAACGGCGCGAGGCGTCCCATTCGCCGCGGAACTGCGCGTACAGCAGCATCAGGCAGAAGAAGCCGGTCGTGTCGACCGCCTCGGTCAATCCGTGACGCGCCAGGGTCTGGCGGAGCAGTCGGATGTCGAAGTCGGCATTGAATACCGCAACGCTGCGGGATTGCATCAGCTCGCGCAGCCTCGGCCAGACGTCCGGCCAGCTCGGGGAGGCCGCTACTGCGGCATCGGTAATGCCGTGCAAGGCCACGGCGTCCATCGGAATCGGGCGCGTTGGTCGAACGAGGCTTTCGAACAGGACCGACCCTTCAGCATCGAGCAGGCAGACCTCGATAATCTCATCCTGCGACCCGAGGCCGGTGGTCTCGGTGTCCAGGTAGCAGGGGCTTGCCTGCAGCCTCAGGCGGGCTAGGTGGGCGGCTTCACGCCGTGCCTGGGCGGGGGAGACAACCATTCGCGGGACTCCGTCTGGCGGATTGGGGCAACGGTGACCGTGCGCCCGGTTTCCGCTGTCCGCTGCGCCAGGCCGTCATTCTACTCGGAGCAGGGGCCGCTGAGAAAGGTGAATGCGCCGGTGCTGCCACACACCGTCGAGGAGCCTGGAACGAACCCGGGCGGCAACCTAGCGATACCCGGGCAGCTCGGCCTGCGCGTCCCCTCCTCTGATGCGCCGTACGAGACCAGCAACTCTGCCCCCGCTCGAGCAGCAGCTAACGCACTTCGGGGGGGTGGGCCGGAAGGAGCGGTGGTCATCGGGATGGAACGACTGCAGACGCCTGGTGCAGGCGCTCAGAACGCCTCCAGCGTCCCACGCCGCCGGGCCTGGAACTCGAACCAGCGAAACAGGGAGTACCCCAAGAGGACATACACAAAGCCGATGGCCGCCTCACCGGCAATCAAGGGCGCCACCTGCGCCAGGCTCGCTCCGGCGATCAGCTCCCGGCTGGCGGCGATCCCCCGCGTAAGCGGGAGCCCCCAGGAGATGGCGGCCACCCATCCCGGAAGGTTGGCAATCGGGACATTGGCGCCGGAGAAGATGAGCAGCGCGAAGTACGCCAGGTTGTTGATGAACATCGTGTCCAGGCTCACCAGACTCACGCAGCCCAGCAGGAGTCCCAGGCCGGACGTGCTGAACGTCGTCACCAGGATCGTGAGCAGCAGGGCGGATAGGTCGGTGTGGGTCAGGTCCAGGCCAAGCAGGAGGACCCCCCAACCCAATCCGATCCACACCCCCAGGATGCCGTCGAAGATGTGGAAGAACGCCCGGCCGACGAACATCGCCAGGCGGTTGGCCGGAGTGCCGAATAGGTAGACCAGCGTGCCCTCCCAGCGGTCGCCGCCGATGCTCATCGTCACACCGTAGATGCCGCTGACCGAGGCGATCTGGATCGCGTTCCCGATCACATAGAAACTGGCATTCGAGGCTGACGTGGCGTAGGTCCCGAGGAACGTGAAGAACAGGATCGAGGCCAACGGCATCATGACCTTGGATGCCAGGTAGGTCATCGGGCGGAGCCAGCGGAAGAGGGCGACATAGGACAGGAAGGCGCCTTCCAGGAAGAGTCGCACGTTGAGGGACAGGGTGCGGAGCATGTCAGCCTCGGCGCCGGCGGCGCTACTCCAATCCGAGCGTGGCTTCGGTACGTGCTTTGTGCAGGATGATGCGCAGCAGGAAGCGTGAGAGGATCAGGTACAGAACCCCGAAGATCCCCATCATGGCCCAGCACAAGGCAAGCTCCCCGGAGGTGGCGCTGCCGTTGGCCGTGGCGTGGAGGGCACGGGCGGCCCAGTAGGGAGCCAGCAGGTAGCTGAAGGGCGTCGTCCACCCAGGCAGCAAGGCGATCGGGAACAGGAAGCCGGCCAGGATGTAGACCGGGAACTCCATGGCGTTCTGCCACTGCTGCACGGCCGGGTTGAGCAGGAAGACCGGGGCGATGATCAGGCCGAAGCACACGAAGGAGAACACCGTAAGCAGCAGGGAGATGGCGAACGGCACCGGCTGGACGATGCGCAGCTCCAGGTGGAAGAGCAGCGCGGCCAGCGCGTAGCTGACCACCATCGAGAGCAGCGATTGCAGCACGCTGGCCAGGTTCTTGCCGATGACGATGTAGGCCAGAGGCGTCGGCTGAGCGACCAGCGACTCGAGCGTCCCGGTCCAGCGTTCGCGGGTGATGCTGTTGCCGCCGACAAACAGCAATGTACTCCACAGGCCGGTCATGCCGCTGCCGATGACGACGAAGATGGCCTAAGTCGGATCCTTGGGCGTCAACATCCAGATGGCGAGGACGGAGATGATCAACGGCTGGATCAGGATCCCGAACAGGACGAACGAGTCGACGGCGATCATCTTCAAGGTCACCTCGAACGTCGAGGCAACCACCCTCAAGTCCTGGCGAAAGGTGGAGGCGGTCACGCTTCGCCCCCGACCAGGCGCACGTAGGCGTCCTCCAGGCTGGGCTCGCGCACATTGACCTTGCCCAGGCGCAAGTCGCTCAGCGCGCTGAGGATCGCCGGCAGCGACGCCGAGCCCTCCGTCGTCTGCACCCGAACGATCTGGCGCTGGTCGACGTCCTCGACCGATACCGTGTCCACGGACGGCAGAGCGCGCAGGCGCACCAAGTGCTCGTCGGGGATCCCGAAGACCTCCACATCCACCACGGCCAGATCCTTGACATGCCTCTTCAGGCCGGCAGGCGTATCCAAGGCGATGATCCGGCCCTTGTTGATGACTGCCAGCCGCTGGCACAAGGCGTCGGCTTCGAACATGTAGTGCGTGGTGAGCAGGATGGTCTTCTTCTCGGCCTGCAGGTCCCGGATCACATGGCGAAGCTCGCGCGGCCCCGACGGGATCCAGCCCGATGGTCGGTTCATCCAGAAACAGCATTTCAGGGTCGTGCAGCAGCGTGCGGGCAACGTGCAGGCGCTGCTTCATGCCGCGCGAGTAGCCGTCGACCTTCTCCCTGGCGCGGTCGGCCAGGCCGACCAGGTCGAGCAAGTAGGGGATGCGCTTGGCGGCCACCGCCGGCTCGACATGGTAGAGGCTGCTGAAGTAGCGTAGGTTGTCGTAAGCCGGACAGGCGCCAATACAAGCCGCGCTCGCCGCCGAAGATGAACCCGATGCGGGCGCGCAGGCGCTCGGCGTGGTGCACGACGTCCTCGCCCAGCACGTGCGCCGTCCCACTCGTGGGGATCAGCAGTGTCGTGAGCATCTTGACCGTCGTCGTCTTGCCGGCGCCGTTCGGGCCGAGCAGCCCGAACAGCTCGCCCGGCGCGACCTCGAACGAGATGTCGTCGACCGCCACGACCTGCTTGGTCGTGCGCCGAAACACGCCGATCGTCGCCTTGAACACCCGCCGCAGGTGCTCGACTTGAATGGCGTTCACCACGGGCCCTCGCTCCACAATGGGGCAATCATACCGCCGCCTCCAGCCGCGTTCAATCCACTGTGCAGGGGAACTTCATGCCGGGGTATGGCGCTCGGGCGCACGTTCTCGGTGGGCAGTCGGCCAAAACGCGCTTTGTGAGACAAGTCACACTCTCGAGGCGGCGCGCAGCGGAGCGACCAGACATGCCGTCGCTCCGCTGCGTGCCACAGACTTCGGATTGCTAGCCTTCGCGAATGACGATGGCCCCGATCGCCTGTTCGACTTTCAGCTCGATCCGGTTCTGCGCAGTTCCGAACCCGGGAGTGGTGTATTCCTTATCGCCGAGATCGAACGACCGGCCACCTGCAGGGGTCTGAAGTCCGCCGATCCCGGTGGTCGTGCGCACGTGAACAGCCACGCCCTCGGGGATGACGATGACGGTCTGTCCGACGGCGCCGCTCACCTGTCCCGTGAAGCTCACGCCGGCCGGGAGGGTGATCACCAGCCGCCCGACTCCCAGCTCGACATCCAACCCGCTGACCTGCAGGTCCGTCAGGTCGAGGTGCGCTTCGCCGACGCCTTGGGAGACTTTGAGGTTAACCGGGATCGCCGACGTAACCCGGAATGCCCAGGGCTGATCCATTGGCCCGAAGATCGGGGTGACGTATGCGCCGCTGGCCTCCAGCTCGACGTGCGTCGTCGTACCTTCCTGGCGCGTCTTCGCTTCCACCCGTCCGTACCTCTCGGCCGGGACGGTCCCTTCGAGCAGGACGGTGGAGCCCTGAAGCGCGGCGACGGTGAGCGAGGCGACTGGCGGACCAATTACGACATTAGCACTCGAAGCGCTGCCCAGGGGGACCGAGATCTCCTTGAGCTCGCCGGCCGGCCGCACGCGGATGCCCGGGCCTGCAAGCCAGAAGCCTCCCGCGAAGACTGCCACGACGAGCACCAGAGAAAGCAGCGTCCCCCACATCGTCCGACGCGGGACCAGCAGGTCGATTCCAGCCGCCACCAGGATCAGCGGCCACATCCGCAGCAGGCTGAACCAGATGTCGTCTTGCACCCACCCGAGATTCTGTCCGAGGAGTATCAGGCCAAGCCCGACCAGGAGCACCGGTCCGACCAAGCCTCCACGATGATGACCGTCCATTGCGCGTACCTCCCACCCCGGCAATCCGGGGAATCTACTCGGTTCGAACTCGCGCCCGGACCGCATGCTTGGTCCCGTCCGGGCGTGGGGTTCAGGACCTCGTCGCGTTCCCGCCGCGAGCGATCATCAGCCGCAGCGTGCCCGGCGATCGGCCGCGGCCGCAGCGGTTAGGGCGCTGCCTTCGGCCGCGCCAAGGCGCGGTAAACCAGGTAACCGCCGGCGATCAGGAGCGCCACGGGGCCCAGGTAGCGGGTCAACGACGAGGACGAAATGGCGATCACGACTCCGATCGCCGCAAGGATCCCCGCCGGGTACAGCGCCCAGGTCATCTTGCTTGGTTGCGCCAGCAGGTAGACCAGGAAGAAGGTGCCGGCCAGGCCCAGGAAGAACAAGCTGCCGGTGTCGAACCCGACGACACCGACCCCATCATCCAGCGCCGCCACGAAGGCGAGCGTGAGCAACACGCCGCCCGGAATGATCGGCCACCACTGTTCGCGCCGGTTGGCATAGATCACCCAGAACGACGCTCCGAGCGCGCCCAGGAAGAGCGAGCCTCCCCAGCGGCCACCGGTGGCCGGCAGCGCCCAATCGAGCAGGATCAGCGCGCCGATCCCGAGCAGTGTGAATCCGGGAATGACTGCCCACCAGTTCTTTCGGTCGGTGAGGAAGACGAAGATGAAGATGGCGCCTGCCGCCAGGAAGCACAGCGACCAGAGCAGGCTGAGGCCGCTGCGCAGGATGCCGAAGTTCTGCAGCAGCACCAGGATGCCGGCTGCCACCAGCAGAAGTCCAGCCGCCAAGCGAACACGAGTGTTACCCATTGTCCTACCCTCCAGGCTGCCCGACACGCGGATCCGGTTCTCCCGGAACCCGGGCGGGCTAGCTCAACCTAAACGCGCCGAGGCCCATGCTGACCTTGATCTCGAGCCGGTCGGTTGCGCCGGCGTAGCCCGCCGTCTGATGACCCCCAGGCACGGGCAGGAAACGCGCCCGATTGACCTGGACGTCGGCCAGCCCGCTCTCTGACCGCACGAAAGCCTCGACGCCGGCTGGAACGGTCGCCTCGACCGAGGTGGCGCCGCCCTCGATGCGCACCGGGCAGGTTCCCACCGGCTTGGCCGGCAGTGTGAGCATCGTCGAACTTGCGCCGGTCTTGAGCGACAGTCCGCTCACCTTGAGCCCCGAGAGGTCGATGTGGCTCTCGCTGGCCCCGGTCTCGAAGCCCAGGTCGAGTGGGATCGTGTCGGTCAGCGCCAGGTCCCAATCGTACGCGCCGCCCGGCCCCCAGTTCCAGGGCGTCACGAAGGCCAACGCGTCGGTGTCAGGTTTGAGATCCGCCACGAGCAGGTCGCCCTCACGGCGGCTGCTCGGAGCCAGGCCGCCGGCGAAGGAGCCGGAGGCCAGCATCCCCGGTTTGGCGCCGGCATGCACACGCAGGACCCCTGCGCCGTGGTGCACACGCACGCGGGCGCGTGCCGCGCCCTCCAGCGCGATCTCAGCCGCGGCCATCTCTCGCCGCACGTTCCGGCGCATCACGCCCAAGAGCGTCAGCGCACCGAGGCCGATCAGCGCCAGCGGCCAGAAGAGCGACCAGGCAGGCACCGGTAGCAGCCCGAAGTTGTCGAGCAGGAACAAACCCCCCATCACGATCAGGACGGAACCCCAGAAGATGGACCCTCGCATCGTCATCCCTTTCATCCGGATGGTTTCGCAGGCAGCGGGGCAATGCGAAGCGCCACATCGCCGACCCCCGAGTGTGTCTACGCAGAATTCGCCGTCAGGCCTCAGGTCTTGCGGCCGAAGATCGTCCGCCCCAGGATCAGCAGGCCGCCGAGCACCAGGAGCACCGGCCAGTAGGGGCTGAATCGTCCCAGGCCCATGAACGAGCCGAAGACGACGAAGGCCAGAAGGCTGATCAGCATCAGCCACAACCCGGCGGTCATGTCCTTCTTCGACTGGCCCTGCATCAGAGCGGAGATCATGACGCCGAGGCCGACGAAGCCGGGGATCAGCGTCCAGGCATACGCCCAGCTTGCCCAGTTGCCGGTTGCGTTTTGGTAGAACAACAGGCAGCCAATCCCGCCGACGATACAGCCGGGGACGGCGAGTGGCGGCGTGTTCAGCGCAACCGCCAGCACCAAGAACAGGACGCCGACGCCGACAATCAGCAGCGGCCAAGTGTCTGCGGCCCGGAACCACGCCCTGAGTCCGGGGACAAGCTGCGCCACCAGGAAGGCAGCTCCCACGAGGATCAGGATCAAGCCTCCAACGAGGCCGCTCCGACGGCTGGTTTCCATCGCTTTCTCCTTCTTCGAGTGGCCGGCCCCGCGCCGAAGCGGGGCCCGGCGCGGCCGGCGCGCCGAGGGTCGAGTATAGGGCCAGTGGCGGCCCGAGGCGTAGTCCCGCCCCTCATGTTGCTGGCCGACAAACGTCCACTTGAGTTCAGCCTGCGGGTGTGATCGGCGCGCCGGGTCAAGGGAGGGGCATCCGGGATTTTCCGCTAGCCTCCGAGGACGAAATCGCGGTTCCGGTCCCCGGG
The DNA here is from genome assembly GCA_963743255.1 of uncultured Chloroflexia bacterium. Taxonomy (GTDB): domain Bacteria; phylum Chloroflexota; class Anaerolineae; order Anaerolineales; family E44-bin32; genus DYJB01. The sequence goes on from CAVUPD010000016.1 coordinate 8,179, forward strand.
AAACAAACCGGCTGGCAGGGAGTGGGGGGCCCAATTCGGAGCTGTCCCTCCCAAGCGGCATCGGTGACATGCCTGGGCCCCGGGTACCCTTGACGTGCCTGTTTGTCTCAGAGATAATCATACCGACCGGTCGGTCTGATAGGTGAGGAATGAGCCCACGAACGACAGGACCAGAAACCGAGGCGCGCATCCTGGGCGCCGCCGCCGAATGCTTTTCACGCAAGGGATTTGACGCCACGGGCGTAGCGGACGTGTGCACCACGGCCGGCGTGAGCAAGGGCGCCTTCTATCATCATTTCCCATCCAAACAGGCCGTCTTCCTGGCGCTGCTCAACCGCTGGCTGATGGTCCTGGACGAGCAGCTGCTCGCCGCAACGCAGCAGACATCCAGCGCCGCCGAGGCGATGAAGCGCATTGCCGGCATGTCGCGCGTCGTGTTCCAGTCGGCCAGCGGCCAGTTGCCGATGTTCCTCGAGTTCTGGAGCCAATCGGCGCACGACCCGAACGTCTGGAAGAACACGATCGCCCCGTATCAGCGCTACCGCGAGTACTTCAGCCTGCTGATCGAGACCGGCCTGGCCGAGGGGTCGATCCGCAAGGCAGACGCCAACACCGCCGGCCCGGCACTCATGGCGCTGGTGATCGGTGTGCTGCTCCAGGGGCTGATGGATCCATCCGGGGCCGATTGGTCGGCCGTCATGGAGCAGGGGGTTGCTCTGCTCGTTCAAGGCATGCAGGGCGAGGGATGAGATGAGGATCTTGCTCACCGGAGCGTTTGGCAACGTGGGCCTCAGCGCGCTTCAGGAACTGCTGGCGCGCGGGCATCGGGTGCGGTGCTTCGACCTGAGGACGCCCGCCAACCTCCGGCTGGCACGCCGCCTGGCGCGCAAGGCCGAGGTCGTCTGGGGGGACATGCGCTCGGCGGAGGATGTCGCCGCGGCGGTCCAGCGACGTGGACGTCGTGATCCACCTGGCGTTCATCATCCCGAAGCTCTCGGCGACGGGGGTCGACTCGGAGAAGGAGCCGGACCTGGCACGCCGGGTCAATGTCGGGGGACACGCAATCTGATTCGGGCGATGCGCGCACAGCCTCAGCCGCCGCGGCTGATCTTCTCCTCGTCCCTGCACGTCTACGGCATGACGCAGCACCTGCTTCCGCCGCGGACCGTCGACGACCTGCCGCAACCGGTGGAGCATTACGCTCGCCACAAGGTGGCCTGCGAACGGATGATCCGCATCTCCGGCCTGCGCTGGAGCATCCTGCGCTTCGGGGCCGTCCTGCCGCTTAGCGTCCGCCCTGACCCCGGCATGTTCGACGTGCCGCTGGGCAATCGGATCGAGTTCGTGCACACCCGCGATGTCGGCGTGGCGCTGGCCCATGCCGTCGAAAGCGACGCCATCTGGGGCAGGGTGCTGCTGATCGGCGGCGGGCCACGATGCCAGCTCACCTATCGGCAGATGATGACCTCGATCCTGACCGCCATGGGCGTCGGCCCGCTGCCGGATTCGGCCTTCACCGACGAGCCGTTTGCCACCGACTGGCTCGATACGCGCGGAGTCTGAACGACTGCTGCACTATCAGCGGCGTACGCTCACCGATTTCACCCGCGAGCTGGCGGTGCGCCTCGGGCTGCGCCGTCTGCTGGCGCGTGCCTTCCGACCCTTCGTGCGCGCCTGGCTGATGCGCCAATCGCCGACGCTGCAGAGGGCGCGCCGCGCTCCGTGGACAGGGCAAGTGGCGGTCGTCACCGGGGCCTCGTCCGGGATCGGCGCCGCCACGGCGCGCAGGCTGGCCGCCGAGGGCATGGCGCTGGCGCTGGTCGCCCGCCGGGGAGACCGACTGGAGGACCTGGCGCACGAGCTGCAGCGGTCCGGCGGGATCGCTCGCGTCTACGTGGCCGACCTGGCCGACGAAGGAGAGCGCGTCCGACTGGTGCAGGACATCCGGCGCGAGCTGGGGCCGATCGACGTGCTGGTCAACAACGCCGGCACGGCCTGGTATGGATTGGGGCAGGAGATGGGTTGGACGACTGCGCGCGATATGGTCCAGCTCAACGCCTCGGCCACCGTGCACCTGACGCTGATGTGCCTGCCGGATATGCTGCATCGCGGCCGAGGGTCGGTGATCAACATCAGCTCCGTCGCCGGTGGATTCCCCAATCAGGGCATCGCCGTCTACAGCGGGACGAAGTCGTTTATCGATTCCTTCACCACCGCGCTGCACCGCGAGCTCGTCGGCACAGGCGTCCGCGTCGGGGCGGTGCGCCCGGGGTATGTGGAGACCGAGCTCTCGCAGCGGTCGGCCGAACAACCCGGTGGGCACCCGATCCCCGGAAGGCGCTGGGGTGTGAGCCCGGATCTGGTGGCCCGGGCGGTGACCTCGATGCTGCGCCGCCCGCGCCGGACAGTCTACGTGCCTGGCTGGCAGCGAATCGTGCCGTGGATCGAGTTGACGTTCGGCTGGCTGATCGACCGCCTCGGGCCGCTGCTGCTCCGCCGTCAGCGTCGCCTGGAGCGCCGCGGCCTGGACGCCTGATCAGATCTGACTTCCGCCGCCTGAATCGTCGAACGCTGTTCCAATCGCACCCTTCGCACAGCGCGTAGGTGCCCCAGTCGATCCTCTCCACACGGTGAGCGTCGCTCGTGGTGCGCCTGCCAGCCCGGTCTGTCGGACACAAGACGCAACCCCGGCGTTCAGCGCCGGGGTTGTGATTCAGAGCCGGTCGTGCGGGGCGGTGAGGCCGGGAGCGTCGCCAGGGGGTCAGCCGCCGGCGCCGAGTCCCTTGAGCAGGACGCCGACGATGTAAGCGACACCTGCGGCCGCTCCGCCGACCACGAGCATCTCCAACCCGCTCTTGAAGAAGTTGCGCTCGGTGACCAGGACTTTCGCCGCACCCGAGCCCGAACAACGCCGCAGCCGACAGGAGCATCGAAGTGGGGAACGCGATCCCCGTCGGGATTGGCGCCACCAGCCCGATCAGGTAGATCAGCAGCGGGATGGAACCGGCGAGGATGAACGAACCGAGCGTGGCCAGGGCGCTGGTCAGAGGGTTGTGCTCGTCTTTCAACATCCCGAGCTCCTCAACCATCATCGTCTTGACCCACAGGTCCGGCTGCTTGGTTTGAATGTCCACCAGCCGGGTGGCGTCCTCGTCGGAGTAGCCCTTGGCGCGATAGGCCTCGATCAGCTCGGTGCGTTCGCCGTCTGGAAAATGCTCGACCTCCCAGGCCTCGCGTTGGTACTCGCGATCGTAGTACTCCTGGTCGCTCTTGGAGGACAAGTAGGCCCCCACCGCCATCGAGAATCCGTCGGCGAACAGGTTGGCCAGGCCCAGGATCAACACCACGCCGCTGCCGAGCTGCGCACCGGCCACGCCGCTGACCACGGCGAAGGTGGTGACGATGCCGTCCAGTCCGCCGTAGACCATGGCGCCGAGGTACGCGTGGCTGGGAGCGCCGTGCTCCTCGCGAGCCGAGGTGGCGATCCTTCCGGCCGCATGCGCCTCGGCTGAGCCGCTCAGATCGCCCTTGCGGTACGCGTCGCGTGCCTGGTCCACTCGCTTCATCAAACTCATGTCTCAACCTCCAGGTTCCCGCGGTCGTCACCGGCCCCATCGCCAGCTCGGCGCGTTCACGCTGCGCCGGGTATGGCGGGAGCGGTGGACGAGAGTTGTGCGACCTCGCGCCGGTGAAGCCGGAGGAACATCGCCGCCGAGGCCGCGCCGATCACCGCCGCGGCGTACCACACCCAGCGCGGGTCGTAGCGGTCCATCACCACGCCGGCCATCAGCGGAGCCAGCGCGCTCGGCACCACCCAGGCGAAGCCGAAGACGGCCATGTAGCGGCCGCGCATGTCCTCCGGAGCCATGCGGGCGACGAGCGCCTGCATCATCGGCGCCACCAACATCTCGCCCACGGTCAGGATGATCATGGCGATGGCGAACCACGCGTAGGTCGTCGCCGGCCCGTAGAGCCCGAACCCGATGGCGTACAGCAGGGTGCCGATGACCATGATCAGGTAGGCGGGGCGCTTCTCGATCCGACGCGTGATCCATAACTGCATCACGACCACCATGGCGGCGTTCAGGCTGAGCAGGGCGCCGTAGCCTCGCTCGGGCACACCGTGGAGGTCCCTGAGATAGACACCCAGCGTGCTGTTCATCTGCAGGTAGACAAAGCCTTGCAGCATGCACGCCAGGATGAAGAAGACGAAGGTGGCATCCCTGAGTGGCTGGGCGTAGCCGCCGAACGTCCGGGCCATCGACTCGGGTTCCTGGTGGCCGATGCGCTGCGGTTTGGTCTCGGGCAGAAAGGCGAGGACGATCAGCGCCGTCAGGCTGCTGGCCACGGTGTCGGCGATGAACAAGAGCAGGTAGGAGCGCGAGGCCAGCAGGCCGCCGATCGCCGGGCCGATGACCACCGCCAGGTTGAAGACCACACGCAGCAGTCCGAAGCCGCCGGCGCGCTGCTCTTCCGGCAGGATATCGGCCACCGCCGCCTGGTAGGCGGGCCCGCCGACGTCGGCCAACAGCCCCACGAGCACGGCAAGCACGTAGAAGGCTTGGAGCGAGTTGATCAGGCCCATCATCAATGTGCTGATCGCCGTGGTGATCAGGCTGAAGACCATCACCCCTTTACGCCCCAGCCGATCTGCCAGCGCGCCGCCGATCAGGCCGCCGAAGACACTCGGCACCGAGAACAGCAGGAACAGAATGCCGACCTCGGTCATGCCGACGCCGAACTTGCTGGTGATGTAGAGGGCGAAGAAGGGGAAGATCAGTGCTCCCCCGAGCCGGTCGATGAAGGTAACGATGGCCAGCGTCCAGAAGGGGCGCGGGTATTCCTGGTAGAGCCGAACCGCGGAGAGGTAGGGCCGGCGCAGGCTCATGCGGTCATTCCGACTCGCTCGGCGATCAGCATGATCTCGAACTCCTCGGGGTCCAACGGCCTCCGCCCCCAGCTGCCGGCGGTGCCTCCGCCCACATGTTCGATGGCGAAGCCCGCGGAGGCGAAGAGCGCTCGCAGGTCCTCCGGCCGGTGACCGTGTTCATAGACGATGACCTGACGTGCACCGCCCTCGGCACTCCCACTCCATCGAGACGCGCTCCGTCAGCGTCGCCGGGTCAAACGTCCCGGCGGCGACATCCTCGGCGCCGTACTGCCGAAGGAAGCGCAGACCGTTCGACGCCGTGAGGACCAGGCGAGCACCGGGCCGCAGGCAGCGTGCCAGGTTCCAGGCAATGGCGGCGTCATGCGCCAGCGGATCCTCCCCGGCGCCGATCAGGCCGAAGGCGCCCTCGCACAGGCAGATGGCGGCGTCGAATTGCTCCGGCGTGGCGAAGAGCGTGGCATCCGCCTGGACCCAATCGACGGCGATGTGCGCCTGCTGCGCGGCGGCCTTCGCCTGGCGGAGCATCCCGCGCGACAGGTCGACCCCCACCATGCGACAGCCGCGCGCGCGCCAGTTCGACGGCATGCCGCCCGGTCCCGCACCCCAGATCGAGAATTCGGGCCCCCTTCGTCAGGCGCAAGCTCGGCCACCAGGAACTCCACCTCGGCCGTGGTGTTCCGGGTGAAGACATTCTGCATGTAGAACGGCGCATGCCCATCGAAGAAGGCACGCCAGCCTTCCTTCGCGTTCATTCCGAGCCTTGTCCCGCAGGGGAACATGAGTGTGGCGGAACGTGCCCTTGGGATCGGGACGTATTATCACACGGTTGGTGTCTGGGACCGCCTTCGAATTGCAGCGCGCCAGACCCGGCGAGCAAGCTCGCTCCGCCGCGACATGCTTCTCCCTTGGATGGCCTCGACCGTTCGACCGGACGCTTCCAGGATGAGCGCGCACCTTGAGACCCCCGCGGGATTGGAATTGAGAAGTGAACTGGTGCGGGTGGGCGAGCACAATCGGAAGGGTGGGGCAGACGAGAGCGTTCGCGCGATGGGAACCGGTCATGATCCTATCGGGCCCGTATCTCGGCCGCGCTCTCGAATTCCAGATCGGCTCCCGGACGAGTGATGCTCGATGACTAATAGGAGGCGGCTGTGCGCTTGTCTTGCGACCGGGACCGCCGCCTCCATGCTCAACCATTCGACGCCGCCTCCAGGCCCAGCCCGTCGACGTCCGGGCCGACCGGAATCGGGGATCGCCATCGCTTCACCGGCGACCTCGCCGCAAGCCTACGCCCGGATTGCCCGGCGACGGGCTCGCGCACGGCATCTCCAGGCCATTGGGTTTCGATCTGCTTGCCTGGAGTCGCGGGTCAATTCAGGTCGTCCTTCTTGGCTCGCCGGAGGTTCCTCCCTGCCTGTGCGCGTCCATGGGTGGCGAAGTGCCCTTTGCCCGTGCCTGTGACATGCGCCCGAAGCTGCCAGCAGGTGCTTCGGGAGAGCCTCGAATTTCGCTTGACCTAATAATAAAATTAGGATACACTTACTCCATGGACCCCTCCCGAACACAAGCCGAACAGGATTATCTCAAGGCCATCTACGACCTCGGCGAGGCCGGGGGGCCCGTCGCCACGAGCCAGCTGGCGCGGCACCTCGGGCTCTCGCCTGCTTCCGTCACCGGGATGCTGCAGCGCCTGGCGGCGGCCCAACCGCCTCTGGTCGCCTACCACAAACACCATGGCGTGGAGCTCTCGTCGGCGGGGAGGCGTGAAGCCTTGCGCGTCGTCCGGCACCACCGCCTGATCGAGTTGTTCCTCCATACTTCCCTGGGCCTTGCCTGGGATGAAGTCCACGTTGAGGCGCATCGCCTCGAACACGCCATCTCGCCCATGGTGGGCGAGCGCCTGGCGGCGGCGCTCGGCGAGCCGACGCGCGATCCGCACGGCGACCCGATCCCCGATCGAGAGCTCCGGCTGCCGACCTTCTCGGATTCTCCGCTCAGCGGCGTGAGGCCGGGGACACCGGTGGTGATCCGCCGGGTCGACGACTCGGATCCGGCGTTCCTCCGTCATGCCGCCGAGCTTGGCTTGGTGCCCGGCGCCTCGCTCCAGGTCATCGGGACGTCGCCCATCGACCATCTGCTGAGCATCCACCTGGAAGCCCGGGCCGAGCCGCTGGTGCTTGGGCCGGCGATCAGCGACAGAAGTCTTTGTCGAAGCCGCGGAAGAAAATAGCCGCAATTCGGGAAGCACTTCAGCTCAGTCAGCCTCTGGGCTGGATGGCGAACGCGCGGACGGTCCAGGGCTTCCTCGGATCGCATGAACGCATGAATCGGAATCGGTGAGTGGAGACGATGGTATGAAAGCACCCCGAGGAGTACCACGCCGCGACTTCCTGCGCATGGGTGGCCTCGGCGCCCTGGCCCTGGCCGTCGGCGCCGCGGTCTGGCCCGGCTCGGCTGCACGCCGGCGGCCCTCAGAGCTCGGACCCAGCCATCAAGGACATGATGGCGGTGCGCTCATGCCCGGTTTCAACCGGGATGTGGACCACGCCGCCAATGGGTTCAATCCATCAGACACGCTGACCGACTTCGACTATGGCACGGTCAGCACGCTTCCGGACGGCCGCACGCTGCGCGAGTACCGCCTGTTTTCCGGCGACAAGGACATCGAGGTGGCGCCGGGGGCGCACTTCCCGGCGTGGGTCTACAACGGCCGCCTCCCGGGGCCGACCCTGCGGGCACGCCAGGGTGACCTCCTGCGCGTGCATTTCACCAACGGCAGCGCCCATCCGCACACGATGCACTTCCACGGAATCCATCCGGCCAATATGGACGGCGTGTTCGAGGTCGTCCCGCCGGGGGAGACGTTCGTCTATGAGTTCGACGCCGATCCGTTCGGCTTGCACCTGTACCACTGCCACGTGATGCCGCTGGCCAAGCACATCGCCAAGGGATTGTACGGCGCGTTCATCATCGACCCGCCGGAGGCCAGGCCCGCCGGCACACGAAATGGTGATGGTGATGCACGGCCTGGACGTCGACTTCGATGGCGTGAACGACTTCTACGCCGTCAACGGCATCCCCTTCCACTATCACAATCACCCGATCAAGATCAAGGCCGGCGAACTCGTGCGGATCTACCTGGTCAACATCCTGGAGTTTGACCTGATGAACTCCTTCCACCTGCACGCCAACTTCTTCCACTACTACCCGACCGGCACCAGCCTGACGCCGAGCGAATTCACCGACACGGTCATCCAGGGCCAGGCGCAGCGCGGCATCCTCGAGTTCCGCTACCAATACCCGGGGATGTACATGTTCCACGCCCACATCACCGAGTTCACCGAGCTGGGGTGGACGGGGATGTTCGAGGTGGAGGCCTGAGATGAGCAGTCCGACTCCCGCCACCGCCGATCACCGCCCGCCACCGGATCTGAAGACCCTGGTGTTGTTCGCCGTCCCCGTCCTGGTCCTGGCGGGCGTGATCGCCGCTTTCCTGTTCACCGCCGGCGCGGGCCTGAATGTGGAGCCCGCTGCGCCGATTGAGGCCCTGACCTTCGACCGGACCGTCCTGCGTCCCGGGGCGATCGAGCTGCATCTTCGCAACACGGGGCCCCGCACGTTGACCCTCTCGAGCGCGATTGTGAATGAGACTGTCTGGCCATTTCGCGCCGAACCGAGTGAAGTGATCCCGCGGCTCGGCCGGGCGACGCTCACACTCACTTACCCCTGGATCGCCGGCGAGCCCCTCGGGATCAAGATCTTCACGGCCAACTCGATTGGTTTCGAGACGGTGATCGCCGCCGCCTCCGCGACCGTGCTCCCGAGCAATACGACGTGGCTGAGCTTCACGCTCATCGGACTTTACGTCGGGGTGATCCCCGTGCTTCTGGGCATCTGCTGGTATCCGGCGCTGCGGCGCATGGGGCCGCGTGCTTTCATCTTCCTGATGGCGCTGACCGTCGGCCTGCTGCTGTTCCTGGGGATCGACGCCGTCCGCGAGGCGCTCGAGGTCGCCGCGCGCCTGGGCAGCCCGTTCCAGGGCGTCGGGCTCGTGGCGACCGGCATCGTGGGCACCTACCTGCTGCTGGATGCCATCACACGCTGGCAATCGACGACCGGGCGAGGGGAGGCCGACCAGAGGCTCACGCTGGCGATGATGATCGCCGTCGGGATCGGGTTGCACAATCTGGGGGAAGGCCTGGCCATCGGCGCCGCGTACCGTGTCGGCGAAGCGGCTTTGGGAACCTTCCTGGTTATCGGCTTCGTCCTGCAGAACATCACCGAGGGGCTGGGCATCATCGCCCCCGTCGTTCGGGATAGCCCGTCCATCCGCCGGCTGATCGGACTCGGTCTGATCGGGGGCGCGCCGGCGATCGTCGGAGCGTGGATCGGCGGATCGATCGAGTCCGCCCCGCTGGCGGCACTGTTCCTGGCGATTGGCGCTGGAGCAGTATTCGAAGTCATGGTCGAGGTCGCCAGGCTGATCCAACGCCAGACGGCCAAGCAAGCGATGCCGCTGAATGTCTTCTCGGGCGTGATGGCAGGCATGCTGCTGATCTACCTCACCGGGTTCCTGGTGAAGTAGACCCCTGACCACGCCAAGAGATCCTCGGGATCGTCAGGTGCGCGAGCGGACATGGGAGAACTCGAGAAGACGAACGGCTGGCGGGTCTGCCTCCCGACGGAGAAGTGAATCCCAGGCAGGCAAGATGGAGGCGGTCTTGGTAGTACGAATCGTGCGCTTTCGTTGGGTGATGGTGCTTCTGCTGGCCGCGATCCTCTCGGGCTGCGGTCGCGAACCTCTAGGGCCGCCCCGGGCCGTGAAGCTGGAGGTCACGGAGTTCACGATCACCCCGAGCGCGATCGCCGCCGAGGTAGGCGAGCGTATCAGCTTCAGGATTTCAAATAAGGGTGTGCTCGAGCACAACGTGTCGATCCAGGACCCGAGTGGAGAGGAAATCGCGCTGTTGTCCGTGATGCCCAACCAGCACGGGACGCTGCAGATCGAGCCTTCCACGCCTGGTCAGTGGAGGATCATCTGCACTCTCCCCGGCCACGAGATGGCCGGGATGACGGCGACGCTGACGGTCGGTCCATGACCGGGAGGGCCAGGGTGCCCCACATCGGTAAGGCCCTCTCCCGGCGGTGGCGGTGAGAGGTGTCGGCCGATGCCTTCGTTGTGCAGATCCGGGAGGGTGGTGCCTGCGAGGCGAGGCTACCCCTCTTCTCGGAGGGGCAGTCGACATCGCTCGCAAACGTCAGGGATGCCCAGGCTGAACTGTAGCCCAAGCCGCTAGGAGCAGTGGGGGCAGCGCACGCTGAACCGCAGGACCACACCGGCAATCACGATCGCCCGCAGGATCAGGAACGCAACCCATCCGACGATCCAGGCCTCAGCCGGGACGGAAGACGCCATACCGACCATCATGCCCAGGCATAGGGAAAACGGCGAGCGCCGTGAGGGGGATCTTCCGTTGCCAGCGCAGCAGGCTCCCGAATTCCTCACCGGACCACGGCGCCGGCTGACCATGCTTCCAGCGAGCGGCCTCGCTCTTTGAAAGTGCGCGCTTGCGCAACGCGCGGAGGACGAACAAGCCCACGATACCAGCCGCTGCCATGGCCAGGAGGACGTACCTGAAGTAAACGAGCGCATCGCCCATGCATGGACCCCGTGGCCGCCCGCGGTAGAGGATCCGAGAGGATCCCGCGGAAGTTGGCCACGGGATACTATTCCATCGGCTGGCGATGCGAGCCCGGATCCCCGATTGCCCCTCCAAGAATCATGTCGGAGCAAACCAGGCCTTGAGGCGCCGGAGCGCCGCTGTTGCGCATGCGCCGGGCGAGAGTTTGCCCGAGGCGACCTCCGAATGCTGATCCGCACGCCGGTCCGCCCCGGCAGGGAGGGCCAACCTTCGGTTGGGGCAAGTTGACAGGCCCGGCGGCCGGGGATAGGATTCGTCATCAGACGTCTGATGACTCCTCCGAGCGCAGCGCAGTCGCCGAACAACGGCGTCAGGCCTCGGGGCAGGCATGGGGTGACGAACACAATGCGAGGGCGCGAGAGACAAGTTCCCGGTTGGCCGTCGAGGACGGTTCCGTCGGGCACGCCACTGCGCCAGCAGGTGCGCCTGCGCGTGGCTCGCCTCTTGGAAAAGCGCCGGCTGCGACCGGGTGACCAGATCCCCACCGAACCCGAGCTGATCGCGCTGTTGGGCGTCAGTCGGGCGACCTTGCGGGAGGGTCTGCAGCTGCTCGAACAGGAGGGCGTCGTCACCTCGCGGCATGGGGTAGGGCGCTTTCTGGTGGCGCCTCCCGAATCCCTGGCGCTGGACATCTCCAGATTGCGCGGGGTGAGCGAGCTCCTGGCCGAACACGGTATCCGCGCCACCTTGCGCCTGCTCGGGGCAACGCGCCTGCCGTCCTCTCCGCCTACCGCTGCCGCGCTTCAGCTTTCCCCGGGGACGCCCGTTGTCCGGTTGGAGCGCGTCTGGGAACAGCGCGCCGGGCCTGTCATCTATTCGATCGACATTGTTCCGGAAGCCCTGCTGGGGTTGGGGTGGACGAGGAAGGACTTCCACGGATCCCTCCTCGATCTGCTGGAATCACGATCCGGGCGAGTGCTGGGGCATGCTCAATCGGCTGTCCGTGCCGTGACCCTATCGGCCGCGGTTGCCCGGCGGGTGGGTGTCTCGCCCAGGGTCGCCTGGCTTCGCATGGAACAGGTCAACTTCGATACCGCCGGTCAGCCGATGATCTATTCGCAGGATTACCACCGCGGCGACTGGATCACATTCCACGCCGTGCGCCTGCGTCGCTAGCGCGTTGAGGAGGCGCATTGCCGATGGCACCACCCATTGCACCCGCCGATCCGATCCCGGCCGACGACCTGACCCGGCAGTATCGGCAGATCGACGCTGAGATCCACGCCGCCATCGAACGCGTCCTGCCGTCCGGCAAGTACACCCTGGGCCCGGTGCTGGAGGAGTTCGAGCACGACTTCGCCCTGTAATGCGGCACGCAGCACGGCATCGGCATCAGCAGCGGCACGGCCGCGCTCCAGCTGGCGCTGGCTGCGATGGGAGTTGGGCCGGGAGATGAGGTGATCACCCAGGCCAACACCTACGCTGCCACGGCGTTCGCCATCAGCTATCTGGGCGCCACCCCGGTCTTCGTCGATGTCGATCCGGTCCACTCGAACATGGACGTAGCGCGAATTGAAGCACGCATCACCTCACGCACCAGAGCCATCATTCCGGTCCATTTGTACGGCCATCCTGTGGAGATGGACCCGCTGCTGGACCTCGCGCACCGGCACGGGTTGCGGGTCCTCGAGGACGCCTCGCACGCCCACGGCTCAACGTACCGCGGCCGGCGCATCGGGTCGCTTGGAGATGCGGCGGCGTTCTCCTTCTATCCGTCCAAAGTGCTCGGCGCCTATGGTGATGCCGGGGCAATCGTCACGAATGATGCCGAGCTTGCGAAGAAGGTCCGCCTTCTGCGCTACATGGGGCAGGAGGTCAAGGGCACGCACCTGGTCATTGGTTACCAGGAGCGGCTCGATCCAATGCAGGCGGCTATCCTACAGGTCAAGCTGCGCCATCTCGAAGGCCGGATCGAGATGCGGCGGGGGATCGCCCGCCGCTACGGCGAGCTGCTCGAGGATCTTCCTGTGCGCCTGCCGCCGGAAGCGCCGGAATGCCGGCATGTCTATTACCTGTACACGTTGCACGCGCCGCGCTCGCGACGGGCTGGCGGCGTTCCTTCAGGCCCGCGGCATTGCCACTCAGCAGATCTACCACACGCCGGTGCCCCTGCAGCCGTGCTACGCCCACCTCGGAACCAAGGCGGCCGACATCCCGGTGGCGGCGCGCCTGGCCGGGGAGCTCATCAATCTTCCGATGTTTCCCGAGCTGCGCGACGAGGAAGTCGAGCGTGTCGCCGCCGGCATCAGGGACTTCTACACCCGAGGCAAGCCATGAGCGATCGGGTCAAGCTGGCGGTCCTGGGGGTAGCGCGCTGGCCACGCCGCTTCTGTTCGAGGGCATGGCCCGGGCGAAGGCCGTCGCGGCATTCGACGCCATCCTGTACGGACGCGATGCCGAGCGGCTCGACCTGGTCGCCCGCGTCTCCAACGATCTCGTTTCCCGTCATCCGGGCGTAGACATCCGCGTGCGCCCCACGCAGGATCTCGGCGAGGCGGTTGAAGGTGCAGCCTTCATCGTCAACCAGATGCGCGTCGGGGGACTCGAAGGGCGCCTGTTCGATGAGACCTTCCCGCGCGCCTTCGGCCTTCCCGGAGAGGAGACTGTCGGGCCAGGCGGGTTCAACAACACGCGCCGCGGGCTGCCGGTCGTGCTCGAGGCCTGCCGCGAGATCGAGCGGCGCGCCCCGGACGCTGTCCTGCTCAATCTAACCAATCCGTCGAGCCTGATCCAGTATGCCATCCGGCGTTACACTAAGGTCAACGTCCTCGGCACGTGCGACTCGCCGGTGGCGCTGATGAAGATGATCGCCGGCCTGCTCGGCGTGCCTCGCGACGAACTGACCTTCGCCCTCTCCGGGATGCACCATTTCACCTGGATCGCCGGCGTGACGCACCAGGGGAAGGAGCGTCTGCCGGGAGTTCTGGCACGCGCCCACGAGCTCCCCAAGCTGGGTACAGATCCCGACCTAATCCGGACGCTGGGAGTCATCCCGTCACCGTACTACCGCTACTACGCGCATCCCGACCGCATCCTGGCCATGACCGAGGGGCGGCCTGCCCGAGCGCAGGAGTTGATGGGCATCCAGGATCAGATGCTGGCCGATTTCCGCCGCTGGAAGCCGGGAGTCAAGATCGCCGCGCTGGCGCAGCGCGGAGCGGTCTGGTACGACGAGATCGTCATCCCGACGCTCTTGGCGCTGGCCGAGCGCCAGACGATCGAGCTGGTGCTCAGTATCGACAACGGCGAGGCGCTTCCCTGGCTTCCTTCGCAAGCGGTCATCGAGGCGCCCGTTCCGATCCGCGACGGGATGCCCCGCAAGCCCCGCGCCGCGGATCTTCCCGACGACATCCGGTCCCTCATCCACCGCAACGCCGCTTACGAAATGCTGGCGGTCGAGGCCATCGTCGAAGAGGATCGACCGAAGGCACTGCGGGCGCTGATGTCCAACCTGATGGTGCGCTCCTACAACCAGGCCCGCGGCCTCCTGGACGTGATGTGGCCGGACTAAGCCTCGCCGGGCATTCCAATGCCGGGACATGGGCGCCCCGGAGCCGATGAAGGTGCCGACGCTGAAGTTCGGCGATCGGTTCGGGGTGGGTGGCCGAAACTTCATGCCGGTATCCACCTGCGCCTGATGGCTGCTGGCGGGGCTCGCGACAGGTTCGAGCCAATCGTCCGTCAACGCCGGGGGCGTCGCGGGTCGGATCTGGGCCGAGGCAGAGACAGTTGTGCTTCCGGCCGCCCCTCAAGCACGGCTGACCTCGAAGGTAGATTGTCGGTATAATCCCGCGCGACGAAGGGCGAATTCAGCGCTGCCATTCGACCGGGGACCCTCGGCATGCGATCGCAACTGCTCACGGAGCCACAGGCCCGTTTTCTCCGGGAAGAGAAGGAAGCCCTGGCCGAAGTCCGCCAGGCCCTCGCCGATCTCGAGGTGCCGGCGGCTGCGCTGGCGACGCTCCAGAAGGCCATCCTGCAGCTCGACGAGCTGTTCCTGCTCGTCGTCGTGGGGGAGTTCAACGCCGGCAAGAGCGCGCTGGTGAACGCGCTGCTGGGCGAGAAGGTGCTCCCCGAGGGCGCGACGCCGACGACCTCGCGGGTCACGCTGGTGAAGTGGGGCGCACAAGCGGCCGAGGAAATCGTCGACGAGGGTTTCGCCATTGTCACCCATCCGCTGCAGCTCCTGAAGGAACTGAACATCGTCGATACGCCGGGAACCAATGCGGTCATTCGGCGGCACGAGCGGCTGACGGAGGAATTTGTCCCGCGGAGCGACCTGGTGATCTTCGCCACCTCCGCCGACCGGCCGATGACGGAAAGCGAACGCAAGTTCCTGGAACGCATCCTCGCCTGGGGGAAAAAGGTCGTGTTCGTGTTGAACAAGGCCGACATCCTGGAAGAGGATGCAGCCTTGCAGGACGTCCGCGACTTCGTACTCAAACATGCTACCCGCGTGCTGGGCGACGCCCCCGAGTTGTTTCCGGTCTCCGCCCGGCTGGCCCAGCGCGCCTGGGACGCCGCCGACCCCGAACAGCGCCGCCAGTTCCGGGACGACAGCCGCCTCGACGATCTGGAGCAGTACATCGCTGCGACCCTGGACGACGCCACGCGCCTGGCGCTCAAGTTCACCAATCCGCTGGGGGTTGCGGACAACTTGGCTGCGCAGGCCGAGGCAACGGTTCGGGAGGAAGCCGAAGCGGCACGCGAGGATGGCCAGACCGTCGTCTTGCTCGAAGGCGTTATCACGGCTTACGAGCGCGAGCTGGCGAGTGAGCTCCCGCCGCGGTTGGCCGAGGTCGAAACCATCCTGCACCGGCTCGAGCAGCGCGGCCTCGACTTCTTCGATAGCACGTTGCGCCTGACTCGGATCAAGGATCTGGCGCGCGGAGACCGAGTACGTGCGCAGTTTGAGAAGCAAGTCCTCGCGGATGTACCGCAGCAGATCGAGTCGCAGGTCCATCGGTTGATCGATTGGCTGGTGCAGAAGGACCTGCGCGAGTGGCAGCAGGTCATGACCCACCTCCAGCGTCGCCGGGCGCGCCGCCTTGAGCTCTCGGTCGGAGAGAGCCTTGGGCCGCGAGAGACCCGTCGGCGCGAGCTGATCGACAGTGTCGGGCGGACCGTTCAGTCGATCGTCGAAACCTACGATCGCAATCTGGAAGCCAGCCAACTCGCCGCAAGCGTCGAGGCGGCGGTGGCGCAGACGGCGTTGCTGGAGGCGGGGGCAGTGGGTCTGGGCGCTCTGGTCACGCTGGCGGTCGCGTCTTCCGCCGTCGATATCACCGGCATGCTGGCCGCCGGCACGCTGGCTGTGCTTGGCTTCTTCGTGATCCCGTACAAGCGCAAGCAAGCGAAGGACAACTTCAGGGAGAAGATGCGGGCCCTGCGATCGAAGCTGCTGGGGGCGCTGACGACCCAGTTCACCCAGGAGTCAGAAACCGCCGTCGCCCGGCTGAAGGACGGCGTCGCTCCCTATACACGTTTCGTCAACGCCGAGCGCGAGCGGATGGTCAGGACAGAAGCTAGCCTGAACGGGATTCGTCAACGCCTGTCCGCTTTGCGTGCGCGCGGCCAGTCTGTAACGAGCTAGGCTGCTCCGCACATTCGTTCATACATGTTCTCTAAGCCGTGGGGCCTCGCGCATAGCCGAGAGAGCTTGCATTGTTCCCGCGTCAGCGCGCCCTGTCGCGCCGCCGTTGGTGCGAGGAAGAAGGGGTCCGGGAGTCACTTTCTTTCCCAGCCCCTTGCCCCTACTTCCCATCCGTGCCCTTCATGCGGAATCCCCGAAAACGCACCAGGGTCTCCCGGATTGCAGGAGACCCTTACTCGGTCCTTCACGATGCTTCTCGTTCAGGAGGCGACGGTGGGCCCCTGGCTCACGCATGGTGGTTTTGAAGGACCCGTGAGTGGCGAAAAGGAACCTTGCTCGCCGTCCGCTGGATTCCGTGTAAGGGTCTGCTGTTCTAATGGTGCCTGGCGGCCCCAGACCCTTGACCGTCTTCTGGAGTCAGGCGACGAAGAATGACGCAGTGATTGACCAACTGCATCCTGCCGCGTTTCGTCCCGTCCATCACGCCGGCCGACGTCTACTTCGGGAGGGCCAAGGAGGTTCTGCCGCGACGCGAGGAATTCAATCGCAGAACGCTGGAGGCGCGCCGCCGCCAGCACATTCAGGCGCTGAAGATGGCCGCGTGACCCTCGAGGTCGTCGAAGTGCGCCTTAGCTCTGAGCCCCGATTCGTCTCACTCTCGCTGAGACGGTACACATGCGAGTCCAGCCGCCGGCATCGTCGAATCCACAACAAGTGCCGGCCACAATCCGATCCCCCGACGGGGCATTGTGGGAGGCCGCTGGGCAGCGCGAGCCATCAACTCATGGGGCCTCGGGGACTCAGCGCTTTGGCCTAAGACCATAGCCATAGTCCATGTCCGCCTTCTTGCTGGATGGATAGGATCCTTCAGTAGTGGAGTGACCGTCTCTGTGGATTTGGTGGCCTATGGCATTGAAGCCTGGCCCGGCGCACTGGCAGACGGAGCCTGCCAGGGGCCAGTCCGGGTCGCTTGCCTTCGGGCGCGTTAATGTGCCACAATAGCTGTGGCGCTCAGCCGGCAAGTCGGCGAGATGCCAGGCGCAACAAAGGAGGAGGCAGGATGGCCAGCAAGGGTCTTGAGACCGTAAGGTTCAAGAAAGTTGCCGATGTGATGAACAAGAACGTGGCGACCATTGATGGAAGCGAGACCGTGACCAGCGCGATTGCAGTGATGCGACAGAAGAAGGTCTCCAGCCTGGTGGTCAATCGCAGGGCCCACGAAGATGCATGGGGGATTGTGACTCGAAAAGACATCGTCACCAAGATCGTCGATCCGGGAAAGGATCCGAAGACCGTCAAGGTCCACGAGATCATGTCCAAGCCTGTGATCATGGTCTCCCCGGGTCTCGCGCTGAAGTACTGCGCACGGCTCTTCCACAACGCGGGCATCCGCAGGGCACCTGTGTTTGATGGCAAGGAGATCGTCGGGATCATCAGCAACACCGACATCTTCAACGCCATCGAAGCCTAGGGAACGAATCAGGGCGAGAGCCGGATCCGCCCCACGTCGGCGCGCCCTGCTCATGGTGGAAGCCCGCCGTTGAGTGGGACGTTTGGCGCGGGGCTCCGCCCACGAACCACCAGGGCGGGGCTCGAACTTTGGAGTCCAAGACCCCTAACCGTCTTTGACTCCCATGGCCCTTGCACGTAATCGAAGGAGGCGGAGTGGGTTCTCCTTTCTTCCCGGAGACCTCTCGCGCCCTCAAGCGAGCTCTCAGCGTTCAGCAATCAGCCGTCAGCCCTGCCAACAGGGCTGACGGCTGATTGCGTGTCGCTGAAAGCCGTTCTCCAAGAGGCGACGGTGGGACTTGCTCCTCTGCTTGGCCCCGGAGTGCTCCCGCGATCCGCTTTGGACTCGGGCGGAGCCCCCTCATGGATCTTGATCAACTCAGGCGCCTGATTCGCACAGCCGTGCTTGCCGGGGAATCCACGCATGAGGCTGTTGTAGGATCCGGCGGCGACCGCAGGGCACCTGATACGCCTTGAGCTGGATTTAGGGTAGGAAACTGGGCGATTGAACGACACCCGGCACGCAACGCCTATTCGCGGCCATTCGTCGTGCGACAACGACGGATGACATCGGGCTTGGCATACTCCCAGGCGCAATGTGGGGCGCCAATCTTCTTGAGCTCCCCGAGTACGGTCGCCAGGGGTGCCGCTACCGACTATAGGCGGCTCTTCTTCTCCGTTCCGAGCCCAGCGGCGCGCGCCCGGGCGACGGCCTCGGTTCGGTCCGCCACTTGGAGCCTGCCCAGGATGTTGGAAACGTGGTTGCGCGCCGTCTTCAGGCTGATGCCCATGCGCCCAGCCACCTCCTGATTGCTCAGCCCTTGCGCGAGCAGATACAGCACCTCGCGCTCACGGTCGGTGAGCTCGGGAAAGGCGGCGCGCTCCGCGGAAGGAGTCGCCTCGGCCAGGTAGCGCATCAGGCGCTCGGCGACTCCCGGCCCAAACAACGCCTCGCCGCTGGCTACGGCGCGCACGGAGCGCAGCAGGGCCTCTTCGTCCGTGTCCTTGAGGATATAGCCTCGGGCACCGGCCCGCATAGCGGCCAGCACCGTGTCCGTGTCTTCGAACATCGTGAGAACAAGCACGTTCACCCTCGGCTGAGAGTGCAGAATGCGCCGTGTGGCCTCGACCCCGTTGATCCCGGGCAACTGCAGATCCATGAGGATGACGTCCGGTTGGAGGACGGCCGCCTGCGCCACCACCTCCTCGCCGTCGCCGGCCTCACCGACGACTTCGAGGTCAGGCGCGGAGTTGAGCAGGGCGCGGCAAGCCATCCCGAAAGAGGCGGTGATCGTCGGCCACCAGGACGCGGATCGGTGTGTGGTGCATGGACGTCAGCCTGAGTCATCCAACAGCAGGGTCGGTTTCCGAGCTGGTCGATTCCCATCCGGGAGCCCGAGAACTGGCCGGCAGAAAGGCGAGCACGCGCGTGCCACCTTCGGCCGGCGAACTCGATCGTGCAGGAGCCGCCCAGTTCGGCGACGCGCTCGCGCATCGATGCGATCCCCACGCCGGCGCGATGCTTGGCGGGCAGACCGACCCCGTCATCCACGACTTCGATGCTGACCTGATCGTTCACGCTGAGGCTGATACGGCAGTGACGGGCATGGGCGTGGCGTTCGACGTTGGCCAGGGCCTCCATCACGATGCGATAGGTGGCGACTTCGACGGCGGCGGATAGGGGCGGCATCTGGTCGGGGGCGTGCACGCTGACCTGGAGACCACCGGTCGAGGATTGCCCGGCCTGTTCCTGAATGGCCGGAAGCATCCCCAACTCATCGAGAGCTGGGGGTCGCAGGTTGTAGACCACCCGCCGGATGTCGGTGATGACGACGTGGATCAGTTCGCGCAGATCGTTGAGCTGCTCCTGGGCTGCCGGGAGGTCCTGCTCGATGAGGTTCCGCACCGAGCCGGCCTTCAGGCTGAGCGCCGCCAGCGTCGGCCCGATGGTGTCGTGCAGGTTGCGTCGAAGGCGGCGACGCTCTTCCTCGCGGGCGAGCACCAGCCGCTCCCGGGCCCGCAGAAGATCGTGCTCCTGGCGCACCACCTGGGCGGCCGACCCTGCCCCGCGGGCGATCGACGCCAGGAGATGGCGCTCTTCGGGGGTCGGCTGGCGCGTGTCGTCCGGGACGACGATGAGTTGTCCGACCACCTCGGACTTGTAGAGCAGGGGGAAAGTCAGCGAATGTGATGGCTCGGTTCCGGGGCGGTCCTCCGCCGACCTTTCCGCAGCCGGTGGGGAAGGGGGAAGTGCAAATTCCCCGGTCGTGGTCCCGTGATCGGCGGCAAGGATGAACTCTTCGGCGTCGAGCCGCTTGAGGTACACCGCAACATATCGCGCCGGCAGGCCCTGCGCAACGCCCGCGGCAACCGCCGGCAACACGACGTGCGGATCAAGACTCCCCTGCAACCGGTCAGCGAGGCGGGCCAGCTGACCCGGACTCTCTCGGGCTGATATCGGGCATCACATCCAACTCGGTCTCCCAGCGAGGCGGCCGCCCATTTTCCGAGCGTCGCCAGACCCGATGAATTGCTCGGCTCCGCAGACTTCGCCCATTATAGGCCCCTTGTGCGAGGCGGCCAGTCGGACGTCCGGTGCTTCACGGACTGTTCGGGCGGTCGGAATGGCAACGCAGGAGACCGGAAAGCGCCTGGACCCCCGGGCCGATCGCTGAGCGGGCACGACCGCTTGTGAACTCCGGAACGGAGGGGGTACGGAGAACCGGTCGGTCGCGGCGAAGGTCGATCCATGGAACCTGAAGGATCAGTCCGAGGGGCGCCCCGAGTGGGGGAACCATCCCTCTCCCAGAAAAGGTTGCGAGCCCGGGTGACCTTTCTCGGGACGGCGGGAAAGGTTTCCCGGCGGGTCGGGAACGCCGCCCCTTTCGCACGGGACACCTTGCGTGGTATAGAAGAGAGAACCACGGAACAAGTCCCGCGATCAGGAGGAAGCTTATTGCCTGTCGTCATCAGGGCTTTCAGCAACAACGCGACCCGTGAACTGAACTGAGGAATGCGCCAAAGCCGCATCCTCGGCTCGCACCAAAGCCACGAGCAAACCCGAGGAGGTGTAGCAATGATGTCAAGTTTCTTCCGCCTCGATTACGACCTGATCAAGAAGATCATGGGCTCGTTTAAGGGGCAGGAATCGACGACCCAGCAGACGATTGGGAAGTTGGTCAAAGTGATCGAACAGCTCAGAGGGGGCGATTGGATCGGGGAAGGCGCGACGGCGTTCTTCAACGAGATGGACGGTGAAGTCATTCCGGCCATGAAGAGGCTGCAGAACGCACTGTCCGAGGGCGATAGGGTGTCGAAGGAGATCGAGAAGCTCCAGCACGATGCCGAAATCCGCGGTCTCCTCCTACTTTTCAGCCATATTGCAGAACTTCGGCACAGGTTGAGGTGTAGGTAGAGGTGTCCGGGCCTAGACCAGTCGGCCCGAGTCAGACCCATCTGGTCTAACGCGCGAGTGGGAGGGAACCATGCCTGACAAAGTACGAATGAACTATGCGACGATGCGTGAGATGACGAAGGAGTTCAAGGCGGCGCAGCAGCAGCTTGGAGAGACTCTGAAGGCGGTCGCGACGCTGGGGAAGGACATGGAAGGCGGCGCGCTCCAAGGGCAAGCCGGGGAAACATTCAACGGCGCCATCAACGGCCCCCTGTCGTCGGCGCTGAAGAGGCTCGGCGAAAAGATGGGAGAATTGGCGAAAGATGTCGATGACGCCCGTGCCGCGCTCGAGGACGGCGTCTCTAATGCCAAGGGCCGCTTCCAGAATTAGTCGGTTTCTTAGGCCAGGAGGATCATGAACCATGGCTAGTATCGGAAACGCCTTCCAAATGGACTTCGGCAAGGTTGCGGATGCGGTCAGCAAGTTCGGCCAGCAGAAGAGCATGACGGAACAAAGTCAGGCCATAGTCAAAGCCTTCGGCCCCAAGATCCAGTCCGCCTGGATCGGTGGAGACGCCGATGAGCACAACGCCGACATCATCCGCAAGTTGAACCCCAAGTACGTTGAACTGGCCCTGGCGTTCGTGGGCATCACGGTCAACCTCACTAAGTCGAGCGAGACCGTTTCGGGGGCCGACCAGGCGGCGGCAAAGTTGGCCAGCGGGTTCGCCGACATCTGTTCCAAGATCTACAAGTCAGCGCGTTTCGGATTCCTTGCAACGAAGGAGAATCAACATGGCCGGACAAGTCGTCCAGATGGACTACCCCGTGGTCCAAAACACCGCGAAGGGATACAGAAACCAGTCGGACGTCGTGCTTGCAATTGGGAAGGCGGCGGTCCTGCACTTCACAATCCTGGAAGCGGGCGCGTTCTGGTGCCCGCCGCTGGCTCAGTGGTACTCGAAATGCAAAGACGCCGTCAATAAGAAGTCCAAGGAGCTCTCCGACACTTTGTTGGAGTTTGCCGGGGACCTCGACAAAGCCGTTGACGACCACAAGAAGGGCGATTTCACGGGGAAGAGCTACTTCGGCAAGGGCTAGCCGTCCCTTTGAGGTCCCTCACGGTTTCCCAACGTTGGCCGAAAGGCCGACGGACGGCGGACGAGTACTTTTCAGGGTGTGATGAGGGCGGGGCGGGCCGCATGGCCCGCCCCGCGCTTGTTCACCGGTTCAGCACGAGCTGCAGTAACAGGTACGCGACAAACAGGACGATGCACAGCAAAGACAAGCCCGCGACGGCGAGCAGCACTTTGGTCGCCATGGGGAGAGGGCGGGTTTCCGGCGGGGAGCCGTATACGGAGGAGAGCGCCTTGGCCAGCTGCAGTACGCTCGGGTAGCGGTCATTGGGCGAGATGGCCTTGGCGACCATCTTGACGACGCCCGAGGCTTCGAGTTCCGGGCGGTCGATGGGCGGCGGCGATGGATTTTGCCCTACGACGCGCCGCACTTGATCATCCCGCTTGAGATTGGGCTCATACGCCGGCCGGCCGGCCAGCATCTCGTAAAGGATCAGGCCGAGGGAATAGGTGTCCGCGGCGGCGCCGAGAGCGTCTCCGCGTCCGGCGAACACTTCGGGCGCGGTATAGGCCGGCGCGCAATGCGGGATCAATCCCGTCAGGTAGGCGCTGTCGCCGCTGCCGTCCCACAGCCAGCCAAAGTCCAGCAGGGTAGGATGCCAGTGGCCTTCCGCGTCCGCCTCCACCATCACCATGTTGGGCGTGAGCGAGAGGTGAGCCATGTTGTGCGAGGCGAGGGGCCGAAGGGCGCGCGCCAGGGTGACGGTGACCCACGCCGCTTCGTAATGCCAGACCTGCGGAGTCTCCAACAGCCGATCGCTGAGCAACGAGCCGTGGACCGGTTGCAGGACGGTGAAAACCCTGGGCTCACCGCGGAAGGAGATTTCGCCGTGGAGCCTCTTGGAGGGTGTAGGGTAGGGTGGCAGGAGCTTAAGGTGGACGGGATAAGGGTCGGGCCGCAAGGATTGAAGGAGAGAAGCCTTCCCGGCCACGCCGCCGATGGACTTGAGAAATGCGGCCTCGCGCTTCAGACGATCTTCACTCTCCGGGTCGGAGTGTGCCACTTTGAGCCAAACGGATTGCTTGCCGCGCTCGAGATTCGTAGAGAGCCCCCGTGCGCCACACGGTCACGAGCTTGGTGATCTTCAAGTCCCCCAGGTAGTCGCCGTACGCGAATACCGGGTAGCCCTGCTCGGCCGGGCAATCCCTGTCCTGGCACCACAGGTTCCCATCCATGGTCAAGCGTTTGCATCGTTCACAATACCGGGCGATGTTCATGAGGGCTCCGGACTCCTTCAGTGCGATTCAGTTGACACACAGCCTCGTCGGGCTATAATTGCCGATTCTAGGTCATGATGGTCGGCATGTCAAACCGGGCCGCCTGACCCAATCTGGAAATCGCCTGCCGGGATCGAGTTCGCCGACTGGCCGCCGGCGCCCCGGCGACAGGGGTGTCTCTCATGCCACTTGAGTACATCGATCGCCCGCCGCGCGTTCAGCCGGAACTCACCACGGGTGAGGTCACGATCCCTAACCCGCCCGCGAAGCAGGGGTTGGGCCTCCAGGGCCTCATCGGGCTACTGATCCCCCTCATCACCATGCTCGGGATGGTCTTCGCCATGGGGACGGGCAACCTCGCCCTCATTCTCCCCATGGGCCTCGCCATGGGGGCCTCCGTCGTCTTCGGCGTGGTCTCCATGCGGGCCGAGCGCAAGACCGCCTCCGACAAGGAGAAGGCTTACGAGGCAAGGCTGAAAGAATTGCGGCAGGAGATGCTGGGCTCTCACAACACCCAGCGGATGTTCTTCCACTACAACTATCCGGATGTGCCCGCCCTGCTGGAGATCGCGGCACGCAAAGAGACGAGCCGCTTCGGCTCCCGCATCTGGGAGCGGCGTCCGAGTGACCGCGATTTCGGCGTCGTGCGGCTGGGCATCGGCAGTCGCCCGTCCACGGTGGTCTACAAACTCGAACAGGAAGGGGCCTCGCTCGATGGGGCGTCGCTGGAGAAGGATGCTCGCCGGCTGGCGACGAACTCGGAGATCCTCAGCGAAGTCCCGATCACGATCCCGCTGCGCCCGGTCTCCAAGGAGCGCGACGACGAAGAGAAGACGCCGAGGGAGAGAGAGAAGGACGAAGCTGTCTCCGGTCTCTTCGAGCCGCCCCGGCACTCGCTGGGCATCTTTGGCAAGAACCCGACGCAAACCGCCGACTTCGCCCGCGCCGTCGCCGCCCACTTCTGCACCTTCCACTCCGCCCAGGACTCTCGACTGTATGTCATCGGCCATCCCAGCTCGCGCAGCAGTTGGGAATGGGCCGAGTGGCTCCCCCACTGCATTATCCGCGGGATCGGGGATGACGACGACAGCGGGGGGTCGCAGCCGTCGGAGCAGTTGTGCTTTTCGGCCCAGGGCGGGGAGGTGCGCGCCTTCTGGAAGCGCATCAAGCGCGAGTTGGATCAGCGCCAGGTCCGCCTGAACGAGACGAAGGACAAGGAGGAAGGCAAGGGAGCCACGGACGTCACCCTCCCGTTCCTGCTGATCATCGTGGACCTGCTCGGGGAGTCCCCCGAGAACACCGCCCTGAAGGACGTGGCCTCCGAGGATGTCGTCGCCATACTGAACCGCGACGGCCCCACGCTGGGTGCGGCGATCATCTTCCTTCTCGACGAACCGTCGAAAGTCCCGAGCGACTGCCAGGCATTGGTGGAGGTGGCGGCCGTCGGCGAACAGGTGGTCTTCCGCTATATCGAGGCGGGCCTGAATATGCCGCGCTACCTGGGGGTGGCCGATTTGCTCAAACCGGCCGAGGCGCGCCAGCAGTTCGCCGCCAGGCTCCGACGCCTCGAGCTGGTCCGTCCGGCGGGCGCCGATCTGCCGCCGGCGGTGGAGCTGCTCCAGATGATGTCCCTCGTCGCCGGGCATCGGATCGCGACCGTGGACAAGATCCCGCTCCAGGAGAACTGGGCGCACAGCCTGGTGCCGGAGAATCAAGAGTGGTTGAGCGTTCCGATCGGGCTCGTCAGCAGCCGCGAGGCCAGGCACCTGGTCTTCTCAGCGAAGGAAGACGGGGTGCACGGCATGATCGCCGGCACGACCGGCTCCGGCAAGTCGGAGCTGCTGATGACGCTCATCGCCGGCCTGGCCGTCCGCTACGACCCGCGCATCATCAACTTCGTGCTGGTGGACTTCAAGGGCGGCGCGGCCTTCGAGCCGTTCCGCAAGCTCCCGCACGTGGTGGACATCCTGACCAACCTGCAGGGCAGCGCGGTGGAGCGCATGTTCGTGGCCATCCAGGCCGTGATGGAGGAGCGAGCGGCGCTGCTGGCGCGAGCGGCGCGAAAGATCTCGTCGAGTATCGCCGCAAGGTGGCCCCGCGCCTGGGGCCGGACGATCCGCTGCCCAAGACCTTCCCGCACCTGTTCATCATCGTGGACGAGTTCGCCGAGATGATCGTGGCCAATCCGGAGTACCGGGCGCAGTTCGAGAGCATCACGCGTCTGGGCCGCGCCTTCGGCGTGTCGCTGCTGCTCGCCACCCAGCGCCCCGCCGGCGTGGTCTCCGATCAGATGCGCTCCAACATGAAGTTGCGCGTCTGCCTGCGGGTGGAGACGGCGGAGGACCGCGGGAACTGCTCGGTCGGTCCGAGGCGGCCTTCTTGCCCAACAAGGCCGGGCGGGGCTATGTGCAGGTCGGCAGCGACCTGCTGCAGCCGATTCAGGTGGCCTGGGCCGGCGCCCCCTACACCGATGAGCGCATCGTTCTGCTGCGTGACGTGATCTGGCTGGATGAGGAGGCCCTTCCTGCCGCGGCGCGCTCGGCCGACGCACCCGCCTACTCGGCGCTGGAAATCTCCGAAGCGTTGGGGATGCGGCCGGGCGAGACGCCGAGCAACGTGCTCGATTGGCTGGTCGGCATGGCCGCCGTGCGCGCCCAGCGCGATGGCGTGCCCGTCCAGACCAAGCCATGGCCCGACCCCCTGCCGGAACACCTTTCGCTCACCGATCCGCTCGACGCCCACTACCTCAATACCGAGCGTGCCCTGGGTCCCGAGCGCACGATTGTCATCAACCCGGTCATTGACGCCTGGCTCAACAACACCGCCGACACGAACCTGTGGCCGACTTTCAATTGGAAGGAGCCGCCGCCCTTGCAGGTGGACATCGGCTTGGTGGACAACCCCTACCGTGCCGAGCAGCGCCTGTTGACCATCGACCTTTCCACCGACCCGCTGGTCGTCTTCGGCGCCTCGGGGCGCGGCAAGACCACCTTCGTCAAGACGCTGCTGACGGCCCTGGCAGTCACGCGCTCACCGAACGAGCTGCACATCTATGCCCTCGACTTCGGGCGCGGCGGCTTGAAGTCCATGAAGGCCTTGCCGCACCTGGGGGCGTCGATCGACGCCTCAGAGACGGCGCGCGTCGAGCAGATGATCCGCATGCTGCGCAACTTCATCAACGAAAGACAGGATCGGCTGTCGAAGTACGCCTCGCTGGCCGATCACAATGTGAAGAACCCGAAGGACATCCTGTCGGAGATCGTTGTCGTCGTGGACAACTTCGCCGAGTTCAAGGAGAGTTTCGAGCATCTCATCCCGGAGTTGATGGCGCTCGTGCGCGACGGGCGGGCCTTCGGCGTCTACTTCGTCATCACCTCCGGCACCCCCAACGACCTCGGCGCCAAGCTCTTCAACCTCCTCACCCAGCGCCTGACGCTTACCCAGGCCGACCGGTCGCTGTACCTCGACATCGTCGGGCCGGGCGCGCGCAGCTTCGAGAATGTCCCGGGTCGAGGGTTGGTCGCCGTCCCGGTCAGGGACAAGATCCTGCCGCTGGAGTTCCAGGTGGGCGTGCCGGGCCAGCCGGACATGATGCAGGACGTCGATCAGTTCGATGTCTACCAGGATATCGCCCAACGCATGGACAGGGTCTGGACCGCCCTCGGCGGGAAGCGGCCGGCCGCCGAACTGCCGCGCTCGATCACCCTGTTCGACATGTTCCGGATGATCGACCGACGCGACATCGAAGTGCTGGGCGATCTGCAAGTGCCAGAGAAGTGGAAGTACTCGATGCAACCGGAGAACCAGGAGTGGTTGCGCGGCCCGATCGGCCTGATCAGCAGCCGCGACATCCGGACGATGGTCTTCCAGGCGCAGGCCGACGGCGTGCACGGCATGGTCGCCGGCACCACCGGCTCCGGCAAGTCCGAGATGCTGCAGACGTTGATCGCCGGCCTGGCCATCCGCTACGACCCGCGCATCATCAACTTCGTGCTGGTCGATTACAAGGGCGGGGCGACGATCGAGCCGTTCCGCAGACTGCCGCATGTGGTGGACGTGGCCACCAACCTGGAATACAACGCGGTGGAGCGCATCTTCGTCGCCATCAAGGCCGAGATGGATCGCCGGGCGGCGATCCTGGCGAAGGCCGGCGCCTCCGACCTGGTGGAGTACCGCAAGAAAGTTGTCCCGACCCTGAAGCCGGACTCGCCGTTCCCCGATACGTTCCCGCACCTGTTCGTGATCGTCGACGAGTTCGCCGAGATGATCCAGGCGAACCCGGACTACAAGCCGCAGTTCGAGCAGCATCACCCGGCTGGGGCGCGCGTTCGGGGTGACGCTGATCCTGGCCACGCAGCGGCCCTCCGGCGTCGTCAGCGACCAGATGCAGGCCAATATGAAGTTCCGCATCTGCTTGCGGATGGAGACACCGGATGACAGCAAGGAGCTGTTGAACAAGCCGGACGCGGCGCGGTTGCCGCAGATCGCCGGGCGCGGCTACCTCCAGGCCGGCACGGAAACGCTCACCGAGGTGCAGGTGGCCTGGTCCGGGGCGCCGTACACCGACGATCGGCCCGATCCCCAGTACCCGACCGAGCTCGTCCTGGAAGCGCTGGGGACCAGCGAGAAACCGCGCTCGACGCTCACCTGGCTGGTCGGCGCGCTGGCGGCCGATGCCAAGCGACTGAACATCCCCAAGCAGCGCAAACCGTGGCCAGACCCGCTGCCCGCCGAGCTGCCGCTGAACCGGCCGGTGGACGCGAGCTACCTGCCGGATGTCCCCGAGGACAAGACAGTTCTCGCGCCGGCGATCGCGGCGTGGGTCGACGCGGCCTCCAAGAAGCCGGAGCAGGCGGCCTCCCTGTGGAAGCCGTTTGACTGGAAGTCGCCCTTGCCGCTGAAGGCCGCCATCGGCGTCATGGATGATCCTTACCATTCGATCCAGCGCTTGATGGTCGTCGATGTGGCCGCTGACCCCATCGCCGTGTTCGGCGCCAGCGGGCGCGGCAAGTCCACGTTCATCAAGTCGCTGGTGCTGGCCCTGGCCGCCCGGCACAGCCCGCGCGACCTCCACTTCTACGCCATCGACTTCGGCCGAGGCGGCCTGCGGTCCCTGCGGAACCTGCCGCACTGCGGCGCGGTCATCGACACGGTCACGCCGGATCGCATCGAGGCTCTCTTCCGCATGATCCGCGGCATGATGAACGAGCGCCAGGAACGGCTGGCGAATTACCCGTCGCGTGAGGACTACAACGCCCAGAAGCTGGACAACGCCGAAAGCCTCCTGCCCTCGGCCGTGGTCGCCATCGATAACTTCACCGAGTTCAAGGAAAACTTCGAATACCTGATCCCCGACCTGATCAGCCTGGTGCGCGATGGACGACAATTCGGGGTCCATTTCATCATCACGGCGACGGTCCCCGGCGAACTGCCCGCCAAGCTGTACAACGTTCTCGGCCAGCGCCTCACCTTCACCCTGCCGGACCCCACGATGTACGCCGACATCGTAGGGCGCACGTCCATCAGCCTGCCGAACCTGCCGGGACGCGGCTTGGCCGTCCTGGATGGCCAACCACTGGAGTTCCATGTCGGGGTACCCGTGATCGAGGGGGAAAAGGACGCGTACGCCCGTCTGGCAGAGCGGATGCTGGCCGCGTGGGAGGCCGTGGGCGGCAAGCGGCCGAGCGCCGAGATCCCCCGTTCGATCACCTTGCTCGAGATGTACCAGCGCATGGAGGGCCGCCGGATCGACCTCATCGGCGACCTGGGCATCGCCGAGCAGTGGAAGCGATCGATGAAGCCGGAAAACCAGGAGTGGCTGTCCGGGGCGCTGGCCATGGTCAGCAGCAAGGAGGTCCGCTCTTTGGTCTTCTCGGCCAAGCCCGGCGGCGACGGGGTCCATGGCATGGTCGCCGGCACGACCGGCTCGGGCAAGTCTGAACTGCTCCAGACGCTGATCGCCGGCCTGGCCATCAAGTACGACCCGCGCATCGTCAACTTCGTGCTGGTCGACTACAAGGGCGGGGCGACGATCGAACCCTTCCGCGGCCTGCCGCATGTAGTGGATATGGCCACCAACCTGGAAGGTAACGCCGTCGATCGCATCTTCGTCGCCATCAAGGCCGAGATGGATCGCCGATCAGAGATCCTGGCGAAGGCGGGCGTGGCCGACCTGGTGGACTATCGCAAGAAGGTCATCCCGACCCTGAAGTCGGACTCGCCTTTCCCGGATACGTTCCCCCACCTGTTTGTGATCGTCGATGAGTTCGCCGAGATGATTCAGGCGAACCCGGACTATAAGCTGCAGTTCGAACAGATCACTCGGCTGGGGCGTGCGTTCGGGGTGACGCTCATCCTGGCCACGCAGCGGCCGTCGGGCGCGGTCACCGATCAAATGAAGGCCAACATGAAGTTCCGCCTGTGTTTGAGGGTGGAGACGACGGACGACAGCCGGGAAATGCTGGGTCGGAACGACGCCGCCACGTTGCCGGGAATCCCTGGACGCGGCTACCTGCAGGTGGGCGGCGGGCCGGTGGGTGAATTTCAGGCCGCCTATTCAGGCGCCTCCTATGACGTCAGCCGGCCGGACCCGGCGTACTCGCCCGAAGAGATCCTCGAGGTGCTCGAGAAGCAGAACGACCCGCCGCGATCTTTTCTCGGCTGGCTGGTGGGAGCCCTGGCGGCTGAGTCGAAGCGGCAGGGGATCGCGCCGCAGTTCAAGCCGTGGCCCGATCCGCTTCCGACCGTGCTCCCCCTGAACGGCCCGATCGACGCTACCTACATCTTCAAGGACACGGCGATCCCAAGTGTGGTCCTTGCCCCGGCTGTCCAGAAGTGGATGGAGGCTGCCGATTCCAATCCGCTCTGGGAGCCGTTCGTCTGGAAGACGGGGCCGATGCCGGTCGAGGCGACGATGGGGGTGATCGACAACCCCTACCTCGCCCAGCAGCGCCTGCTCACCATCGATGTCGCCGGCGATCCGCTCCTGGTCCTCGGCGCCTCCGGCCGCGGCAAGACGACCTTCCTGAAGTCGCTCGTTGTCTGTCTCGCGGCTCAGCACTCGCCGGCCGAACTGCACTTCTACGTCTTGGATTTCGGTCGCGGGGGCCTCAAGGCCCTTCGGACGCTGCCGCATGTCGCCGGCGTCGTCGAGGGCAACGAGCCTGAGCGGGTCGAGCGCCTGTTCCGCATGATCCGCAACACGAT
Organism: uncultured Chloroflexia bacterium; assembly: GCA_963743255.1. Classification (GTDB taxonomy): domain Bacteria; phylum Chloroflexota; class Anaerolineae; order Anaerolineales; family E44-bin32; genus DYJB01. The sequence goes on from CAVUPD010000016.1 coordinate 38,828, forward strand.
CGACGAACGCCAGCGCAAGCTCCAGGCCTTCAACTCGCTCGCCGAGTACAACGCCGCCAATCCCCAAGCCGCCTTCCCGGCCGTGCTCGTGGTCATCGACAACGTCGCCGAATTCAAGGAGACGTACGAGAACTACTTGGGCGAGCTAGTCACGCTGGTGCGCGATGGGCGCACATTCGGCGTGTACTTCGCCATGGCGGCCTCGCTGTTGTACGATGTGCCGAACAAGCTCTTCAACCTGCTGGCACAGCGGATCACCTTCACCCAGGCCGACCCATCGGATTACACGATGATCGTTGGCCGCGGCTGGACGCGGTTCAACGACGTTCCCGGGCGCGGCCTGGTGGTCGAGATGCTCGACGGCCAACCGGTGCCGCTCGAGTTCCAGACCGGCGTGCCGACCACGTCTGAGGCGGTCGATCCTTACCGCGATCTGGTGCAGCGCATGGCGAAGGCCTGGGAGGCGCTGGAGGGCAAGGCGCCCGCCCTCAAGGCGAAGCGGCCCAAGGCGGTGGAGCCGCTCGCCCTGATGCTCGATCTGGCCGGGCTCTTGCCGCCGCTCGGCGGGGGGAGGCGCAGCTGGCGGCTCCGCTCGGCATCAACGACCTGGACCGCGAGCCGACGCTCATCGAGTTCGGCGCCAAGGGCCCACACTGGATCGTGGTCGGGCCCCCGGTGTCCGGCAAGACAACCACGCTGCGCTCGCTGGTGCTGGCTCTGGCTCACTGCTATCCGCCGGAGCGGCTGGCGATGATCCTGGTCGATCCCTCGGACGCGGCGCGACGTTTCTTCAACTACGGTTCCGGCGGTGACAACACCCTGGACCGGCTCCCCCACGTCCTGGCGACCGTGACGAATGCCGATGAACTAGATGCGGTGATCCGGCGCTTGAGTGCGGAATACGACGACGATGTGATCAAGGATCTCCGCGGCAAGCCGGGGTTCAAGCCGGTGGACAACACGAAGCGCTCGATCTTTGTGATCATCGACCACTACGACGACGCCGACGTCCTGAACCGCAGCGGGGTCGGGCTGACCGGCCTGAGCGTCGTCGGCAAGGGCAAGAACCTTCACTTCGTCCTCAGCGGGTCGCTGGACATGATGCGCAAGAGCGGCGATGAGCTGCGTCGCCGGGCGGAAGGCTCACGCTATACGCTGGTACTCCAGGACGTCGAGCACGTGCGCTACATGGGCATTCGGGGGGATTTCTCGGGGTTCAAGGACCTGCCACCTGGCCGGGGATTCCTGGTCAAGGCCGTTCAGGCCCCCCTGGTGCAGATCGCCATGCCGTTTGTCGAAGGCAAGGGCGGCCTGACCGGGGAGGAACAGCTGGCGCAGTTGATCGGTGCCATCCGTTCGAAGTACAAGGGACGCGCCGTCTGGAGCTACACGGCGGGGGACCTGACGTCGATAGGCGGGGCGGCCGTGAGCGTTCCGGAAGGCGCGGCGGCCGTGCCGCAAACCGAGAGCCTGGCGGAACTGGAGCAGCTCCTGGCTATGCAGGAGAAGTTGATGAAAGAGTCCATGGAGATCCCGGAGCCCACTCACCTTGTCGCCGGGGTACCCCGCAAGAAGGACACTAAGTCCAAGAAGAAGGGCTGAGGCATGGACCGTCGAAATCTCACCCTGGACATCAAGGCCGACAACATCGGCGCCCGACGCGTCAATGTGCGCGGCAGCCTGACCGTGGAGAATCTGATCGCCACGATCAAGGATAAGTTCAACCTGGACGGCGAGTTCCGGTTGACTCTGCCGGGGGCATCCGAACCGCTGGTGCCCGAGACCCCGCTCGACCACGCCGGCGTGGAGGAGGACAGCACGCTGCTGTGCGTGCGCGTGACCGAGGCGACCGGTACGGTGGATGCCATCCGAGGCGGCGAACGCCACGGATTCAGCAAGACCTTCAAGCGTGTCTGGCTGGTGGAAGGCAGCACCCTGGCCGAGTATGATCTCGCGTGGCAACCAGCCGTCATCGGTCGGAAAGACCACCGCAACCCGATGAACAACCGCCTGCTGGCGGTGGATCTGGAACCCGTCGAGGAACTCCCGACGGTTTCCCGCCACCACGCCTGCATCACCGAAAAACGTGGCCAGTTCTTCATCGAGGACATCCAGGGCCGCAACCCGGTGTACCTGGACGGGACACGGCTGCGCGAGGGGTCGCAGCAGCCGCTGACCGCCGGGCATACCATCCAAGTCGGGCGCGTGCGGTTGACCTTCAATCTCAAGGGATGAGCACTGGGGGCGAGCCGCCGGCCCGCCCCTGCGTCACGCAAGGCCGCAAGGGCGAAGCAGCCGAGAGGCGAATGCTTCGCCCTTGACTGTTTCGCCTCTCGCCGCGGCCGGCGGAGTTACTCCGTCGGTTAGGGCGTTGGTGAAGGCTCGCTGGTAGGAGGCTCGCTGGTAGGAGGTTCGCTAGTAGGTGGCTCGCTAGTAGGGGGGGCCACCGTAGGTGGCACTGGCGTATCGGCAGGGGCCGGACCGGCCCCGCTATCAGATCGTGACGTCGGGGTGGGCAGTGGGGGCGGGGGCACGTCGCAATAGCGCGCGTCGTCCCGTCCGGCGCCGGTACGCTGAAGCAGAGTCCAGTAGGGCAGTGCGTTCGTCGCGAGGATGGGGCGCGGAGGGTTGGCCCCGAGCCGGGTCACGTCCAGGGTGACCGACTGACCGGCGGCGATTTCCTCGGACGTAACCCCGAAATCGGTGCTCAGCGTGCAGGCGCCTTGGAAGCACAGCGCGGTGAGCGTGGCCTGGTCGGTGTATTCGATCCCCAGACAACCGCGCACCGTCGTGACGGCCGGCTGTCCGGCGAGCTCGATCTCGGCGCCATTCGGGTACGACCCGCTCTGCACGAAGATTCGGCTGCCCTCCAGCAGGCGGAACTGAACGCGCGCATCCGTCACGGCTTTCAACTGGAGCTGCGTGCCGCCATCCAGATGGATGTCGGCGTTAGCGCCAAATCCGCGGTGGTTCACGGCGATGAACCATGTTCCTGCGGCCGGAACCTGCACCAACCGGCTGTCGTCCAAGAGAACCCTCAGAAACTGCGGGCCGTCAAACAGCTTGGCGATCTCGCCGGGGACCAGGGTAGGCAGCGGCGTCGGTGTAGACGTGGGTGGCAGGGTGGGCGTATCCGTCCAGGCCTCGATGGTCTGCGTCTGCCCCAGGCTTTGCGCCACCTGGGTTGCCGTAGCGTTCAAGCCGCGTCGGTTGATGGCGAAGAACCCGGCGAACGCCAGGACGCTCAAGAGCAGGAGGCCTCCGAGGGGGACGGCGACGGCCAGGGCCACCATGGCCATGCGCAGCCGCTGGCGGCTCTGCTGGGCCGCCAGCTGTCCGCGGCGGAGGACGCCACGCGAGGGATCTTCGGTCTGCAGGACGGCAGCGGAGATGTTGTCCGCCAGATCGCCTGCGGGGATTCGACCTAGCGCCGTGCTGATTAGGGCCTGGGCGGCAGCCTGGCCTTCGTGCGTCTGCAGGGCGAGGGTGATTTCGGCGGGGGTGATCAGCGCCTGGCCGGTCGAGGGGGCGTTCTTCATCAATCCATCGGAGCACAAGAGAATGGAATCGCCGGTCTGCAGCGGAAAGCCGGTGCGCCCGTGGAAATTTGCCTCGCCGTAGTCCGTGGTGTTCAGGTAGACGCCCTGATCCACTTGCAGCGCCGGATGGATTCCCAGGGCCCGCATCACCTTGTCGGCGTCGGGATTGGAGGCGGCCGCCTCCGGCGTGAGCTTGCCGAGCCACACCATCACGTTGGCGAAAGTGTGATCGCGAGTGAGCTGCTGGAACGTCCCGCCGCGGCACAGGTAGATGCGGCTGTCGCCGACGTTGGCGATGTGCAGCGTTCGCCCGTCCACGATCAGGGCCAGCACCATGGTAGAGGCCATGGCCTGGTTGCCTCCCAGGCGTTCGGTTTCAGCAACGACCGCCGCGTTGGCCGTGCGGACGGCCGCCGTAAGCAGCCGGGGGATCTCGGTTTCCTGGCTGCTGCGCAGGTAGCCGAGAACGGTATCCATGGCCAGCTGGGCGGCGCGCTCCCCGTGCTCCTCGCCGCCCACGCCGTCGCACACTACGGCCACGTCCAACCGCAGACCGGCGCGGGTGACAAAATGGTCAACGCCGCAGCGGTCCTCGTTGTACTTCCGACCGCCCGGGTTGCTGTCGCTACCTAAAAGGATGTTGGCCATGTTGGCTCATGGGCGCCCGCCGGCCATCCGGAAAACGGCCGGGGTCTCAGGCAGCCACTCTTCCCTCAGTCCGCGTAGCCGGCAAAATGATCGTCGTCCGCCGGGGGCTCGTCTAAGATTCGGGTGCGGTCGTCCGCGACTCCGCTGTACTTGAGCTCACCCGGTTCGGTCACCGGGTTGAAGCGCATCTTGACCCCTCGACGGCCCATGTCCCCGAGCACAATCTCGTCGTTGTCGGCCAGCACCACCGGATCGTTGGACGGGATGGCCCTGCCGTTCAGCCTCGTCCCGGCGCTGGAACCGTTGTCGGTAAGCTTGAAGGTCTGGCCGTCCTTCTGGACGGTGCAATGGACCCGGCTGACCGAGCTCTCCACATCGGCGTAGAAGTTGATGTCCGTTGTCTCAGGGTTTCGACCGATTACGGTGGTGGGCTTGACAACGTTGATCGCCTCGCCGATCAGGCCCTTCGGCCCCTCCAACACCGTGAGGGTTGCCAGAACCTGATCCTTCATCGCCCGGCCGGCAAGGAGGGTGTGCATCGGCTCGGCGGGAACGGGGCGGGCGGCGGCGCACAGCGTGCTGGGGGGTGCGCTTTCGGAAGAAGTAGATGCCTCCACCCAAGGCGATCAGCCCCACAACGGACACGCATAACAGGCCCAATAGACCCCCCGCGATCGCGATGGGCGAAGTCCGGCGGGGGGGCGGCGAGACTTCGACCACCACGGAGGTCTGCGCGGAGGCTTCAAGACCGAGCGAGTCCACGAGCCTGACTTCCAGGGTCACCGGGTTGGAGCCCACCGTGGATATCTGCGAGAGATCTGCCTCAAACTCCGCCTGCGCGGCTCCTGGGGCAGGGGAGGCGATCGCCTGGGAGGCGCCGTCGATCAGCAAGTCCGCAGAACGGAAGCTGCGCGGGAAGCCGTCGGGGAAGGAGACATTCGCCACGACCTTGACCTTGGTCGGGTCGTAGACGGGCTCGCCGCTCGAATCGAGGTGGGCCTCCCGTTGGATGACGGTGCCCTCAGCAGGTTCCACCAGGCTCACGACGGGCGGCTGCGGTGAGACCTCGTAGTTGCCGACGATCCCCTCGGTCGGCACGTCGCGGGTATTGGCCGTGATGACACGTGGCCCGGGATCGGCCAGGATGCTCTGATAGCTGATCGTGTAGTAGAGGCGCTGGGTGTTGATCTCCCGGTAGGTGTCCTCGGCCAGGGCCCCGGCGGTCGCGCGCTGCAGGGCCGTATACCTGCCGTTGGAGATCTCGGCCAGGATCTCGAGTGGCTCCTTGTTGGATTGTCCCAGGTCGGTCGAAAGGACGTAGATGGAAATGAACTGTGACTTCGCTTGGTTGGCCTGGTTCTGCGCCGCGACGACGGCCACCGACCGCGCTGGGTCTTCGATGGAGCGCGTGATCAGGAGGATCACCGCGGGCTGGCGGCCGGGGATGGGCACGAGTTTGCCCATCTCGGTGATGGCATCGGCCACGCCTTCCAGTCCTTTGGTCGAGTTTTGGCTGCGCCGCACCTCAAACGGGTAGTTGGCCAACCACGTCGTCAGATCCGCGCCCTGCTGGGTCGGGCCGAGGCGGGGTTCGGTGCGGTCGGTATTGAGGTTCTCCCGCACCATCACCTCCACCTGGTCCAGACCGTCGACGAAGACGCCGCTGTCGAGCAGGGCGCTGAACACCTGGCGTATGTTCTGCGTGCCAAACTCCCTGAAATTCGCCAGGCGGCCGTGATCGATCAAGAACAGGAAGGTAATCGGACCATCGTCATGCTGCGTCACCTGCACGTTGTCGGCGGGCACTTGCTCGCCGTTTTCGAACACAGTCAGGTTGGTGTTGCTCAGTCCGGAAACGACGCGGTTGTTCAGGTCGAGAGCGCGCAGCCGTAAGGTCACCGTGGGGAACTGGCTGGCGTCGACGTCGGTGATGAAGAAGGTTGTGCCTGCTTGCGCCGAGGCAGGCTCGACGGTCGGGAGCATGGAAAACAGCACGGCGGCCAACAGCATGAGACGAAAGGGCAAGGTCTTCATCACGTTGCTCCGGGGTATGGTTTCCTAAACGTCCTGCTGAGGCGGAGTCTCTCGCCCTGCGACGGCGCGGACCAGCCCTTGGGATTGAGACTCACACTTCCGCTTCGCCTGCGCGAAAGTGAGGACTTCGCCAAGCCGTGCCGCACAGGCGATTTGCTGCTGGAACGTCTGCCCTCGGTACCAGCGACTCTGGATACGACCGACGCACTGCGCTCCGGGCGCCGCTTGCGCGCCCGGCCTCGCGGGAGGGCTCGGACCGGAGGAAGCTGGCAGGTACTCTCGCGCTTCCGTCCGGTTCGCTGCGTTCTTTGCGGCGAAGATGCAAGGAGGGCAGGAGCCCCGATCTGGAAGGTCACCTGACGTTTCAGGGCCGCCCGGATGTTGTGGAGGGTTTCCCTGCAGCGCTCGGGCGGGTTTCTCCTGCTTGAAGCCAATCTCGCCGTCCCACGAGCCGCCACCACCGCCGCCGAGCCACCTCCACCAGCCCCGCCTCCGGAGCCACCGCCGCCCCCACCCGAGGCGGGTTTCTCTGGTGTCTTCGTAGGGCCGGCTGCGCCGCCTCCGCCGCCTCCACCCCCCCCGACATCGGCCCCGACAGCGGCCCGACAGGGCCCCGAGGCTGCCGCCTTCGCCGACGCCGATGTCGGCGCCAAGAGAACTCAAGATGACGGCGAACAGCCCGCCGATGGTTTGTTCCGCCTCATGCAGAAGCCGCTCGATCGCCTGGATGACGCCCGATGCCATCTCCAACGTCTTCAGCAGCCGCTGCATCGCCGGCATCACTTCCGACTCCATCTCGCGGTAGAAAGCGTTGGCCCCTTCGCCGAACCAGTCGCCACCTTTGAGCACCTCGATCGTGCGCTTGAGGCTGTCGATGCTGTGCTTGACGTTGACCGCTTCCCGCTCGAATCTCTTTGAGATCTCAGGCATCTGGTCGTAGTCTGCCGCGGAAGATAATGATCATGATCTCCTGCCTTTCCCGCGATCTAGGAAGGTGCGCCCTGAGATGAGCCGGACACGATCGGAATCGGATCTTCAGCTTGGGTCCGAGCCCGAGCACGGCACCGTCTTCCAACTTGAAGGGCTGACCTTTGGGGACGGGTTGCCCGTTCACGGTGGTTCCGAAGGTGCTTTCGTCGTCTTGCACATACCACCGGCCGTCCGCAAAGGTGATGACGCAGTGATGCCCGGAGACAGCGGAGGTCCGATCCACCGGGATGACACCGTCATTGTCGGCGGCACGCCCAATCCGGAATGGCGACTTTCGGATCTCGGCCTGGAACTGAACGATGACAGGCTCCGCCACGCTGACCACGGCCAGAACGCCGGACGCTTTGGGCGTCGCGGCAGGTTGGACCGCCGCCGCTGGCACAGGTGCCGAGGACGGAGGCGGCGGCTGGACATGGGCCGGTTCCGCCGGTCGCGGCGGGGCAGGCGCGGCCCTGGGCGTTACCACGGGTCCGGCGGGAGGCGGTGCCGGTTCCGCCGGTCGCGGCGGGGCAGGCGCGGCCCTGGCGCCACGACGGGTCCGGCGGGAGGCGGAGCGGGTTCCGCCGGTCGCGGCGGGGCAGGCGCGGCCCTGGGCGCGACAACGGGTCCGGCGGGAGGCGGAGCGGGTTCCGCCGGTCGCGGCGGGGCAGGCGCGGCCCTGGGCGCGACGACGGGTCCGGCGGGAGGCGCAGTGGGTTCCGCCGGTCGCGGCGGGGCGGGCGTGGCCCTGGGCGCGACAACGGGCCTGGCGGGAGGGGCAGCGGGTTCTGCCGGTCGCGACGGCCGGCGTGCCTTCTCCGGGAGCGCCAGCTCGACGTTCCTCATGCCCTTGGCCTTGGGGACTAGGAAGACAGACCAGCGCGCCCAAACCGACGAGTGCCACGAGTCCCGATTCCGCACATACCCACCACGGCGAGTGTGGACCCCTGCAGCGAGGCGACCAACCGCGGCAATAGCGCCTGGGGCTTGGTATGCTATCTTGAGGCCTGCGGACTCGACCAGGACCCGGTCACTCGGGTCCAGCGCCTGCACACGCACCACGTATCCGCCGGACCTTACCCCGCTCACCGGCACGCGGAGCGCCTCCCCGGCAGGAACGGTGATCTCCGTGTCTCGAATGGGTGCGCCACCCGTGTCCTGCTCCAGCCAGAGCCGATACCTGGCAATGCCTTCCAGGTTCTGCACGACAACGGAGATCACGATATAGGGCGTGCCGGGCGTGGGCCATTCCTGGACGGTGGCTGTAAGGCTCGGCTCCAATGGCTGGTAGCGGAAGTCCAACGGCTCCGTCTGGCTCAGCACCAGGCCCTGCTCATCCAGAGCAGTGAGAGTCACTGTGTACTCGCCGTCCGTCACCAGATTGTCCGACGGGAGCAAAATGGAATCCGTCAACTCCGTCAGCCGCTCCTGATAGACCGAACGTCCGGTGAGCTTGCTGACGATGTTGACCTCGAGAGTACTGATGCGCTCCGGGTTGATGATGTCGAGGTTGAAGCGCACGCCGCCCAGAGTTGATTGGGCCGTGCCGGCAAAGGCGACGGTGGGCGGGCGTGCGTAATTGCGATCGGAAACGAACGAGAGGGGCCCGGTGATGACCGTGGCGTCGGGCAACTTGAGGTTCAGTTCGGCCGTCTGTGGGCCCTCGGAGGGGTAGACCACCCACACGGCCTGCCACTGGTTGGCTAGCACACCCACGAGCGTGTCCAGCGCGAAGCTCAGCTCGGAAACGCCCCTCATTTCTGAAAGACCGCCGGTGGGTTGGGTGAAGGCCGCCAGTTCCTGGCTTGTGATCGTGTACCCGTCGACGCCGACGGCGTACAGCTCGACATGGTTCTGATTGGCGAAGTCTACGACATTCTGCGCCGAGCGCGTGGCGCAGCTGTCCGCGCTGGCGGTGATGGCGAACACCGCCCGCCGGCCTGGTGCGCTGCTCAGCTTGGCGATCGCCTCGTACAGGCTGTCGTTCAGGCAGGCCGGCTTTCTGTACTCTGGCCGCAAGCCCTTGAGCGCCTTGCCCATCTTCTCGCGATCGGGCGTGAATTCCACCAAAGTGGGCGCGCGATCAGAAAAGGGGATCAGTGCGAAGCTGGCGTAGCCGGGCGCGCTCGCCAGGGAACGGGTCAGGCCGTCGCGCAAGGCAAGGAAATCGGTGAACGCGCTCCCGGTGCTCATGGTGCCGCTGGTGTCCACGAGCAGCACCACCGACCAATCGGTCTCTAGTTTGCTGAGCTTGCTCGAGTAAACGTCTCCCCCGAGGCGCAGGGTTGCGTTCTCAATATCCGACTTCATGATCGTGCCGTTGGCGTCCAGAAGGGAGAAGGTGGCCCGCAAGAAGAGGCCCGGCACGCCGCCGGTCTGCGGCGTGACGGACTCCGGTGGCTCAACAGCGTGAACATGGATGGTCGGGCCGGCGGTCTGGGCTTGTGCGGCCGGGGACAACCCAAGGCTCGCCAGCCCGACAAGCAACCCGAGGACGATGAAGTGAGATTTCGACATCGGCAAACCGCTGGCCCCAAGGGCCTTCCCGGCTCCTGTGGAAGGCCCACGAATTGTAGCATAACTATCCGGTTGGCAGGTTGTCGTCATCAGTCATCGGTCGTCGGCCCTCTGACAAGTCCAAGCTGCCGTCTGACTGTTCAGGGCGCCGCTGCGGGCGATCCGGCCGGAGGCATAGGCTATACTAGCCGCCTGTCGCGGGCGCCTAACGATGGACCTTCTTCCAGGCCAGATCCTCGGGCAGTATCGGATCCTTCAGAAGATCGGCGAAGGCGGGATGGGGGCTGTCTACACGGCCGAGCAGCCTTCGATCCCGCGCACCGTTGTCATCAAGGTCCTGAGCGGGGCCTTCTCTGAATTCGCCGACGCGCGAGATCGTTTCCGTCGCGAGCTGGACATGATCACGCGGCTGGAGCATCCCCATATCCTTCCCGTCTACGACTTCGGCGACGTTGACGGCAACCCCTACATTGTGATGCGCTTCATGACCGGGGGAACACTCCAGGATCGACTTACGCGGTCGACCTTTGGCCGGGGCGAGGCGATTCGCGTGATGGAACAGGTCGCGCGGGCGCTTGACTTCGCCCACGATCAAGGCATCGTTCACCGTGACCTCAAGCCCGGAAACGTCCTGCTTGACGAGTCGGGCAACGCCTATTTGGCCGACTTCGGGCTGGCCAAGAGCGTCGGGGAACGCGAGATCTCACAGCCACGGGCAGCGTGCTCGGTTCACCGGCGTATATGTCGCCCGAGCAAGCCCGCGGCGACAAGCTGGACCGGCGCAGCGATGTCTATTCCTTTGCCGTCTTGATCTACCAGGCCCTGTCTGGCCATCTTCCATTCGATGCCGACGACGCCTGGGGGTTCATCACCAAACACATCAGCGAACCTCCCGTCCCAATCCGCCAGTACGCGCCCGACCTTTCGACGGCTGTCGAGGACGTGTTGGAGACCGGGCTGGCCAAGGATCGGGAGGCTCGTCCGGAGCGGGCGACGGACTTGATCTCCGAGGTGCGCCAGGCGATGTCCGCACCCGCCGGCGAGCGTCGAGCTACCACGCAGGCAACAACCAGGGCCGGTGCCGCGGCCTCGGCTTCGACCCCCGGCCGAACGCTCATCGGCCCGACTCCGTCGGCAGCAGCCCCGGTTGCGGCCATGCGCCGCACTCAGCCAGCATGGAGGCTGCCGGTCATCCTGGCGTCCGGCCTGTTCGTTCTACTGGTGGTCGGGGGAGTGGTGGCAGGTATTCTGTACCTGGGACGTGACACCTTCTTCGGCCCGCAGGTTTCTTCGTACCCCGTAGGCGACTCGCCGCGCGCTCTGTTGCTTTCCGGGCAGTCCTTGTGGGTGGCCAACTTCTACGGTAACAGCGTCACGCAGCTGGCCGCCTCGGGCTGCGCGGCATCGCAGGAGAGTTGCGGAGACAGCGTCGGAACCTTCACCGTGGACGATCTGCCCGTGGCCCTCGCCTTCGATGGCCAGCACCTGTGGGCCGCGAGTTCGCTCAAACAGAGCCTGTCCATGCTGGATCCGGACACGGGCCAGGTCGTGGCGGTCTACGCGCTGCCCCACGTCCCTTCTGCTCTGATCTGGGCCGACTCGTTCTTGTGGACGGCCAACGCCATCGCCGGCACGGTCACCAAAGTTTCCCCCGAGGGTAAGGTCGAATCGGATACACCGGTCGGCAAGGGGCCATTGGCGATGGCATTCGATGGATCCTCTCTGTGGACCGCCAACAAGGAAGGCAAGTCGTTGGTGCGGATGGATCCCGCCACGTCTCAGGTTGCGGAGACCATTGACCTGGAGGGCGAGCCACTGGCTCTGATCTTCGATGGGCGCTCGCTGTGGGTTGCCCTCAGCGCCCTCGGTCAAGTCATCCAGATCGATCCGAAGACGGGTGTGGTCGGCGAGGTCGTTAACACGGGTGCCGATCCATCTGCCCTGGTCTTCGATGGCGAGTTCCTCTGGGCGGCCGCGCCGAAGGCAGGCAAGGTCCTACGGATCAGCCCCACCGGGGCGAAAGTCACCCAGACAATCACGGTGGCGGGCACTCCCATTGCGCTGCAATCCCTTTCCTGTGGCGAGGGTTGCCTGGATATCTGGACCGCCGATGAGTCCGCCGACACGGTCAGCCGGATGCGGATTCAATGAAGGGCACAGAATGAGCGCTCGCGCCGGCCCGTCCGTTCGCCTCTTGCCAAGCCGATGACCGAGACTATATCCTTCGACTTCCCCGGCTACCGTCTGCAAAGCATGGTCGGTCGCGGGGGCATGGGTCGGGTCTACCGCGCCGAACAGCTCGCCACGCATCGGACGGTCGCCGTGAAGGTCCTGGATCGCGGCACCACCGATCCTGGGAAGCTGGCCGCCTTCCGTCGTGAGGCAGCTACGGTCGCCCAGTTGGAACATCCCCACGTCGTCCCGCTCTACGATTACGGCGACTACCAGGGGACTCAGTACCTGGTCTTCCGCTTCCTCACCGGCGGAACCGTGGCCGACCGCATAGGTGCCGGCGCCATCGAAATCGGCACAGCCGTGCGGTGGATCGACGACGTGGCCAGCGCCCTGATGGCGGCTCACCAGCGCGGCATCATCCACCGTGATGTCAAACCCAGCAACCTGCTGCTGGATGAATCCGGCAACGTTTACCTGGGAGACTTCGGCATCGCCGCGGTCGCGCTCGACCTGGAGGGGTCGGCCCAAGGGGGAAGCGCCGCCTATGCATCCCCCGAGCAGGGGCGCGGCGGGAGCGCCGATGCTGCGTCCGACGTCTACTCTCTCACGGTCACGGCGTTCGAGATGCTCACGGGCAGCAAACCGTTCAAGGCTGAGACGGCGCTGGGGATGATGGTTCGGCACATGCATGACCCGATCCCATCCGCCCGGTCCCTCCAGCCCAGCCTTCCGCCGGCCGTTGACGCCGTCCTCTCCGCCGGGATGGCGAAGGACCCGCGGGAACGACCGGCAACGCCCGAGGATTTCGCTCGTCGCCTCCGCCAGGCAATGATCGCAACCCCGTCGGCGACTCTCGCCCCTTCGGCTGGGCCGGCACCCGGCGTGCGAACCGGACGCCGAACCTCACGCATCCTCTTGGTGGGCGTTGGCGCGGCAGCGGTCCTGCTCTGCATGCTCGGGGTGGGCGTCTTCGGTGGCGGTTTGGCCGCGATTTCTGTCTTCGGCGACTCCCACGTTTGCGGTGAAGCCTTCGCCCACCAGCGGTCTCGTCGCCTCCCCAACAGTTGAGGTGCTGCCGCTGACTGACGACTTCTCCGATCCTGCCAGTGGGTTTGGCCTTACGCGGGCCACCGATGGGGTTGTTGAATACGCCGATGGCGCCCTCCGGATCACATCACTGGCGGGTGGATGGGAGTGGTTCTCGCCCTACGTGGGGCTCGAAGAGCAGGATCTCCAGATCGAGGTTCAGGCCAATCGCACAGAGGGCCCGTTGCTGAGCGAGATGGCTGTGGTTTGCCGCTGGCAAGATGAGTTCAACTACGTTGCCGCGGCCTGGCGTAGCGACGGAGAGGTCTCGCTCTGGAAGAAGACCGACGGTGTCGAGGATCGATGGGTGGAGTGGACCGCCGTGCCAGGCGCGCAGAACGCGGAAGGGGATTTGCACAGCCTGCAGCTGACCTGCCAGGGATCGGCCATCCGATTCGCCGTGGACGGCAGGCAAGTGGCCGAGGCCGTAGATCCATCCCCGGCAACAGGGACCTTCGCCCTGATGGCCGGCCTCCTGGAACCGGGGAAGTTGGTCGTTGCGTTCGACAACGTTCGCGTCACTCAACCGAAGGAGCAATGACCAGGGCCGGGAGTACCCGGCCCCGGATGAGTGTGAGCGGCAACACGCGTGCCGGCATGCGCCTCCGCTAGGGGACCGTGTAGGACGTGAGTTCCCCCCCGGAAGACGTCCCCTCGCTGGTGGAAGACGTGTAGCGCACGACGCCAACGCCCTTGGCATACCAATAGGTCATGCTCACCGTGACGTTCACGTCTTGCCCCATACCGGTCATGGAGACGCTCTCGTTTCCGTCGACCCGCAGAGCCTCGAAGGTTCCAGCCGGGACGGTGATGCTCTCGATGCCGGTCGCCGTCCATGTCTCGGAGACCGCCATCGTCCAGTCCATGGCGAATCCCTCCTGAGAGACATGCATCACGACGGTGTAGTTGCTGGGCCAAGAGTAGCCTGGCGCCAGGAGGTCGGCGGCGGGCAGAAAGGCACCGGAGCTGTCGACCACATCCAGGTTGGCAACGTCTCCCAGGCCAGCGGCGGTCAGATTCCCGAAATCGTACGAGACGATCCCTGCAGAGCTGCAGCTCCAGTGCACGGTCATGCTGACTTCGGGCATGGCGATTTCCATCGTGGCTGCACCCGAAGCATCCGATCCGCTCGCTCCGCTGATACTCCATGTCATCGTGCCATCCGGCGTGGCATAGGACCAGCTCGACCCACTCCGCATCGGCAGATAAGGGTGGTCGCATGCCGTCTCACTGACTGCGGGGGTGGGGGAGCCCGTGGAGTTGTCGGCGGCCTGGAGATTGACATCGGTTTGGATTTCAGTCAGGGCGCGGCGCAGGGCGGTTGGTTCCGGCGCGTCCTGGTAGGTAGCTCCGGGGATCATGGCCACCATAGCCCGGACCGCCTCGGCGTCTTCTGGGGTGAGATCGAACCCGACAACGAAGACCTTCAGTTCCACGCCGGCTCGCTCCGCCTCCTGGCGGATCAGCTCGCCGGATTCGGGATTGCAGCTGTCCGCGCCGCCGGTGACGACGACGATCGAGTGTGGGCCTCTTGTCGCCGCCACATCGCGGATCGCCGCGATCATCGCCTGAGCCAAAGGCGAATCCGACTTGGGTCCGGATGCGACGCCGCCCAGGCCTTTCTCGATGCTGACCTGGTTGGAGAGTGCCAGAGGGACGACGAGGTCGGTGTCCTGGCAGACTCCTGACTGGGCGCCCGTGCCGAAGACGCGCAGCCCGGCCGTGAGGCGCGGATCAGCCGTCCGGACGATCTCGGCCAGGACGCCGCGTGCGATGCCGATCCTGGTGTCGCCGCCGGAGGACGAGTTGCTCATGCGGGGCGAGGCGTCGAGGATGTATTCGATGGTCGGTTGCGCGCCCCGTCCCAGGCGGCCGCGAAAGAAGTAGAAAGCGGCTACGGCAGCTGCAATGCACAAGCACGCCCCGACAATGGCGCAGCCAACGACGGCAATGAGTCGCCGTCGATCCCTAGGTGGCGGGGGAGGTACTGACATACCGGCGCCCTCCTCGGCGAATGACGAAGTGTATCCTGCCTTCGGATGCGCAGCAAGTCAGATCAGCGCCGCCCCTCCGAGTCCGGATCCTTGCGCGCTGCCCTCCCCCTGGATGCTCTCCTTGAGGGTGGCGGGTCGGAGCCGTGGAGGACTGACCCCAGATCGTGAGGGACCCATACCGTCAGTCACCTGCTTCGGACCGCGGGGAAACCCAGCAGAAGGCCGCCCAGCGAGACTCATGAGGAGCCAAGGCGAACCCGTGACGACCGGCGCAACCCCGGACACCCTCGGCACGCTGCTCGAGGACCAAGCCTTCAGCCTGGGGCGCGGGGCCTGGCGCGGCCTCGGCACCCGAACAACCATCGGACGCATGGCGCCGCGCGGGTGCTCAACGGGTGGGAAAGGCGCCAAGGCAACCACAACACCTGAAAAGGCGCGGTCGAGCGGGGGGCTAGTCCCTTGAAATACGCCTTCCAGCCCCGGACGCTCCGCCTCCAGCTGCTCGATCCAGGCGTCGGCGGCGCCCAGGTTGTCGTCGCAGCCCAGCGCCTCGAGCTGCCCGGAGCCGCGCTTGCTGAAGTCTGACGGCGCAGAGACGTTCACCGCTATCCCTTTGATCGAAGGCGCACGCGCGCAAAGGCTGCCGCGTCGCCAAAGTCTTTCAGCGCCCGCAGACGGGCGATCTCTTCATCCAGATCCAGATAGCTGACGAACTGATTCAGCAGGTCGCGGAAGAGCTGCTCGTCCCCGCCGAAGTACGGCAGGGCCTCTTGCCGGTTCAGGGGAGGCGGCGCCTTGTCGGCGTGGGGCCCCACCGAGACGGCGGCTTGGTCAAACTCGGCATGAGGGCGCGGTAGCTGCGTCCAACGTTCAATCGCTTTCAGTCTGTCTCCTTGAGTAACACAATACCTTCGCCAATCCATTCCTGAGCGAAGGTATTGTGTTCATAAGATCTTGATATCAGGGCTAACCTTCAGGGTTAGTCCATTTCCAAGCGTACCAAACAACCAGCAAGACAAACACAAGTTGTGCTGTGGACCAAACGATCTCATATCCAGCGGACTGCGATACAAAAGCTAAAACCCAAAAAGCAAGAATGATCAATGCATAGAGTATGCCTATGATGCGGTTTGCCCAACGACTCACGGGAATACTTCAACATCAGGGTTAAGACACTCATAAGTATGTGACAACACCAATACCATCGACATCACCAACAGTAATTCGGGGTTGCTTCGAGAGATCCGGTGTTCTCAAGTAGAGACCTTAGTGCAACGAATCACTAAGCGGTACGTATCTCCGTTTACACTACTTAACATTCCAGCCACCCAAAGCACTGCCAGGATGATCCTCACATCTAGCAGATTTCTTGCGGTCTCTTTGTTCGTATTCATCTTTGTCTCCTTTTCTTTTGAACGATATGGATTGGTTTCATTGAATTGGACTTGAATAGAGCTGTGGTCGGCACCCGGTTACCTGGGATTGAAATCGGCTAGAAATGTTGTCAAAGGCAAATCTCCTTTCCAAGTAGCTTGTATCCATTTGCTATTTGACATCTGACTGATCCGCCTGGCCAGTCCCGAGCGTAGTCGGAGGTCCGGGTTCAACAGGACTGACTGAGAGCAACGGCAAACCTAGATCACGCACTTTTCTTAGCAAGCCATGCAACGCGGCTTGGTCAATCACCGGACCAGCTAAAAGCGTGTCGCCATTATCTTCCAGCGTGATGGTCAGGCCCTCAAACCATTCGGCCCATCGGTCATCTAGGTGTCCCTTGAGGCGGATTTCGTAGCACTGATGCTGGTTATGTTCTTCGGCGAATGTCTGTTGGTCATTCATCATGCGTCTCGCGTTGTTCCTTTCGTTGTTTATCTGCCCGAAGGATACCGACCGATGTGGTGAGGCGTCATCACCATATGATGTGATTGAGGTTGTGATTGTTGGTGAAGAACAAAAAGCCCCGGCAGATGGTTTGAGGACACCTGTCGGGGTCGGAGTTGGGGTCTTTGGGTCAGTTAGAACAAATCGAGTTCCTCGGCCCGGTGGACAGCCGCCCGGCGATTATTGACCCCCAGTTTGTTGAAGATGTTCTTGGTGTGGGTGCGAAAGGTGTTGAGTGAGACGATCAATTGGCCGGCAATCTCGGGGCCGCTCAATTCGGTGCGGAGAAGCTTAAGCACTTCCAGTTCGCGTTCACTCAAAGGCCCTATCATGCCTGAGTTCTGATGGATGACTGCTGATTTCGGCGCTGCGACCGTTTGTGTAAAGGCGACCAGGAGTTTGTCCGCATAATCGCTCAGCGGATGATCTCGATTGCGCGATTGCTGTTCAATCAACAATCGCATCGCTTCGCCTTCATCCACAAAGATGCGAACATAGCCTTCCGATTCGGCTAGTGCCAGGGCGCGTTCCAGCGCGGCGAGAGCCTGGGGGCGATTGCCCTGCGCCTCGTGGGCCAGCGCCTGCACCAGCAGGATGTCGAGCGCGCTGGCCCGGCGCTTCTGCGCTACGGCGGCTTGCAACAAGCGTGCAAGTAGAGCGTTGACCTGCGGGTTGGCGATTTCGAGCCGGGCCAGGGTGAGGTGCTCGAACTCATGCAAGTAGCTGACTTCATCTGCCAGCGAAAGCCCGCGTTCTGCCACCCACTCCCGGGCTTTATGGGGCCGTCCTTGTTTGAGATAGATGCGCGCTTTCAGGGCCGCAATGGGGCGCAGGTCAGGCACGAGGGTTTGGACATAGGCCCGTTTGGCATCGTCGAGCAGGGCCAGGGCGGTTTCCAGATCACCTGCGGCCTCTTTCAGTTGGGCCTGGGCCACATGCCAGCGGTACAGCCAATCCACCAGGGTGGTTTGCAGACCCAATTCGGCGGCTCGTTTCAAGTGATGAGCGGCGAGGGTGTCATCTCCTCGCTGACGGTAGATCATGGACAGGCCGAGATGATGGTGGGAAGTGATGTGTTCAGCCTCCGGGCCGTGTTCGGTGGCTAGTTGCAAGGCATCCAGATAAACCCGCTCGGCCTCGCTCAGGCTCCCCAGGCTCACCAGCAGGTCGGCTACAGCAAAGGCGCTGGCAACCACCATGACGTGATTGCCCAGCTGGGTCAATCTCTCCATCGAATCACCAATCCCCCGGATGGCCGACTCCAGATTGCCGCTGGCCCAGTGGATGACGTCCAATATGGTGGTGGCCCGGGCGCGCCGGTCAAAGTCATCTTCGGGGATGAGTTGGAGCGCAAGCTCGGCGTATTTCACCGTTGCAGCGGGATCGCCCTGCACCTGGGCGTTGTAGGCGCGGGTCAAAGCGATCATCGCTGGCAGGGGCTTGATCTGCGCTTCGTTCGCCAATTCCGAACCATCCAGGCATCGTTCAGCGTCCTGCAGGCGCAACTCGCTGGCCTCCAGCTCGCCGGTATCCGTAAATGCCTGGGCAATCTGGGTACAGAGCACGGGCCTGGTGCGGATCAGCTTGTCTGGCAGCTTCTTCACCCAGCCAAGCCAGGCGGCAGACTGGAAACTTTCATTCATCCCCTGCCAGGCCGCTTCAGCCAGCCCCGCCGCCCGGACAAGATCCCCGGCTTCGATGGAGTGGTGAAACGCCGCACCAAGGTCACCGTTCTCTTCATGCCACTGGCTGGCGCGCAGGTGGAATTCGGCGAATTCTTTGGGTTTTCCCAGGCGCTGGCGCAGCAAATCAGCCAAAGAGATGATGATAGCGGTACCAGTCGCCGTTCGTTATCCAGGGGGACGATGAACAGGTTAGTGTGTTCGAGATATTCCAGGGTTTCCTGCCCGGAAGCAGAAGGAGCGGGTAGGACGGCATCACAAAGAGGACCGCACATGCGATCCAGGATGGACGTGCACAGCAAGAAAGCCTGGACACTTTCGGATTGCTGTTCCAGGACTTCTGCAATCAGGTAGTCCAGCACGAAATGGTGGCTGCCGGTGAAGGACTTGATGAAGCCGGCGGCATCTCGATGTCCCTGCATGGAAAGCGCGGATAATTGCAGACCAGCAATCCAGCCTTCGGTGCGGGTTCTCCAATGCGGTGATGTCTTCCTCCGAGAGGTTCAGGCCCATCACCTGGTTGAGAAACTCGGCGGCCTCGGCGGGAGTAAAACGCAAGTCGGCGGCACGCAGTTCGGTCAATTGGCCCCGGGCGCGCAGCCGGGCTAGGGGCAGATGGGGATCTTCACGGGTGGCGATCACCAGGTGCATCTGGGGCGGCAGATGCTCGAGCAGAAAGGCGAGGGCATTCGTCAACCGGTTTGGAATCAATAACGTGGTAGTCGTCAAGGACAAGAGCGAAATCGTCCGGGACGGTAGTGATCTCATTGAGCAGGGCCGTCAGAATCGATTCGGTTGAGAAAGGCTGAGGGGAGTGGAGCACACCCAACAACCCTGCTCCGATAGACGGGGCAGCTCGTCTGCAACGCAGCGACGAGGTAGCTCAGGAAGCGTGTGGGGTCGTTATCCCCTTCGTCCAGCGACAGCCAGGCAACCGGTCGTTGACAACCGGCGACCCACTCGCTGACCAGCGTGGTTTTACCAAATCCGGCAGGTGCAGAGAGGAGGGTTAGCTTGCGACCCGAAGAGAGGCCCTCGTTCAGCCGCTCGATCAGCCGGGGGCGGAGGACAAGGTTGGCCCGGGGCGGGGGGACGTAGAGCTTGGTGGCCAGAATTGGCGTGGGCACGGGCTAATTGTAGAACGCAACCCCCCAAGCATCCAGGATCGGGGGAAGATCTGAGGGTAGCGAGATGGATCCTGGGAGAACACCAGTAACTCCGACCGCTCGGCTAGGCCCTGGAGAGCATCCTGAATTCATCCCGGCGAAACCCGTTTGATTGATCCAAGGGACTGTCGACAGCGTGAACCGCGGATGGCTGTAGTCAACCGCGAGTACCACGCGCGGCAAGCCCTAAGAAGTGTTGTCCGGTGTTGCCGGCCGTTGTCTGGCATTGCATCCCGTTGCCTAGAGGCGACGGTGGGATTTGAACCCACGCATGGGGGTTTTGCAGGACCCGACGGTGGCGAATCAGACCCTTGCTCGCCTTTGGCCGGATTCCGTGTAAGGGTCTGCTAGATTTCGCGCTGCCCGGCGGACCCAGACCCTTGACCGTCTTCTGGGGCCAGGCAACAGACAATAACGCGGGTCACCGTTCAGGAATCAGGCTACCTCGTCGTCACCCCGAAGTCAAGGAGCTCCGGGCGCGATAGCCAATGACCAGTACCCAAGGGTGCGTCCGTGCTCGACCTCGGATCTTCGCTCGCTTCGGCAGCCGCTCTCGGACCACCATAGAACCTGGTACAGAAAACGAGGGCAGGTCAAACCATGCCAATACTAGTGATGGATCGTTACCCTTCAACCTCGATGCGATCCACCTGGATCTGCGAGCCGTTGTAGTCAGGGACATTACTGAATAATGTGCCATAGAGATGAACGATCTTGCCACTGTCGCGTAGCGCCTCGATCTGCGCTTGTACAGCGGGGTCCATAGAATCGATGCCAAAGTAGATCATCTGCCCGTTGGTCCACAACTCAAAGTAGTCATCAAACTGGGCGCCGGGCTCCGTACTCTTGATGACGCCCCGCCAATCAGCTATCTCATCCGTGGTACCGGGTGGCATGTAGCCGCCCGAGGCATCTCCTCCTGAGTTACTTCCCCCTCCTGGGCCACCACCACTTGCTTCAGTGGTTAACTCAACGGTGATGGCAGGTGTAGGGCTTTCTTGTGCTGCGGGGCCACACTCTCCCCGAAAGTAGGCCCACTCGTCGCAGGTGCTGCCATCCGGAAAGACACATATTCCGTTTTGGCTGCCATCAGCAGCAGTGCGAATCTCGAGTTTGTTCCCTTGCTGCTCGCAATAGACCGACGCAGGATTTGGCATATTCGCCGGAGGCATGCCCGTCGCAGCAGGTTGAGGTACGTGGACCTGGAGCGCTGAGCAGGCCGTCAGTGCCATCAGAAGTCATTGTGAATATAGAGAGTCTCTTCATCTTCTTCTCCTCTCTGTTCTTAATCCGTCTTCCTGTGACTTGCCACCTTCCCTGAGGTTCTGGTAGTAGGCTAGCCCCGGTAGAATGCCTGCAATCAAGTGGCGTTGAAGAGCATGACTATTGGGACGCTCATGGTTCGACAAGAGTTCCCGATACCTTGCAACGACTTGCTTGCATTTCTCATCCCCGACGATTGGCAGTAATCCCGGGAAGAAACGTTGTGGCATCGGAGCTGCTTCTGTCTCTTGAGACATCTATGACTCCCTAGTCGCAATCAGCTTCCTAGAACAATGCGATTGCCCTTTGTTCTTTGTGTGGACCATCCACTCGCGCTCCAAACAAGGATTGCGGTCACCAGATAGATCCCAGCCGTAATGGCCAACAAAGGCAGTGTTGGCCCGAAGCCCAGCCCACGTGCATCAACAAGGTTCAGACTGGCATTGAAGGAAAAGTGAGTAATCACGATTGGAATAAGGCTATTGGGTGTTTTGTTGGATATCCAGGTGATCAAGAATGTCAGTGAAATAATGCTCACGCTAAAGGCGAGAACATAGATCAGTAAGTCAAGACCGGAATAACGACTGAGGAGCCATAGGGGCAAATGCCAGAAATTCCATATGAGCCCCAAAATCAGACTTGCCTTAACCGGCCCATGGGTCTCTTGGAGACGCGGGAGAGCAAAGCCCCGCCAGCCGGCTTCTTCACCGGTTGCACCTTGCAGCAGATTGAGAATAATCAAGCCAGCCCAAAAACCGACTGATAGACCCATATTCCCAGGAGCGGCTCCCCCCGCTAACCGATATAGACCAGCCGCAACAAAAGCAAGTAGAAAAGGGAACAGCGCGACCAAATACCAGCGAACGGCTATTCGATATGCGAAGAATTTGCCTAGTAGTTGCCGGATGCCTTCACGACCTGAGAGAACTCCTGTCACGGTCACGGCAGCGAGATTGGGCATCCAAGAACCGAGAATACCAATTGTCGGCATCGCCCATGCTGGCAATGCATCCGGCTGTAACCGCAACATACCAAGAATGACGATTATCAGAACAAGAAATCCCCAGAAGAACGCGTAGGTGAGCACAAAGTACGCCAACAGTGGCTTGCGGACGATAAAGTTGTTTGACTTCCGTTCGGTTGAATTCACAGTCTCATCTCCTTTGTATCAGAATCCCAGGCCATCATCAGCGATCAACTGCACTGGCATGTCTTGCCTATCTCAATCAAGTGGCGGCTAACGTTCCGCTTCACCGGCGGCGGGGCGAAGTCAGATCCAACTTCGGGGCTTGAACCTTCTGAACCGGCTGAATCGCTGCGGCGGGACAATCCCCGCGTGCCCTGCAAGCGGTGGTTAGGTTTTGCTACGATGCGCCACAGTGATGACTACATTTCCCTTTTTGTGCCCTTGTTCGACATAGCGGTGCGCCTCGACGATTTGCTCCAGCGGATAGACCCGGTCGATGGCCGGTTTGAGCTTGCCCGCCTCGACCAGTTCTTTGAGCACGAGCAGGTTTTCGAGCTTGTCGCCGCCGTCTGAGTCGGCATGGACGTTGATGTAGACGCCGCCGGGTTTGAGCGCCTTTTTGCCCTGCGCAGGGTGTCAGTTTGCCGACCGCGTCAAAAACCACGTCGTAGGTTGCGCCGCTTTGGGTGAAGTCCTGCCGGGTGTAATCGATCACCTGACTCGCCCCCAGCGATTTCACCAGTTCCAGATTCGCGCCGCTGCACACCCCGGTCACGTCTGCCCCGAAGTGGCGGCTGGCAAGCTGCACCGCATAGGTGCCGACCGCGCCGGAAGCGCCGTAGATCAGGACTTTCTGCCCGGGTTGGATTTTTCCCTTTTTGAGACACTGCCAGGCCGTCTGCCCCGCGCCCGGGACGGCGGCGGCCTCCTCGTAGGTGAGATTGGCCGGTTTGATGGCGATCACCCCGTTTTCGGGCAGGCATTTGTACTCTGCGTAGCCGCCAAAATTGACGGCGAAGGTGGAGGCGAAAACCGGGTCGCCAGGCTTGAAGCGGGTCACTTTCCTGCCGACAGATTCAACCTCCCCGGCCAGTTCCATCCCCAGGATGGGGCGTTTGGGCCTGCGCATCCCCAGGATAAGGCGCGCCATGAGCTTCTGCCAGCCATGGATGGGCATGTTGAGACTGCGCATGATCGTGTCGCCAATGGTGCACGGTGGTGGCATGGACTTTGACCAGCACTTCGTTGTCCCTGGGCGCAGGTTTCTCCACTTCTTGCAGCCGCAGCACTTCCGGCGGGCCGTATTGGGTGTAGACGATGGCTTTCATGTCGACAGCTCTCCATTCTCTTGGTGCGGCGCCTCTTTCGATGCGGCGGCCGTCTTGATGCGGTGCCGTCAGGCCGCTTCCACCGCACGATTCCTCCACCGTTCGACGTTGACACCTTTCATCAATAGCCAGCAGGGGAACGGCAATTCCGCCAGGAATGCAAATCCAGCGATTTGCCAATTGAGATTGGGGAGAAGAAAGAAGACCAGAAGATCTGTCACGTAGCCCCAACCGGCAATCACCATCAAGACGCCCAGTGTTCTTGGCAAGAAACCCGACTTGTATATGAGATAGCCAAGCGGAAGGAGCCAGATGGCCAGGCTTTGAGAAGCCTTGTCTCCCAGTGTCTGCATGTCGATGAAGAACAGCACCTGCGCATGCCACTGCTCTGTCGTGAATAGGGTCGAATAGCCGCTACTGCTCAACAGCAACGGAGCAGCGTATTGAAAGAGCAGGCTGACCATTCCGATGGGGATACTGAGGAGCGCAAGTGCGACCATGACCAGGGACCAGTCCTTGTTCACCGGCCCAAGAAGCCTGTACAGAGCCAGAACCATGAGAACGAGAACCGCAAAGCGGGCCAGGCTGATCACAAAGGCAAGACGGAACATCCATTCGTAAGCTGTGATGCGGTAGACTGTTGTTGCGATTTCTCCGGGAACGATGATGAAGTTGCGCGCGATTGCCTCGCTTGCGACACCGGTCAGGATGACAAGGAAGTACAAGATCCCTGTCATTCTTGCTAGTCTACTGGGTGATCCCATAACCTTCTTGTCAGTCATCCAATCCTCTCTTCTTGGTGTCGTCTTTCAATTCGTGCCGAGTGTGTGGTTTGCCAGGAAGACGAGGGAATATGGATGAGGCTCTAATGAGCCTCATCCAATTTCCTGGCTGCATCCCGGTTGAAGCCCTTGATGACCAGCCAAAGGCCCATCACCAGTTCCTGTGGCGCCAACACCATTTGTAGATAGAACCCAATGCCGTTATCCATGTGGAAGATATTCAACAGAGCATAAGCCATATAGGGAACCACACCGATCAGGCCCCAGACGGTCAACCAGCGGGGGATCAGCCGGGTCCGGTAGAAGGAGATGTATAGACACGTAGCCCCAATGAGAAACACGATGGTACCGACCGCGCCCTGCAGGCCCAGGAACTGATACAGGACATTACCCACGGACTGCAGAGCAGCCGAAATCAGCCCCGGTGGCGACGTATTCGTTGCCAAGGGCGACCAGGGTCAAAATGCCGAGGGTCGAAATGAAATACGAGGTGCCTTCGAGCGCTCCGCGGAAAAGCAGCATGCCCAACGCCAGTTCTTCGCTGTCTTTTCTGAAGATCGGGTAGAGGAAGACCGTCATCGCCACCAGCGAAATCCCCATCATGAGGGTAAAAAATGCGCCCCCGGTAAGCTGGGACGAATTGGCGGCAACGAGGCCCAGCATATCCACACCGGCAAGCGGTTTGCCGGAAATGATCGAGGAAAGCACTTCGCCGCCAGTGACTCCACCCAAGACCCCAAAGACCGTCCCCAGGAGGTAGAGGGCACCTGCCATTACTGCATTCGTTCTGTACGTATTCATCTTTGTTCTCCTTAGTTGTGATTGATTTCGCGTAGACGAGCGGCCTACGCCTGTTCATGATTTGACATCTGACGCATCGGCCGGGCCGTGTTCGAGAGGACAGACCGAGACCAATGGCATTCCCAAATCACGCACCTTTTTGAGCAAGCCATGCAATGCGGCCTGATCGACCACCGGGCCAGTTAAAAGCGTATCGCCGTCCTCTTCCAGCGTGATGGTCAGGCCCTCAAACCAGTCGCTCCACCGGTCATCAAGGTGTCCCTTGAGGCGAATTTCGTAAAGTCCAGACTCGTACTGAGTATTCAGGTAATGCATGTGTTTCACTCATGTGCGCCTCGTGCCATGTTCCAGATATGGATGAATGTCTACAGTGCTAAATCGGTTCTTATCTTCCTTCGACCAAAGAATACCGAAAGATGTGATGAGGCGTCATCATTACATGTGATGATGGATGTGATGACTTATCGATCGGAGGGCTGTGAGGGAAACAAGAAGGGTCCGGCAGGTGACTCAAAACGCCTGCCGGGACCGTGGATTTATAGATGAGTAATTGCTACAACAAATCGAGTTCTTCGGCGCGGCGGACCGCAGCCCGGCGATTGTTCACCCCCAGCTTGGCGTAAATGCTTTGGGTGTGGGTACGCACGGTGCTCAGAGACACCATGCATTCACGGGCAATTTCCGGGCCGGTCAAATCGGTTCTGAGCAGCCTGAGCACTTCCAACTCGCGTGGACTAAGTGGTTCGACCAGGTTGCCGGTCGGGGAGGCTTTTCCTTGCGCCGCCGTAATCGGTTGCTGTTGGGCATCGAATTGGGAGAGCAAGTGGATGGCGTATTCCCGTAAGGCGCCGGCATGGGCCAGTCCCTTCGCGAGAAGCATCTGCATGGGCTGGCCTTCGTCCAGGAAAATCCGCAGGTATCCTTCTGGTTCAGCCAGCGTTAGGCATTTCGTCAATGCGATATCCGCTTGCGCGGTATTCCCCATGCTCTGCATTGCTAGTGCTTTGAGGATCATGATTTCGAGGAGCCTACCCATTCTCCCGTCTGACTGGGCAATTTCTTCCAGTCTGGACAATAACCGGATTGCTTCATCAAGTTTCTTCTGGGCAATGAATACCCGCGCCTGCGTGATATGAGTCAACTCATCTTCAAATCGAAATGGATCGTGCGAACTAAAGTGATTTTCAAGTGTAGCAGCCCAGCGGTCGACTGCCAACCAATCTCCTTGTACCAGCCACATTCTTACCTGGGTCGTCTGAATTGCGCTACGAGCTTCTGAGAAAACGCTGCAAGTTTGAATGAGTTGGGCTGCTTTTTCAATAGCGCCTACCGCCTCAGCCCAGTTTCCATAAGCGAGGTGAATACGCGATAGTGTGTTGTATGCCAGTGCTATATCATCAGTTTTGCCCCACCAAGGGAGGAAATCCAGGCCTTGCTTTATCCGAACGAGAGCAGTCTCTAAGTCATTCCATTCGCACAACAATTCGGCTATTCCAACTACTTCGAGGCCGGTTGCACCAAGATATTGGCCGTCTGCCTCATGGATCAGCTGTGCAGCCTTTTGAAGAAGATCGTACGCATCGTGCAGTTGACCCTGAAAAATATGAATCCTCGCCAGAAGGGCATAAGCGGCAACGGGGTTATTGATAGCTCCAATGGAATAACCTGATCGTATTATCTCGTACAATGTCTTCTTCGCATTTACGAAATCACCAACCAGGAAGTATTCAAATCCGAGCGTCATATCAATTTCGCTTTGTTTGCCCAAGTTGTCTGCAGGAACATTCTCACGTGCGGTGAGGCAAAACTCAATGGCTCGACGAGTATCCCCTTGCATTGCGGTAACCCGGCTTTTAACGTAAGCATGATAACCCAGCATGGACTGAGCGCCGGGCGCTGAAACTTCGGCCAAAGATTCGGCTCGAATATGCTTTTCAGCCTCATTGAGCAATATATTCGCTTCTTCAATCTGTCCAAACCAGGAGCAATTCATTGCTTCGTACAGACACAACCAAGGCCGTCGATAGACCAATTCCTTGCTTAACTTGCCCACCCAAAGTCGCATCCAGGACATTTCGCCGCGACTCATCATTTCCATATAATTGTGTTCGATCAACCGCTCGACCCTTTCATCATCCGGGGCCATGGATGCATGATGAATTGCCTCAATCGCCAGGCCGTTGCTTTCATACCATTCGCTGGCCTGGATGTGTAACTCGGTAATTGCCACTGGCACGAGACTTTGCCCCAGCCGCTTGCGCAGTAGCTCGCCAAAGAGATGGTGATAGCGATACCAGCGCCGCTCGTTATCCAAAGGGACAATGAACAGGTTGGCGCGTTCGAGATATTCCAGGGTTTCCTGCCCGGAAGCGGAGGGAGAACCCAAAACAGCGTCACACAGCGGGCCGCACAGGCGGTCGAGGATGGATGTGCGCAGCAGGAAGGTCTGGATGCTTTCGGACTGCTGTTGCAGAACTTCTTCAACCAGATAGTCCAGCACGAAACGGTGGCTGCCGGTGAAGGATCTGGATGAAGCTGGCAGTGTCCTGATAGTCCCTGCATGGAAAGCGGCTAATTGCAGGCCGGCGATCCAGCCTTCGGTGCGGGTTTCCAGTGCGGCGATGTCTTCCGTCGGAGAGGTTCAGACCCATCACCTGGTTGAGGAACTCGGCGGCTTCGGCGGGCGTGAAACGCAGGTCGGCAGCGCGCAGTTCGGTCAGTTGGCCCCGGGCGCGCAAGCGGGCCAGGGGCAGATGTGGATCTTCGCGGGTGGCGATGACCAGGTGCATCTGTGGTGGCAGGTGCTCAAGCAGGAAGGTCAGGGCATCGTCGATCGGTTTGGCATCAATGACGTGGTAGTCGTCAAGGACGAGGACGAAATCCTCGGGGAGGGCGGTGATCTCGTTGAGCAGGGCCGTCAGAATCGATTCGGTTGAGCGGTGGCTGAGGCGGATTGGAACCCACGCAAGCAGCCCATCTCCAACATTCGCCGCAATCGTCTGCAAAGCGCGACGAGGTAAGCCAGAAAGCGGGTGGGGTCGTTATCCCGTTCGTCCAGCGACAGCCAGGCGACCGGCCGGCTCGCAACCGGCGACCCATTCGCTGACCAGCGTGGTCTTGCCAAAGCCGGCGGGGGCTGAGATAAGGGTCAGCTTCGGCCGCGCGAGACCCTCGTTCAGCCGCTCCACCAGACGGGGGCGGAGGACAAGGTTGGGCCGGGGTGGGGGGATATAGAGTTTGGTGGCTAAGATTGGCGTGGGCACGGGCTAATTGTAGAACGCAACCCTCCAAGCATCCAGGATCGGGGGAAGATCTGAGGGTAGCGAGATGGATCCTGGGAGAACACTAGGAACTCCGATCGCTCGGCTAGGCCCTGGAGAGCATCTTGGATTCGTCCCGGCGAAGCCGGTTTGATCGACCCCATTGGGAGTCGACTTCGTGAAGCGCAGTTGGCTGTGGTCGACCGCGAGTACCACGCGTGGCAGGCACAAGCGCATCACGTGCGCAGGAGACGTGTTGTCTGGTGTTGCCTGGGTGCGGGCGCACGCGTGAGGGCCTTAACCGGTCTCGGTGGCTACACCCCTCATGCGGAGTCCCGGAACACGCACAAGGGTCTCCCGGATTCCAAGAGACCCCTCCACGCCCTCGGAAGCACTCAGCCATCAGCGATCAACCCGGGCAAGAAGCTGAACGCTGATTGCTGATGGCTGTTCTTAGGAGAGGCGACGGTGGGATTTGAACCCACGCATGGGGGTTTTGCAGACCCCTGCCTTACCACTTGGCTACGTCGCCGGGAGAAGTAATCAGCTTTCAGCCGTCAGCGGTCAGCCAGGGCTCGCGTGCAGGTGTCCGGCTGATGGCTGAGCGCTGAAAGCTGATCGCTAGCGAGAGCGGGCGATGGGATTCGAACCCACGACCTTCTCCTTGGCAAGGAGACGTTCTACCACTGAACTACACCCGCAGGTAGAGCGTGGCGAGGATACCGTGAATGGTGGGACGTGTCAAGGAAGGCCGCTGCGGCGCACCCCATCCCGCGCATCCACGGGCTGTTGGATCCGCGTTCGTGAGGCAGCGGACGACCGAGCCTCAACCCTTCAGCGCCCCGGCCATCAGCCCGCGCAGGAAGAATCGCCCCAGCAGAATGTAGACCAGCAGCGTCGGCAGCGCCGCCAGCAAGGCCCCCGCCATCTGAACATTCCACTGCACGATCTGGCTCCCCGCCATGTTGTTCAACGCAACCGTGATTGGCCAGGTCTTGTTGTTGGTCAGGACCACGGCGAACAGGAAGTCGTTGTAGGCCTGCGTGAACTGCCAGATCAGGACCACCACAAAGCCCGGGATGGAGAGCGGGAAGACGATGTGGCGGTACAGGCCGACTAGGCCGGCACCGTCCATGCGCCCTGCTTCCAAGACCTCGGTCGGCACGCCGGCATAGTAGTTGCGGAAGATCAGCGTGGTGATGGCGATGCCGTAGATCACGTGAACCATCACCAGACCCGAGATGGAGCCCCGCAGGCCGAGCTTCTGCATGAACTGGACGAGGGGGATGAGAATCGACTGGTAGGGGATGAACATCCCGAACAGGATCAGGGTGAAGATGGTGTCGGAGTACTTGAACTTCCACTTGGAGAACACATAGCCGTTGATGGAGCCGACCACGGAGGAGATGAGCGCCGCAGGGATCACCATGCGCAGGCTGTTCCACAAATGCGGCGCCAACAGCTCGAAGGCGGCGCGGAAATTGTCGAAGTAGATGCCGGTCGGTAGATCCCACATGCGCTGGAGGTCAACCTCGGCGAAGCTCTTGAGGCCGGTCACCAGCAGGACATAGATCGGCAGCAGGTAGAGGATCGCCGTGCCGATGGCCAGGGCGTACAGGATGGGGCGGGTCAGCCGGCGGGTGGTGGAGGGGTTCATGCCTCCGCCTCCGTGCGCATGCTGTAGATCAAGTAGGGAACGATCAGGACGGCCACGGCCAGCAGCATGATGACGCCGATGGCCGCGCCCTGGCCATAGTTCATGCCGTCGAACGTGGTTCGCCACATGTAGACCCCGGGGACATCCAGGGCGATGTTGTTCTGGCTGATGGCGACGATCAAGTCGAAGATCTTGAGTGAGATGTGGCCGAGGATGATGATGGCGCTCAGCGTAACCGGCTGGAGCAGCGGCAGCAGGACATAGCGGAAGATCTGGGTCTCCGACGCACCATCCACCCGGGCAGCCTCCCGCAGATCGTCGGAGATCGCCCTCAGCCCGCCCAGATACAGCGCCATCGTGAACCCCGACATCTGCCATACGGCCGGGATGACGACGAAGGCGATGCCCCATGGTGCGTCGCTCAGGGTCCACTTGCTGATCAGGAAGTCGAGCCGCAGGCTATGGAAGAGCAGGTTCAGACCGCTGATGCGGGTCCCGGTGGCGGAGTTCATCAGCCAGCGCCAGATGACGCCGGTAACAATGAACGAGATCGCCATCGGGAAGAGGTAGATGCTGCGCAGGAAGTTCTCGCCGTGAAGATGCTGGTCCAACAGCACGGCCAGGAACAAACCGATCGCCAGACAGGCGATCAGGAAGAAGACCGTGAAGACGGCCGTGTTGCGGACGTCGATCATGAAGCGCCGATCATGCATCAACTCGATGTATTGCTGCAGGCCGACAAAGGTGAAGTCGGGGGTCAGGCCGCGCCACTTGCTCAGCGAGACGCGGATCGTCCAGCCGATGAAGCCGTAGACGAAAACCGCCGTTGCCAGGATCGAGGGGATGACAAGGGCGATCCCCAGCATCCGGTCTCGCTGCATGTAGGATCGGCGACGAGCCGGCGGACCCGCCTGGGCAATCTGCAGGGCTTGGGCCATATGGATCCCCTTTCGCGGTGGGGTGCCTCTATTCTACGCGACTTGGCTGGCCGCAGGGGCGTCATTAGGCAATGCAAGGCGAGGGCGGAGTCTTCCGCCCCTCGCTCCACTGTTGCAGCAAGCTCGTGCTTCTTGTCCGGGTGGGCCTGCAATCCTAGCCCGCCGGCCCAACCATCGCATTAATCAAGAGCCTGGTGCGCCTCCCGTGTCTAACTTAGTTCGGGTAGGCCTTAGCGGCAGCAACCAGCGCTGCCTGGAACGCGGCCACGTCCTTGTCGCCCAGGAACAGGCCAAGGGCCGTCGTGATCTCGGTCGCCCAGGTCGGATTGGCGACCACGCCGTGGGTCAGGCTGCCGACCACTCGGTCGGTCGCCCAATCGGCCATGGCGCTCTGCAGGTACACGTTGAAGAGCGACTTGTCGCAGTCCGTCCGGGCGCAGATCGATCCCTTGACAGGATTGAAGGCTTCCTGGCCCGCCTTCGAGCCGGCGGTCGTCAACCACGCCATCGCGCCGTCAGGGTGCGGGGCGTTCTTGGCCAGCGTGAAGCTGTCGCTCAGGAACTGGAAGAGACCCTTCGTTCCCGGAGGCGATGCCCAGCCGTAGCCTTCGCCCGGGACGAGTCCCAGGTTCCCACCGGCGGCCGTGCCGGAGAAGTAGCCGTCGGCCCAGTCGCCCATGATGTTGAAGGCGGCGTCGCCGTTGGCGACCAGCTTGGAGGCGTCCTGCCAGGTAAGCGAGGCGGCGTCAGAATTGACGTGCCCCAGAACCTTGGCATACGTCTCCAAGGCGGCGGTCACGTCCGCGCTGGCCCAGTCACCGCTGCCATCCCACAGCGCGCTGTACTTGTCCGCGCCCAAGGCGCCCAGAAGCACAACTTCCATCAAGTGCTGGGCCGTCCACGTCTCACCCATCGACATGCAGATCTTGCCGGCGGCTTCGATCTTGTCGCAGGCGGCGAAGAACTCGTCCCACGTTGTCGGGACGGTCACACCCGCCTCTTTCAGCAGCGCCGGGTTGTACCACAGCACATTGGCGCGGTGGATGTTCACCGGGACGGAGAACGGATGACCGTCCTTGGAGATCAGCGGCAGGAGGGTCGCCGGCATGACGGCTGCCCAGCCCTGATCGGCGTACAGGGTGTCGAGCGGCTCGATCTGGCCCGAGGCAACGTACGCCCCGAGGATCTCCTGACCGGCGTGTGCCTGCCATGAATCCGGCGGGTCACCGGCGGCCAGACGGCTGGCGAGCACAGCCTTGGCGTTCGTGCCGGCACCACCTGCCACGGCGGCATTGATGAAGGTGACATCGGGATAGGCGGCATCGAAGACCTTGATCATGGCTTCCAGGCCGGCGGCCTCACCGCCGCCCGTCCACCATGAGAAGACCTCAACCTCGCCAGGTGCCGCCGGGGGAGGTGCTTCCTCCGTCGGTGTGGCAGCGCCGCCACAGGCGGTGAGCAGCATGGTCCCGACAATCAACAGACCAACGAACATAGAGAGCTTGCGGAACATCTTTGTTTCCTCCTCATAAGGTTAGATCGTCAAGAACGATCGGAACTTCATCACATTCATTGGAGTGGGCCTTATCACCTCCCTTCCAGCGGTATCGATGCTCGTAACGAAAACCCCGCGCGGTGATGATGGGTTGGCATGGCTTCCGGTAACTCGGGCACGCGGCGTATCAGGTGAGGCTGCCGCAGGATGTCGTGAAGCACCAGGGCGACACCGCCCAGCACGCAGGCATCGGCCTCCAAAGGAGACACGACGATCCGGGCGACCCGGCTGAGCTCGCCCATCGCACGCTCAGCGATCACCTGACGCGCGGCGGGCATGAGGAACTCGTGCGCCAGGCTCAGGGAGCCGCCGAAGGCGACGAGCTGAGGATTGAGCAGATTGACCAGATTGGCGATCCCGATGCCCAGGTACGTCCCCGTCTCGTGGAGCGCCTGGCGGGCGACATCATCACCCTGGCGGGCGGCGTCCAGGATGGCGGGCAGCGTGATTTCGCCGCCGTCGACAATGGACATGATCTGGCTTGGCCGTCCGCTCCGCACAGCAAAGTCGACGCGCTCGATCAGGGCGCGCTGGCTGGCGAGCCGCTCCCAGCACCCGCGATTGCCGCACCGGCAGAGCGGCCCGTCAGGATCGATCGTCGTGTGGCCGGCCTCCCCGGCATAGCCGCTGGCGCCGGCGAAGATCTGCCCGCCAACGACCAGCCCGACGCCCAGGCCGATGTTGGCCACGACGTAGGCAAAGTCCTCCACATCTTGCGCCGCGCCGAAGTACCTCTCCGCCAGCGCCGCAGCGTTGGCGTCGTTGTCGATGAAGACCGGCATCTGAAGTTTGGCGGCCAGGCGCTCGCGGAGTGGCACGTCGCGCCAGCCCATGTTGGGCTCGAAGACCAGGACGCCGGAGCTGACGTCGACCAGGCCCGGGACCGTCACGCCCGCCCCCAGCAGCCGTCGGTTGGTTCGCTGGGCATACTGCTTAGCCTGACGGAGCAGGCCATCCAGCTGCTGCAACACGGCTTCTTGGCCGGATCCTTTGTCGAACGCCGCCTCGCGACGCCAGGCAATGGAGGCCCGCAGGTTGGCCACGATCACCGTCATGTGCCCGACGCCGAACTCGCCGCCGATGATCCAGCCGCCGTCGGGATTCAGCTCGAGCAAGACTCCCGGCCGCCCGCCGCCCGAAGCATCGCGGCCGATCTCGCGCACGAAACCGTTGGCGATCAATTCGTCAACCAGGTTGGATACCGTCGTCTTATTCAGGCCGGTGGCAGCCGCCAGATCTGCGCGCGACAGCGGGGAACCGACCCGCAGCCGCTGCAGCAAAATCGACCGGTTGAGTTCGCGGACAAGGGTTTGATCGCCGGTCCGGAACCGACGGGGCATACTGGACTCCAAGCTTAGTTTGTTGGGGCAACCAACGAAGTCAAGTCCAAGTCTAACACAGTTCCGAGGATGGAGTCAACGCCGAAGGGCGCGGCCGGCTGAAAGCTGACCTGCAGAGGCTGCTGTCTGGCCGCCATCGGCCGACGCGGGCGGGAGGGCCGGCGGGGCTTTTGTGAACGGGAGCGTCCGGGTTGAGCCGATCCTCGAACCCCCATCCTTGCGATCTCCGAAGGGCCGAAGCGATCTCCTCGCCCGTGGCGCCGGAGAGGCGCGCTTTGCGTCCAGGGAGATTGCTGTGTCGGGGTTCGCCCTCCTTAGCCATGACCTTGGCGGTGTCATGGCGAGCCCCGCAGGGCCGAGCCGATCTCCTCGCCCGTGGCGCCGGAGAGGCGCACTTTGCGTCCAGGGAAATCGCTTCGTCGGACTTTTCCCACCACGCAATGACTTCTCGCAGTGTCATGGTGAGGCCCGCATTGCCCCGATGGAGATTGCCTCGCCGGGCTTCGCCCTCTTCGCAATGATATTCGGTGGAGGTGCGCCCCTCGATCTCGCCGATGGCCGCGGGTCCCCTTCCTCTGTCATTGCGAGGCGTCCCGCGCTCTGGGCGGGGCGCCGTGGCAATCCCGGATCGGAAGGGGAGCACAGGTGAGCCCGGGCGGTCCCATTGCCCGTGCGCCCGCCCGTGCTAGACTCCCGACGTGTCCCCGTGAAGCAGCGCCCTCTCGCTCCCGGGCCGTCCAGCATGGCCCGCACCGGGACCTCGACCTGTCGCCACAGGAGGCATGCATGGAGATCCTCGACTCTGGCGTGGGACCGATGCTCCAACCCCCGGATCTGGATGCCTTCCGTGAGCTCAATCGAAGCAAGCCGAAGACCCTGATCGACAAGCGCATGTCGGAGGCCGAAGCGATCGCCCTCTTCCTGCATGACGGCGACTACATCGGCACCGAGCTGTACGGTACCGTGCGCTGCCCGATGTCGCTGGTGTCCGAGATCATTCGGCAGGGGCGCAAGAACCTGCGGGTTGCTGGCCAGGGCGTGCTGGAGCTCGATATGCTCATCGGCGCCGGGGCAGTCCAGGCGATGGATCAGACCTACATGGCCCTCGAAGTCTACGGCGTCTCCAACTGCCTGCGCCGCGAGGTCGAGAGCGGACGTCTTTCGCCGGTTGTTGAGTGGAGCAATGCCGGGATCGCCTGGCGCTTCAAAGCCGCCGCCATGGGTGTGCCCTTCCTTCCCGTACGCTCGATGCTGGGAACCGATACGTTCAAGTACTCGTCGGCCAAGGTGGTGCGCGACCCGTTCACAGGCCAACCCGTCTGCCTGCTCCCGGCGCTGATCCTCGACGTCGGGCTGATCCACGTCCACCGGGCCGATATCCATGGCAACGCGCAAGTGGATGGCATCTCGGGTTTCTGCGTCGAGATG
Organism: uncultured Chloroflexia bacterium; assembly: GCA_963743255.1. GTDB lineage: Bacteria > Chloroflexota > Anaerolineae > Anaerolineales > E44-bin32 > DYJB01. The sequence continues at coordinate 73,838 of CAVUPD010000016.1, forward strand.
GCCCGCGCCTCGAAGCGCCTGATCATCAGCACCGAACGCATCGTGTCCACCGATGAGATCCGCGCCCATCCGGATCGGACGATCATCCCCTATTATCTGGTCGATGCCGTCGTCGAGGCGCCGTTCGGATCGCACCCGGGTGAGATGGCCTACGACTACGAACGCGACGAGGAGCAGATCCGCGAGTGGGTGGAGGCGAGCAAGACACCCGAGACGACCCGCGCCTATCTGGACAAGTACGTCCACAGCCTCAAGGACCACGCTGCGTACCGGCAGAGGATTGGCGAGGCGCGGTTGAAGGCACTGGCCGACGCGGTGCCCATCGCTGGCGGGAGGCGGTCATGACCGGTCCGGCCTACAACCCGACCGAGCTGTTGATCTGCTCTGCAGCCCGGCTGATGGAGGACGGCGCCACGGCCTTCATCGGAACGGGGATCCCCATGCTGGCGGCGATGCTGGCCCAACGTATGCAGGCACCCAACCTGGTGGCGGTCTTCGAATTCGGCGGGACAGGCGCCATCCTCGAGGAGCTGCCTCGCGCCGTCGGCGAGCGCCGCACCTTCCACCGGGCGCTCTCGGCCACCGGCATCTGCGAGGTCGTCGAGGCGGCACAGCGCGGGTTCATCGAGTACGGGTTCCTCGGCGGCGCCCAGATCGATGCCTTCGGCAACCTCAACACAACGACCATCGGCGATCACGACCGTCCCAAAGTGCGACTGCCGGGCAGCGGCGGCGGCAACGACGTCGGCTCGCTTTGCTGGCGAACGATCGCCATCATGCGCCATGACAAGCAGCGCTTCGTCCCCCAGGTTGATTTCGTCACCACGCCCGGCTATCTGAGTGGACCAGGAGCACGCGAGGCGGCCGGCCTGCCGCGCGGCACCGGGCCCTACCGGGTGGTCACCAACCTGGCTGTGCTCGGCTATCACCCACAAACGAACCGCATGCAAGTCCTGGCGCTTCAGCCGGGCGCCACGCTCGATGGGGTGGTCGAGAACACCGGGTTCGAGCTGTCCGTCGCCGATCGCGTCGAGCAGGGCGCACCGCCGAGCGACGAGGAGCTGCGTATCCTGCGCGACGAGATCGACAAGGACCGCTTCTACATCTAACTCGGTTTGCGCATCAGGCCCGGACCAGCTCAGGACTGGTTGCGCAGCGCGGGGGTCGCCCTCCACAATCTCGACGCCCCCGCCAATCGCAGGTGCATCGCGGGTGATAGACTTGCGCCCATGGCCTCCGCCATCGAGAGCACTCTGCCGGACGCACCCTCGGGTACTCCTCCGCCTCGCCGGTTCCCGGCCCTCTGGGGTTGCCTCCTGGCCATCCTCGTCGGCGCCTCCGCTTTCCTGTGCACCTGGACGGCGCTCACTCTCGGCGCGCGTGGCGAGCTCGCATGGCGCCTCGGCCAACCCACCGAAGTGCGCGTCTGGCTCTTGCGCGGCGAAGATCTCGGCGGCATAGGCTGGTCGCGCGGGTCGGTGGTCGACCGCCGAGCCTCGACCGTGTGTGTCCAGACGCTTGTCGGATTCTGGACGTGGCGCGGCGCGGCGCCTGATCCCGGTTCCCCCGCTTGTGACTGCTATGAGCGTCAGGGTAGCACCTGGATCGGGGTGGGGGAATGCCCTTGACCACCGCGGGTTCGAACCTCGACCCGCGCCTTCCGCTCGATACCATCCTGCACGCAGATTGCCGGATAGCGCTGGCCGGGCTGCCTGAGGCGTGTGTCGATCTGGTCTTCGCCGACCCGCCCTACAACCTCCAGTTGTCGCAGGACCTGTATCGCCCCAACATGACCCGCGTCCAGGCCGTGGACGATGCCTGGGATCAGTTTGGGTCTTTTGCCGACTACGACGAGTTCACACGCGCGCGTGGCTCGGAGGCTGCCGGCGCGTGCTCAAGCCGGACGGCGCGCTTTGGGTAATCGGCTCGTACCACAACATCTTCCGCATCGGCGCCCTGATGCAGGACTTAGGCTTCTGGATCCTGAACGACGTCATCTGGGTCAAGTCGAACCCGATGCCCAACTTCCGCGGCGTACGCTTCACCAACGCGCACGAGACGTTGATCTGGGCCAGCACGGCCCGCGGCGCGAAGTACACGTTCCATCACCACGCCATGAAGGCGCTCAACGACGAGCTGCAGATGCGCAGCGACTGGACGCTGCCGGTCTGTTCGGGCGCCGAGCGTTTGAAGACGGACGGCAAACGGGCGCATTCGACCCAGAAGCCGGAGGCGCTGCTCTACCGCCTGATGCTGGCGTCCACCGACCCCGGCGACATCGTGCTGGACCCGTTCTTCGGATCGGGCACGACCGGTGCCGTTGCCCTCCGCCTCGGGCGTCATTTCATCGGGATCGAGCGTGAGGCTGGCTACGTCGAGCTGGCACGGGGGCGCCTGCGTGGGAATCGAGGCCGAACGCCGGTCCGCCGGAGGAACTCGACGTGCGCGATCGGCGCCGTACGGCGCCGCGCGTTTCGGTCGGCTCGCTCTTGGAGGCGCGGGCTGCTCCGCGTCGGCCAGGAATTGTTCTTCCGTGGTGATCGGAGGCGCGTCGCGCTGCCTGCGCGCCGATGGACATCTGCTGTTCGACGGTGTCGAGGGGTCGATCCACCAGATCGGGCGCCACTTGATGAGCGGCAGCCCGTGCAATGGTTGGGACCACTGGTATTTCGAGAACGACGCGGGTGAGCTCAAGCCGTTGGGGGACCTGCGTGAGGTCCTGCGCCAGGCGGGGGGCTCGGGCCCAAGGATCTAGCCGAGCGTCCGAGACTTAGGAACAATAGAAGAAGCACCCGCGTGGGTGCTCCAGAGTCTCTTGGTGCCGAGAGCCAGAATCGAACTGGCGACACCGCGATTTTCAGTCGCGTGCTCTACCAACTGAGCTATCTCGGCAGGCGGCGTCATTCTAAACGCCGCCTCCGAGAGTGTCAAGGAAGCGGTCCGGTGACTCACGCGGCGCCCCGACGAAGCAAATACGACGCGGGTAGAATCTGCCCCACCATGCCCATCCTTGAGACGTTGCTGCTCGCGTTCGGCTTGGCGATGGATGCCTCTGCCGTCTCCCTCGGCGTGGGCACTGCCGGCCATGCCCATTCCGCCCGTCCGATCTTCCGCATCTCGTTTCACTTTGGCCTCTTTCAAGGACTGATGACGCTGCTCGGCTGGGCGGCCGGCAGCGGACTGGCCCATCTGATTGCCGGCGTCGACCACTGGGTCGCAGCCGTCTTGCTCGGCTTCGTCGGCGTGCGCATGATTGTCTCGGGTCTCGACCCGCGCCCCGAGAGACGCACCATCGACCCTACGCGTGGAATGACGCTTGTGCTCCTGTCGATCGCCACCAGCATCGACGCGGCCGCTGCCGGCTTGAGCCTGGCCATCCTTGGCCTTCCGGTGGCCTTCCCAGCCGTGGCCATCGCGGTGGTAACCAGCGGCCTGTCCCTCGCCGCGTTGACTGTCGGCAAGCGACTGAGCTCGGCCTTCGGCAAACGGATGGAGATCGTCGGTGGACTCGTCCTGCTGTTCATCGGGGCCCGGGTCGTGGTCGCCCTCCTGTAGTCGCCGAACGGTTACGATCTGCAGCTCTCTCCCCCGGGCCGCCTCGAACTGCAAACCGAGGGGTGACCAAGTAGGTGCACAATGCCCCATGCCCGGATCCACAATGCCTGCCACTGATTACACGATCAATCGCGTCGTCGCGCGTGACGCCGGACCTGGTGGCCGCGTTCGCCGAACTCTTCCCGCAGCTCAGCCCGGGGCGGGCGCCGCCGTCTGCTGCGGAGTTCGGAGTCGATCCTCGGGGACGACCGGGTCCACCTGTTCGTCGCCCGATCAACAGACGGCGCCATCCACGGAGCCGTCGCCCTGGTGTTCTACCGCGTGCCAACCGGGGTCCGCGCACGGATCGAGGACCTGGTTGTCTCATCGTCACGCCGTGGCCTCGGCCTGGGGCGGGCGCTGATGCTGTGCGCGATGCAGGCGGCGAGGGACGGGCAGGCGCACGTCCTCGACCTGACATCGAACCCGTCTCGCATTCGGGCTAACGCCCTGTACCAACAGCTCGGCTTTCAACGCTGGGAGACCAATGTCTACCGGTGGGAGCTCGGTCCTCCCCCGGACCCCGCCGCGACCGCCGACTGAGCTGCTTCTCCCCGGCTCCTTCCTTTCTGGTATAGTTGAACTGGAAGCCGCAAGGGAAGTCCCTGACCCGGCCGTTCGCAGGCCGGGCTTTTGTTGACTCGAGGATTGTGAAGTGAAGGAACCAAGGCAGGATCTGCGCAATATCGCCATCGTGGCCCACGTGGACCACGGTAAGACCACGCTCGTCGACGGCCTGCTCCGGCAGGCCAAAGCGTTTCGCGACAACCAGCAGGTCGCCGAACGGGTGATGGACTCGCAGGATCTGGAGCGCGAGCGCGGCATCACCATCCTGGCCAAGAATACCGCCGTGACCTACCGCGGGGTTCGCATCAACATCGTCGATACACCCGGCCATGCGGATTTCGGCGGCGAAGTCGAGCGGGTGATGAACATGGTCGACGGCGTCCTGCTGCTGGTCGACGCCGCCGAAGGTCCGATGCCGCAGACGCGCTTCGTCCTGCGCAAGGCCCTGCAAATGGGCCACAAGGCCATCGTGGTCATCAACAAGGTCGACCGTAAGAACGCCAACCCGGTCGACGCCGTCAATCGCACCTTCGACTTGTTCATCGAATTGGGCGCTGACGAGCGCCAGGCCGAGTTTGCCGTCGTGTACACCAATGCCCTGACCCAGCAGGCGGGGATGACCCCCGACCTCGGTCCCGATCTCCAGCCGCTCTACGAGGCCATCCTGCAGCACATCCCGGCGCCGCGCGTCGACCGGACGGCGCCGCTGCAGATGCTGGTCACGACCCTTGGCTACGACGAGTACAAGGGCGTGATCGCCATCGGCCGGATCTTCGCCGGGGCGATGCGCGTCGACCAGCCCGTTGTCCGCATGGATGTCAACGGCGGGCAAACCGCTTCGCGCGTGCGCTACCTGTACATTCATCAAGGCCTGCAGCGCCTGCCGGTCGAATCGGCCGATGCGGGCGAGATCGTAGCCGTCGCCGGGATCGAGGGCGTCGGCATCGGCGAGACCATCGCCGATCCCGAGCTGCCCGTTGCGCTGCCGGTCATCCGCATCGAGGAGCCGACGGTGCGCATGACCTTTGGCGTCAGCACTTCGCCCTTCGCCGGCCGGGAGGGGACGTGGGGCACCTCGCGCAAGCTGCGCGAACGCCTGTGGTCCGAGCTGCTGCACAACGTCGCCCTGCGCGTCGAGGAAACCGACAGCACCGACACCTTCCTGGTCTCGGGCCGGGGCGAGCTCCAGCTGGCGATCCTGATCGAGACCATGCGCCGCGAGGGCTACGAATTCCAGGTCTCTCGCCCGGAGGTGATCTACAAGGACGGGGTGGACGGCGAGCGCCTCGAGCCTTACGAAGAGGTGCACCTCGAGGTGCCGGAGTCCCACGTCGGCACGGCGGTCGACCTGCTCGGCCAGCGCCGCGGCCAGATGATCGACCTGCAGCACGGCGGCGTGGACGGCACTGCCCATCTGACGTACATCGTCCCGACCCGCGGCCTGCTGGGCTTCCGCTACCAGTTCCTGACCGCCACGAAGGGGACGGGGATCGTGCACACGATCTTCCACGCCTACATGCCGTCCGCCGGCCGCATCGATGACCGGGCCGTCGGTTCGCTCGTCGCCTGGGAGACCGGCCTGGCGACAGCCTACGGCCTGAAGGGCGCCGAGGAACGCGGCCGGCTGTTCGTCGAACCGGGCGTCGAGGTCTATGAGGGGATGGTCGTCGGTCAACATCAGCGCCCCGGCGACCTGACGATCAACATCGCCAAGAAGAAGCACCTGACCAATGTGCGATCCTCGACCCAGGATATCGAAGTACGCCTGGCGCCGCCACGCCGCATGAGCCTCGACGAAGCTCTCGAGTATCTGGGTGAGGATGAGCTGCTCGAGGTGACGCCGTCCGCATTCCGTATTCGCAAGCGCCTCCTCGGCACCGATGATCGCGGCAAGGCGACCAAGAAGGCCAAGGAAGAACTGGCCGCCGGCGCTTAGCGCTTCAGGGCGGCGCTGTTGCCGGCACGCGTACTCCCCGGGCCAGTCGGTCCTGCCGTGCCCGGGCTCCGCAGTAGAATCTTCCTCGAGGGCCATGCCTCATGACGGTGGAAGTGGTCAGGCGCAGCCAACTCGATGACTGGAAACGAATGCGGGCCGCGCTGTGGCCGGATTGCCCGGACCAGGACCACGCGCGGGATATGGCCGACATCCTGGGCGATCCCGAGTTCAACGCCGCATTCCTGGCCCACGCCCCCGACGGTTTGCCGGTGGGTTTCCTGGAGGTCTCGATCCGGCTGACCGCCGAAGGCTGCCGGCCCGGCCGCATCGGGTACCTCGAAGGATGGTACGTCGAGCCCACGTGGCGAGGCAGGGGGCTGGGAGCGGCCCTGATTGCCGAAGCGGAGTCCTGGGCGCTTGCCCGCGGCTGCGGCGAGATGGCTTCGGACGCGTATGCCGACAACCAGGACAGCCGCGCCGCCCACCAACGGCTCGGCTACCAGGAGGTCGCACTCCTGGCGCATTTTCGTAAAGACCTGAATCCACGCTGATCCATCGCCCCCGGGAGGGAGTCGCGTGCCTCAAACTCGCGTCGAACGCGCCCTGGCCACAGCCACCGACACCCGCGCCGTCATCGTCGAATCCGGAGCTCTCCGCGGCGTTGAGGCCGCGCTGCGAACGTATTTCAATTCGCCACGCGCGCTGCTTATCGCGGACGAGAACACCTACCGCGCCGCCGGCCGGCTGGTCCGTGCCCAGCTCGAGTCTGCCGGCGGGCTGGCGGCAGTGCCACTGATCTTCCCCGGTGCGCCCCGGCTGCACCCGGATTTCGACCACGTCCTCCGGGTCGAGGCCTACCTGAAAGCGCACGACGCCACGCCCGTCGCAGTCGGTTCGGGCGTCATCAACGACCTGGTCAAGCTGGCCGCCCACCGCCTCGGCCGCCCGTATCTGTGTGTGGCGACGGCGGCATCCATGGACGGCTACACCGCCTTCGCCGCCGCCATTACCCACGACGGCATCAAGCGCGTCGATCCGTGCGCCGCGCCGCGCGTCGTCCTCGCCGATGTCGACGTGCTCGCCGCGGCCCCTCCGGCGATGGCTGCCTCGGGCTACGGGGACCTGCTCGGCAAAGTGATTGCGGGCGCCGACTGGATGATCGCCGGTGCCCTCGGCATCGAGACGATCGAGCCGACCGCATGGGAGCACTCGCAGCACGGATTGCGCGACTGGACCGCCGATCCGCTAGCCCTTCGTCGCCGTGAGCCGAGGGCCTTCTCCCTGTTGATCGAGGGGCTCCTGATGGCGGGCCTGTCGATGCAGGCGGCGCGCTCGAGCCGGCCGGCGTCGGGCAGTGAGCATCTGTTCAGCCACCTGTGGGAGATGGAAGGCGTGCGCCACGGCAACGATGTGCCCTCCCACGGGTTCCAGGTCGGCCTGGGAACGGTGGCCGCTGCCGCACTGGCGGAGAAGCTGGTGATGCGGGATCTATCGACCCTCGACGCGGCTGCGGTGCAGGCGCTGTGGCCCGGCTGGGAGCAGGTCGAGCCCGAGGTCCGCCGATCGTTTGCCGACCCGCGCGTCGCCGCCAGCGCCGTCGAAGAATGCAATGCCAAGCATCTGACGCGGTCGGAGATGCATGGGCGAATCGAAACGATTCGCCGCGCCTGGCCCGAACTTCAGCGGTCGTTGTTGTCCCAGTTGAGGCCGGTTGAGGAGCTTAGGGTGATGCTGGCCGCCGCCGGTTGCCCGACGACCCCCGAGGAGCTGGGGCTGACGCGTGCAGCAGCTCCAGACGGACTATGCCCGGGCGCGAATGATCCGTACGCGCTACACGCTCCTCGACCTGGCGGCCGAGAGCGGCCTCTTGGACACGCTGGTCAAATCGCTGTTCACCATGGAAGGCTTCTGGGGAAGGACGAGCTGAGACGGCCTACGCTCTGCCGTCAAGGACGGCACTTGCCGCCGAGGTGAAGTCCGGATAGATCGTCCCGCCGGCGGCTTCCAGGGCGCGACGCTTGGCGGTCGCCGTCGTCACCCCGCGCAGATCAAGTTCCAGTCGAACCCCGATGCTCTGCAGCGCACTTTGAGCGCCGCATGCGCTCTGCAGCCCGCGGAACGAGTCCTCGAACACAATCGCCTTCGCCGCGTCCAGTCGGTCCCACCGCCCGTCGTCCACGCGATCCAACTCCAGACCCGCGGCAGCCAACAGGGCGTCGCCCAATGAATCCCCTGCCGCCAGCCGCAGCGCCGCGAGTGCGTGGACCGGGCTGGGTTTGAGCAGAGATTGCGACTCGAGCCCGCGCCCGGCACCAACCCAATCCAGGTGTCCCATGCCGACGAACGGCAGCGTCGAGAGCCCGACGCGCGCCATCCCGATCTCCGCCTCTGGCATTCCACCCGAGCCATCAGGCTGCCTTGACGGCCGGTTGGTGAAGATCACTGCGCGGTTCCCAGGCGTCGTGGCCCATTCGGCCAACCGGGCCGCTTCCGCTGCCGAGAGTAGAGGCGGGTCAATCGTGCTCAGGTAGCCCGGCCATTGGATGGCGGCCGGACGCCCGTAGCACGCTTCGTACTCGACCGCGCCCAGATTCAGCTCCTGGATGATCCGATAGGTCAGCGAAGACTTGGTGTCATAGGCCGACCGCAGTACAGCCTGCAGGGCTTGGCGCTGTCCCAGCGTGCGCTCATGTTCATCGAGCAACCGGCGTTCAACCCGTTGGCGCGCTCCGGTCCCGGTGACCGCACCATCCACCGCCGTGCGGAAAAACGACTGGAAATCGGGCGCTGCCAGGCTATGTCGGCGTCCGTCGGGTGCGGTCGGCAATTCCGGTAGCCGGAGGTCAGGATCGACGGACCAGGCGCGATCGAGGAGCAGGGCGGCGCAGATGGCGGACAAGTCCCACTCGGAGGTCACGCCCAGCAATTCGAAAATGGCGATGTCATCGTCCGTGACACGGATCGCCCCGAACCCGCACCACCGGCCGATCCGTTCGACGCATTCCTTGAGAGACTGGTGGTAGGCCACCTGCTGGATCAACACGTCATCCAGGTCCAGCAAGAGGATCCTCGAGCACCGCGTGGCTCCGCGTCATGCGGTCACTCGGCCAGCGGCGTGATGGACGCCATGTGCAGGTCCAGAGACTGCTCGGCCTCGGTCACCACGGTCCCGAACCGGAGTCCGCTCTCTGGGGTAGCGATGGCGTACTGGTTGTCGATCCAGGCGACGAAGCCCAGGGGCGCTTGGGGAGGCTGTTCGGTGCGCAGCACGACTTGGCCATCCACCCGGAACGTCGCCGCGCTTCGCTCCCAGATCAACTCGTACTCGTGGAGCTCGTCCGCCGCGGATGTCAGCACCGCTTCGGCGGCGGCGACTCGCCGGAGCGCGGCCGACATCACGGGCCGCCGGACAACCGGGATCTGCGCCAGGACGGCGACCGCCAGAGCGGCTGGCGTCAGCCACAAGGGATGGTAGTGCGGGGTGTCGATCGACATTGCCCGCCAGCCGCTTCGCGGGCCGGGTGTGAATTCGAATTCATTCGGCGGCGAGGCGTAGAAGAACCACAGCGCGCGCGGCCCGCACGGCAGACGGCGCGCCGCGCCGCGAAGTCCGAGCGAGACGGCAAACGGGTCGTTCCACAGGCCGAAGCCGTATGTGCCCAGGGACAAGGCCGGGGAAACCTGGGCTCGGACGGTCAGTCGCAGAGGCGGCGTCCAGCAGAATCGATCGCGCGGCAGGCCCTGCGTGTCGTCGAGCTGCGCGTCGGCGTAGCCGCGCGAGGCGGGAGGGATAGAAAGTCGGCTTCCGCCGCCGGGAAGATTCTGGATCCGGCCGCCGCCGAACCGAACGGAGTGGGTCGAGGCGATGAGATCGTGCACGCGCCGATTATACCGAGTGCCCGATTACTTCCTTAGGTAGTATCACGCCGAGAGGTGCTCGAGCGCCAGCCGCGCCGCCCTGAGGCCCGAAAGCGCGGCAGTCGGGACGCCGAAGCCGGGGAAGGTCGATTGCCCGGCGAGGAAGAGCCCGGGGATGGGCCCGCGCTGAGGGAACAGCGCCAGGGGACCGGCGGCGGGATCGACGCCATAGATCGCTCCGCCCGGCAGGTGCAGCTCGGCCTGGAAATCGAGCGGGCTGCGCACGCGGCGGACGGCGATCTCGAGCGAATGGCGCCTCCCCAACCACTCGATCGCCGAATCGGCCAGGCGCGACTTGCGGTCCGCTCCCCATGCCTCTGCAGGCTCCCCCTGGGAGACCGGAGGGTAAAGCTCGACCAGGCTGCCTCCGGATGGTGCGAGCCCAGGAACGACGACCGTGGGAACCGAGTAGTAGCCCCACTCGACATCGTGCGTGCGCGGCGCGAAGAAGGCCTCCTGGCCTTCGAGGGACGGGAGCACGTAGTTGAGGTGGGACGGCGTATCGATCCGGTTCACCAATCCCAATTGGACGGAGAACACCTTCATCGACAGGCGGGATTGTCTCAGCCTGGCGCGCCACGCACGCGGCAGAGTTTGCCCACCAAGCAATGGCCCGAGCGTGATCAGAGGGCTGGCGGTGGAGATCACCGCCGCACATTCGAGGGTGCCGATCCCATCAGCTTCAACCAAATCGACCCGCCCGCCTCGGACGCGCACCTGCCTGACTGGTGCGGCCAGGTGGACAGTGCCACCATTTCGTTCCACGGACGCCGCCAGCGTCGCCGGCAATTGACCCATGCCGAGCTCTGGCAGGGACAGCCCGTCGGCCAGCACGCTGACCAGGGCGATGATCGATGGGGCTCTGAAGCGGCGCGGAGGGCCGCCGGCGAAGAGGAGATGCCCCGCCATCACGCGAGCGGAAGGCAGGCTCGCCAAACGCGGAGTTCAGCTCGGCTTCGAGGCTCCGAGCAAACTTCGGCAGGTGACGACCAACCGACCGAAGTAGGGCGAGCGGCGTGGCGGAGCCCAACAGCCACTCTGCGCTGGTCAGATCCTGAAGTACGGGGCGCCAGCGCCGGAGCAAGTGCTGTAGCTCGTCCTCCGCTCGGCGTGTGTCCAGCCGGCCGCGCAGGCAGCTGACCTTCAGGTCGGATCCGACCTGCACCAATGTGCCGTCCTCGAGTTCGGTCAGCAGCGGTGAGCGCACGCGCTGGAGCGCCAGGTCGGAGGAATCGATGTTCAGATGTTCGAAGATCGCGGCCATCACCTGGGGAAGCATCAGATACTGCGCCCCATCGTTGAAGCGGTAGCCGTCCACGACGGTCGTCCCGCAGCACCCCCCGACTTTGGGAGTGGCTTCGAGGACGACAACGTGGACGCCCTGTTGCGCCAGCCACGCTGCAGGCAGAGAGCCCGGCCACCCCGGCGCCAATGACCACCACGCTTCCCCGGCGTGTCTTCATACCCGGTAACCTCCTCGAGGGCTGCGGGTGGGTCGGCCTAGAAGTGATGCCGACCTGCGGCCGGACTAGGCTCCGCGCCACCAACCGGCATGCGCAAGTCCGGAGTGGGGGGCTGCGCATGAGGCGAGGCCATCGTCCCAGGAGCTCGCCTCTGTCGCTGAGACAACTGCATTCCCCGGCGAACGCGACTCCGCCCATGCCGACCGCAGCGGGAGATCGCGGCCCAGAGGCGGGCCTGTCCCGAGTGCGCATCCGCAGCGGATGGAGGTCTCAGCCACGTTTCCTCGATTCGACCCTCGTGTATAATCGCACGCTTGGAAGTGGAGGCGGCATGGAGATCGTCTGGTACGGGTTGTCGTGCTTCCGGCTGACGGAGCGCGGGCTGGCGACGGTGGTGACCGATCCGTACGAGCCCACGCTGGGCCTGCCGACGCTCAAGCTCAAGGCCGATATTGTCACCGTCAGCCACGACGCGCCGGGTCACAACTACCTCAAGGCGGTCAAAGGCGAACGGCGCGCGATCACCGGCCCGGGAGAGTACGAGACTCGGCGGGGTGTTTGTCACCGGGATTCGCATGGAGCCGCGCGACTCGAAGAAGAACGGCTCGAAGTCCAACACGCTTTACGTCTTCGATTTCGAGGGCCTGGCGGTCGCCCATCTGGGTGACCTGGCCTACGTGCCGACGCAGTCACAGATCGAAGACCTGGGTGCAGTCGACATCGCCCTGGTCCCGGTTGGGGGCGGCGGGGCGCTGGGCGCCTCCGAGGCGGCCGAAGTCGTCAGCCTGATCGAGCCGTCGATCGTCGTCCCGATGTACTTCAAGACGGGCAAGGAGGACTTGAAACTGGACCCGGTGGCCCGCTTCCTCTCCGAGATGGGGATTTCGAAAGCGGAAGCGGTGCCGGTTCTGAAGGCGACCAAGTCGGGGATGCCGGACGAGACACAGGTCGTCGTCCTGACCCCGGCCTACGTGAGGCTCCCCCGGTGCCCGTGAAGCTGTTGATGACCTGGGACATCATTCCCGGCCGCGAACAGGAGTACTTCGAGTTCGTGGTGCGGGAGTTCGTGCCCGGCATCCAGCGTCTGGGCATCCAGCCGACCGAGGCGTGGTACACGACCTACGGGCGGCGGCCCCAGATCCTGACCGGCGCTGTGGCGGACACGGTGGCGCGAATGGAGCTGGCGCTGGGGACGGAGGAATGGCGCGCGTCTGCGCGACCGGCTGCTGGACTACGTCACCGATTTCACCTGGAGGATTGTGCGCGCCAGCGGCGGCTTTCAGATGTGAGCCGTTGAGGTTGTGGCAGGAACGACAAGAGCCGGCATGCCGGCTCTTCTTGTTCGTGCTCGTGCGGTGCGGCGGGCCTAGCTCTTCGCTCGCCTTCTCGGGCTTTGCAGCCACCGGTTCGGAAGGAGCGGACAACTCAGCCTTGTCAGCCTTCTCGGACTTCTCAGACTTCTTGGCCGCGACCTGACCCGACGGCGAGCGGTGGTCGGTGGCGTAGAAACCCGAGCCCTTGAAGACCACTCCTACCGGCTGGAACAGCTTACGGAGCAAGTCTCTCTCCGCACTCCGGGCACTGGACCAGGGGTGCGTCGGTGAAATGCTGCCGCTGCTCGAACTGCACACCGCAGTTGTCGCACCGGTAACTGTAGAGCGGCATTCAAAGCCTCCAAAGATCTCCGGCATTATAGTCCACTTGCCGGGCTCCAACAAGCCCTCGCGCACGGTGGGCCCTTGCTTAGATATGGCACACGAGCGTATGTGGCGGGTAAGAGGCCTGCCCCCGACTTCCGAAGCCGCTGGCGCCTTCGGAAGTCGGGTTGCCTGGAGTATGATGAGGATGGTGTTGGGTGGGCCGGGCGATCGCGGCCGGCTCTGCCGGCTGAGGAAAGTCCGCGCTCCACAGAGCACGGCGCCGGGTAACCCCCGGGCGGGGCGACCCGCGGACAGGGCCACAGAAACAGACCGCCCCGGCGCAAGCCGGGGTCAGGGTGAAAAGGTGGTGTAAGAGACCACCGGCGCGGCCAGCAATGGCCGCGGCCAGGCAACCCCCACCGGGAGCAAGGCCAAGCAGGGGCGACGGTCCTTCGGGATCCAGGGGGCGGCTCGTCCCCTCCGAGCCCCGGGTAGGCTGCATGAGCCACGCGGCGACGCGGCGGCCCAGAGAGATGATCGCCCATCCGCAGGCTGGCGGGATGAAGGCCGCAAGGCCGTAAACCGCCCGCAGGTGGTGGACAGAACGCGGCTTACAGGCCGACCCAATGCCAGGCCCCCGGGGCAACCCGGGGGCCTTCGCATTTTGAGTGGTTGAGGAAGTTAGCCGGGGCCGGCCGCGGGGGAGGAGAGTGGGAAGGCGGCTTCGAAATCCGGTGCCCACCCGTCGGGTCGGTATTCCCCGCTGCTCGGATCCTGGCGGTATTTGCCGTGGTATTTCCCAGCGGCCACAACTGCGAGGGCCTCGAGGAATCGATCCACCTCATCAACCGTGTTGTAGAGCCCGAAGCTGATCCGCGTCATGCCGGGCATCTCGCTCCGGTCTCCGGCCAGGATCCGCGCCCGAGACGCCTCGGATTGCGCATGGTCCATGCCCAGCAGCCGGAGCACATACGGATGGGCGCAGAAGCAACCTGAGCGAACACCGATTCCAAACTCGTGGCCCAGGATGGCAGCCACCAGGAAATGCGAGACGCCGTCGAGGCCGAATGGGATCACGCCCAGGCGCTCGGCCGCGCGCTCTGGATCGACATCGCCGAAGAGGCGCATGCCAGGGACGCGCTTCAGGCCGCGGAGGGCATGCGCCGTCAGTTCGGCCTCATGGCGGGCGATGGCCGGCATTCCGATCGCCCCCAACTCCCGCATCGCCAGGGCCAGCGCGACCGCCCCGACGACGTTGGGGCTGCCCGCTTCGTCCTTGTCCGGAGGGCCGGCCCAGGCGACCGAGTCGAGCGTGACGACCTCAACCGTCCCGCCGCCGCGCACATCCGGCTCTCCGGCCTCGAACACGTCTCTGCGTCCGATGAGGGCACCCGTGCCATACGGTGCGTACATCTTGTGCGCCGAGAGAGCGACGAAATCCAAATGCCCGGGGTCGGCGAGGTCACGCATGTCGACGGCGCGATGCGGGGCGAGCTGTGCACAGTCCGCCAGGAACAGCGCGCCGGCGGCATGCGCCTTCTCGGCCAGCCGGTGCAGTGGGTTCAGGTATCCGGTCACATTGCTCGCGCCGGTGACGGCTACGAGTCTCACTTTCCCTTGATGCTGCCGCAGGAGGCGATCGAACTCCGCCTCGTCCAGCCGTCCCTGGGCATCAACGGCGACGTGGGCAACCTGCGCCACTGCCCGGAAGGGCAGATCATCCGAGTGGTGCTCCATCTCGGTCGTCAGCACGACGTCGTCGTCGCGCAAGTCCAGCCGGCGTGCCAGCTTGTTGGTCGCCTCGGTGGTGTTCTTGCCGAAGATGCACGTGTGCGTCTCGGGGTCGGCGCCGACGAAGGCGAGCGTCTGGTGGCGCGCCTGCTCATACGCCCATGTGGCGAGTTGCGACTTGAAGCCCGTACCGCGGTGCACGCTCGAGTAATAGTCGAGGAAGCGATCGATGCCGTCGCGGACTGCCTTCAACGCCGGCGTGGAGGCG
Source organism: uncultured Chloroflexia bacterium (assembly GCA_963743255.1). Lineage (GTDB taxonomy): Bacteria > Chloroflexota > Anaerolineae > Anaerolineales > E44-bin32 > DYJB01. The sequence goes on from CAVUPD010000016.1 coordinate 88,955, forward strand.
GCGTTGTCGAAATTGATGTAGCGACGCCGGGTGCCGTCGAGCACAGGCACTTCGACCTCGGTGCCGGCGACGATGCCACGCAGCCCACGACTGGGGTTCGGATAGTCCACGGCCAAGGCCTCCGCAAGAAAAGGTAGGACCTAGGTACCACCTAGGAGTGGTGGGGAACCTGTTGCGCAGTTTCGAAAAATGCATGTATACTGTGTCAGATTGTGGGTGCAAGTGGGGATGAGTGGGACGCCGGCGGGAACCGGCGTTCTGCCTTTGAAGGGACACTTAGCACAAATGTTCTTAGGACAGTACACCCACAGCCTCGATGCCAAAGGGCGCTTGACGATCCCGGCGCGCTTTCGAGAAGCGCTTGCGTCCGGCGCTTACGTGACGCAAGGCTTCGAACGCAACTTGATGGTTTATACCACGGAGAGCTTCGAGCGGCTCGCCAAGCGTGCCAGCACGCTCACCGCAACCGACCCCGAAGCGCGCGCGGTGAGGCGCGTGATCTTCGGCGGCGCGACCGAAGTCGAGATCGACAACGCCGGTCGCATCCTGATCCCCGAATTCCTGAGGCAATACGCGCAGCTGGAGGGTGAGGCGGCTGTTGTGGGCGCCGGTGAGTATTTCGAGATCTGGGGCAAGCAGGCCTGGGACCAGGTGCTCATCGGGGTGACCGATCCGGACAGCAACGCCAAGCGATTCACCGCGTTCGATCTCTCGGCGGGGTAGGGGATGGCCGACGGGCCGCCCCCTCACCTCCCAGTCCTTTACAACGTCGTGCTCTCCGCTCTCCGTCCGGCCCCCGGTTGCCGTTTCATCGACGGCACCGTTGGAGCCGGCGGCCATGCCTGGGGACTTCTCGAGGCCAGCGCTCCCGATGGGGAGTTGCTCGGCCTCGATCGCGACCCGGCTGCGTTGCGCATCGCCGCTGAGCGGCTCGGCTCGTACGGCGAGCGGGCGATCTTGCGCCAGGCATCCTTCGCCGCCATGGCCGCGGCGATCGAGGCGGTGGGATGGGACATGGTCGACGGGGTGCTGCTGGACCTGGGGATGTCTTCGATGCAGGTGGATGACCCGCAGCGAGGGTTCTCCTTCCAGCAGGACGGCCCCCTGGACATGCGTTTCGATCCGGGCGCGCCTGAAACGGCGGCCGACCTGGTGAACAACCTTCAAGCGGGTGAGCTGGCCGATCTGCTCACCCGCTTTGGGGAAGAGCCCCGGGCGCGGCGTGTGGCGCAGGCCATCGTCGCTGCCCGGCCGATCCGCACCACGCGCACCCTGGCACAGGTCGTCGCCTCGGCCGCGGGTTACAGGGCCGGACGAACTCATCCGGCGACACGCACGTTCCAGGCACTGCGCATCGCTGTGAATGACGAGCTCGGGGCGGTGGGGCAGGGGCTGCAGCAGGCGATGGGTTGCCTGAGGCCTGGCGGGAGATTGGCAGTGATCGCATTCCATTCGCTGGAAGACCGTGCGGTGAAGCAGTTCATGCGGCGCGAAAGCACCGACTGCGTCTGCCCTCCCCGCCAGCCAGCCTGCACTTGCGGTCACCGTGCCAGCCTGAAGGAGATCACGCGTACCCCGATCCGGCCCGATGACGACGAAATCGCCCGGAACACGCGGGCCCGCAGCGCCCGGCTGCGCATAGCCGAGCGGCTGGGGATGGCATGAAGCTTGCATGCAAGCCCTGGAATGGTGGGCGAGGGACCCGGTATGAGAGCCAAGCGAACGCATGCTTCCCGCCAAGCTCCCTGGCGGCTCCAAGTGCGATGGACGGGGAAGACGATGCTGATCGCCATCGTCTTCCTGGTTGTCAGCGGCGTTTACCTGGCGGTGAACGCTCGCCTGGCAAGGGCGGGGCGTGAGGTGATGACCCTGGAGGAACACCGAACGGTACTGCTGCGCATGACGAGCGAGCTCAGCGCCGAGCTGGCCTCGCGCACCGCACCGGAGACGATGATCGCCCGGGCATCCAATCTCGGCTTCCATGCCGCGGGCCCTGACGACGTGCTGTTCATCACCATCGACGGCTACGTCCCGCCGCCCGACTTCATCGCCCCGCGCCCTCCTGCCACGGAGGACGACGGCCAGGCGATGCTTTCACCTGCATACACCGAAACGCTCGGGGATTGGCTGATGCGCTGGGTCGGCGTCGCCGGTGGGGTCTCCGTGAATCAGGAAGGCGTCACCCGACGACGCATTCGATTCGTCCTGATCCTGATGGGCAGCGCCGTCGCCGCGCTGGTGCTCCAGCTTGTGCGTGTGCAATTTGGCCCCTACGCGCCGGTGTTCGCGGCACGCGCCGAATACGGCGCATCGCAGGTCGAGAAGGTTGTCCCCGCCCACGGCCAGATCTACGACCGCAACGGCAACCTGCTGGCCAGCAATGCAACGATGTTCTATCTCGAGATCGAGGTCCGCCAGCTCACGGAGCGTAGCAAGAAGGAAATCCCGTTGACGCTGTCCAAGCTGCTCGTGCTCCCGCTGGAGGATCTGTACACGCAGGTCACCACCGACTGGGCGGCGGTCGGACAGTTCCGCATTCGGATGACGCGCAAGGACGCCAACGGAAACCCATGGCCGGTGACCGTCGACAAGACGGTGGCCGAGGTGCTCAACGGGTTTCTGGCCGATCCCTTGGCGCCGGATTTGAGCGGGCTGGATCTGGTCGCCGCACCCAAGCGCACTTATCCGGCGGGGACCGTCGCCGGCCATGTGCTGGGATTCGTTAATCAGGAGGGGCAGGGCTTCTACGGCGTCGAGGGCTATTACGACGAGTGGCTGTCGGGCAAGCCGATCACGATCCACCGGCCGTTCATCCCGCTGGAGGCCCGCCTGCAGCCAGACCCGCCTGCCGGCGTCAACCTGGTCCTGACGCTCGACCTGGCGATCCAGCAGATGGTTGAGACGGCGCTGAAGGAAGCGATCGAGTCCAGTCTGGCGGAGAGCGGCCAGGTCATCGTCATGGACCCGCGCAACGGCGAAATCCTGGCCATGGCGGCCTGGCCGGTGCTCGACCCCAATCACTACGAACCGTGGCTCCCGGACGCCAATCAGGAAGCCGAAGGCAACCCCGTCATCACGCCCGGGGTCGCAGGGACCTTCGAACCCGGCTCGACCTTCAAAGTTCTGACGATGGCAGCCGCCCTCGATCTGGACCGCGTCAAGCCTGAAACCGAGTTCATCGACACCGGACAAATCGAAGTCGGCGGCCACACCATCCGCAACTGGGACGGGCGTTCGTGGGGGCAGCAGACGATGATCGGCTGCCTGCAGCATTCGCTGAACGTCTGTCTGGCATGGGTCGCTTCCGAACGGCTGGGGGCAGCGGACCTGTACACCGAGCTCGGCAAATTCGGCATCGGCCAGCTCACCGGCGTCGACATGGCCGGCGAGGTCAGCGGGGAAATGCGCACGCCCCGAGACCCGGATTGGACCGAACCGGACATGGGCACGAACTCGTTCGGGCAGGGCGTGTCGGTGACGCCGATGCAATTGCTGACCGCTGTCAGCGCCATCGCCAATCATGGCGATATGGTCCAGCCGCACATCGTGCGCCAGGTCGTCGGGCCCCAGGGTGCCTACTGGCCTCAGCCGACCGTCCTGGGACGGCCGATCTCGCGCCAGACCGCCGACACCCTGACCGACATGCTGGCCCAGTCGCTGGAAGGTGAGACACGCTACGCCTCTATCGCCGGCTACCGGCTGGCGGGGAAGACCGGTACGGCGCAGATCGCCACCGAGAAAGGCTACGACCCGAAGTGGACGGTGGCGTCATTCATCGGCTGGGGTCCCCTGCCGGTGCCGCGATTCCTGGTGCTGGTACGGATCGACAAGCCGGCGACTGCTCCTTGGGGCTCGGTGATCGCCGCCCCAGTCTTCCAGGAGATCGCTGAACGGCTGGTCGTGATGATGGGCATCCCACCCGACCCCTCCGGGGAACAGGCCGCGGTGGGCGGATGAGACAACGATGCTGACGCTGGGCACGGTTGTCGAGGCGCTGACGGGACAAGAATTCCCGTTCCTGGACCAGGTGGTCACGGACGGCGCCATCAACTCGCGCCTGGCTATCCCCGGCTCGTTGTTCGTTGCCCTGCCGGGTGAACGGACGGACGGGCACGAGCACGTCGGTGCAGCCCTCGAACGTGGGGCGCTGGCCGCTCTGGTGGAGCGTGACCTGGAAGGTCCCTGGACCACGCTGGACCTGTCCACGCCGCCCAGCGAAGAGCAGGCGCGCGCAGCGCGCCCACCGCTGTGTATCCGCGTCCCCAGCACGCTCGCCGCGCTGCAGGCGATCGCCGGGCACTGGCGGGCGAAGCTCAACCTGCGCGTGATCGGCATCACCGGCAGTGTCGGGAAGTCGAGCTCCAAGGAGTTGGCGGCCGAGGTCCTCGAGGGCAACTACCGCACGCTGAGGAACCCGGGCAACCAGAACAACGAGATTGGCCTGCCGCTGAGCATGCTGCGCCTGACCGAGATGCATCAGCGCGCGGTGCTCGAGATGGGGTTCTACGTTCCCGGCGAGATCGCCCTGCTGTGTCGGCTGGCACGGCCGCACGTCGGCGTGATCACCAACATCAGCGCCGTGCACCTGGAACGCGCCGGCTCGATGCAGGCCATCGTCGATGGCAAGGCCGAGCTGGTTGAGAGCCTGCCGCCGGCACCGGAGGGCGTCGCCATCCTGAATGCCGACGACGAACGCGTGCTGGCGATGGCCGATCGCACTCGGGCGCGAGTCTTCACCTACGGATTCGCCGCGGCCGCCGATCTGCGGGCGAGCGACGACGAAGGGCTGGGGCTGGAGGGCATTCGATTCATCCTGCATCACGCCGGCGAGTCGTTCCACGTCCACGTCCCGCTGCTGGGCCGCCATTCGGTGCACACGGTCCTGCGGGCGGCGGCGGTCGCCCTGGTGGAAGGGATGCCCTGGGACGCGATCCTGGACGGCTTGCGCAACACCCAGTCTCAGCTGCGGCTGGTGGCGGTGCAGGGACCGCATGGTGCGTTGCTTCTGGACGATACCTACAACGCCGCGCCGACGTCGGTCATCGCCGCCCTCAACCTGCTGGCCGAATTGGAGGGGCGGCGGATCGCCGTCCTGGGTGACATGCTCGAGCTGGGCGAATTCGAGGAGCGCGGGCACCGGATGGTCGGAGCGCGCGCGGCCGAGGTGGCCGCGGAGCTGGTGACGGTCGGCGAGCGTGCCCGCTGGATCGCGGATGAGGCAGCCCGCGCCGGTTTGGGGGCCGCACGCATCAGCGCCGTGCCGGACAGCGCCGCCGCCACGGAGCTGCTGCGCGGGCGGATCGGCGAGGGCGACGTGGTGCTGGTCAAGGGCTCGCGCGGGATGCACATGGACGCCATCATCGCCGGCCTGGAGGAGTCAGGGTGAGCGACACATCGATCGCCCTCTCCCTGGGCGGCATCACCTTCCTGTTGACCGTCATCTGGGGCGGGCCGCTGGTGCAGGTCCTGCGCATGCTGAAGATCGGCAAGCAGATCCGCATCGAGGGACCTCAGCGCCACATCACCAAGCTCGGCACGCCGACGATGGGCGGTTGGCTGTTCATCATCCCGGTCCTGGTGATTACCGGGACGCTCAACCTGGTGTCGATCCTGACCGAGATCAACGTCCTGGGGCGCTCGATCCTGCTGCCGCTCGTGGTGATGCTGGCCTTCGCCGCGCTGGGTGCTTGGGACGATTGGAAAGGCATTCACGGCGTGCGGCGCGGCGAGGGACTGCGCGCCCGCTCGAAGTTCCTGTGGCAGATCGTCCTGGCGGTGGCGGCCGCGCTGGCGCTCAAGTATGGGCTCCAGGTCCCCGAGCTCTACCTGCCGAACTACCCGGAGGCCATCTCGCTCGGCATCTGGTACGTCCCGATCGCCGCCTTCGTCATCGTCTCCTCCACCAACGCCGTCAATCTGACCGACGGGCTGGACGGGCTGGCCGGGTTGATCACGGCCGTGGCGTTCGTCGCCTTCGGAATCATCGCCACGCTGCAGGGCCAGGTGTTCCTGCTGCGCTTCTGCTTCACGGTGGTGGGCGCTCTGTTCGCCTTCCTCTGGTACAACGTCCACCCGGCCGAGTTGTTCATGGGCGATACCGGATCGCTGTCGCTCGGGGCGACGCTGGCCGTCGTGGCGCTGATGACCGGGCAGTGGGCCCTGCTGCCGGTGATCGCCATCGTCCCGGCGAGCGTCACCGCTTCCGTCATCCTGCAGATCGCTTACTTCAAGATCACCCGCGGGCGGCGCCTGTTCAAGATGGCGCCGCTCCAGCATCACTTCGAGCTCCTCGGATGGAGCGAAACCCAGGTCGTCCAACGCTTCTGGCTCGTCAACTTGCTGGCAGCCATGGTGGGGATCGCCCTGGCCCTATTGAAAGGGAGGTGAAATGGACATCGGCATGCTGTGGTTCGACGACAGTTCCCGCACATTCGCCGAGAAGGTGCGGCGCGCGGGCGGACTACTACAAGGAGAAGTACGGGCGCGAGCCGACGCTGTGTTTGGTGAATCCGGACACGTGGGACGATGCCGACTCCAAGAAGCTCCCGGTCGAGATGCGCCAGGCGCGCCTGGTGCTTCCCAACCACTTCTGGATCGGCGTGGAAGACGACCTGCGGCGCGTGAATCGCCCGGAGAAGCGGGCGGCGCGCACCGAACGCGTGCCGGCGCCGGCGCTGCAGTCCGAGCGGGCCGCCTGACCGTGACGCATGGCGGACTGGACGGGCAGACACGTTGTCGTCGTGGGGCTGGCCCGACAGGGCAAGGCCCTGGCCCGTTTCCTGACCGCACAAGGAGCGCACGTGACCGTGACTGATCAGAAGCCGGCCGCCTCCCTCGCCAGCTCGATCGACGAGCTCGACGGCCTGCCCGTGGAGTTCGTGCTCGGAGGCCATCCGCCCACGCTGCTCGAGGGCGCCGACCTGCTGTGCCTTTCCGGCGGGGTTCCCGCCGATCTGCCGCTGGCTCAGCAGGCCCGGAAGCGGGGCCTGGCGGTGACGAACGACTCGCAGATCTTCGTCGACGCCAGCCCCGCGCCCACGATCGGCATCACCGGCTCGGCGGGCAAGACCACGACGACCGCGCTGGTGGGGCGGATGGCCGAACGGCACGCCGCGGCCACGGGTGCGCGCGCCTGGATCGGCGGCAACATCGGCCGCCCGATGCTGGAAGACCTGGGGCTGATCCGGCCGGAAGACTTCGTCGTCATGGAGCTCTCGTCCTTCCAACTCGAACTGATGACCACCAGCCCGAACGTGGCCGCCGTGCTCAACCTGACGCCCAACCACCTCGACCGGCATCGAACGATGTCGGCCTACACCGAGGCCAAGGCGCGCATCCTGTCGAGCCAACAGCCCGATGACGCCGCCGTGCTGGGGCAGGATGACCCGGGTGCTTGGGGGCTGCGGGACCGGGTGCGAGGCGGGCTGTGGAGCTTTGGGCGCGACAAACCGCTCGCCGGGCAAGGGGCGTCGTTCGGGGAGGCCTGGTCGTGCTTCACGCTGACGACCAGCCTCAGGTTGTGCTGCCCACCAGCCAGGTGCTGCTGCGCGGCGAGCACAACTTGCAGAACGTCGCCGCGGCCTGCACCATCGCCGCCGCCTCGGGCATCTCGCTGGAGGCGATGCGCGAGGCAATCCGCGGATTCCGCGGCGTGGAGCATCGCTTGGAGTGGGTGAGGCGCGCCCGCGGCGCAGACTGGTACAACGACTCGATTGCCACCGCCCCGGAGCGTGCCCTGGCCGCCCTGCGTTCGTTCCAGGAGCCGATCGTGCTCCTGGCAGGCGGACGCGACAAAGACCTGCCCTGGCGCGAGTGGGCCGATCTCGTCTCCCGGCGCGTCGATCACCTGATCCTGTTCGGAGAGGCGGCGCCCAAGATCGCCGCGGCGTTGGCCGAGTTCTCGGGGCGTGAGCGTCCGCACACGACCGACATGCGCCCCGGCCTGGAGCTGGCCGTTCAGGCAGCGGCCGAACGCGCCGATCCCGGCGATGTCGTCCTTCTCTCGCCCGGCGGCACGTCATACGACGAGTTCGTGGACTTCGCCGCCCGGGGTGAACGCTTCCGGGAATTGGTGACCGCCCTGTGACCGCCAGCGCCTTCGCACCTCCGATCCCGCAGCCGCTTGGCACCCGCCACTCTCGCTGGCTGGGGTTCGACCCGTGGCTGCTGCTGCTCGTCGCCGGAATGATCGCCTTCGGCCTGGTGATGGTCTACTCCGCCAGTTGGGACGTCTCCTGGCGGCTGTTCCTCGATCCGAATGCCATTCTCCTCAAGCAGTTGGGAAACCTCGGGTTTGCGCTCGTGGTCCTGGGCTTCGCCGCCTTCTTCCCACTGCACTGGCTGCGTAAGCTGGCCGTACCGGTCATCGTCGTGGCCATGCTCGGGCTCCTGCTCTCTCTGCTGCTAAGCGTCGGGGGCGGCCCGCGGCGTGCCATCCTCGGCGGATCGGTCCAGCCTTCGGAGATGGCCACGCTAGCACTGATCATCTACCTGGCGGTGTGGATGGAGTTCGAAGGGTGACCGGCTGTCGGAATGGGGCTACGGGTTCCTGCCGCTGATGATGATCCTGGGCATCGTCGACGGGTTGGTCCTCTTGCAGCCGGATCTGAGCGTGGTGCTCACGGCGGCGATGGTGGCCCTGGTGATGTTCTATCTGGCCGGCGCCAAGACGGCGCAGTCGCTGGTCATCACGCTCGGGGGCGGGGTGATGGGCTACATCCTTGTCCGCCTGACGCACACTGGCCGGGCGCGCTGGGACCAGTTCACCGCCGGCCTGATCGATGTCGATCAAGCCTCCTATCACGTGCAGCACTCGCTCCAGGCGTTGTACTCGGGTGGGATCTTCGGCCGCGGGCTGGGCGCCAGCCGCGAGAAGTTCGGCTTGCTCCCGGCGCCGCACACCGATTCGATCTTCGCCATCATTGGCGAAGAGCTGGGTCTGCTGGGGGCCGTACTGGTCATCGTCTTGTTCGCGCTGCTGATGGCGCGGGGTTTCCGCATCGCCCTCGGATCCCCCGACAAGCTGACGCAGCTCCTGGCGGCCGGGATCACCTTCTACATCGGCATTCAAGCTTTGATCAACATGTCGGTCCTGCTGGGGCTGTTGCCGTTCGCCGGCAACGCCCTGCCGTTCTTCTCGTATGGCGGGTCGAACCTGACCAGCACACTGGCCGCCATCGGGATCCTGCTCAATATCTCGCGGCGCAAGCCGCTCGAGGTTGGACCGATCGACTATGCTGCGACTGTTGGTATCGGCTGGCGGAACCGGCGGCGGCGTGTATCCCGCCTTAGCCATTCTCGCCGCCCTGCACGCTCGCGCTCGAGGTGCTCTGGGTGGGCGGAGAAGGCGGGATGGAAGCGTCGCTGGTGCAGCGTGAAGGGATCGCCTTCACGGCGGTTTCGGCCGCCGGCGTCCATGGCGTCGGCCCGCGCCAGCTGCCGGTCAACCTCCTTCGGCTGGCGCGGGGTGTCCCGGCTGCCCGCCGTATCCTACGCCGATTCCGGCCGGACGTGCTGCTGTTCACCGGCGGTTTTGTCGGGGTGCCGGTGGCGCTGGCTGCCGGGCGGAGGCCGCGGGTGGCTTACGTGCCGGATCTCGAACCCGGCCTGGCACTCAGGTTCGTCAGCCGGGGCGCGTCCGCCGTGTGCGTTACGGCCGATGCGTCGCGCGAGTTCTACCCGGCTGGTCAGCGTGTGGTCGTGACCGGATACCCGACGCGGCCCGGGCTGCAGCCGATCGACCGGCAGCAGGCGCGCCTTGGGCTGGGGCTCGAGGCAGAAGCACCGGTGCTGCTCGTCTTTGGAGGCAGCCGCGGGGCTCGTTCGATCAACGAGGCGCTGTGGTCGTGCCTGGATGCCGTCCTGAGCCTGACGCAGGTGGTGCACGTCACCGGTGAGCTCGATTGGCCCCGCGTGACGGCGATTCGCGAAACCCTGGAGGGGAGCCATGGCCGACGCTACCACCCGTCTGCCTACCTGCACGAAGAGATGGGTTTGGCTTTCGCCGCGGCCGACCTGGCGATTGCTCGGGCAGGCGCATCGACGCTCGGTGAGCTTCCGCTCTTCGGTCTGCCAGCGGCGCTGGTGCCCTATCCGCATGCATGGCGCTACCAGAAGCTGAACGCCGAGCACCTGGTGCGCCAGGGTGCGGCAGTCCTCGTCCGCGATCAGGATCTGGGCATGGAGCTGCTGCCGACGATCCGCACCCTACTGGGCGACGGGGACCGGCTTCAGGCGATGGGCGCTGCTTCGCGCCGGCTTTCGCGGCCGGACGCGGCGCAGGCGATCGCGGCCGAGATCGAGCGCGCCGTGGCGCAAGGGGCACCAGCGGATGGTTAGCCTGACGGTCTTGTTCGGCATGTTCGTGGCGCTGTTCGCCCTCATCGGCGCCATGCGCGGCTGGGCCAAGGAACTGCTGGTCACCAGCGCGCTGGTGCTCGGGCTGTTCCTGAATGCCATCCTGGACAACTACATCACGCCCTACCGGACGGCGATGCTGCTGCAACCGCCACTGACCCAGTTTGCACTGCGCGGCGGCGTGCTCTTGTTGATGGCGCTCTTCGGCTACCAGACACCGAACATCCGCGCCCTGCAGCCCAAGCTGGCGCGCGAGCGCGTGGAAGAAATCCTGCTCGGGCTGGTGCTCGGCGCGCTCAACGGATACCTGCTGATCGGATCGCTGTTCTTCTACCTCGATCAGACCGGCTACCCGACGTCGCTGATCATCGCTCCGGCGGCCGACTCCGTCCTGCGCGCCCAGATCGACGGGGTCATGAAGTGGGTGCCGCCCAGCCTGCTGCCGATCCCGCAGATCTACTTCGCTGTCGGCGTCGTGTTCGTGTTCATCATCGTCGTGTTCGTATGACCGATCGGATTCACATCATCGGAATTGGAGGCACGGGCTTGTCCGCGATCGCCAAGGTCCTGCACGAGCGAGGGGAAGCGGTGTCCGGTTCGGACCAGGCGCCGTCCCCCTACGCGCAGGCGCTCGAAGAGCTCGGCGTGCCGGTGACCTACGGACATGCGGCGGCCAATGTCGTCGGGGCGCGGCTCGTCCTGGTCTCGTCGGCCGTGGCAGCCGACAACCCCGAGGTCCTCGCCGCACGGCAGGCGGGCATTCCCGTCCTGCGGCGGGAGGATTTCTTCCGCGAGCTGACCGGCCGGCTACCGGACGGTGGCCGTGGCCGGGACGCACGGCAAGTCAACGACGACGGCGATGATCGCCTGGATCCTCGAACAGGCCAGACGCGATCCGTCTTACATCATCGGCGGTGTCGCCACCGACCTGGGGACCAACGCCCATGCCGGCTCGGGGATTGAGTTTGTCGTCGAGGCTGACGAGTACGACCGCGCCTTCTTGGGCCTGTCGCCGTCGGTGGCGGTGGTAACCAACATCGAACACGACCACCCCGACTGCTACCCGACTCCCGAAGAATTCCACGCCGCCTTCGAGGCCTTCGCGGCCCGGGTGCAAGACCTGTTGATCACCTGCGCGGACGATCCCGGGGCCGCAGCCCTGAACCCCGCCGGAGTTCGCCGCATCACCTACGGGCTGCATGCCCCGGCAGATTGGACGGCGACCGAAGTAAGACCGAACGTGGGCGGCGGCTCCACGTTCACCGCCTGGCACCATGACCTGAGGCTGGGCCCGGTGACGCTTACCCAACCGGGTGCGCACAACGTCAGCAACGCCTTGGGGGCGCTGGCAACTGCCGATCACCTTGGCACTCCCTTTGCAACCTCGGCGCACGCGTTGGCGGCCTTTCACGGCGTCGGGCGCCGCTTCGAGGTGCTGGGGGAGGCAGATGGCGTGACGGTGATCGATGACTACGCCCATCACCCGAGTGAGATTCGGGCGACGCTGCAAGGTATCCGACAGCGTTTCCCGCAGGCTGACGTCTGGGCAGTATTTCAGCCGCATACCTACTCGCGGACGTGGACGCTGCTGGAGGGATTTGCCCGTGCGTTTGGCGACGCCGATCACGTCCTGGTCACTGAGATCTTCGCCGCCCGCGAACAGCCGGACGGCGTGACAAGTGGGAACGGCCTGGTGCGGGCGATTGTCCATGCAGATGCGCGATTCACGCCCGGGCTGGGAGACGCAGTGGATGTCCTGGCGGCCGAGGTGCGGCCAGGGTCCGTGGTGGTCACGCTGAGCGCAGGCGATGCGAACCGCGTGGGTAGTGAGCTGCTGGCCCTTCGCAGGGCTGGCGCATAGGGAGGGTGGCGCCATGAATAAAGAGAAGCGCCTGTTCGAACTCGATCGACGGATGGAGCTGAAGTTGCGCCTGGCGGCCAAGAAGGCCAGCCACCTGGGGCAGACGGGAGGGCTGGCGCTCGATCTGGAAGGCCTGCCCGAGCGCCAGGTGGTGACCAGGCTCATCGAGAAGGTGCGCCGCTTGTGAACTCCGGGACCCAGGCCGAGACGCGCCAGATTCTGCGCGAGGCGTTCGGACGCGAGCTTCGCGAAGGCGTTCTGCTCGCTCCATACACCTCGGCACGCGTCGGTGGCCCGGCGGATTTCTTGCTGCTGGCCCGTTCGGCCACCGAGCTCGACGCCGTGTGCCGGGCACTCTGGGGGCTGGGAATGGACTTCCGGCTGATGGGTGGCGGATCAAACGTCCTGGTGGCCGACGCCGGCGTCAGGGGCGTCATCGTGCTCAATCAGGCGAAGGACGCCGAGTTCACGACCGACGGCGATGGAGCTGCGGTGAGAGCGGAATCCGGGGCGTCCCTGGGATCGGTCGCGCGCCGAGCGGTGGAGCAGGGACTGGGCGGTATCGAGTGGGCGGCCACGATCCCAGGCACCATCGGCGGCGCCATCGTTGGGAACGCCGGGGCCTTCGGGGGGGAGGTGTCCCAGGCTCTGCGCTTGGCCGATATCTTGCAACGACCTGACCGCCGCGAGCACTGGCTGCCCGAGCGCCTCGAGTATGGCTATCGGACATCCTGGCTCAAGCGCCACCCGGGCGAGGCCGTCGTCCTTTCCGGGACCTTCGGCCTCCGGACCGAGACTCGTGAGGCGACCCGTGCTCGGGTGTCCGAGTTCGCCGCCCGTCGCCAGGAGACGCAACCGTCCGGCGCCAGTTGGGGGTCCATGTTCAAGAACCCACCGGGCGATTACGCCGGGCGGCTCGTCGAGGCGGCGGGCCTGAAAGGGACGCGGCAGGGAGCGGCCGAGATCAGCGCCCGGCACGCCAACTTCTTCATCAATCACGGCGGGGCGACGGCCGCAGACGTCTGGACTTCTGATCGAGAAGGCACGGGACCAGGTGCTCCGCCAATCGGGCGTCGAGCTGGAGCTGGAGATTGAGCGCCTGGGACAGTGGGATGTGACCGAGGTCGCATGAGCCGATTGCGCGTGTGTGTCATCTTCGGCGGCCGATCCGGGGAGCACGAGATCTCCCTTCGTTCGGCGTGCTCGGTGCTCCAGGCACTCGACCCTGCGAAGTACGACGTCCTGCCGGTGGGGATCACGCACGACGGCGGATGGCTCGCCGGGGACAACGTCCTGGACGCATTTGAGAAGAGGAACACGGACGGGCTCCTTCCGGTGACGTTTCCCTCGCAGCCTGGCCGGCGGGAGTTGATTCCGCTGGGGGTCGGCAGGCGGACCGAGGACCTGTCCTTCGATCTGGCCTATCCGGTCCTGCACGGCACGTACGGCGAAGACGGGACGATCCAGGGCTTGTTCGAGATGGCCGACGTGCCTTACGTCGGAGCGGGGGTGCTGGCGTCGTCGGTGGGCATGGATAAGGTGTTGTTCAAGCTCGTGATGCAGCGCTGTGGCCTGCCGGTGGTCGAGGGCGGGGTTGTCTTTCGCTCTCAGATCCTTGGAAGCGCCGAGGCGGCGCTCCATGCGGCCGAGGCCGTGAGCGGCTACCCGCTGTTCGTCAAGCCGGCCAACCTCGGTTCGTCGGTGGGCGTCAGCAAATGCCGCAATCGGTCGTCGCTGTACGAGGGGTTGATGGATGCGGCGCGCTATGATCGGCGCGTGCTGGTGGAGCGCGGGCTCGAGGCGCGCGAGCTGGAAGTGAGCGTCCTGGGAAACGCGGACCCGCAGGCCTCGGTGGTGGGCGAAGTGATCCCGGGAGATGAGTTCTATTCGTACCGGGCGAAGTATCTGGACGACACCTCTGAGCTGCTGATCCCTGCGCCGCTCGAGCCGGCCGTCTCGGACGAAGTCCGGCGTCTGGCAGTCGAGTGTTTCAAAGCGATCGACGGCGCCGGCATGGCACGCGTCGACTTCCTCCAGGACCGCTCGACGGGCAAGCTGTTCATCAATGAGATCAACACGCTCCCGGGTTTCACCAGCATCAGCATGTACCCCAAGTTGTGGCTGGCGACCGGCTACACCTACCCGGGGCTGATCGATCGGCTGATCGAGCTCGCTCTGGAACGACAGGCGGAAAAAGACGCGCTGCTGCGTGTCTACGGAGGGCAGGGTGACGACCACCAGTCGCTGGCTGGGCGGACCGCGCTCCCGGGCCGATCGGACCCGGTCGCGCCGCGCGCGCCTGGTGACCGATTCCGAGGCGATGGATGCCGCACCGCTGCGCAAGATCCCGCACAAGCGCAAGGCGCGGCCGCGCAAACGTTTCGATTTCGCTCTGCCCGCTCAGCTCGGCGCACAGATCCAGCTGCCTTCGATCCCGGTCGTCCGGTTCGGCCCGCGGCTACTCTCGGCATTGCTGCTGGCCTGCGTGGTGGCGGGCATCCAGCAGGCCGCTGTCTCTCCTTCGTTTCGGGTGGCCGAGGCGGCGGTGGATGGCAACCGGATCCTCTCGGCGATGCAGGTGCACATGATCGTCGGCGCCACTGGGCAGCCGGTCTTCCTGGTGGACCCGCAGGGCGCGGAGCGGTCGCTGGCGGCGCATCCGGAGATCCTTTCGGCCGAGGTCAGCGTCGCGTGGCCGAACAAGGTCCGCGTTTCGCTGGTCGAGCGGCACCCGATGGTCGAGTGGAACGATGCCGGGCGCACGTGGTGGATCTGCCCGGATGGGGTGGCGTACCTCAAGCACGGCGAGTGGCCCGGCCTGGTGCCTATTCGAAGCGAGGCGGCAGCGCTGACGATCAGTGAGGATCCGCTGCAGCCGGCGATCCCTGCCCAGGTGTTGCGGGCGGCGGCCGTGCTGAATGCTCAGATGCCTGACGAGGCGGCGTCACTGCTCTATGACGCGCAGCACGGGCTGGGATTCGATGACCCGCGCGGCTGGCGGGCGTACTTCGGCGTCGACGGGGACATGGTGATGAAGGTGCGGGCTTACCAGGCGATCGTTGCAGAGCTGGCGCAGGTGCGCCAGCCGGTCGCCGTGATCAGCGTCGAAGACGCTGCCGCACCCTACATCGGGTCGAAGAGGTAGTCGTCGTGGCAAGCATCATCGGATCAGAAGAAACCATCTTCGTCGGCCTGGATGTGGGGACGACCAAAGTCACCACGCTGGTCGGTCAGCTCGACCCGGAGCGCAACCTGCGCGTGATCGGCGCGGGTGTGGCGCCGGCCACCGGCATGCGCAAGGGCGGCGTGGTGAGCCTCGAGGCGGTCGCCCAGGCGGTGCAGACGTCGAAGGACAAGGCCGAGCGCACGTCGGGCTATGAGATCACCTCGGCGCTGGTCAGCCTCTCGGGCAATGGGATTGCGTCGCAGAACAGCAAGGGCATGGCCGGCGTCTCCGGACGCGTCATCGGCCCCGACGACGTGTCGAGGGCATTGGATGCGGCCCGCTCGATCGCCGTGCCGTACAACCGCCAGATCATCCACGTCATCCCGCGCGGCTTTGTCGTCGACGGGCAGGACGGGATCCGTTCGGCGCTGGGGATGCACGGCTACCGGCTGGAGGTCGAGGCGCACATCGTCACCGCCAGCTCGACCGGGCTGCGCAACATGGAGAAGTGCCTGGAAGCCGCCGGGCTGGACGTCGATGGCTGGGTGGTCAGCTCGCTGGCCTCGGCCGAAGTGGTGCTGACCGAGACCGAGCGCGAGATGGGCGTGGTGATGTGCGACATCGGCGGCGGCACGACCGACCTGGCGATCTACATCGAGGGCGCCGTGTGGCACTCGGCGGTCATCCCGGTGGGTGGCGACCATCTGACGAGCGACATCGCCCAGGGGTTGCACCTGCCGCTGGAGACGGCCGAGATGGTCAAGCGCCGACACGGACATGCCCGCGGGGCGATGCTCGATCCCAACGCCGCGTTCGCTGCACGCCCCTTCGGGCAGGAGCAGACCGTGCAGGTGCGCATGGTGGATCTGGCGGCGATCGTGGAGCCGCGGATCGAGGAGTTGTTCTCCCTGGTGCGACAGGAGATCAAACGCTCGGGGTACGACGGACTGCTGCCGGCGGGCGTGGTGCTGACCGGCGGCTCGAGCCCGCTCCCGGGAACGCGCGAAGTGGCCGGCGAAGTGCTGCACCTGCCGGTGCGCTCGGCACAGCCGGAGGGCATGCGCGGCTTGGTCGATCAGCTGCGCTCGCCGGCTTACGCTACCGCCTTTGGCCTGCTGGAATGGGCCAAGCTGCAGGAAGAACAAAGCGTCCTTGAGGGCCGCTCGCGCCTGCTCGGGCTACCGAAGTTCGATATGCGGCGCGCGGCCGACTACTTCAGGAGATTGTTGCCAGGATGATGTCCCGGCGCAGCGCAGGGGCACAGATCATGCATCCTGGCAGAAAGAAGGAGGAGGAAGCCATGCAATCGTCACCGAAGATGGAGTCCTTTGCCCGAATCAAGGTCGTCGGAGTGGGCGGCGGAGGCAGCAATGCCGTCAACCGGATGATCGAGGAGGGCATGGCCGGGATCGAGTTCCTGGCCATCAACACCGATGCACAGGCGTTGCTCTTGTCGGATGCTCAGACCCGGGTGCGCATCGGCGACAAGCTGACGCGCGGGCTGGGCGCCGGCGGAGATCCGGAGAAAGGTCAGAAGGCTGCGGAGGAGTCGGCCGAGGAGCTGTACAGCGTCCTCAAGGGCACCGACATGGCCTTCATCGCCGCCGGGATGGGCGGCGGGACCGGAACCGGCGCGGCGCCGATCATCGCCCAGATCGCCAAGGAGGTCGGGGCGCTGACCATCGGGGTGGTCACCCGGCCGTTCACCTTTGAGGGCGCCAAGCGCGCCGCGGGTGCCGAAGCCGGCATCGCCAAGCTCAAGGAGCAGGTGGACACGCTGATCGTGATCCCCAACGACCGGCTGCTGCAGATCGCCGACAAGAAGGCCAGCCTGCAGGACGCGTTCCGGCAGGCAGACGACGTGCTGCGCCAGGGCATCCAGGGCATCAGCGAACTGATCACCGTGCCTGGGCTGATCAACCTGGACTTCGCCGACGTGCGGGCGATCATGTCGGAAGGCGGGGCGGCGCTGATGGCGGTCGGTCACGCGTCGGGCGAGGATCGTGCCCGCGTGGCGGCCGAACAGGCCATCTCCAGCCACCTGCTCGATATCACCATCGATGGGGCGCGAGGCATCCTGTTCAACGTGACCGGCGGTCCGGGGTTGAGCCTGTTCGAGGTCAACCAGGCGGCGGCGATCATCAAGGAGACGGCGCACCCGGACGTCAACCTGATCTTCGGCGCGGTGATCGACCCGAACATCGGGGACGAGCTGCGCATCACGGTGATTGCCACCGGCTTCGAGCGCGCCAGCGGTGTGGGGCGGATCGACCGCCGCGCCCGCAGCCGAACGGAGGCTCAGGGAGGGCTGACGCGGACCGAGATGGCCCCCGAACCCTTCCCGATCCAGAGCTTCGACAACGCCGACCTCGACATCCCGGCCTTCTTGCGCCGAAGGTAACAAGTTGGGGCGGGATGCCCTGGTCATTCGCTCCCTTGGGCGGGCCGGTCGCTGCCCGGCCCGGGCCAGCGGGGCCCTCTTCCGCAGACCGACGCCGGTCTCCTCCTCTCGGCGTCGGTCTGCAGGGGTTTAACCGGGGGCTCGGGGTCCGCTGGCCCCTTGCGCCCGCAGGTAGGACCTAAGTACCATAATCTTTAAGCCAACGGGTGGGAGACGCCATTGCGTGCAAGGATGGTGCCATGCTAGAATTTCGGCCCCTCGACCGGACATGTCGGGTGACAGGCTGCGGGGTTCCCGACATGTGGCGCCAAACATGCGTTCTGGGCCGTCCGTGAGGAGTTGCAATGCGCTGCCCGTACTGCCGGAGTGAACAGACGCGTGTGATCGATACGTCGCACGACGCGCGCGGTGGCGTGCGACGTCGGCGCGTGTGTATGGCGTGCAGCCAGCGCTTCAGCACGCATGAGCGCGCCGTCCTGGCCTCGCCGATGGTGATCAAGCAGGATGGCACGCGCGAGGAATTCGACCGCGAGAAGCTGGCCCGCGGCATTCGGATCGCCTGCGCCAAGCGACCGGTGTCGGCGGCCGACATCGATCGGCTGGTCGGGGAGGTCGAGTCGACGCTGCAGACGATGGGCAAAGCCGAAGTCTCGTCGCGCGTCGTCGGCGACCTGATCATCGCCGGACTCAAGGAACTCGATCACATCGCCTACATCCGCTATGCCATCGTCTATCTGGGCCTGGATGATCTTCGCGCCCTGCGGGACGAGATCGATCGCCTGCTCGAAAGCTGAATTGGGGTCCGTGTCGCTCCGCTGCGGGAGCTCACCGCAGCGGTTCCGTCGTTCCGGGTACAGGTTTGAGTCTCGAGGAGAATGCCATGCCACGAACGGCTCGCTCATCGGTGGAGGTGCAGCCCCATTCCTCCCGGGCCCTTCCCCGGCCCCCGCTCCCCGAAGACCTGCGGAGTGTCGACCTGAGCGAGAACGCCCGCACCGTCCTGACTAAGCGCTACATCCGTCGGGATGACAACGGGCGGCCAGCTGAGACCGTCGAGGAGATGTTCTGGCGCGTGGCCTACCATGTCGCCGAGGCCGAGCGCGAGTGGAACGGCGATGTCCTGGGCGCGGCGCGCACGTTCTACGACCTGTTGGCCTCCAAGCGCTTTTTCCCCAATTCACCGACGTTCACCGGAGCCGGGACACCCCTCGGACAGCTGGCGGCCTGTTTCGTCCTGCCGATCACGGACGACATGGGGCGCGATTCCTCGGGCATTTTCCAGACGCTGCGCGATGCGGCGCTGATCCAACAGACCGGAGGCGGGAACGGCTTCTCCTTCAGCCGGCTGCGCCCGCACGGCGCGCTGGTCAAGTCCTCGGCGGGCAGAGCAACCGGACCGGTGGGCTTTCTGCGCGTCTACGACAAGGCCTTCGGGGAAGTTGCCCAGGGCGGCACGCGGCGCGGAGCCAACATGGCCGTTCTGCGCGTCGATCATCCGGACATTCGCGAGTTCGTTTCGTGCAAGATCGACGAGAACCACATCACCAACTTCAACATCTCGGTCGGGGTGACCGATGCCTTCATGCAGGCCGTCCGCGACGACCGGACGTATGACCTGGTGGCCCCGCACACCGGCGAAGTGGTCGAGACGGCTCCGGCGCGCGAGGTATTCGATCTGATCGTCCAGCACGCGCACCACAACGGCGAACCGGGGATGCTGTTCCTGGACGCGGCTAACCGCACCAATCCCGTGCCGCATCTGTACAGCCTCGAAGCGACCAATCCGTGCGGCGAGCAGTGGCTCGGTCCGTACGAGAACTGCTGCCTGGGATCGATCAACCTGGCCCAGCACCTCGGCCCCGGAGGCACGGTCGAATGGGAGAAATTGCGCGTGTCGGTCGTGGAGAGCACGCGCTTCCTGGATGATGTGGTCACCGCCAACGCCTACGTGCCGGCGGTGCCGCAGCTTCAGGAAGCCGCCCACCGGGCGCGGCGCATCGGGCTGGGCGTGATGGGTCTGGGCGATCTGATGTACCACGTCGGCGTGCGCTACGGATCGGACGATGGGCAGGAGTTTGCCGCCCAGGTGATGGAGTTCGTCCGCTATCACTGCATGCTGACCAGCATTGAGATGGCCGACAAGCGAGGCGCGTTCCCCGCCTCCTCGGGCAGCATCTACGATCCCGCCCATCTGACCTGGGAGGCGCCGCGCCCGATTACACCGTACGGGATGTCCTTCGGCCGCCCGGACGTCGATTGGGATCGAGTTGTCGAAGGGATTCGGCGCTCCGGAATCCGCAACGCGGCGCAGACGACCGTGGCGCCGACCGGGACGATCGCCACCGTGGCCGGTTGCGAGGGCTATGGATGCGAGCCGGTGTTCGCCCTGGCCTACTATCGACACGTGGATGACTCCGGCTCCGATCTGAAGCTGAGCTACATGAGCCCGAGCTTCGAGCAGGCCCTGATCGAAGCCGGCGTCGGCGACGAGGCCCGAGGCTTGATCGTCGAACAGGTGATGGACAAGGGGTCATGCCAGGACGTGGACGAGGTGCCGGCGGCGATTCGGCGCGCCTACGTTGTCTCGCAGGATATCACTGCCGAGGAACACGTCCGCATGCAGGCCGCCATGCAGGCCTTTGTCGACAACAGCTTGAGCAAGACCTGTAATTTCCCTGAAGGCGCCTCGGAAGACGAGGTCGCCCGCGCTTACCTGCTGGCATGGGAATTGGGCTGCAAGGGACTGACGGTCTACGTCACCGGCTCGCGGCAGAAGGTCGTGCTGGAGACCAAGCAGACGGCCGACAAGAAGGCCGCCCCACGTGCGGCCGAATCGGCGCAGCTGCAGATGTGGATGGAGGGGAAGCAGCCCCGTCCCCAGCGCCTGGAAGGCTGCACCTATCAGATCAGTACACCCGTCGGCAAGGCGTTTGTGACCGTTAACCAGAGCTTGGAAGCTCAGCCGTTCGAGGTGTTCATCACCACCGCCAAGGCCGGGTCAGAGACCGCGGCGGTGTCGGAAGCGATCGGCAGGCTGATCTCGTATGTCTTGCGAATTGCTTCGCCCGTCCCGCCGCGTGAGCGGCTGGCCGAGACGGTCCGCCAGTTGGCGGGGATCGGTGGCGGTCGGCCGCTCGGCTTTGGGCCGAACCGCGTCCTGTCCTTACCCGACGGGCTGGCCCGAGCACTGGCCGAGTATCTCGGGCAGACGCCGGGGACGCCGGTGGTGATCCCCGAACCCGAGGCCCAAATCCTGATCCCCGTCCGGATTGGCGACCTGTGTCCCGAGTGCGGCGCGGCGGCGGTGGTCAACGAGGAAGGCTGCCGCAAGTGCTACGGGTGCGGCTACAGCGAGTGCTGAGCGACTGAGTCATCTGCCTAGTGCTCTACCGGCGGCGGACCACGGTCCGCCGCCGTTGTTCCGACCTCTCGGAGGGCCCTGTTGCACTCGTGAAGGAGCATGCCAGCCCAGGCGGGCAGGCTCCGGTTGTATACTCAGACGTGCGATCGAACGCAGGGGGCAGGGGAGGCGGGACATGATTTCATTCCGCGAGATGCTTGACTCGGTCAGTCGCCTTTCGGAGATCCTCAAGACAACAGCCGAGACGGAAACCACCTTCCGCCGCTCAGCCGCCAGCCTGACCGATTTGCGAACGATGCTGGACGGTGGGCGGCTCCGCCAGTTCAAGAGCCCGGCCGAGGTGGCGGACTACGTCGAACGCGTCGCTGTGCCTCAGCTCAACGGCATCCGCGACAGCCTGGAGGTGGCCACCGATGGCCATTTCGGCAAGATGCGCACGGCAACCGAGCTGGCCGGCCGGCTGGCACTCCGCCTGCAGGCTTTGTCGGAGGGGACCGTCGACGGGTTCCTGGACTGAGGGCGCGATCGGGAGAGCACGTGGCCAAGCGTTTCATCCTTGTGGCAGGCAACATCGGGGCCGGCAAGACGTCGCTGACTGAGCGCCTGGGCGAGCGGCTGGGCTGGACGACGGCCTACGAGTCGGTCCGCGACAACCCCTACCTGGCGGACTTCTACTCCGACATGCGAGCTTGGGCCTTCCACCTGCAAGTCTTCTTCCTGGGACATCGGGCAGAGCAGCATCTGGCTCTGGCGCGCTCGCCGGACTCGGCGATCATCGACCGCTCGATCTACGAGGACGCCGAGATCTTCACCCGCGCCAGTCTGGCGCTCGGCAACGTAGCGCAGCGTGACTACGACACGTATTGGCGGCTGTATAACCTGGTCGTCGACCACCTGCCGCCTCCCGACCTGTTGATCTACCTTAAGGCACCGGTGCCGGTGCTGCTCGACCGGATCCGCTCACGCGGGCGTGAGATCGAGCGCGGCGTAACCGCCGACTACCTGGGGCTGTTGGAATCTTTCTATGACAACTGGGCGTCCAGTTTTGACCTCAGCCCGGTCTTGACGATCAAGAGCGACGATCTGGACTTCGTGCACAAGCCCCGCCACCTCGAGACGGTCATGCGCCGCGTCCACTCGATCCTGGCCGGGAAAGAAGAGATGGAGTTTCCCAAGGGTAATTAGAGGAGGAGTTGTTGAACGCGACCTACGCGATGGTCTTTGCCTGGCTGACGGTCTTGCTGATCGGGGGCATCTGGTTCCGCCGGCGAGATCCCGGCCGGAATCCCGGGTATGCCGGGATCCTGCAATTCGTCGTCCCCGGTCTGGGTTATGCCTATCTGCACCGGTGGGACCGATTCCTGTTCGGCTACGTCGCACTTCTCCTGGGTGCATTCTTCTTTGACCGTGTGCTTCACCTGGAGGACCGCTTCCTGGTGCTGTTCGCTGTGCTGGGGGTGGCGGCGATGACCTTCGACTGCATCCTGACGGCGGCGCGGATGGCGCGGAAGGAGAAGGCGGAAGAATCCGGGAGCCGCTCGCGCAAATAGATGCATGAGTTGGCCGTTGGCTCGAGCCCCCGTGCAGTCGCTGCGCGGGGGCTCGTTGTTTTGCCGCAGAGCATCGACGACGCATTCCGTTCTCGGCCCGTGGAGAACCTCTGTCTTCTTTCGCGAGTAGCTTCGGATCCGAGGTCTCTTAGGTGCGGGAGGAAACGTCGCGGGTGACGGTCGAACGAGGCCCCCCATGTTCCCCGGAGGTCCCGGCAGCGTGCGGTCAGGGTTCGCCGATGGTTTCGCTACCGCCTCGGTGCGGTCGAGGGCAATTAGCTCTTGAAAGCCAGCCCGCGCCTCAGCGCAGGAGTTCACGAGCGCGGAGGAAGATGCGGTCGAGCATCAGCGGGGTGAGGCGCCCGGTCTGCGTGTTCTGCCGACTGGGGTGATAGCTGGCGAGCAAGGTGAAGGCCGGGAACGAGAGCTCGCCGCCGTGGAAGAAGCGCGGCCCCGGGGACGGCAGGACCTGACCAGACGCCCGGAGGGTCTCGAGCACACCCTGGAAGGCGATCTGCCCCAGGGCGATCACGACCCGAAGACGAGGCAACCCCGCCAGGTGAGCGCGGAAGTAGGGCCGACAGCGTAAGACCTCTGCCGGCAGCGGCTTGTTCTCCGGGGGGGCGCAGTGGACGACAGCGGTGACGTACAGGTCGTCCAGGCGCAGGCCGTCGACAGCATCGATGGAGGTCGGCTGGCTGGCGAACCCGGCGCGGAACAGCGCCGGGGTGAGGAAGTCGGCCGAACCGTCGCCGGTGAACATGCGCCCGGTGCGGTTGGAGCCGTGAGCGCCGGGCGCCAGGCCGACGATCAGGACGCGCGCCGCCGGGTCGCCCCAGGATGGGACCGGGCGACCCCAATAGGTCTCCTCCCGGTAGGCACGGCGCTTATCATGTGCCATCTGCTCACGGTGGGCGACCAACCGTGGGCAGCGCCGGCAGGCGATGATCTTGAAGTTTAGATCGGAGAGGTCGTTCAACGCGAGGCCTTCCACGCGACGTGGGTGTGCTAGTGTCAGCCAAGCCGGCGAACCGACCGCTCCCAGGTCTTCTGGATCAGGCCGGCGTCTGCGTCCATCACGGGGCTTTCGCACACGATCCGGCCCCCGCACTTCAGTTCCGCCAGGGCGCGGATCAGGCCGGGGAGATCGAAATCTGAGTCAGCCAGCATCAGGTGCTTGCGCTCCCCTCCGGGCGTGTATTCGATGCCGGAGAGGTGGCAGTGCAGCCGCTTCAAGCTGGCGGCTCCGAGTGCGCGCCGGTAGCGGGTCAGGACTCCCTTCCAGTCCTCGTAGGCGTTCATGGAACCGTCTCCGGCCCGGGCGTGCAGGTGGGCGAAATCCAGGCATGGCTCGACGCCTTCCACCTCCTGCGCCATGGAGAGGACATCCTCAAGCGAACCGAGCATGGCAGCCTTGCCCATCACCTCTGGTCGGAGGCGGACGGGGTTGCCGGCCTGGCGCAATTCCTCCACGCAGCCCTTCAGCCGCGGGAGGGCCGTCTGGAGGACTTCTGCTGCCGGGCGAAGGAAGTACGAGCCGGGATGGAAGACGATGTCGGTGGCGCCGGCCAGGTTGCCGAAGTGCGCCGCGTCCATCAGGCGCTTGCGGCTCTTGGGCCATTCCTCAGAGGTGGCATTCAGGTTGATGTAGTACGGAGCGTGGACGCTGAGCAAGACATCCGCGGCCCGGCCTGCCTCCCGGATCGCGGCGCAGGTCGCTTCGGTGACGCGCACCGATTGAACCCAGGCCAGCTCGAATGCCCCGAAGCCGAGGCCGGACAGGTGTTGGATCGCGCCCACTGAGCCGCCCGGGCGGGGTGGCGTGGAGGCCGGCGCGCCGACGGTGCCGAATCGGAAGCCAGGGTTTGCCATACCCATCTCCTTGCCGGCGCGATTACGATCGTGCCGGCCCTGACGCAAGCCCGGCGCCAGGGCGCCGGGCAGTGGGAGGATCGAGCGGAGCTCGCGCCGTCACTCGCGGCGCAGGGAGCCAGTCTTCGGGGTGGGCTCGCGCGGCAGCGTGACGTGGAATGTGGCACCCTCGCCAGCAGTGCCCGTTACCCAGATCTTCCCGCCGTGCTGTTCGACGACCGTCTTGGCCAGCGCCAGACCCAGCCCGGTCCCTTCGATCGGGTTATTCGGATCGCGCACCGTCACCCGCCCGCGGAACAGGTGCTCGAACACACGCGGGATCTCGTCCTCCGGGATTCCCGGGCCCGTATCGGTCACATGCAGGTGAACCAGATCCTCGTCCCATTCAACCTCGACGGTGATCTGCCCGCCGGGCTCGGTGAATTTGATGGCGTTGCTCAGCAGGTTGGTCATCACCGAATTCAGGCGCGACGGGTCGCCGACGATCAGCACCGCCTCACGCGGCGGCTCGTAGACGATGGTGTGGTTGCGGGCCTCCGCCAACGGGCGCAGGTCTTCGATCGCTCGCCGGATCAGGTCGTTCACCTGGCAGGGCTCGAAGGAAAGATTGGCGTTGGACTCGACGCGGATCGTTTCCAACAGCCCGGTGATCAGATTGGCCATGCTGTCGGTGGCGCGCTGCATCATGTTGAGCGCCTTGCGCTGCTGCTCCGTCAGCGGGGCATCGTTAAGCAGATCGGCGCCCAGCCGAATGGCGTTCAATGGGTTCTTCAGGTCGTGGGCCGCGGTGCCCAGGAGCTGCGAGCGCATGCGGTCGATCTGCTTGAGCGCGGTGATGTCCTGCATCACCGCCACCCGGCCGACATCGGTGACCTCACTGACCGAGGCGTACAGGACGCGTTCGGTCGGCGTGGTGACCTCCATCGTCGTTGGCAGGCTGACCTCCTGGCCGACGAGCAGGCCCCCCAACGGGTGCCCGAAGAAGATCTCATCCGCCATGCGCCCGGCCGCCATATCGGCGTTGATGCGGAAGGATTGCGCTGCGGCCTTGTTGACCAGGATGATCTTGCCCGACCGGTCGGTGAGCACGACGGCGTCTGCCGTCTCGACCAGCGTCGCCTCCAAACGCCGCCGTTCCTCGGCCACGCGCTGGAACAAGTTGGCGTTCTCGATGGCCACGGCCGCCCACGAGGCGACCGAGGTCAGCATCTGCTGATCGCCTTCGATGAACGCACCGCGCGGGTGGTTGATGGCCTCGATCACACCGAGCATCTGTCCGCGCGTCTCCATCGGGACGCATAGGACCGAAGTGGTCAGCAGGCCCGTCTGCCCATCGATGGATGAGTGGTAGAGAGGGTTGGCGCGAACGTCGTTGGCGATCAGCGGCTGGCGGTTGCGGGCCACCCAGCCGGCGATCCCTTCCTCGAGGCGGATGGCAACGTCGCGGATGCGCAGCGACGTTCCACCGCTGGCCTTGAGGATCAGCTTTTCGCCCGGCTCATCCAGCAGGAACAGGACGCAGGCTTCGGCGCCCAGCAGTCGCTGAGCGTTCTGCATGGCGTTCTCGAGGGCGACCTCGAGCTCCAGGGTCGACGTCAGGTCGCGGCCGATGTCTCCCAGGAGCTGCAGCTGGTCGGCGCGTGCCTGGGCAGTCTCCAGGTGGACGGCGTCCTGCAGGCCGACGGCGCCGATGTTGATGATGGCCTGGGCGAGTTCCATCTCCTGCTCGTTGATCTGCCGACCCGCCTGGCTGTACAGAAGGCGCACGAGGCCGAGGGCCTGATTGTGGGTCGCCAGGGGGAAGACGGCGACCGAGGCGAGCCCCTCCTCCTGCAGCATGGTCAGGTCGCGCGGTGACCCTTGCGGGGGCACCAGGCTGAGGGTTGCCGGCTTGATATCCCGAATCACCTGCTTGTGGACCGGGTACTCCGGCATGCTATCGGTCAACATCGACACGACCGTATGTTGGACCGACTTGCCGAGCTGCGGCCGGAAACGGGTCGTCAGGCCGGTGCCTTCGCCGAAGACCAGCACTTCGCAGGAATCGGCTGAGGTCGCCTTGAGCAGATGGGCCGCCGTCTGGCGCACGGCTTCCGTGCGGTCCCGAGTGCTGGTGATGGCGTGGGTCGCCTGGTAGAGCAGGCTGAGCTTATGGAACAGATAGCTCTGGCTGGCAGATTGGCGGGCGAAGGCGAGCACTTCGGCGGCGCGGGTGGCGATGATCTCGACCGTCGCCAGCGCCTCGGCATCGAAGCCGGTGGAGGCGTCATTGGCGACGAAGATCAGGCCGATGGTCTGGCCGCCGGTCAGACACGGCGCGCAGACGACATTGCCAGGGGCGAGAGGCAGGCCCAGGGATTCGGGCGCACCGCCCGTCGCCGTCGCCTGCCGGCTGGTGAGCGCGGCGCGCAGCACCGGATGTTCGGTCGCCGGCGAGAGGCGGCCGAGATCGGCCAGTGCCAGGCCGAGCGCGAAGCGTGGGCTGAAGGCATTCTCGCTCTCGTCGTATTCGTAGAGGGCCGCACGCGGTGACGACAGCAGTTGCGACGACAGGCGCAAGAGACCGCTGAGTGCCTGGGCAGGGTTGTTGAAATCCAGCGAACTGGCCGCTGCGCGGAAGACGCTGCCTTGCCGGATCGATGGGGTAGCCGCCATGCGGAGAGTCTCCGAACCCGAGTGTCGCTAGGGTAACGAGCCCATTATGGCATACATGCCCAGCCCCGGCAAACCAGCTCGCGGAGGCTCAGCCGCCCCACAACCTCTGCCCGAGCGGCGGGCCGAGGATCAGCAGGCCGACCAGGGCGGCGGAAACCGCCGCAATCAGCACCGCCGCCGCGCCGACGTCCTTGCCGACCTTGGCCAACGGGTGAACGTCCGGGCTCGCCAGGTCTACGATTGCCTCCAGCGCGCTGTTGACGAACTCGGCCATCCAAACCATAGCCATGGCGAGGACCAACGCCGCCCATTGGGTCAGGCCGAGCTGCAACCAGAACGCGAGTACGACCACGAAGAGGCTGGCGACGGCATGGATCCAGGCATTGCGCTGTGTGCGGAGGACGTGGGCCAAACCGGCGACAGCATAACGAAAGGATGCCAGCCGAGACCGGGACCTCGGGTGAGTCATACACCACCTTGCGGGCTGCGAAGGAGGCAGCCGATGTCGCTCAAGATGCGATCCTGCAGGCTCCACATCGCCACGCGCCCCGCCAGGTCTGCGTGGTCGTGGCCGAGCAGGTGAAGGGTGCCGTGGACCGCCAGCAGGACGAGCTCGGCCTGAACGGAATGCCCGGCAGAGTCCGCCTGGGAAGCGGCGACGGGAAGGGCGATGAGGATGTCGCCGTAGTATGTGCCCGGGCCTTCTGGATCCGGGCTTCCGTCTGGGAAAGAGAGCACGTCCGTGACGCCGTCGGTGTTTGCGAACTCGGTGTTCAGTCGACGCATCTCGCCTTCGTCGGACAGCCGCAGGGTCATGCTGCCCGGACCGGCGTTGGCGAGCTCCAACGTCCTGCGTATGGCGCGGCGCAACTCGGCCGCATGCTGCCGCGGCACAGCCTGGAGGTGCACGGCGTGGGTCATCGGGGGCGCGAGGCCGGGCCTGGCTCGGTGGGCGCCTGCGAGACATCCCCGCCAGCCGCACCTGCCGTTGGGGAGGCTTCCCCCGGCTGCGGGTAGCGGATGCGCGGGTGGTAGATGCCCTTGAGCGTGGCGGCGAACGAGCGCCGGATCGTGTCCAGGTCCCGCAAGGTCAGGTCCGTCCTGTCGAGCTGACCCTTCGCCAGGCGGTCGTCGACGACCCAGCTCGCCAGGCGGTCGATCGCCTGCTCGTCCTCTGGGTTCTCCGCTCGGGCCTTGGCCTCGAGACCATCGGCCAGCATCAGGATGGCGGACTCACGCGAGCGCGGCCGCGGACCTGGATAGGCGAAGTCGCGCCGATCGACCCTGGAAGCATCGCCGTTGGCGGCTTCGAGCGCGTTGCGGTACTGGAAGGAGGCCTCGAGCGTGCCATGGTGTTCGGGAATGAAGGCCTGGATGCGGCGCGGCAGGCGGTACTTGCGGGCCAGCTCCAGGCCGTCGCGCACGTGCCCGACGATCACCCCGGCGCTGGTCAACGGATCCATCTGCTCGTGTACATTCTGACCGGCAGGTTGGTTCTCGATGAAGAACGCCGGCCGGACGGCCTTGCCGGCATCGTGGTAAAGGGCGCCGACGCGCACCAGAGCCGCATTGGCGCCGACGGCGCGCGCGCCGCCTGTTCGGCGAGATTGGCGACCTGCAGGCTATGCTGATAGGTACCGGGTGCATTGCGCAGGATGAACTGAAGAAGCGGATGGTCGGGGCGTGACAACTCCATCAACTGCAGGTTGGTGGTGATGCCGAAGACGTTCCCCACGAGCAGCAGCAGGCCGAATCCGAGGCTCGCCGAGAGCAGCCCACTGAGGAGCGCCGCACCGACCAGGGAGGCCTTCCCAAATGCGTCGGTGGCCGGATCGGGGAATCGAAAGACGACGACCATGGCAGCGGCCGCCAGGCCGGCGGCGAACCCGGCCCAGATGAAGGTGCTCAGACGCTCGGCACGCCCGATGATCAGCGCCCCCATCACGCCGCCGAGCAGCGTGTACATCACCATCTCGTGCCCGTACGGGGCCATGTACCCGGCCAGGCCGGCCGTCACGAACGCCACGGCGGCGCCCATCCCGGGGCTGAAGAGGACGGCCATCAGCATCGGCAGCATGGCGGCCGGGAAGAGATACGGCAGGAGCGTCCGCCCCGGGACCATGGCGCGGCATCACGATCGTCTCGGCCACCAGGCTGGAGGCCAGGATGGCAGCGAAGCGGGCGCTCTGGATCTCGCGCGGGTGCACGCGCAGCCCGAACAACACCAGGGCGATTGCCAGCGTCGTCACCAGCAGGGTGTGAACGGCTGCCCCGCGCAATGGGTCCGGCGGCTGGCGCAGCCCATAGGCATCCAGGGCTTCGATAAGCAGCGGCGTGGCGATGTCGCCACGAGCAATGATCGTTTGAGCGGCGGCGAAGGACTGCTGGACCGGCACGGCCTGCAGTCGGGCCTGCTGTCGGGCGCCGGAGGTGGCGGCGTCGTTGTACAACGCATTCGGGACGATCAAGGCGCTGACCATGTCGGCGACCAACGTCGCCTGATCGACCGGGAAGGCGATGCTGACCCGCGCCGGGACCGAGCGACGCGCTTCCTCGACCCTCCCCTCCTGGATCTCGCTACGCATCACCTGTTCGAGGACGGCGACAGCCTCGAGTTTGAGGGCCTGCCAGCGGGCTTCCGGGAGCTCCAGCAAGGTTGCGGCCTGAGATGCGTTCAGCCGCAGGTCGGTGAGGCCGGAGAGATCAGCCAGGCGTTGATCCGGAGAGGCGAAGGCGTCCCCCCGGACCGAGTCGACGAAACTCAACAGGCTGCGCAGCCGCTCGAGTTGTTGACGGGCGATCAGAGCGTCCGGAGGATCGTAGACGTCGGCCACACCTGCTTCGGCCGCCTGGCGGGCCTGCTCGCTGAGGATCTCGCTGGTGTACGAAAGGGTGTAGGGGGCGCGCAGGTCCTGCGGCGAGACGTCACCCGACTGGAGTGGAATGGCGGTTCCGGTCTGGGCGACCGGGAAGGAAAGGGCGAGCACGGCGCCGGTGACGCCGCCGACGAAGATCACCCACAGCCTGGCGGCCAGCCAGATCGACTTCAGCCGCTCTCGCCATCCCCGGCGGGGTGTGCCCAGGGCGTCCATCAATGGTCAGGCGCTGCCCAGCATGTCGCGCACGAGAGAACTGAGCAGTTTCCCGTCGGCGCGCCCTTCGACGAGCGGCACGAGGACCTTCATCACCTTCCCCATGTCCTGCGGCCCGACGGCGCCCGATTTGGTGATCGCCCGGCGGACGAGCGCCTCAAGCTCGGCGGGTTCGAGGGCCTTGGGGAGGTAGGCCTCCAGAACGGCGAGCTCGGCCTGCGAGGCCTGGGCGAGATCCGGGCGGGAGGCGCGCCCGGCCTCCTCAACGGCCTCCTGGCGCATCTTGATCTCCTTGCGCAGGATGCCGACGATGCCGGCTTCATCCACCGGACCGCGCTTCTCGACCTCCGCAAACTTGAGCGACGAGAGGACCATGCGCAGCGTTCGCTTGCGGACGTCGTCACCGCTGCGCATCGCATCCTTGAGGGCGTTTTCGAGGTCAGCCTTCGACGGCATGGGAACCCTTCTCTTCGGCGTCCGGAACTCGGTCTGCGTGTGGCCGATGGACGAGATCTGGCTGCCCGGCACGCAAGCAACCAATTCTATCACCCCCTGCCTGGCCGGGTCCCGTGTGGGGCGAGGCAGGGAGGGGATGCGAGAACCTGACCCCGAATCGTTCCGTTCTGCTCGAGCCTCGAGAAGCGAACGCAGGGAAAACGAGCCCTGCAGGGATTCTGGATAGGAGAAGGCACCCCGCGATCCTTCTCCGGTAACAAGCGGCTCGGGCGGCAAGCCGACGCTGCTCAGAAAGAGAATCAGGGCGAGGGCTCCGGGACGCGAACGGAGAAGTTGTCAAAGACGAGTTCGACGCCCGGCTCGAGGTACGTGCCGACGATCAAGCCGACGTCTCCCTCGGCTCTACCGCCGACGGAGACCGCCTCGGCGGCCAGGACGCCGTTGACGTACAGCCGCAGCGTGTCCTCCAGACAGACCGCGGCAAGATGATTGGTGGATCCGGCCGGGGCGATCGAAGCTGCCGGAAGCAAAGCTGCTCCGCCGAACAGCTCCCGCCGGCCCTCTCGGTACGAACCGATGCCGGCGAACCCGTCGCTGGAGGCGACCAGAAAGACGAAGTTCTCGGCATCGCGATAGCGGCATACCAGCCCGTATAGGTTGTCTTCTGGTCCGCCGATCTGCAACGCATCGACTTCGATTCGCACGGACCCGACCTCGAGCCCCGGGGTCGTCCAGCTGCTGGTGTGCGGGGAGAGGACCAGCATGGCGTACAGGCCGTCACGATACTCGAGGATGGCGTCGGCGCGATGGCGGATCTCCCACCCGCTGCTGGAGCGCGAGAAATCGTCCTGGAAGAGGACGCTTCCAACGGGCAGGGATGTACTCGACGGCGAGCATGCTGCGCCAAGGACGAGCATCAGCGCAGCGCACAGAACCTTGCCGATCAGGCGGAGGAGGGGAAGCTGCATGACGGCGGGCATTCTAGCATGCAGATACCGACGCGGCGCTATTCGCCCAGCTCGAGCAACCCCCGCTGGGCCATGAGGCCGACGGGCTCCGTCCCGCCGAGAATCGCGGCGGCAGACAACTGGGCCCGGGCTTCCCCGATCTTCCCGGTGGACGACAGGAGCAGTCCGTAGTGCAGCCTGGCGACCGCCGAAGTGGGATCGAGCTCGATCGAGCGACCGAGCAGCCTTTCGGCAACGACCCGGTCGCCGAGCACGTAGTGGAGGCTGCCGAGAAGCTGCACGGCGATTGGGTCATCCCGGTCCAGGACTGCGGCATTCCGCGCCGCGGGCAGTCCGGTCTCGAGCAGCTCGATCTCGCGGGCGAAGGAGAAGGACGCCAGCAGCCGCCAGAAGACCGGGTCGGCCGGCTGAAGCTCCGCTGCCGTTCGGTAGCCCTCCAGCGCATCCTGAAGGTTCCCGGCTGCAGCCTGTGCCGACGCGAGCGACGCCAGAAGGGCGCTGCTACCCGGATCGAGCGCCACGGCACGCTCGAGGAAAGGGATCGCTTTCTGCGGGTTGCCCGCTTGCTGCCAGTGCAGGCCGACCAGCGACTGGGCGAGGGAGGAGGCAGGCTCCAAGCGAGCGGCAGCTTCGAGCTCGGAGAGGCCTGTCTGACCGGACTGCTCCAGGGCGAGGCCGTAGTAAGCATGCGCGGCAGCGCTCATCGGCTCGAGCGTGACCAGCTCACGAAAGGTCCCCGCGGCAAGGTGCCACATCTCATGTTGCAGGAAGACCTGCCCCGCGGCAGCCAGCAAGTCCGACCGGTTTGCATGTGGCAGCCCGCCCACGGCCTCCGTTAGGTCGATTGCGAGTGGGACGCCGCGCGCGGCAGGCAGTTGAAGCGTCGCAAAGGCGACCTGCGGATCCTCGAGCAGCTGGCACGCCGCAAGGAGCGCCGCATCCTCCAACCGCGCCGGATCGAGGCTCACCAGCTGTTGAAGGATGGCGATGGCTTGATCGGTGTTATCGGATTCGATCTCTTCCCTTGCCAGTGCGGAAAGAAGCGGAAGGGGTGCAAGGCAGGGCGTGGGTCCGGAGCCCGGCAGCAACTGAATCGATTCCTCCCAACGGCCCACGAGCGCAAGCGCTTCTGCGCGCCAACATCCGACAACCATCACGGGGGCCTGAGGGTCGGGAGGGGTCTCCAAGAGCGCCAGCGCGCGCGTGCCCATCTTCCTGTGCCAGAGCCAGCCGAATGGAATCCGCCTTAAGGGCGACGAGCCAGGGAGAAGGGAAACTTTGAGGGCGCAGTGCCTGCGCAGCGGACCCGAGATCGCCTGAGGCGGCGGCGAGGCGAGCGGTGGTCCAGGACCGAACAACGGCTCGAGGCACCGGCGTCGGGTTGGCGAGGAGCAGAGCGACAAAACTGAGGACGATGGGCAAACCGCGCCTGCCCAGCCGACTCCACATGGCGGCCGCTCCCTCCGCGAACGATTATAGCCGCGAGAGGGAAGGCCCCGGCAGCTCAAGCGGCTGGCAGTGACCCCACGGTGAGGGTGGCGCGACGATTGCGGGTCAAGAGCAGGATCGCCATCCCCACCAGGTAGCCAACATAGGTTAATGCCTGGGCGAGGGAGGGGGTTGGGTCGTAGCCAAACAGGATTGCCGCCAGTTGGCCGACCGGGGAATCCGGCTGGAGGCTGCGTGACAGGTCCCACAGGGGCTCGATCAAGGGCGGAACCCATCCCAGTTCGGTGAATTCGTGGACGGCGTGGCCGAGCATTCCGGCCGCCACCAATACGATCAGGGCGCCGGTGACGGTGAAGAAACGGCGCAGGTCGAGGCGCAGAGTGGCGGCGTACAGTCCCGCCCCGAGCAGCGCGGCGGTGATCAAGCCGAGGATCGCTCCGAGAACGACCAGACTTCTGTCGCCAGCGAGGGCTGCGGCGGAGACGAACAGACCGGTCTCAAGCCCTTCGCGCCCAACGGCCACGAACGCGGCCAGGAACACCGCCCATCGCTGGCCGGTTGTCGCCGCACGGCGCATCTCCTGTTCTGCGTGTGCGGCGACGCGCTGCCCCTGCATCCAGACCACGACCCAGGTCAAGATCGTGGCGGCCAAGGTAAGCATGATCCCCTCAAACAACTGCTCGGCTCGACCCTCCAGCCCGGCCCCGATAGCGACCAGACCGAATCCGAAGCCAGCGCTCAAGACGACAGCCAGGCCGACGCCGCTCCACACGAAGCGCGACATCTCCGCATGCCTAGTTCGGCGAAGAGCCCCCAGCAGCAGGCTGACGATGATCGCCGCCTCAAGGCCTTCTCGGAGGGCAAGCAGAAACCCAGCAACCATCTCGATCCCTCTCCTCGCGCCTTGGCCATTCGCCCCGAGGTCGCCCCTCGGCTTGGTCAATGGCGTATGGCGGTCAGCTTTATCCTGATTGTTTCCAATCGTACCATATGCTTCGGTGAGCGCAGAAAGTCAGGTTTGCTGGCGCCCGACGTCCGGACTTGATTGTTTGTGCGCGGACCTGCGGCTATAATCGAAGCGGGTTCCCTGAGGCGAAGGTTGTGAATTTCGAGCTGTCGGACGAGCACCATAGGGTTCAACGCATGGTGCGCGAGTTCGCGTTGCGCGAGGTCGCGCCGCATATCCGCGAGTGGGACCGCCGACAGGCGATGGATCCGGGAATCCTTCGCCGCATGGGGGAGCTCGGGATCCTCGGCATCAGCCTGCCGGTCGAGGTGGGCGGGCAAGGGATGGACTACATCAGCCTTGGCCTCGCCTGCGAGGAACTCGAGGCGGTCGATACCAGCCTGCGCGTCGTCATGTCGGTGCACCTGGGGCTCAACAGCCTGGGGCTGCTGCAGTGGGCGACCGACGAACAGATCCAGGCTTACCTCGTCCCGCAGGCGCGGGGCGAGAAGCTGGCCGGGTTCTGTCTGACTGAGCCCGGCGCGGGCTCGGACGTCGCCGCGCTGGCGGCCAGCGCGCGGCGCAGCGGATCCGATTACATCCTCAACGGCGAGAAAATGTGGATCTCGCTCGCCACGCGGGCCGATCACTTCTTGTGGTTTGCGCGAACGAATTCCGAGGCCGCAGATCCTCATGATGGCCTGAGCGCCTTCGTGCTCGAGGCCAACCGGCCGGGCGTCACCCGTGGCGATATCCACGGCAAACTCGGGATCCGCGCCGGCTCCACGGGCTGGGTGCACTGCCAGGATGTCCGCCTTCCGGCTGCCTGCCGTCTGGGCGAAGAGGGTGAGGGGTTTCGCATCGCCATGTCCTGCCTGGACGGCGGGCGTTACACCGTGGCCGCCGGCGCCACGGGTCTGATCCGCGCCTGCCTGGAGGCCAGCCTGCGCTACGTCGATCAGCGCCAGGCCTTCGGACGTTCCTTGTCTCAGTTTCAGCTGCTGCAGCACAAGATCGCCGGGATGGTGCGTGACTACGAGGCCTCGCGCTTGCTTTATCTGCGCGCCGGCTGGATGAAGAACGCCGGCCAGAGGAACACGCGCGAGACGTCGCTGGCCAAGTGGGTCGCCACCGAAGCCTCCTTCGCCGCAGCCTCCGAGGCGCTCCAAATCCACGGCGCGTACGGCTACAGCGACGAGTACGACGTCGAGCGCTACCTGCGCAATGCGCGCGGCGCCATGCTCTATGAAGGCACCAGCGAGATTCACGAGCTTCTCCAGGCGGGCTACGCCCTGGGGACCCGTCACGACATGCCGTTGCGGCGTGAGCTCCCGGCATTTCCCTCCGAGCGCGGCCGGGAGGCAGGAGATCCGCACTTCGGGAACGGCCGGCCATAGAGTACCCTCGGCGCCGGGCGAGCGGCGCCGAGGAAAACGAGAAGGAGGACGACTTGAACATCGTGGTGTGTGTGAAGCAAACCCCGGACACCGCCGCCACCGTCACGGTGGAGGGCGGCAAGGTGTCGTGGGGCGACGCGCCGCTCGTCATCAATCCCTGGGACGAGTTCGCCGTCGAGCAGGCGCTGCGCACCAGGGAAGCACATGGCGGCAAAGTCACGGCACTCAGTGTCGGCCCGGAGGCCGCCCGCGAGGCGCTCAAGCATGCACTGGCCATGGGCTGCGACGAGGCCGTTCTGGTCAGCGACCCGGGGCTGTCCTCGGTCGACTCGCTCGTCGTCTCGAAGGCCCTGGCAGCGGCGCTGGAGAAGATCGGCGGAGTCGACCTGGCGTTCTTCGGCCGCCAGGCAGTTGACTCCGACACCGGTGTGACGCCGGCGCAGGTGGCGCGGAGACTGGGCTGGCCGGCGCTGACGCTGGTGGCGGCCGTCCCGGCGCTCGATCCTGCCGGCAGGACGATCACCGTAGACCGCGTGCTGGATGAGGGTCGGCAGCAAGTCAAAAGCCCGCTGCCCGCGGTGGTCAGCGTGATCAAGGAGATCTGCGAACCGCGCTATCCCTCCTTCATGGGAATCCGCAAAGCTTCGAAGGCGACCATCCCGGTTTGGTCGGCAGCCGACATCGGGATGGCAGCCATCCCGGCCTCGGCGCTGAGTTGGCCGGAAGTGTACGCGCCGCCGAAGATCGAGACCAAGGTCGAGATGATCACCGGCGACTCGGCAGATGCCGTGGCGGCCAAGCTGGCAGCCCGCCTGCTGGAAGAGAAGGTGCTGTGATGGCCACGAATGTCTTCGTCTACATCGATCACTTCAACGGCCAGGCCGTCTCAGCGGCGTGGGAAATCGTGGGTGCGGCGCGCAAGGCAGCCGGAGAGCTGGGAACCGGGGTGACCGCCATCGTGATCGGC
The DNA here is from genome assembly GCA_963743255.1 of uncultured Chloroflexia bacterium. Lineage (GTDB taxonomy): Bacteria > Chloroflexota > Anaerolineae > Anaerolineales > E44-bin32 > DYJB01. Next base: position 125,452 of record CAVUPD010000016.1, read on the forward strand.
CAGGGCATCGCCGGGCTGGCCGAAGAGGCCATCCAGCATGGTGCTGATGACGCCCAGGTGGTCGAGGCGGCTGCCCTCAAGGAGTTCCGCGTCGAAGCCTATGCTTCGGTGTTGAGCAAGCTGCTCAAGGAGGCCGGGGCAGACGTTCTGTTCCTGCCCACCACCGGCCGGACGCGTGAGCTGGCGGCGATGGTGGCGGTCGATCTCGAGACGGGTGTTGTGCCCGACCTGGTCGGCTTCGAAGTGAAGGACGGCAAGGTGGTCGGCACCCGGCCGATTTATGCCGGGAAGGTGATGGAGAAAGTTGTTGTGGCCACGGCCAAACCGCAGATCTTCGTTATCCGCAGCCGGGTGTTCCCGAAGCCCGAGGCGCAGCCCGGGAAGAAGGGACCGATGACCAAGACCGACGGCGGGGCAGGGGATGCCCGGACTGAAGTGCTGGGCTACAAGGCCTCCGACGTTGGCGTGAGCCTGACCGACGCGGCGGTGATCGTCTCCGGCGGCCGCGGCGTCTCGAACAATCCCAAGCTGGCGCCGCCGGCGGAGATCACCGATGAGCATCAGAAGGAAGTGTGGCGGGCGCAGCAGGGGTTTGCGCTGATCCGCGAGTTGGCGACAGTGATGAACGCCGCCGTCGGCGCAAGCCGCGCCGCCGTCGATGCCGGATACATCCCCTATGCCAACCAGGTTGGCCAGACGGGCAAAGTCGTCTCGCCGGATGTCTACATAGCCTGCGGCGTGTCGGGCGCCATCCAGCACCTGGCGGGGATGCGCACGTCGAAGACGATCGTGGCGATCAACAAGGATGCGGAAGCACCGATCTTCAAGGTCGCTCGCTTCGGGATCGTCGGAGATTTGTTCGAAGTGCTGCCGGCGCTGACGCGTGAACTCAAGGCCAAGATGGGCAAGTAGCCCAAGTCCGGTGTCCGAAGATGCGCGAGCAGGGGCGGGCCGATCGGCCCGCCCCTCATCTTTCCCGTCATCGCCGGAGGCCTACGAGTCAGGCTCTGGGCTCGCCAGGGAAGGATCGCTGGCGGCGATCGCCAGCGCCTCCCGCGCCCGCCGCGCCTGACCGTCGGACCAGCCGGCCTCGTGCGCCATTCGCCGCAGGTGGGCGAGAATCGCGGCACGTTCTTCCGCCCCCATCGCTCGCAGCGCCGGGACGACCTGCGCGGCATCCTCGGACAGGAGCTCTGCCCACAGTTGCTCCGGGTCGGGCGGCCCTTCGAACTCGGGATCGGGGTCAGGCGGGTGGATCACACTGAGCCCTCGAGCTGGCCGACCTCGAGGTGCAGCGCGATCAGCGAGCGATTCAAATCGCGGATGAACATCAGCAGGGAACCGATCAGGGACAGCATGCAAACGATGAAGAGCAGGCCGATCAGCCACGGATTCTCCCAGCGGAACAAGGCCGTCAGGAACAGCACGATGACGAGCACGGCCGCCAGAAGGACACTCACCGCCGCCAGGGTGATGGCGCGCTGGAGCATGCGGGCGCGGTCGTTGAGCATGCGCATCTGAGCGACGACCGTGGACCGTTCGGTCGACGGATGGTCCCGGAGTTCACGGTACAACAGGCGCGAGCGGTCGATCACGCGCGCCAGTCGATTAGTCATGGTCAGCAGCAGCAGTCCCACGCCGGAGACCAGGATGACCGGACCGACAGCCACCTGCAGGACGGGGATCAGCTCGGCGACGGTGATGCCATCCATTCAGACCTCACAGACCGATGCGCGGTGGATTGCTCCGGCGCCAAGCCCAGGATGGCGGCGCCGTCATCGTCTCAGTATCCCGCACTCAGATGGGGTGGGCAAGTCATTCCCGCGACGGGCCGTCGCGCACCAACCGCATTTCAGAGGGCCCCGCACGGCCACGGAAGGAGCCCCGACCGAACCCGCCTCCAACGGCGCCCACCCCGGCGTGCGGCTCGGTTGTTGCGGTTATGCAGCCGGCCGGCCCCACCAGCACGCCGGTGCATCTGCTAGAATCAATTGACTTCACCTCGAGGCCCCTCATGCCCAAGGTCGGCGCCTTCACATTCGTCCTGCATTCGCACCTGCCGTATGCCCGCCAGGCCGGCCGGTGGCCGCACGGGGAGGAATGGCTGCACGAGGCCGCAGCCGAGACCTATGTCCCGCTGCTCGATTCGCTCAACCGGCTTCAGCAAGAGGGTGTTCCGGCGCGGCTGACACTCACTCTGACGCCGATTCTGCTCGAACAGCTGGCCGATGATCTGGTGCGTGCCAACTTCCTGACGTATCTGGACGAGAAAGTCGAGGCGGCGACGGCCGACATCCCGCGCTTCGAGAAGGCCGGCGATGCACACTTCGCTTACCTGGCCGGCTTCTATCGGGATTGGTACGTGGGGATCCGCCGCAGCTTCGTCGAGCGCTACGACGGGAACCTGGTCCCTGCCTTCCGCCGGCTGCAGGACGCCGGGGTGATCGAAGTGGTCACTTGCGCGGCGACCCACGGCTATCTGCCGCTGCTCGATCGGGATGAGTCGATCAACCTGCAGTTGCGGACGGCGGTCGAAGCGCACCGCCGGCATTTCGGACGCGCGCCCCGCGCCATCTGGCTGCCTGAGTGCGCCTATCGCCCAGCCTACTTCGCTGAAGATGGCCGGCAGCGCCCCGGTCTGGAGACATTTCTCCACGAGCACAAGATCGGGTTGTTCTTTGCCGAGACGCACATGATCGAAGGCGGACGGCCGGTCGGCGTGGCCGCCGGCGAGGCGATCGGCCCCTACGGCAATATCTTGCGCCGCTACGTCGTCCCCTTTTCCGAGGTCCGCCCGGCTCAACCTGCCACCACCTACCTGCCGTACTTCGTCGCCGGGACGGACGTCGCCGTCCTCGGGCGCAACAACCGCAGCGGACTCCAGGTGTGGAGCGCCGAGTGGGGCTACCCGGGCGATTTCGACTACCGCGAGTTCCACAAGAAGGACGGGTCCTCGGGGATGCAGTACTGGCGGGTGTCCGGAGCCCGCGTATCCTCGGGGACAAGGATGCCTACCATCCGGATTGGGCGGCCGGTAAGGTCGGCGAGCACGCCCGTCACTATGCCCATCTGGTCGGCGACCTCCTCAAGGGCTACCAGGCCGAGAAGAAGGGCTACGGGGTCGTGTGCGCCAACTACGACACCGAGTTGTTCGGCCACTGGTGGTTTGAAGGGGTGTCGTGGATCGAGGCTGTGCTGCGCGAGCTCGCGGCGTCGGAGGTGGTCGATCTGACGACCGCTCCGGCGTTCGTCGAGGCCCACCCCCCGGAAACCGTTCTGAATCTGCCGGAAGGGTCGTGGGGCGCGGGCGGCACGCACTTCGTCTGGGACAACACCGATACGCACTGGATGTGGCCGGTGATCCACGCCGCCGAGCGCCGAATGCTCGAACTGGTCCGCAAGCATGCGTCTGCAACCGCCGCTGAGGAGTCGGTCCTGAAGCAGGCGGCCCGGGAGCTCCTGCTCCTTCAGTCGTCCGACTGGCCATTCCTTGTGTCCACCGGGCAGGCGCGTGAATACGCCGTGCAGCGTTTCCACAGCCACGTCGAGCGGTTCGACCAGCTGTCGGACACCCTCGACCGCGGCGCGCCGGACGTTGATCTGGCTGCGCACTTGTGGGAGCAGGACAAGGTGTTCCCCGACATCGACTTCCGCTGGTTTGCCGCATGAGGGTGTTGTTCCTGGCGGCTGAAGCCTCCCCGCTGATCAAGGTCGGGGGATTGGGCGACGTCGCCGGCGAACTCCCGCCGGCGCTGTCCCGGTTGGGCATCGACATCCGGGTGGCAATCCCGCGCTACGCTCATCTTGCTGCACATGTGGCCGGGATGCGCCCGCAAGTGCGCGTCGATGTGCCGCGTCCCTCGGGCCCGCTGCCGGCGGAGATCTTCGAACTGCCGACGGATGGCGGACGGCTCTGGTTGGTCGGTGGAGAACCCGTGGAGCGAGCGCCGGGCGTTTACGGAGACGCCGCCGCCGATGCGGCCAAGTTCATCTTCTTCGCACTCGGCGCGCTGCAGGCCTGCCGGGCCACAGGCTGGTCTCCGGACGTCGTTCACGCGCATGACTGGCACACGGCTCCTGCGTTGGCGTGGCTGCGCACCGTCGCGGAAGGCTGGGCGACGACCGCGGCGGTCCTGACCGTGCACAACCTGCCTTTCATGGGATCCGGTGGAGGCGACGCCCTCGGCGAGTATGGCCTGCAGGCGGCGAATGAGCCGCTGCTCCCGGAGTGGGCACGCAGCCTGCCCTTACCCCTTGGCATGGTCCACGCCGACTGGATCACCACCGTCAGCCCTGGCTATTCTGCGGAGATCCAGACTGCGGCATACGGTTGCGGGCTCGAAGCATTCCTGGCGTCAAGGTCCGACCGGCTGCGCGGCATCCTGAATGGTATCGATCCTACTGTCTGGGATCCCGCCGGTGATTCATCGCTTGAGTCGAATTACGATCTCAGCTCGCTCGACGATCGCCGCCCGAACAAGTCGGCGCTGCAGACCGCCCTCGGACTGCCTGTCGAGGCGCGAATCCCGCTGCTGGCGATGGTCACGCGCCTCGACGCCCAGAAGGGAGTCGACTTGGTGCTGGAGGCTCTCACGCGCCTCGCCGATCGGCCGTGGCAGCTTGTGCTCCTCGGCAGCGGCGATCTGGCGATCGAAGACCGGGCCCGGGAATTTGCCGCGCGGCGAACCCGGCAGGTGGGTTTCGTGCCTGCCTTCGACCCCACCCTGGCACGCCGGATCTTCGCCGGAGCGGATGTGGTCCTGGCGCCGTCTCGCTACGAGCCGTGCGGTCTGGTGCAGTTGATCGCCATGCGCTACGGTGCGGTGCCGCTTGTGCGGGCCACCGGTGGCCTGAAGGACACGGTCGCTCCGTATGCGGTCGGTGGCAATGGGACGGGCTTCTTGTTCGGCCCCGCCGAGGCGCAGGCGCTGTCGGAGGCGATCAGCGCGGCCCTTGAGGTGTACTCCGATCAGCGCCGCTGGCGAGGCTTGCAGCGTCGGGGAATGGCGCGGGATTACTCTTGGTCTCGCTCCGCTCAGGCCTATGCGAACCTATACCAGGAGGCGGCGGCGCTTCGCAGCACAGGGCGGGGAGGCTCGACGTGATCTCGGGCCGGGCGGGAGGGATCCTACTCCATCCGACCTCGCTTCCCGGGCCGTATGGGATCGGCGACCTGGGGCCGGCTGCCTACTCCTGGGTGGCGTGGTTGGCGAGCGCCGGCTGCCGACTATGGCAAGTGCTCCCCCTCGGCCCGACCGGATACGGAGACTCGCCCTATCAGTCGCTGTCGGCCTTCGCCGGGAATCCGATGTTGATCAGTCCTGAGCTTCTCGTTCAGGATGGACTGCTGCGAAGCGATGAGCTCGAAGGCGCTCCAGCGTTCCCGATGGACCGCGTCGACTTCGGAGCGGTGATCGCATGGAAGGACCGATTGCTCACGCGCCTGACGGATACGTTCGGCGACCGCGCCAAGCGCGGGCAGCGTGAGGAATACGCCCAGTTCCGAGAGGCAAACCGCGCCTGGCTGGAGGACTTCTCTCTGTTCATGGCGCTCAAGCGCGCACATGGCGGCGCGTCCTGGACGCAATGGCCCGAGGGCCTGCGCGCTCGAAAGCCGGAGGCCCTGGCTGCCTCCCGGCGCTCGATGATGGCGGAAATCGAGGCGCAGACGATTCGACAGTCCGTCTTCTTTCGCCAGTGGAGCTCACTCGCCGAGGCGGCGCATGCGTCCGGCGTCGACCTCGTAGGGGACGTCTCGATCTTCGTGGCACACGACAGCGCGGACGTGTGGCGCCAGCCTGAGATGTTCGCCCTCGACGCCTCCGGCCAACCTGCATTCGTGGCCGGCGTCCCTCCGGACTACTTCTCCCCCACGGGACAGCGGTGGGGCAATCCAGTGTACCGATGGGAGGCGATGCGGGCGGACGGGTATGCCTGGTGGCTGCGCAGGATGCAGGCGGTGCTATCCCTGGTCGACGTCGTACGACTGGATCACTTTCGCGGCTTCGAGGCGTACTGGGAAATCCCGGCGTCGGCGCCCACGGCCGAGACCGGCCGCTGGGCTCCAGGGCCGGGAGCGGAGTTGCTCACCGCCCTCCGCCACGGTTTGGGGGGGCTGCCGATCATCGCCGAGGATCTTGGCGTGATCACGCCGGGGGTGACGAAGTTGCGCATAGACTTCGGACTGCCGGGCATGAAGATCCTTCAGTTCGCATTCGATGGCGGTCCCGAACACGAGTTCCTCCCGCACAACTACCCGGCGCACTGCGTCGTCTACACCGGCACACACGACAACGACACGGTCGTCGGGTGGTACGAGTCGGCCGCCGAGGAATCGCGCGACTTCTGCCGGCGCTACCTGGGCCGCGACGGGAGTGACATCGCCTGGGACATGATCCGCGAGTCCTGGTCGTCCGTGGCACAGTGGGCCGTTGCCCCACTGCAGGACGTGCTCAGCCTGGGACCCCAGGCGCGAATGAACTATCCCAGCCGCGAGCACGGCAACTGGGGGTGGCGGGTGCGTGCCGAGCAGCTGACCGACGCCGTCGCCGAACGGCTGGCCGGGATGAACCACGCGTACGGCAGGCTGGCGCCTGGCCCGGAACCAGTGTCCGGCGTCTGATGTACGACTACCTCCGGGTCGAATGCCTGGAGCCTTCACGCGACCTCCAGATCACGCGTTCCGGGGAGTGTGGCCGATGAAGATCGCCGTCTTGAGTGACAGCCACGACAACATCTGGAAGCTCGCCGCCGCCATGCCCCACCTGGCCGCAGCGGATGCCGTCATCCACTGCGGCGACCTGTGTTCGCCGTTTATGGTCACGCGGATCGGGGAGGGCGTGGGTGGAAAGCCGGTGCACATCGTGTGGGGGAACAATGACGGCGATCCCCACCTGATCGGCCGGAATGCACGGACATTCCCCGGCATCACACTCCACGGTGAGCTGGCGAAGTTCGAGTTCGGAGGCCTGCGCATCGCCGTCAACCACTACCCGGAACTGGCACGTGGCCTGGCACTCTCGGGCGAGTTCGACCTCGTGTGCTACGGCCACGACCATACCGCGCACCAGGAGTTGGTCGGGCAGTGTCTGCTGCTCAATCCAGGTGAGCTGATGGGGATGCGAGCGCGTGAGCCGCCTCGCGGTGGTCGAGACGGAGTCGCGTGCGGTGCGAGAACATCGACCTCGGGCCCGGTGGTTAGCAGCCGCGCTCAGCGCCGACCGGCCGCGATCGAAGGCGAACGACACGTGTGCCCGTAGATGAGCGACGCCCTGGCAGGATGCCAGGGCGGTTGGCGCCCCTGCGGCGACTTGAACGCCGGCTTTTGCCTCCGGAGGGCAACGCTCTATCCACTGAGCTACAGGGGCGAACAGAGGCTATTCTAACGCCGCATCGTCGCCGCCACAAGATCTTCGGTCCGAGCCGAAGCGCCCGGACTGGGCGCAATGGTTCTTCAGCCAGCGCGCATCGAGCGGACGGCGGAGGAGGAACCGAATGCACATCGTGCACGTGCACGTACGCGTCAAACCCGAGTCGGTCGAGGCTTTCCGCCGGGCGACGATCGAGAACGCCCGCAGCAGCCTGCGCGAGCCGGGGGTTGTCCGATTCGACGTGGCGCAGCGCAGCGATGATCCGACCCGCTTCGTCCTGGTCGAGATCTATCGGACACCGGACGATCCGCCTCAGCATCGCCTGACGGCACATTACGCCGCGTGGCGTGACGTGGTCGAGCCCTTGCTGGCTGAGCCGCGTTCCAAGGTCGAGTACGTGAACGTGTACCCTGAAGACCAGAGCTGGGAGTGAGGCATGCCGTTTGATTTCGCAAGCGCCGGCCGGATCATCTTCGGCGCGGGCAGGTTGAAGGAGCTCGGCGGGCTTGCCGCCGCCTACGGCCGCCGCGCCTTGCTTGTGACCGGCGCTCACGTCGGGCGAGCGGAGGCAGTCCGGCAGCGACTAGGCGAGGCGCGAATCAGCGTGTGCACGATGTCGATCGGGCAGGAGCCGACGACAGAAGACTTGCGCCGGGGGATCCGACTGGCACAAGGCGAAGGGTGTGACCTGGTGATCGGATTCGGCGGCGGGAGCCCGATGGACGCCGCCAAGGGGATTGCGGCACTGCTCGGGAATGGAGGGGATCCGCTCGACTACCTCGAGGTGATCGGGCGCGGCCGCGCCCTTGCGAAACCCTCCTTGCCCTGCATTGCCATCCCGACGACGGCCGGGACGGGGACCGAGGTCACGCGCAACGCGGTGATCCTGTCGCCCGAACACGGCGTGAAGGTTAGTCTGCGGGGCATGCAACTTCTCCCGACGATCGCGCTAGTCGATCCCGAGCTGAGTGCGACGATGCCGCCGGCGGTGACGGCGAGCACCGGGTTGGACGCACTGACGCAGCTCATCGAGCCGTTCGTCTCGAGCCGCGCCAATCCACTCACCGACGCCCTGTGCCGCGATGGCTTGGGCCGTGTCGCCCGCTCGCTCCGGCGTGCCTACGAGCACGGGGACGACCAGCCTGCCGCGCCATGATATGGCATTGGCGGCTCTGTTTTCCGGCCTGGCGTTAGGTAACGCCGGGCTGGGATCGGTCCATGGATTCGCCGGCGTGATCGGCGGGATGGTCCCCGCCCCGCACGGCGCGCTGTGTGCGGCCCTCTTGCCCCACGCCATCCGGGTGAATGTGCGCGCATTTCGAGAGCGATCACCGGACAGCCAGGCGCTCGCCCGCTTTGCTGAGCTTGGTCAACTGCTGACTGGCTCGCCCTCGGCCGCCGCCGCCGAGGCGGTCCTCTGGATCGATGAGTTGTGCGCCGCGCTCCATGTTCCGCCATTGGGAGCCTACGGACTGGAGCGCCGGCACCTGCCGGAGCTGCTCGAGAAGTCCGCCGCGGCCAGCAGCATGAAGGCCAACCCGATCGCCCTGACCCGGGAGGAGATGGAGGAAATCGTGCTGGCGGCGCTGGGGGCGACGGCGGGGAACTCCGGGGACGTGGTGTCCGATGCGGGTTGAGGGAGTCCTGCAGCGACTGGTGGCGATCGGGCGGAAGCCGTACGCGGTTCCGGCCGGGCTCTTCGTCGCCATCCTCCTCACCTACGGGGTCTTCATTCCCCAGCTCGGGTTCTACTGGGACGACTGGCCGACGGCCTGGTTCAACTACCTGCACGGGCCGGGGGTGTACTGGAAGGTCTTCGCCAGCGATCGACCGGTCATTCCGTGGCTCTACTCAGTGACTACACCGTGGCTGGGACTCTCCCCAATTGCCTGGCAGTCCTTCGTCGTGTTCGCGCGCTGGGTAGCCGCGGTGTGTGCCTGGTGGATGGTACGGAAGGTGTGGCCCGCCTGGCCCAACGGCGCCGTGCTGACGGCGCTGCTCTTCAGCCTGTACCCGGGTTTCAAGCAGGCCCCGGTCGCGATCATTTACAGCCACTTCTTCCTCCTCTTTGGCATGTCGTTTGCCTCACTCGGGCTGATGGTCGTTTCGGCGCGCTCCCGATCTCGACTGGCGATCCTCCACTTGATCGCGTTGCTTCTGGGAGCTCTGAGCATCTTCTCCATCGAGTACACCGCCGGGCTGGAGTTGATCCGTCCGCTTCTTCTGTGGCTGGCAATCGGTTCCGCCCAGGGCCGAGGCTGGAGCAAGCTGCGCGCCCTGCTCACGATCTGGGCGCCATACGTGCTGATGTTCGCCGCGTACCTGGGGTGGCGCGTCCTCGTGCTGGGGTTCCCCACCTATCAGCCGCAAGTGCTGAGCGGTATGGATGTCGACCTGTGGCAGGCGCTGGGTCGCGCAGGCAGTGCGATGATCGAAGCGCTCTACATGGCGACGGTCGGCGCCTGGGGGCAGGGGCTGGACAGTTCGGCGCTCGCCGACATCGGGCGCAGAGGGCTGCTCGGATACGTCATCATGGTAGTGGCCGTTGCCTGCGTGGCATTCCTGATCCTTCGAGCTAGAGGTGACGCCACACCCGGTTCGATCGATGGAACGGCTTCCCGCGAGTGGCCGTTGCAGGCGATCGGGGTCGGCATGGCAGCCATGGTCGCTGGCGGCCTGCCGGTTTGGGTCACCCAGCTTCCGGTCGGGCTTGAGTACCCGTGGGACCGGCTCACCTTGCCGCTGGCTCTCGGCGCCTGCCTGGCGGTTGCGGGAGTCATCGGGGTCTTCCGTCGACCAGGTCTTCGCCTGGCGATCGCGGTCGCGATGCTTGGCCTCTCGGCCGGGACGCATTTCCTATCGAATCGCACCTACGTAAAGGACGCGGAAGACCTGGGGGTGTTTCTATGGCAGCTGATCTGGCGCATTCCCGGCCTGGAGAAGGGCACCACCTTGTTGACGAATGACATCCCGCTGCGCTATTACAGCGACAACTCGCTGACCGCAGCGCTGAATTGGATGTATGCCCCGCAGAACCGCAGCTTGCAGATGAACTACATGCTCTACTACCCGACGGTCCGTGTCGGGCGGGCGCTGTCTACCCCCGTTCTCGGGTTGCCGATCCACCAGGTCTACCGTGCCGCCTCGTTCGACGGCTCGACCTCGCAGCTGCTGGCACTGTATTACTCGCCACCCGGGTGTGTGCATGTGCTGGATGTCGTGCTCGACGATTCGATGCCCAACCTGCCGGCGAGCCTCTCGGCGTGGGTGCCGTTGTCGCGACTCGATCTCATCCAGGCCGAATCTGAGGAGAGCCTAGTCCCGCCGCTGTACCCGCACGAGCCCGAGCACAACTGGTGCTACTACTTCGAGACGGCCGATCGGGCCCGGCAGCTCGGCGACTGGCAAGCCGTAGCGGACCTTGGTGATCTGGCTTTCGGGGTTGACCACCCGAACGACCCCTCGGAACGGTTGGTCTTCATCGAAGGCTATGCACACGTGGGTCGACTGGACCGGGCGGAGGCCCTGAGCTCCGAAGCGCTCGAGCAGAACGCGGCGGTCAACCGCATGGTCTGTCATACCTGGGAGCGCATCCTACGCCAGGCGGACCTCGGTGAGGAGGGGCGCTCGGCCGCCAGCCGCGTTCGGGAGCGGGCCGAGTGCGACGATGCGTGATACCCGGCACCATCGACCGAGAAGTTCGGCCACCCGGTCGGGTGGCCTCGGCGCGGCCGATTAATGGAGGAGGGTTCGTCATGCCTGCTAAGAACATTCACGGCCGGCCAAACGGTTCGATTCGCATCCCGGGGCCCATCATTCTGGTGAAAGCCAACGGCGAGGAGATACGGATCGACAAGGAGACGATAGGTTTCTGCCGCTGTGGTGCGTCGAAGGACAAACCGCTGTGCGACGGGACCCATCGCGAGATCGGCTTCGAGGCGGAGGAGTTCACGATCCTGATCGAGTCAGCGGATCAGGATGCGTAGCTGCCTGCCGCCGGCGCTCTCGCTTCTCACTGTGCAGACAACTCATGCCCGGGCGCTAATCTAGGACATTGCCCGGGGAGGCCTCTAGGCATGAAAGCGCGTGGGAAGATTGCGTTCCGCGGTGCCGCGTCGGATGGGCGCGGCCGCGAGGCCCGAGTGCGCTCGCGTTCGAGCAGCCGGGCTCGTCACCCATTGCCTGCCACCTCTCGGGCTTGCAGCCGCGACCCCGAGCCCATCCAGGGACGGTGAAATTGGCCGCGTTGCTGATCGTCCTTTCCATGGCCTACGCCTTCATCAACGGCCTGAATGACAGTCCATCGATCGTTGCACCGGTCGTATCCACCCATGCGCTCCGACCGCGCCATGCCCTCCTGGTGGCTGCCGCAGCCCAGGCCTGCGGGCCTCTGCTTCTTGGCACCGCGGTAGCGAGGACCGTTGCGACTCGCGTGGTGGACGCGAAGAGCCTGATCCCCGAGTCCATCCTGGCGGCATTGATGGCCGCACTGCTTTGGGCCACCCTGACGTCGATCACGGGGATTCCATCTTCATCGTCCCACGCTCTCATCGGAGGGTTGGCAGGGGCGGCGTTGGCGACGGCCGGGCCGGGTGCGATCGTCCTGCCCGGGCTGGCCCGCGTGACGGTCGCCCTGCTGATTGCGCCGCCTTTGGGCCTGGCGATCGGATTCCTGGCGGTCCGGTTGACGCTCCGCCTGGCGCGCCGGGCGAAACCTGCACTCAACAACCACTTGCGACGGTGGCAGCAGTTAGCCATGGTCGCCCTCGGAGTCAGCCACGGCGCAAGCGACCCCCCGAAGGCAATGGGCGTACTGACCCTGGGGCTCTTGGTGATCGGCGCCCAACACGGCCCCGGCGTGCCGGCCTGGGTTGTCGTCGCATGCCTGGGATCTTTCTGCCTGGGGACGTCGATCGGCGGGTGGCGGCAGATGAGGACGCTGGGCGCCCGGGTCTATCATCTTAGGCCTGTGCATGGTTTCGGGGCGCTGGTGGCGGGATGGCTGGTTGTGCTCACGGCTGCGCTGGTCGGTGGGCCGATCAGCACCACTCAGGTGATGGCCTCGGCGATTCTGGGGGCCGGTGCCGCGGAGCGCCTGAACAAGGTGCGTTGGCTGATCCTGCGCGACATGCTCACGGCCTGGCTCCTGACAATCCCGGCAACTGTGCTTCTCTCCTCTGCCCTCTTCCGGCTGCTGATGCTCGCAAGGCGCGGGTGACGGACGCTTGACTCGCCTCCTCAGGGTGTGCTAGAGTCAAACTACCGACCGGTCGGTAGGTACATGCAGCGAGCGGACATCGTTCAGGCGGCAGCCCAGATCTTCCGCCAGAAGGGCTACCACGCCACTTCGATGCAGGAGATCGCCGACGCGGTCCACCTGCAAAAACCCAGCCTGTACCACCATGTCGAGAGCAAGCAGGACATCCTGCTCGAGATCCTCGACCACGCGCTTGATCGACTGACGGCCGACGTATCGGCCGTCATTGATTCCGACCTGTCCCCGACGCTCAAACTGCGCCTGGCGCTGCGGGCCTACACGGCGATGCTGACCGAGGACCGTGATCTGGCCTCGGTCCTGCTGCTCGAATACCGCGGCCTGGATCCGAAGTTGCGCGCCCGGCACATCGCCCGGCGCGACCGCGTCGATCAGCTCTGGCGGCGTCTGATCCAGGAAGGCATCGATGCCGGCGAGTTCCGACCGGTCGATCCGGTGTTGACCTCCTTCGCCCTGCTCGGCGTGCAGAACTGGATGATCACCTGGTTCCATCAGGATGGGCGCCTGTCCGCTTCGCAGGCAGCGGAGGGGTTCGCCGAGTTGTTCCTCAAGGGGCTGCTTGCCGGGAGCGAGTCGACCGGATGATCGAGCCGGCCCTGCAGCGCTTCGAGACGGATCACGGCGCGCGGGTGTACCGGATTCCTCTGGAGGTCTTCCCGGGGTTCTGGGGATTCGCACACCTGGTCCTGGCCGAAGGGTTTCGCGCGCTGGTGGACTGCGGCTCGGGTCTCGACGCCTCCAACGAAGGCTTGGAGCGCGGCCTGTTGGCCGTAGGCGACGCCTACGGTGAGGAGGCGGGTTGGAAACGGCTGACGCACGTCCTGATTACGCATGGGCACATCGACCATTTCGGCGGACTGCCGTTCGTGCGCAGCCGGACCGACGCTCCGGTCGGCGTGCATGAACTCGACCGCCGGGTCCTGACCCGCTACGAAGAGCGGCTGCGGCTCGTGACTCATCGGCTGCGCGGTTTCTTGGTGGAAGCCGGGGTCGGAGAGGAGCAGCAGGCCGCCGTACTCGAGGTCTATCGCGTGCACAAGCAGCTGTTCAGCTCGGTGCCCGTGGATCTGACTTACGAGGCCGAAGGCATGCGCCTGGGCCCGCTGACCTTCACCCATGTCCCGGGCCACTGCCCCGGTCAGGTCGTGATACAGATCGACGACCTGCTCCTCTCCGGGGATCATGTGCTGAGCGACATCAGCCCTCACCAATCCCCGGAAAGCCTGAGCGACAACACCGGCCTAGGCCACTACCTGGAATCCCTGGAGCGTATTCGACCTTTGGCGGCGAGCGTGCGCTGGACCCTCGGGGGTCACCAGGACCCGGTGCGCGATCTGGCGGCGCGCCTGGACGCCATCCGGTTGGTGCACCGGCACCGCCTGCAGGCGGTGCTCGACCTGCTTCACGAACCGCGCACGGTCTCCGAGATTGCGGCGCGGCTGTTCCCGGATGTGCGCGGCTACAACGTGCTGCTTGCCCTGGAGGAGACCGCCGCGCATGTGGAGTACCTGGCGCAGCGCGCGCAGGTCGGATGCGAGAATCCTGAGGCGACCGATAGCGGGTGTCCGGTTCCGCTCCGCTACGTGCGAGCGGACGCGACGGCGCTGTCCTAGCCCTGCGGAGAGGGGAGGGCCCTATGTTTGGCTTCGAACCGAACGAAGAGCAGAAGATGCTGGTGGACTCGGTCCAGCGCTACGCCCTGAACGACCTGCGCGCCGCGGCCCACGATGCCGATGAGGCGGGTGAGCTGCCTGCGGCGCTGGTCCAGAAGGGATGGGAGCTGGGCGTGCTGCAGGCCAGCATCCCCGAAGCGTACGGCGGTTTCGGCGACCGGTCCGCCGTCACCGGGGTCCTGGCGGCCGAGGAGCTGGGCTATGGCGACCTGACGGCCGGGTTCGCGGTCATGGCCCCTGCGGCCTACGCCGTCCCGATCCTGATCGCCGGCAGCGAGGCGCAGAAGAAGTCGCTGCTGCCTCCGGTGGTCGAGGGCGACTGGCAACCCTTCGTCGCCGCGTACGCCGAACCCAATCTCGATTTCTACGCGGCCGAGATGCGCACCACGGCCGTGCGCAAGAATGGGTCGTACGTCCTCAACGGCGTCAAGTGCATGGTCCCGCACGCGGCAAAGGCCGCCGGCCTGCTGGTGTACGCCGCCCTGGACGGGAAGACGCAGGCGTTCGTCGTGCCTCCGCAGGCGCCCGGCTTGACGATCGGCGAGCGTGAGGCCTGGTGCGGCCTGAACGCGCTGCCCACACACCGGGTGACGCTGGAGGACGTGAGCGTTCCAGCCGACGCCCGCCTGGGCGGAGATGCAGGGCACGACCCGGTGCCCCTGATTGCCGCAACGCAGACCGCCACCGCCGGCCTGGCCATCGGACTCGCCCGGGCGGCGTACGAGTACGCCCTGGCCTATGCCAAAGACCGCACAGTCTTCGGGATACCCATCGCCCAGAAGCAGTCGATCGCCTTCATGCTGGCGGAAATGGCTACGGACATCGAGGCCGTCCGGCTGCTGGCCTGGGAAGCCGCCTGGCTCCTGGACGAAGGCAAGGACGCCGGCCAGGCTGCCCTCATGGCGGTCCTCGGCGCTGCCGACTGCGCCATGATGGTGACCGATCGCGCCGTCCAGATCCTGGGAGGGCACGGCTACATCCGCGAGCATCCCGTCGAGCGCTGGATGCGCAACGGGCGCGGCGTGCCGAACTTCCCCGGACTGGTGATGGTGTAGGCAGGGAGAAGGAGAGGCTGCCATGATCAGCTTTGAGATTCCCGAAAAGGTCCAGCACACCATCACGCTGATGACGATGGTCGCCGAGAACATGATGCGCCCCGTGGCGCGCTACTTCGACGACCACGAGCACGAGATCCCCTGGGACTACATCAACATGATGCACGACGCCAACAAGCAGATGGGCGGAGGGGGATTCGTGCCCAGCTCGGAGAAGCCCAAGAAGGCCGAAGGTGAGGCGCCCAAGAAGGAGGGCCCGCGCATCGGCTACCAGCGCCTGGCTTACAGCGCCGAGGTTTTGTCGTGGGGCGACACCGGCCTGTACCTGTGCTCTCCGGTCGGGCTGCTGGGCGCCGCCGCCGTGGCCGCCACGGGGACACCGGAGCAGAAGCAGCGCTTCCTGACGCGCTTCGGGGGTGACAAGCCGGTCCTGGACGCCATGGCGCTCACCGAGCCGCATGCCGGCTCAGCCATGCCGGCCGAAGTACGCACCACCGCGGTGCGCGACGGCGATTCGTGGGTGCTGAACGGCGAGAAGATCTTCGTCACCGCCGGCCACAAGGCCCTGGTCGACACGCAGGGCTTTGTTGTTGTCTGGGCGACGATCGACCCAAAGGCCGGGCGCGCCGGCGTGCGGCCGTTCGTGGTCGAGGCGGGGACGCCGGGCTGCACCGTCACCAAGCTCGAGCACAAGCTCGGCATCCGCGCCAGCGACACCGCCTCGGTCGTGCTCCAGGACTGCCGCATCCCGTTCGGCAACATCCTGGGCAACCCCGAAGTGGAGAAGAAGACGAGTGAGGGCTTCAAGGGCGCCATGGCGACGTTCGATGCCAGCCGCCCCATGGTCGCCGCCTCCGCTCTGGGCGTTGCACGCGCCACGCTCGAGACGGTCAAAGAGCTCCTGGCCCAGAACGGCGTCACCTTGCGCACCGGGATCCCGCGCAGCCGGATGACCAACACCGAGCGCGAGGTGATGGACATGGAGATCCTGCTGCGCTCGACGTGGCTGCTGGTCCTGAAGTCGGTGTGGATGATGGACGAGAAGAAGCCCAACAACCTGGAAGCCTCGATGGGCAAGGTGCGGGCCGGGGACGTCGTCGTTCGCATCACGCAGAAAGCGGTCGAGCTGCTCGGCCCGCTGGGCTACTCACGCGAACATCTGGTCGAGAAGTGGTTCCGGGACGCCAAGATCAACGACCTGTACGAGGGCACCGGACAGATCAACCGATTGATCATCGCCCGCCGGATCCTGGACTACAGCCGGCACGAGCTGGCGTAGTCCTCGGACCGACGGCAGGGGAGGGGCCGCGTCGGCACTTACGGCCGGCGCGGCGGGAGGCATGCCCATGCGCTACCAGATTCGCAAGGCGGCCGTGATCGGAGGCGGGACGATGGGCGGGGGAATCGCCGCACTGCTCTCCGGCATCGGCATCCCGACGCTGATCCTCGATATCGTGCCGAACAAGCTGACGGCCGCCGAGACCGCGGCCGGGCTGTCATTGAAGGATAAGGAGGTCCGCAACCGGATCGTCGAGTCCGGTTGGAAGGCCGTGGCCAAGGCCAAACCCCCGTCGGTCCTCAGCCAGGAGTCCGTCAAGCTGATCACGCTGGGCAACCTGGACGACGACTTCGACAAGCTGGCAGACGTCGATTGGATCATCGAAGCGATCATCGAGAAGCTCGACATCAAGCAGTCGCTCTTCGCCCGCATCGAGGCCATCCGCAAGCCGACGGCCATCGTCTCGAGTAACACCTCCGGACTCCCGATCCACGCCATGGCCGAAGGGCGAGGGAAGGCGTTCCAGGAGCACTTCCTCGGAACGCACTTCTTCAATCCGCCCCGCTGGTTGAAGCTGCTGGAGATCATCCCGCACCCGAACACGCTGCCCGAAGTCGTGCAGTTCATGACCGCTTTCGGGGAGGACGTGCTGGGGAAGGGGGTCGTGATCTGCAAGGACACCCCCAACTTCATCGGTAACCGGCTGGCGAGCATCGGCGGGTCGCAGGCGTTGGCCTACGCGCTCGACCACGACTACACGGTCGAAGAAGTCGACAGCCTGACAGGTGAGCTGATCGGGCATCCCAACACGGCCACGTTCCGGTTAAACGATCTGATCGGGCTGGACATCGTGCACCACGTCAGCAGCAATCTGTATGACCTGGTGCCTCAGGATGAGGCGCGCGAGGTGCTCCGTCATCCGGCGGCGGCGAACCTGCTGGCGACGATGCTCGAGCGCAAGTGGCTCGGCAACAAGACCGACGTCGGGTTCTCCAAGAAGGTGATCTCTGAGAAGGGTGAGCGCGAATTCTGGGTGCTGAACCTGAAGACACTCGAACACGAGCCGCCCAAGAAACCGCGCTTCAAGCTGGTGGGGGAGGGGCGCAAGATCGAGTCGCTGCCCGAGCGGCTGCGCTGGTTGATGGACCGTGCCTTCGACGCCGAGGCCCCCGAGGAGGACCGCCGGCTGGCGCGCTACCTGTGGGCGACCACGTCCTACTCGCTGGCGTATGCCTCCCGAAGGATCCCCGAGATTGCCGAGGACTTTGCCAGCGTCGATCGGGCCGTCCGCTGGGGATTCATGCACGACATGGGCCCGTTCGAGATCTGGGATGCGCTGGGGGTCGCCAAGACCGTCGAGCGCATGGAAGCCGAAGGTCTGGCCGTCGCGCCCTGGGTGAAGGAGATGCTGGGCGCCGGATGCCCGAACTTCTACCAGCAGCAGGAGGGTCGGACCGTCGGTGTCTACGACCGGTCGAAGAAGGCCTACGTACCGCTGACCCCGGATCGGCGCAAGCTGAAGCTGGCGGTGGCCAAGGCCCTCCCCGGCGCGGTCGTCAAGCAGAACATGTCCGCCAGCCTGGTGGATATCGGCGATCGGGTCGGGCTGGTCGAGTTCCACTCCAAGGCCAACTCGCTCGACCAGGACATCTTCGACATGCTGGTGACGGCGCTGGATGAGGCCGAAGACGGGCGGTTCGATGCGTTGGTCATCGGCAACGAGGGCAAGCACTTTTGCGCCGGCGCCAACGTGTTCGTCATCTGGATGGCTTCGCAGCAGGGCGATTTCGACCTGGTCGACACGATGGTGCGCGGGATGCAGGGTGTGCTGATGCGCATACGCTACTTCCACAAGCCGATCGTGGCCGCCCCGTTCGGGATGGTGCTCGGCGGAGGCGCAGAGGTCTCGATGGCCTGCAGCCGGCGTGTCGCCGCGTCGGAGACGTTCATCGGGCTGGTGGAGACGGGCTCGGTGGGGCTGATCCCGGCGGGAACGGGCACCAAGGAGACGCTGCGCCGCGTGGTCAATCCGGTGATGCGCATCCCCAATGCCGACCCCATTTCGGTCGATGCAGAAGGCCTTCGAGCAGCTGGCGATGGCCAAGGTGGCGACCGGGAGCGCATGAGGCCATCGAGTTCGGCTACTTCGGGCCGGGCGACAAGATCGTCATGAACCAGGAGCACCTGCTGGCCGAGGCCAAGCGGTCGGCGCTGGCGATGGTCGCCGACGGCTACCGGCCGCCCGCGCCGGAGATGATCTACGCCGCCGGACGCGACGTCCTGGCCGCGCTGCGTGCCGCTATCTGGGGTCTGGAGCAGGCGGGCTGGGCGACCAAGCACGACGCCGTCGTCGCCGGCAAGCTGGCGTGGTTGATGTGCGGC
Source organism: uncultured Chloroflexia bacterium (assembly GCA_963743255.1). Lineage (GTDB taxonomy): Bacteria > Chloroflexota > Anaerolineae > Anaerolineales > E44-bin32 > DYJB01. The sequence goes on from CAVUPD010000016.1 coordinate 144,486, forward strand.
GGCGACCTGACCGAGCCGACCTGGGTGCCCGAGCAGTACATGCTCGATCTGGAGCGCAAGTGTTCATCGAGCTGTGCCACGAGCCGAAGACGCTCGAGCGGATGGCGCACTTGCTCCAGCACAACAAGCCGTTGAGGAACTAGCGACTAGCAACCAGCTACTAGCTGCTAGCTACTAGTAGCTGGGCGCCCGTGTCAGAGGAGGTTCGCATGCCTCAAGATGCTGTGATCGTTTCCGGCGCGCGCACGGCGGTCGGCCGGGCCAAGAAGGGTTCGCTGGTCACGTGCCGGCCCGAAGACATGGCGCGGGCGGCGATCGACGCGGCGTGGCAGAGGGCGGGCAATCCGGACCGGGCAATGGTCGAGGACTTGATCCTGGGCTGCGCGTTCCCGGAGGGGAGCCAGGGGCTGAACGTCGCACGTTCGGTGGCCTTGTACTCCGGCTTCCCCTACACCGTCCCTGGGATGACGATCAACCGCTTCTGCTCGTCAGGGCTGCAGGCGATCGCCCTGGCGTGCGAGCGGATCCTGACCGGCGGGGCGGACGTGATTGTCGCCGGAGGTGTCGAATCGATGAGCCTGGTCCCGATGACCGGTTTCCGCATCAGCCCGCACCCCGGCCTGGTGGTCGACATCCCCGAGTCGTACGTGAGCATGGGCCAGACGGCGGAGAACGTCGTCGCCAAGTACGGCGTCAGCCGCGCCGACATGGATGAGTTCGCCTACCACTCGCACCGTAAGGCGGGCGAGGCCCAGGAGGCCGGGCGGTTCAAGGACGAGATTGCACCCGTGGGGGTGACGACCACGACACTCGACGGGACGCGAACCCAGACTTTCGACGTCGATGAGCTGGTGCGGCGAGATACGACCGTCGAGGCGCTGGCCGGATCTGAAGCCGGCCTTCAAGCCGGACGGCTCCGTGACGGCGGGGAACTCTTCGCCGCTCTCGGACGGCGCGGCGGCGGTGGTCGTGATGTCGTCGACCCGGGCGAAGGAGCTCAAGCTCAAGCCGCTGCTTCGTTTCGTCGGGTTCGGCGTCGCCGGGGTCCCACCGGAGCTGATGGGCATCGGCCCGATCGAGGCGATCCCGAAAGTCCTCAAACGCGCCGGGCTGAAGCTGGAAGACATCGACTTGATCGAACTCAACGAGGCCTTCGCCTCGCAGAGCCTGGCGGTGATCCGCACGCTCGGGCTCAATCCGGAGCGGGTCAACGTCAACGGCGGGGCGATCGCCCTGGGACATCCGCTGGGCGCCACCGGCGCCAAGCTGACCGTGCAGGCGATGTACGAGGGGCGTAGACGGAAGGCGCGCTTCGTGATGGTCACGATGTGCATCGGCGGCGGGATGGGGGCGGCCGGCGTATTTGAGGTCTTGCACTAAAATCACCGGTGCGGTTGAGGCCGCGTCAAGGAACGCATCGCAGCTGCGAAGAGGAGGCACGTATGCCCGACGAACTAACACCCGAGGTTCTGTTCTCCCGCATGCCCAAGGCCTTTCAGCCCGACAAGGCACAAGGCGTGGATGCCGTCATCCAGTTCGACCTGTCTGGCCCGCAGGGCGGCCAGTGGGTGGCGACGATCAAGGACGGCACTTGCGCTGTGGAGAAAGGCACCGTGGAGAATCCCAAGCTGACGTTGATGGCCGATGCCCTCGATTACGTGGGGATCTTCACCGGCAAGGTCAACCCGATGGCTGCCTTCGGGGAAGGCAAGATCAAGCTCAAGGGTGACCTTGGCCTGGCGATGAAGTTGATGAACTTCTTCAAGATGAGCTGAGCGCGGCCCCTGAGTTTGGGGAACGACGCCCATCCTCCTGGATGGGGTTTGGGGTGCCCGACGCGCGTGTCTCCTTCGGCCCATCGGCCATGGAGATGCGCGCGTCCCTTTGTGCCTCCATCCCCGACACACGCAGGACGAGCCCGGCAGGGGCCGGGCGTTCGGATCGCCAAAGTAGGTCGCAGGGAAGGCGGCGCCAACGAGCGCCGCTCAATCCGGGGACGGGACGGCGTAAGTAAGGGAGGTGCGTTCGATGTCCGCCGACAAGGGATCGAGGCCGAGGGCCTCGATCACTTCGTCCGGACGTCCGGTCGCACCCTCGCGAGAGGAGAGGTGCATCGCCAGCCTGCCGCCGCCCTGATGTTCCAGGCTTCCGATCAGCGGCCGCAGATCGTAGGGCTTGCCGCGTCGCTGTCGAAGCAGGCTGGGGGCCGAGAGGAGCGAATGCACGCGCTCATCCAGGTCAGCCGGCGGGGGGCCCGCCAGGATGACCGCGTACGTGGCGCCGGTGACCTGCTGCTGGAGAGCGGGTTCATGGGCGGGGGCGACCCGCGCCTCAAGGAAGTCCATGCCAGGCGGTGCGGCTGCTTGCAGGCGGGACAGCACGTCGGGTGCGGCCAGCGGTTGTTCCAGCCATAGGTCGGCGACCTCGGCACGGCTGACGAACCCGAGAGGGAGTGCCGCGGCGAGCTGCAGCCGAGGGTGGGGGCTGAAACCGCGGGTGTAGGCAAGCGGCAGGCCGGAGCGCCGGATCGTGCGCTCCAGGGCGCGGTGCAAGTCCAGGTGCCCGGTGAAGCGCATGGCCTCCGTCTTGTGGAAATGCAGTCGGTATCGAATACGCTCCTCGTCCGTCATCGGGCCTCGAGGGCCACCTCGGTCCGACGGGCCGGGCTGCGCACCTCCGGGCATTCCCAGGTCTCGCCTGGATGCTCGCGGCGCAGTGCGGCGAACTTGGGTAGGATGCCGCAGGCGAAGCACCGCTCCCGACAGTCCACGCGCGTTCTCCCTTGCAGGCTCCACAGATAGTCTTCCGTCAGGAATGACTTGTGGACGCCGGCGTCGATGCTGTCCCAGGGCAGGGTCTCATCGATGGGTCGCTCGCGGTGCGTATAGAACGCGGGATCGAGCCCGGCAGCTTCGAAGCCCTGCTTCCAGGCTTCCTGGTTGAAGTGCTCCTGCCACGCGTCGAAGCGCGCCCCGCGCCGCCAGGCCTCCAGCACGACCTTCCCCATGCGCCGATCGCCCCGCGACAGCCAGGCCTCGAGCTGCGTTTCCTCCGGCTGCGTCCAGCTGAGTTTGAGCCCCGGGCCGCGCAGCGCGCCCTTGAGCAGCGCCTGCTTGGCCCGGATGCTTTCCAACGAGTCGCAAGGCACCCACTGGAACGGGGTGTGAGGCTTGGGGATGAAAGTGCTCACCCCGGCATGGACGGAAGCGCGCGGTCCGATGAGCTTGCGGCCTTCGGCCAGGACGGCCCGGGACAGGTCGGCAATGGCCTGCACGTCCTCGAGCGTTTCGGACGGATGGCCGATCATGAAGTACAGCTTGATCAGGTGCCATCCGCGCCGGTAGATCTCGCGCGCCGTCGTCAGCACCTGCTCGGTGGACACCGGCTTGTTGATGATCTCACGCATGCGCTCGGTGGCGGCCTCGGGGGCCAGCGTGAACCCGGAGCGCGACGCCTCCCCCTGCAGGAGATCCATCAGCTCGACGCTGAACGACTCGATGCGCAGGGAGGGCAGGTTGATGTTGAGGTGGCGGCCGGCGAAGCGGGCGCTGACCTGCCGCACGAGCTCGAGGATGTCGTCGTAGTCTGACGACGAGAGTGACAGCAGCCCGACCTCCTCGTACCCGGTCTGCGCCAGGCCCTGCTCGATGGCGTCAACGACCTCGGCCACCGGCCGCTCGCGCACCGGCCGGGTGATCATCCCGGCCTGGCAGAAGCGACAGCCGCGCGTGCAGCCACGCTGGATCTCGATCGGGATCCGGTTGTGGGTCACGTCGATGTAGGGCACGATGAACCGCGTGAGCGGCGGAGGCAGGCGAGGGACGATGCGCTTGAGCACCGGGAGGCGCGCCTCCGATGCCGTCGGCTCGATGTGATCGACCGTCCCTTCCGCCGTGTAGGCCACGTGGTAGAGCGATGGGACATAGACGCCGCGCAGGCCGGCCAGGCGACGCAGCAGCACCGACCTCGGCTGGCCGGCGGCCTTCCACTCAAGCAGCGTCTGGGCGACCTCCAGGATCGCGTCCTCGCCCTCGCCGATCACGAATGCATCGATGAAATCGGACATCGGCTCCGGGTTGAGGGTCGCGTGCCCGCCGGCGATGACCAGCGGATCGGTGTCGCCGCGATCGGCGGTCAGCAAGGGCACCCCCCCCAGGTCGAGCACCGAGAGGGCGTTGGTATACAACGTCTCGTAGGGGAGCGAGATCCCGACTAGATCGAACGCGTGGAGGGGGTGTTTGGATTCCAGGCCGAACAGCGGAAGGTCGGCAGCGCGCAGCGCCGCTTCCATATCCGGCCAGGGGGAAAAGACGCGCTCGGCCAGCATGTCCGGCTGTCGGTTGAGGATGTCGTACAAGATCGCCAGGCCAAGGTTAGACATCCCCAGGTCATACACGTCGGGGAAGACCAGGGCGGCACGGAGCGGCGTCGCCTCCCAGTCCTTGACGATCTGGTTGAGCTCGCCGCCGGCGTAGCGTCCGGGCTTCTGGACACGCGGCAGCAATCGGGGGAGGGCGGCCACGATATCATTCGCAGATCGCCTGCGTTCGTCAGCCGAATTCGGAGCCATATGGTGATGTTATCATAACCGGACAAGGTGCCTCGAACTGAAGGCAACGGTCCGTAACTACGGCGCACGGTCAGAACATCTCACGCTCAGCGCCGCTGGAGGCCAGGATGGCTGGAGTAAGACCTGTCCGATCGCCACGCCCGCGCCATCCGATGTCGCCCTCGATCCGCAAGACGCTGATCGCCAGGGGTCTGATGGCTGCCTACCGATTGCGTCCCGCCTACCAAAGGAACGATTACCTGCGGTGGATCGAACGCGGAAGGCTTGAGTCGACCCGAGAGCGCCGGCCGGTGCAAATGCTCGACGAGCTCGCTCGAGGCGACCGATACATGAAGATGGCGTGGCGGCCCCCGGCGGCGCGCGCCGTGCGTCGGAGCCGGGCAAAACTTCGGTCCGCCCGTTGACGGCCGCGCGCGCTCCATGGTAACATTCCGACCTGCGGGCCCCCATCGTCTAGTGGCCCAGGACGTGGCCCTCTCAAGGCCAAAACGGGGGTTCGAAGCCCCCTGGGGGCACTCGGAAGGCCGGCGACTTGCCGGCCTTCGCTGCTCCTACGCCGGTGTGGCTCCTCACGTTGCTCCTTTCGCATGCAACTATGCCGGGTCGAGCCAGCCGAGCGCGGGACACCGGCTCGAGGGATCAGGCTAACCCGCCCCGAGGGGGATCCGCATGGCTCCCACGCCCACCAGTCCTACACGCGCCCGGACCGAATCGACCCCCTTCGCCATTCGCGACAGGATCAACTGCCGCGACCGCGGGCAACCGAGTCCAGATAGAATAGGGCGGCACGGAGGGTGCGACCCTGGGGCCGGGCGCGCACAGCCCTGGGCCAGTCGATCCGAACTTCGCTTGGCGGACAACTCACCGGAATGAGACCTGCGGATTCCCAGACACCGTCGGCCCGCCTCCCCCGACGGCGCATGAAGTGGCCTGAGCGTTTCCTGGTTGGGGCGATGCTCGCCCTGGCGATGTTCAGCCTCGAGGCGGGCCTGGGACAGATCGCCCTGGCGCGGGATGCAGCTTGCCATGCCGAGGCGCCGTCGCTGCGTGTGGGCCCGCCCGGCGGCACCGGCTGCATGTCCGACTTCTTGCTGGCCGGCACCCAATCCCTGGCGCGGGGTCCGGCTGGGCCATTCCTGCGCGAATCGCCCGTGCTGGCCGCGTGGGCTCTCAGCGGGGCCTTGTATGCGCTCCTGGGTGGCGTGTGCGCCCAGCTCACGCCGGGCTGGGCAGTCGGCACCTACCTGGGTGTGCACGCCTTCATGTTGGCCGCCATTTCCTTCCTGACCTACATCGCACAGTACGTGACGCTGTAACCCAACCAGTGCCTGGCCTTCGCTCAGTGGATCTTTCATGGGATTGATCGAACCAGCCGAAATGCCCCTCGTCGCGGGGACGACCGTCCCGCACTCTTTCTACCTTGTGGCGCGCGAACCTGCGCCGCTCGCCGGAATGGAGTTCCCAGACAGGAAGGGCTTCTCGTGGGCGAGCCTCGCCGACCTCGGTCTGGAGCACGTCGTCTGTCTCACCGACGAGCTCTGTCCCTATGACCCGGCGCCGCTGCGTCAGCTGCTCCCCATCCGCTTGCAGGATCTCATCGGGGGCGCTGCGCCGGACGATCCTGTCGTGGAGGAGCGACGCGTTCGGCAAGCGGCGCTGGCTGTGCTGGGCAAGCTGCGCGGGGGCGAGGGGGTGGTGGTCCACTGCGCGGGGGGCACCGGGCGAACAGGGACGGTCCTCGGGTGCAGCCTGCGAGGACTGGGATACGCCTCGAACGAAGTGCTCAGCTACCTGGACCGGCTGACCAAAGCGCGCGGGCGCCAGGGTTGGCCGGAATCCGAATGGCAGGCGATGATGGTGCGGCAGTTCTTGCCGTAGGCGGGGACGAGGGGGAGAGACGCGCGCGAGGCGGTGCAGTGCGCTGAATGCGAAGGGCCGGCCCATGGGGCCGGCCCTTGCTGCGCTGCGGCATCCTCACGCGTTCGTGAGGAGGGATGCCGCAGCGCTAAGACGACCACTAGTACTCATCAGGGCATCACCTCCTCTTCGTGAAGGATAGCTTGGGAAGGTACGAACGGAGTATGGCACATGCGCCGCACCCTGTCAACCGGCACCTTCGGCCGACTTGACAGGTGGCTCTGCGGCTGGCCGGTCGGGAAACTAGACCATCAGCATCGCGTCGCCGAAGGAGTAGAAGCGGTAGCCCATCTCTTTGGCCGTCTCGTACGCCTCGAGGATTCGCTCGCGTCCAGCAAAGGCCGAGACAAGCATCAGCAGTGTCGACCGTGGGAGATGGAAGTTGGTGATCATACGATCGACGGCGAGGAAGGTGTGGCCGGGGAGGATGTACAGGTCCGTGGGGGCTTCGAAGGGCGCGACGACCTGTCCCTCGGCGGCATGCAGCGCAGCGGTCTCGAGCGTGCGTACACTGGTCGTCCCGACGGCGACGATCCTGCCTCCCGCCTGGCGCACCGACTGCAGCGTTGCAGCGGCCGCCGCATCCAACTGACACCACTCGGTGTGGATCGCATGGTCTTCAACCACGTCTTCGGTCACCGGGGCGAAGGTGTCCAGCCCGATGTGCAGCGTCAGGCGGACCACGTGGACGCCAAGCTTCTCGATCTGCTGCAGCAGCTCCGGCGTGAAGTGCAGGCCGGCCGTCGGTGCCGCCGCCGAGCCGGGGAGCCGGGCGAAGACAGTCTGGTACTCGTCCGACGATTGCAGCGGGGCGTGGATGTAGGGCGGCAGCGGCATCTCGCCCAGGATCTCGAGCTGCGGCGAGAGGGGCTGGGAGAAGCGCAGCGCGCGCCGCGGACCCCCGAGGTCCTCAAGCACTTCAACTTCGGGGCCGCCTTCGATGACCAACCGGCGGCCCGGTCGGATTGCCTTGCCTCCGACCAGCGCCTCCCAGACCTGAGGTTCGAGACGCTGCAGCAGGAGCAGCTCCACGCGCCCGCCGCCGGGGGTCTTGCGGGCGTGTAAGCGGGCGGGGATGACCCGCGTCTCGTTCAACACCAGCGCGTCGCCCCGGCGCAGGTACTCTGGCAGGTCGGCGAACGTCCGGTGCTCGATCGGCGTTCCGTCGCGGGGCAAGACCATCAGGCGCGACGAGTTCGCGCGGCGAGGCCGGACGCTGTGCGATCAACTCCGGCGGCAGGACGAAGTCGAAGTCGGCGGTGCGCACTGGCCTACTTGTGGGGCAGGCGAAGGATCAGATTGACCAGCAGCGTGAGAACGATGCTGAGGATCAGCGAGGTGGCAAGGGGGATGAAGCATGCTCCGCCGCCGAAGGAGAAGGTCATGTCTCCGGGGAGTCGTCCCAGGGCCACGCCTGATCGGCCGAGGAGCCAGACGACGACGCCGGCGACGGCGACCCCGAGGCCGAGGAGGATCAGCCAGCGCGCCAGCGTGTTGGGATCCGGCATGTGCATCCCTCGGGGAGGCCTCAGATTTCAGGCAGCCGCGGCTGCGGCGTGGCGGGGGCCGGCAGGCCGAGGTGCTCGTAGGCACGCGGGGTGGCGATCCGGCCCTGCGGCGTCCGGTCGATGAACCCAAGCTGGAGCAGGTAAGGCTCGACGACGTCCATGATCGTGTCCGGCTCTTCGCTCATCGAGGCGGCGATGGTTTGCAGGCCGACGGGGCCGCCGCCGAACTTGACGATGATCGTGTCCAGCACGCGTCGGTCGGCGTCATCCAGTCCAAGGGCGTCGATGTCGAGCAGGGCCAGGGCGTCGCCGGCCACCTGCCGGTCGATCACCTTGCCGTGGACTCGCACCTCGGCGAAGTCGCGCACGCGGCGCAGCAAGCGCAGGGCGACGCGCGGCGTGCCGCGCGCCCGCCGGGCGATTTCGTCGATCCCGCCAGGATCGATCGTGACGTGGAACACGTCGCCGGCGCGGGCGACGATCGCCAGCATCGACTCCGGGTCGTAGAAATCCAAGTGATAAGTGGCGCCAAACCGGGTTCGCAAAGGTGCCGAGAGCAGCGCCGGTCGAGTCGTGGCGCCGACGATGCTGAACGGAGGCAGCTGCAGCCGGATCGAACGCGCCCCGGGACCTTTGCCGATCACGATGTCCAGGGCGAAGTCCTCCATCGCCGGATAGAGCACTTCTTCGACGGCGCGTCCCAGGCGGTGAATCTCGTCGATGAACAGGATGTCATTCGGCTGCAAATTGGTGAGCAGCGCTGCCAGGTCGCCGGCGCGTTCGATGGCCGGACCGGAGGTGACGCGCAGGTTGACGCCCATCTCGTGCGACAGGATGTGCGCCAGTGTGGTCTTGCCCAGGCCGGGTGGGCCGTAGAACAGGATGTGGTCGAGCGGCTCACTGCGGCCTTTGGCTGCTCGGATCAAGATCCCCAGGTTCTCCTTGACCCGTTCCTGGCCGATGAGCTGCGCCAGGCGGCGCGGCCGAAGCGTGACCTCATCCTGGTCCTCCGGCTGCTCCTGCTTGGCGATCACGCGTTCTTCGGGGGAGGTCACGCTGCGGATTATACCGGATTGCCCGCATCCTTCAACGGCAGCCACCGCCGCCGGGCGCAGCTGAGCTTCGAGGGCGCCTCACCTGAGCATGACCCTGCGCCCAGTTGACGGGCTGTGACGAGGCTCCTATACTGGCGACGGGCAGGCCGGGCAGGGGCGAGGGGAGGGGCCTCGCCCTTTGGGGGACGCCTCAATCAGCATGGGAGGCAGCAAATCGTGATTGGGTTAGGGCTGCGCCAGGTGCAGGATGCGCTCAACCGCAAAGCGGACGAGATTCAGCGCGAGTTCGTGACTGCCAGCGAACGCCTGGAAGAGATCGGCCGCATGCTCCTCGAGGCGAATGAAGACGAGCGACGGCCGCTGCGGGCCGAACAAGCCGGCCTGCGCGAGCGCCAGCAAACGCTGGCGGATGACATCAACCTGTGGCGCGAACGCGGGCGCCGCGTCCTCACCCAGCCCGGCCAGACCTTGCTGCGCACGTACCTCAACGACCTGCTGGCCCTGGAAGACCCTCGGATTACTCCGGCTGTCAAACATGCTCTCTACCTGCTCGACGCCCCCGAAGACGAGCTGCGCGCGTCTGGCCGAGAACCCCCAGCGCGCAGGCGTCCGAGACGCCTGCCGCCAGGCTGCTCAAGCGTGCTCGCACCGAGTACGACATGCGCAGCACCGACCCGGATGCCAGACTGCGCACGGCGGTCGAGTTCGCCAATCGTGCCGGGATGGCGCAGGACGATGACGCCATCCAGGAAATCGAAGAAGCGCTCAAGGACCCCGACCCCCTGGTTCGCGAGGTGGCGGCTCTGACGGCCATCCAGCTTCACAAGTTCCGGGCGCTGCGCATCGCCGACCTCGACGTCGCACACCGCTCCACCCAGAAACTGGCGCAGATCAAGTTCCCGGCCGCCATCCCTGTGACCACGATACGTTG
>CAVUPD010000017.1:0-112171 GCA_963743255.1 uncultured Chloroflexia bacterium
GTTATAACGATTGCTCCACGCTTTCCCCCACCCCCGGCAGGCGCCCTTCTCCTTCCCTTTTACATCCGCGGCCGCTAGAGCCAGCCCCAGCATATGGTCAGGTAATACATGGGGTTCTGGTGGGCACCGGATGTCCATCGCCGCATGCCACACGTACAGCATACCTGATAGGCGGCCAGGCATGGATAGAGCGCCAACCCGGCAATTATGGACGACGTGGTTGTTTGTGTGTACATGCCATAGCCGATGCTCCGTGTGGGCGGCGGACTCGACGTCAAGGACGGGTTGCGCCGCGAGCGCACGCCGTTGATCAAAGTGAAGCGCTTCCATCGCGATCATGGTGGCCATGGATTCCATCGGGGCTGAAGTGGAATTCGCCGAGCATGAGCTTTGAAGTTGGCGACGCGCCGGCGTCCTGCAGCAGCTCGCCGCGGCCGGGTATCAGCTCGGTAGCGGCGCACCGGCGCTGGCGGTGTCGGACGGACCATCGCCTTGGTCAACGCCGCCGTTGGGAAGGCCAGCGAGTTCACCTGAGCGTCTTGGCGCCGGCGCTGCACGTACTCCAGCCGATACGCGACGATCAGGTCGCGCCGTCGGACCACTCGCCGACGATACGGATCTGCGGCTGATCGATCTGGATCGCCCTTCCTCGTCGCGCTGTCGCGACGCTGGCCGGCCCCATCACGGCGACGGCCTCGATGACGTGCCGGATTCCAGCATGCCCGGTTTGTTCCATGTTGGAGGATGCTGCGGCGGTGCGCCGTCTACGACCCCGGTCCACGCCCCCGCCTGCCCCAGGTCTCAGCACGCCGCGGCCCGCGTGCGACCCGAGCCGTCTATCCCTACCCATTTCCTGCTGACCTCACCCCTGCACGCCTCCTCACCCAGTAGTCCTGTGTGTCCATCGGGCTGAGGATTCCCTTGCCGCCACGCCGCCTGCTGCTGACCCAGGTGAGCACTTAAGGTTGTGTGGGTGTCCCTGCGCTGATCTCGTAGTGAAGCTGGAAGCATGGTCCGCGGAGGTGCCCTGAAGGAGTGCGAGCGGCTGGGCTGGGGCTGCATCCAGCGCTCTGCAGGTGGTCCCAGACCGGCACCATTCCCTGGAGACGGTACCTGGCCTGCAACAGCCCTGATTGAGTTGGTGTTAGCACGGGTCAGGGAGGAACACCCACCTGGAAGCTCCCCAAACGGAGAGTACTTGGCCATTTGGATGGAGGAAGTTGGAGATGCCCTAGAATCCAGGCATCCAGCTGCGTGGCAGGCGCACCAGCGCCTGAGGATCCTGCTCCCTGCCAAGGTATGTGCTGGGGCCTTCCTCTGTCAACAGAGGCCAGGCTGACACCACTGCGGGTATCATCCATGGCCACTGACGAGGAAGTTTGGACACCGTGATGTTGTGGATCCCGGAACTGCAAACTCGGCCAGCTGTTGCCTGAATGCCCTTTATTGGTGTGCCACCTGGAAAGCCTGTGCTTCCTCAGAGGCAGCGTTGGGGACTGCAGCGCCTCGCTGGCGGCGACCTTTGCTGGCGGGGAAGGCGCTGCTTCATCGATGCCGGAGGCGATGGTCCTGCCGCCGACCCGGTGGTGACGCCAGGCCGCTATAGGTATCGTGTGGGCCTGAGCTCGTCGTAGATCTCCGGCATTGCTCTCCCCGGCGGCCACCTTGTAGTGTCACAGGTAGTTTTGAACTCCGGTCCCTATTGAACATGATCAGGAAGTCCTGATCAGCCGGGAGCTCCCAGCACTGTCGAAGATTTCCTTGACGTTCGACTTGCTGCCGGGAGGTTTGATCACCTCCCCGGCGATGCGGCGACAGCCAGGTTCCTTGCTGATCCCTTCGGGACAGGATCAGGCGTTCGATGGCAGGGCGAGCACGCCGAGTCAGCCAGGTCGCCGCGGCTGGTAAGGAATAGTCGTCCGTGGAGGGCCAGATCGCCTTCTGGGACGTCGGGTCGATTGCACTGGTCAGTGGCGGGGGACTCCAGCAGCCGAACGCTGCCGTCCCACTTCGGCGCCCGAGGAGGCCGACTTCCCGATCAGCGCGGTAGCGTGCCTCGTTCCCGTCGAAGATGCTGCGCGGGAACTCCAGGGCGTAGTTCAGCTGTCGATCTGCTGCTGGTTTTCGCCTGCGGCCGATGTCTTCCACGTGGCGGATCGCGGTAAAAAATTCAGCGGATTGACGTCCCACTGACTGGCGACAGCCCGCTCGCACGGCCGGCGGGGTAAACTTGACGTATTTTTCATCGGGAATGGATGACGATGCCGTCGTGGACGCTGTCCCGTAGGGCGACGTTCCAGCCATTGGGGGGCATCGTCAGGTCATATCGTCGAGATGGAGTTTCTTCAGGGAGACGCTCGCCAGGCGGCAGGCGTCGGTCGGCCTACCGGCGCCGGTCGGTGGATCCTTCGTCGGTCTCAGGCGGCATCTCACGCGCCACGTACAACGGCCGACCCTTGGCCTCGTCGTACAGCCGGAACGCGACTCATCCCCAGCATCCCGGCGAGATCAGCTGCACGCCGCCCAGGAACAGGACGGCGATCAGCGTCGAGGCCTGGCCGAAGAAGGCCTCGTGGCCGATCAGGCGCATGGCGACCACGAAGGGGATGGCCAGCGCGGCTCAGTCCGGCACTGCACAAATCCGAAGTAGGTCGCCAGCTGCAGGGGGAAGTACGAGAACCCGGTTACGGCATTGACCGCCAGCCGCAGCATCTTGCGGAAAGGGTACTTGGTGACGCCGGCCGTGCGGCGCGCGCTTGGTCGACCCCGGTCGGCGGAACCCGACCCAGGCGGACATCCCGCGCGGAAAGCGATGTCGCTCACGCATGCGCTTCAGCGTGTCGACCACCTGCCGGTCCAGCAAGCGGAAATCGCCGACGTCCAGCGGGATCTTGACATCGGTGATCCGGTAAATCAGTCGGTAGAAAACCGACGCCGTCAGGCGCTTGAACCAGGTCTCTCCTTCGCGTTCGGCGCGCACGGCGTAGACCACCTCGAAGCCCTCACGCCATTTCGCCAGGAGTTCGGGGATCAGCTCGGGGGGATCTTGCAAGTCGGCATCGATGATCACCGCCGCCTGGACCGCGACAGAGATCCAGCCCGGCGGTCACGGCGATCTGATGTCCGAAGTTGCGAGCGAAAAGGATCGGCCGTATGTGGGCATCGGCGTCGCGCCAGCGAGCGAATCGCTTCCGTCGAGCCGTCGGTCGAGCCATCGTCGACCAGGAGCAGTTCCCACTCCAGGCGCAGCGGCCGCATGACCGCCGTCACGCGGCGGTGCAGTTCCGGCAGGTTGTCGATCTCGTTGTAGATCGGCGCGATCACCGAGATCTCGATCGAGCGGGATGGGGCGCGGCGCGCCGAGGCGGAGCCGCCGGGCCTTCGGGGTCGCTTGGACTCAGCCATCCGCCACCGCCTTCCTGAGCGCCTCGAGCGTCGGTGGAATCACTGCCGCCTGCCCCGAGGCCTGCATGGCGGCACGTACGTCCTTCAGGCCGTTTCCGGTGTTGAGGACCAGCACCCGCCAGTCCGGCGCGAGCAGGCCCTGCTGCTGCGCCTGCACCAGGCCGGCGTAGGCGGCCGCTCCTGCCGGCTCGGCGAACACCGCCGCCTCACGCGCCAGATCGCGCATCGCCGCCAGGATCGCCTCGTCTGCGACGGCCAGGTAGGCGCCATGCGTCTCCCGTGCGGCGCGCACGGCGCGCACACCGTCGCGCGGCAGATCGACCGAGATGCTGTCGGCCATCGTCGTGGCGCTCACCGGCTCAATCGTATCCATATTGCGTACGAAGGCGTTATACACCGCCGCCGAACCTGTCGACTGGATCCCGAACAAGCGCGGCATGCGCTCGATCCAGCCCAGGGCCAGGAGGTCCTTGAGCCCCTTGTGCAGGCCGGAGATGATGTTCCCGTCGCCGACCGAGACAAAGATCGCTTCCGGGGCGTCCCATCGCTGCCGCGACGGATCGGCGGCCCCGCCGTCGCGGGTGAACTGCTCGCAGATTTCAAAGGCGACGGTCTTCTTGCCTTCGGCGGTGAACGGGTTGTAGCCCGTGTTGCGGCAATACCAGCCGAACGCCTGCGCCGCTTCGAGCGTCAGGTCGAAGGCCTGATCGTAGCTGCCCTCCACCAGGAAGACCCGTGCGCCGAACATCAGGAGCTGCGCCACTTTGGCCGGAGGCGCAGTCTTGGGGGCCAGGATCACGGCTGGCTGGCCTGCGGCCGCGGCCATGCCGGCCAGCGCCGCGCCGGCATTGCCGGTCGAGGCGGTGACGACGACGCCGGCCCCGACCTGCTGGGCACGCGCCACCACCACCGCGCTGGCGCGGTCCTTGAAGGAGGCCGTCGGATTCCGGCCGTCATCCTTCAGCCACAAGCGCGGGACGCTGGCCTTGGCCGCCAGACGTGGAGGCTTGAGGAGCGGCGTCCAACCCACCGCGCGCAGCGCTGTGCCGGCATGGCCGGGATCGTCCACCGGGAGAAGAGGCAGGTAGCGCCAGATCGAGGCATCGTCGGAAACCTCGATTGATCCCGGGTGGAATCGACGACGGAGGCTCTCGTAGTCCAGCAGGACATCCAGGTTGCCGCCATCCACCCGGCAGATGTAAGTGACTTCGTGCGGAGCGTACTCCTTCCCGCACAGGGAACAGCGGTAGCCGAGGAAGCCGCCCACCCTACAGGCCTCGCTCGCCGCGCACATACGGGATGCCGAGCGCTGACGGCGACCCGAGGCGTTTACGCATCGCCTCGCGCGAGCCTACGACCAGCACGAAGACGGTGAACAAGTACGGCAGCATCTCGAGGAAGAAACCCCAGTACGGAAGATAGTAGAAGGGATTGCGGAAGGTGAAGATGGTCGTCGGCCCCTGGATGTCGAGGATCAGGCGCCGCAGGGCCCCAAATGCGTACGAACCCAACGCGGCTCGGATCGGATCCCACTGGGCGAAGATCACCAACCCAATGGCGATCCAGCCGTACCCGGAAGTAGTCATTTCGCTAAACCATCCGGGTGAAACGGCGAGGCTGATGGTCGCGCCGGCCAGCCCGGCGAGCGCGCCTCCGAGGAAGACATACACATGCCGAAGCGCATTGACGTTGATCCCCAGGGCGTCGGCCGCGGCGGGGAATTCTCCGATGGCGCGCAGGTGCATCCCGGGACGCGTGCGGTTGATGAACATCCATACGGTCGGGATGAGGAGGTATCCGATGTAGACCATCACACTCTGACGGGTGAACAGGATCGGCCCCAGCACCGGGATCTGCGAAAGCAGAGGCACGGTGTACGTGGGCAGCAGGGCCAGCGCGCCCGCCTTGCTCAGCCCTTCGCCCAGCACCAGGCTCAGCCCGACGCCGGCGAAGTTGAGCGCCAGCCCGCTGACCACCTGATCGGCCCGAAACCGGATGACGATGATGGCGTGCACCTGGCTCAGCAGGCCGGCCGCCAGCATCGCGACCAAGAGGGCCAACCACGGATTGCCGGTGGCGACCACGGTGCTCATGGCGCTCATGGCGCCGATCAGCATCATGCCTTCCACGCCCAGATTGAGCACACCCGAGCGTTCCGCCAGGATCTCCCCCACCGTGGCGAAGAGCAGGATCGTCCCGGTGGCCACCCCCGCCTGCAGGATGATGATGGCGTCCATCGCCTATCCCTCCTGCAAGCGGCGGACGATCCGCACGCGGTAGTGCATCAACAGGTCGCTGGCGATCAAGCAAACCAGGATGATCCCCTGCAGCATCTTAGGCACGCCGGAGGGCTGGATCTCCCGGCCAGCCTGGATTAAGGCGCCGAAGAGAATTGAAACCGGGATGACGGCCAACGGGTTGAGCTTGGCCAGCCAGGCCACAATGATGGCCGAGAAGCCGTAACCCGGAGAGATGGCACCTTGCAGACGATGGACCACACCGGCGATTTCCGAGACGCCGGCCAACCCGGCCAGCGCCCCCGAGACCATCAGCACCAGCACGGTGTTGCGGGCGATGTTGATCCCGGCATAGCGCGCCGCCCGCGGATTGTCGCCGGTCAATCGGACCTCGTACCCCCAGCGGCTGCGGTAGATCACCCACCACATCACCCCGGCAGCCACGCACGCGAAGAGCAGCCCGAGATGGAGCGTCAGCCCGCGCAACTGCGGGTACTGGGCAGCGTAGTCGGTCAGCCTCGGCAGCCAGGCCGACGGGGGGAACTTGCGCGACATCTGGAACCCGCCTTCGGTCCACACAGCGAAGATGAAGAAGTTGTTCCAGTTCACAGCCACGTAGTTGAGCATCAACGTCGTGATGATCTCGTTGACGTTGAACTTGGCTTTGAGGTACCCGGGCAGGAATCCCCACAGCGCGCCGGCCAGCATCCCCATGCCCATCATGGCCGGGATCATCAGCCACGGCGATGTCTCCGGCGGGAGCATGGGCGTCAGCACCACCGCGCTGGCGCCGAAGGCACCGAGGAAGAATTGGCCCTCGGCCCCGATGTTCCAGAGCTTCATGGTGAAGGCCAGGCACAGCCCACTGGCCAGAAGGATCAGGGGCGTGGCCTTGACCAGCGTGTCGGAGATTACGCCGACTTCGCCAAAGGCCGCCTTGGCCATGTAGGCATAGGAGCGCCAAGGATCTCCTCCCGCCGCGCTCAGCACCAGGGCACCCAGCAGCAGGCCGATCGTGACTGCGCCCAGTGTGACTGCCCATCCTAGCCAGGACGGCGCAGCCCCGCGGGGTTCGAGGCGGATCTCCAGCGGGAATCGCCAAACCGGGCGCCGAACGGTCGGCACGGACTTACTCACGCCGCACCTCCCTGCCCGACAGGCAGGTCCGACAGACGTGTCCCGGTCATCATCAGCCCTATGGTTGCCGGATCGGCCTCCCGCACCTCGCCCATGATTTCGCCGTTCGCCAGAACATACACCCGGTCGCTGAGGGCCAGGAGCTCCTCAAGCTCCTCCGAGACGAGCAGGACGGCGCCGCCCGCGTCGCGTTGTTCGAGCAGAAGGCGGTGGACACCCTCGATCGCCCCGACGTCCAGGCCTCGTGTCGGCTGCATGGCGATCATCACCCTGGGCTTGGACGAGATCTCCCTCGCCAGAATAAGCCGCTGCAGGTTCCCGCCGGACAACATGCGCACCGGCGTCTCCAGCGTCGGGACCATGATCTCGTACTCCTGGCGCAGCTCCCGGGAGCGTTCGCGTGCCCGCTCGCGGTCAATCCCCAGCCCACGGGCAATCGGCGGCTGGCGATAGGCTTTCAGGATCAGGTTGTCGGTGACACTTAGGTTAGGCGCCGTGCCCACGTGCGTCCGGTCCTCCGGGATATGGGACATCCCGGCGTTGATCATCCTGCGCACCAGACCGGGCGACGCCTGACGCCCGGCTTCCCCGCCGATGACCAGTTTGCCGTGCAGCAGGATGCGCCCGCCCGTGGACGGGCGCAGGCCGGTGATCACCTCGGCCAGCTCGCTTTGGCCGTTGCCGGCGATACCCGCCAGGCCGATGATTTCGCCCGAACGCACATTGAGCGAGACGCCCCTGAGGGCCGGCAGGCCCTTGTCATTGACGGCTTTCAAGCCGTCGATCTCCAATACGATCTCACCGGGATCCCGGTGCTTCTTATCGAGTGTGAATAGGACTTCGCGTCCGACCATCAGGCGCGCGAGCTCGGCCTTGGAGGTCTCCCTGGCTGCCAGGCCGGCGGCGGTGACCTTGCCCTTGCGCAGCACGGTAATCCGGTCGGCGATGGCCATGACTTCGTGCAGTTTGTGGCTGATGAAGACGATCGACTTGCCTTCGGCCGTCATCGCCCTCAGGGTTTCGAACAACCCCTCGATCTCCTGCGGGGCCAGGACGGCGGTTGGCTCGTCCATGATCAATACGCTGGCGCCGCGGTAGAGCATCTTCAGGATCTCTACGCGTTGCTGCTCGCCTACCGACAGCTGCCAGATCTTGCTCTGGGGATCCACCAGCAGGCCGTAGCGCTCCCCCAGGTCGGAGATGGCACGTTCGTAGTCACCCATGCGCATGAAGAATCGAGGTTGAGGGAGGCCGAGCAGGACGTTCTCCGCCACCGTCTGGGTGGGCACCAACATGAAGTGCTGGTGGACCATGCCGATGCCGTGGGCGATGGCGTCGCGCGGGGAACGGAAGGTCACCGGACGTCCTTCGACAAGGATCGCGCCGGCGTCCGGCCGGTACAGCCCGGTGAGGACATTCATCAGCGTGCTCTTGCCGGCGCCATTCTCGCCCAGCAGGGCATGGATCTCGCCCTTGCGCAGGGTGAAGTCAATGGCGTCGTTCGCCAGCACGCCGGGGAAGCGCTTGCCAATCCCCCGCATCACGATGGCATCGGGCGCATCGACCATGGCGAACCTCATGCTGGAGGGATGAGAGAAAGGGGGGCCGGGGTGCGTGACCCGACCCCCCTCCCGCGCGGTCTTGGCTACTACTGAAGCGAAGGCAGTTCGGCGGTAATGCCGTCCGCCCACCAGTACACGCAGTACGTGCACTCCAGACCGGGAGCGCCGGGCGGGAACTGGTCGATGTCGGGCTGGGAGAACTGTTCACCGGCGGGCACGATGACCTTGCCGGTGTTGTCCTTAATCTCACCCGAGAACACATCGAACCGGTCGAACTCACCGGCCAGCATCTGGGCCAGCACGTCCCGAATCATCTGAATCGTCTCGGGCGGCAGGCTCGCGGCCCCCGGGGTGAGTTCCTCGCCCTCCATGAAACCGAACAGGCCCAGACCGCCGGTGTCGGCATCGAAGTAGTCCCATCCGGCCGTGTAGGTTCCGTCGATCAAGCCCTGCGTGATCGAAGCGTACACCGGGCCCCAGTTCCAGTAGGGCGCCGTCAGGCAGGCGTCCACCTTGCACGAGCCGGACCAGTCGTAGGTGATGCCCCACTTGCCTTTCTCCTGGGCGACATCCGCCACCGCAGGAGTATCGGCACCGGTGAAGACAACCTGTGCGCCGGCGTCAAACAACGAAGCGGCACCTTCCTTCTCCTTGATCGGGTCGTGCCAAGTGTTGATCCAGCGCACATCCATCGTGCACTCAGGGCAAGTCTGCTTCATGCCCAGCGCGATGGCGTTCCCCAGGCGCAGTTCCTCGGGGATGGGGAAGGTGGCCATGTAGCCCAGCTTCGGGTTCCCGTCGGCCTTGGCCCTGGCACCGGCGAGCATCCCCGCCAGATACTTCATGTCCTCCATGGCCCCGAACAGGTTGCCAAAGTTCGTCATGTTGGACTTGTAGCCGCTGATGTGAATGAACATCTGATCGGGGAACTCGGCCGCCACGATCTCCATCGGGTCCATGAAGCCGAACGACGTGCCGAAGATCAGGTCGAAGCCCTTGCGCGCCAGGCTGCGGAAGACCTGTTCCGACTCGGCGCCCTCGGGGATGTTCTCAATGTAGGCCACATTGACGTTGGGGACGTTCGCGGCGATGTACTCCAGGCCTTCCCAGTGCGACTGTGACCAGCCGCCGTCGTCGTGCGGTCCGATCAGGACCATCCCGACGTTGAACATGCCGTCGACGACCTCGGGGATCTGCAGGCCGGTCTCAACCGGCGCCTCAGTGGCAACCGGGGCTTCGGTGACGACCGGTGCCTCGGTGGCTGCGGGCGGTGCTTCGGTAGCGCCGCCGCCGCAGGCCGCAAGGACCAGGGCAGCGAGCGCGAGCAGGCTGGTGACGCGCCACAAATTCTTGCCTAGCATCTCAATCTCCTCCTCTTTGAGTGACCTGGTGTGTCGAGCAGCGTCCGTCGTGCAGGTTCCTCGTGCGTCCACCTCCCTTCCGGGCTACGGGACGATCCGTGTTCCGGTTTTCCCCTGCAGGGCCCGCTCGATATTCGCTGGATCGGTGATGAGGGCTTCTTTGCCCCCTCGGTCCAAGTACTGCAGGATCGCCCGGATCTTAGGCTCCATGCTGCCCCTGGCGAAGTGGCCCTCGGCCAGGTAACCCCGGGCTTCGTCGGCGGTCATCCGGTCCAGCCAAACCTGCTGGGGCTTATTGTAGTGCAAGGCCACTTTTTCGACAGCCGTGGTAATCAGGAACAGGTCAGCGCCGATGCCGGCCGAGAGGACGGAGGCGCTGAAGTCCTTGTCGATCACGGCCTCGATCCCGACCAGATCGCCGTGCTCGTCTTCCACGACCGGGATTCCCCCGCCCCCGACGCCAATCACAACGTAGCCGGCCTTGATCAACCCCTCGATCGCCGGCTGCTCGATGATGCGCTGTGGGAGCGGAGAAGGGACGACCCGTCGCCAGCCGCGCCCGGCGTCTTCCACCACCGCCCAGCCATCCTGCGCCTGGCGCTGCTTGGCCGCCCCCTCCTCCATGAAGGAGCCGATCGGCTTGCTCGGATTCTGGAAGGCCGGATCGTTCCGGTCGACCAGCGTCTGGGTCACGATGGTGGCCGCCAGCTTATCGATGCCCCGGGCGCGAAATTCGTTGTACAGGGCGCGCTGGAACATGTAGCCGATGGCGCCCTGCGTGTCGGCGCCGCAGTAGTCCAGCGGCACCATGTGCAGCTCGCTCAGCGCCAGTTCGGCGCGCCGCAGGATGAAGCCCACCTGCGGCCCGTTGCCGTGCGTGATCACGACTTCCCAGCCGGCCTCGATCATGCCGGCGATGTGCTTCATCGACTCCACCGACGCGGCATACTGGTCGGGAATCGACTTGTGCTGCGCGTCCTTGATCAGGGAGTTGCCGCCCACGGCCACGACGGCGACCTTCTTCTTCGGGGTACCTGGCATTGGTGTCTCTCCTCCTATGACACGGCGAGTGGCGAAGAAAGCAGGCAACTAGCAACTAGCAGCTAGCCAACTGCTAATGGCCAGCTGCTAGTTGCTGCTCATCTCATCGTCAACGCCATGACCGCCTTCTGGGCGTGCATGCGGTTCTCGGCCTCGTCGTAGACCACGCTCTGCGCGCCGTCGATCACCGCGTCGGTGACCTCGACATTGCGGTCGGCCGGCAGCGGGTGCATGTAAATGGCATCCGGCTTGGCCAGCTTCATCTTGCGTTCATCGCTAATCCACGACGAGTACTTCTGGATGATCTTGGCCCCTTGTTCTTGATCGGTGGTGGTCGTCATCGCCCCCCACGACTTGGCGTAGACGATGTCGGCGTCCTTGAACGCCTTCTCCATGTCGTCCATCACCTCAAACCCGGTGCCGAAGCGTCGGGCCTGCTCGCGCGCCTGGTCCATAATCTCCGGCATCAGCTTGAACTCCGGCGGGTGCGCCAGGACGACGTCCAGCCCGAAGCGCGGCATCTGCAGCACGAGCGATTGCGGCACCGACATCGGTTTCTGATAGGAAGCGGCATAGGCCCACGAGACGACCATCTTGCGCCGCCGCAGGTCCCGGCCCTTCTTCTCGACGATGGTCATCAGGTCGGCCAGGATCTGGAAGGGGTGGTAGACCTCGCACTGCATGTTGAGCACCGGCACGCGCGAGTTTTTCGCCACGTCATTGAGATACGTGTTCCCGATGCCCCAGTCGACGTGGCGGATGGCAATCCCGTCGAAGTAGCGGCCGAAGATCTCGCCGATCTCCTTGGGGGTGTCGCCGTGGGCGATCTGGGTCGTCTTCAGATTCGATGAAGGCCGCATGGCCGCCCAGCTGTGCCATCCCGGCCTCGAACGAGCCGCGCGTCCGGGTGCTGCTGAAGAAGAAGAGCATCGCCAGGACCTTGTCACGCAGGACGGCATGCGGCTCGCCCAACGCGCGCTTGCGCTTGAGGTCGAAGGCCACTTCTAAGACGGTCTCGACTTCCTCACGCGAGAAGTCCAGATCGCCGATCAGGTCACGGCCGCGTAGATTAGTCTGCATGGAAGACTCCTTGTGTCTGAGCTATCAGCTATCAGCTTTCAGCGCCAAACCGCCTGCAGCCGGGGAGGCCTCGCTCGGCCCCATCGAGAGATTCAGGGCACGACCTCGGGCGAAGCCTCGACGCTCGTGCCATCCCCCAGGCTGACCGCTGATCGCTGAACGCTGGTCGCTCTCTACTCCATCGCCCCCAGCACCGAGGCCAGGAGCGCCATCCGCATCACCACGCCGCTGAACGCCTCTTCCCAGTAGCGGGCGTGGCGGGTGTAGTCCACCTCTTCCAGCAGCTCGTCCATGCGCGGCAGCGAGTGCAGGATCAGGGAGTCGGGGCGGGCCTTCTTCATCACCGCCTTGGTGATCTGGTAGTTGGCGGGGGTCAGGCCGACGTCGCCCTTGCGCTCGTCGCGCGACTTGGTGTAGTCGGGCTGCACCACCGGCTCCATGTAGATCACGTCGGCATCGGCGATGGCCTTCGAGACGTGATCGACTTCCCGGTAGTTCAGGCTCAGCTCATCGAGCTCCTTCTTGAACTCGGGCGTCAGCGCCATCTCCGGCGGGGCAATGTAGGTGGCCTGGATGTCGAACTGGCTCATGGCGTAGGAGATCGAGTGCATCGTACGCATGCGCATGTCGCCGATCAGCAGGAAGTGCAGCCCGTCCAGCCGGCCTTTCTCCTTCCAGATCGTGTACAGGTCGGTCAGCACCTGCGTCGGGTGCTCGCCCCAGCCGTCGCCGGCGTTGATCACGGGCACGCTCGACCAGCGCGCCGCTTCCGCCGGAGCGCCCTGTTGGAAGTGGCGCATGACGATGACGTCGCCGTAGAACTCCAACATGTGTACGGTGTCCTTGATCGACTCCTGGTAGAAGTCGCCCGCCCGAGTCATCTTGGCATCCGAGAAACCGGTCACGCTCCCGCCCAGGCGCAGCATGGCCGACTCATGCGCCAGCCGCGTGCGCGTGCTCGGCTGATAGAAGGCGGTCACCAGCGTCTTGGCCTTCAGAAGATCGGTGTTCTGGCGGTTGCGAGCGATGGGCGCCAACCGGTCGGCCACCTCGAACAGGCGGAAGTACTCCGACCGCTCGAAACCCTTCAGGGAAAGAATGTCTCGTCCTGCGAAACTGCGCATGTCCTGTCTCCTTTATCGACTGCACGGCCGACACCCTGGGTCGGCACGAAGGTTGGTCCGCGGCCCCAGCTGCCTGGGGTGAGCTTCGCGGCGTTACGGATGCCGTCCCACCCGCCGGACGACGTGAAAGCGGAAGGTGCCCGGCAGGAAGTAACTCAGCGAATGGACGATGGCCTGGCCGTCCTTGGTGTACAGGTAGGCCTCCATACGCAGCAGGACATCGCCGCGCTGGATCTTCAGGCTGCGGGCGATTTCACCCGGCGCCGAGACGGCCGTCAGTTCGGTCCTCGAGGACTCGAGCGTCGCCTGCCCGCGGCGCAACAGCAGGTCGAGGATCGACCCCGTGAAGCCGTGCTCCAGCTCACCGTTGGGCAAGACCTCCGGCAGGAAAGAGTCGATCAAGTAGGCCACCGGCCGGGCCTCGGCCAGCATCACCCGCGAGACCTCGACGACCTCGGCCCCCGCGCCCAGGTTCAGGCCGCGCGCTTCGTCCGCTTCCGGGGGACGACGTCGAACCTGATGCGCCCCCATCGTCACCGAAAGCCCCATGCGCGCCGCCAGCGTCTCGATGCTCTCGAGGACTTCCAGGCCCGTGTCAATGACCTGGGGCGCCTCGGTCACATACGTGCCGACCCCCTGCCGCCGGACGACCAGGCCCCGCTCCTCGAACGAGCGCATCGCCTCGCGCAGCGTAGCGCGCGAGACGCCGAGCTGCCGGGCGAGTTCCGGCTCTGATGGAAGATAGGTTCCCGGCGCGGTGCGCGCCAGGAGCGTCGCCAGAGCCTCGGCGGTGTGCTGATAGAGAGGCCGTCCGCCGGTCCGCGGGACACGAGAGGGTTTACGCGTGGCGCTCATCGTCGCCCCCGCCCTGCTCCATGATCGGGATCAGTCGGAACTCGTTCACGTCCACCAGCCCGCGATCGGAGATGCGGAGCTCGGGGATCACGACGAGCGCCAGCAGGCTGAGCTGCATGTTGGCGTTGTGCATGCGGCAGCCGCACTGCCGCATCGAGTCCAGCAGGCCGGCCGCCTTGCCGGCCACGACCTGCGCCGGCTCATCCGACATCAACCCGGCGATCGGGAGTTCGATCCTGGCCACGATCTCCCCGTTCCGGACGACCACCTGTCCGCCTCCGACCTTGGCCAGTTCGTTGGCCGCCATGGCCATGTCCTCGTCGCGCGTCCCGACGATCAGCATCTGATGCGAATCGTGCGCCACGGTCGAGCCGACCGCGCACGGTACCGAAAGCCCGAAGCCGCGCACGAATCCGAGCTGGACGGCCCCCGTCCCAAGGTGGCGCTCCACCACCGCCACCTTGGCCAAATCGTCGTCCTGTGAAGCCAGCAGCCAGCCGTCGACGGGCTCGACCTCCACTCGCAGATGGCGAGTGGGCGCCTGATTCTCGACCACCCCGATCACATGCAGGCGGACGCGTCCGCTGCCCTGCGAGGCGATCCGGAAATCCTGCGGGCGCAGGGGACGCGGGAGGTGAACGGTGTGGCGCGCCACCTCGGGGTAGGTGAACACCGGTCGCGTGGCGCGCACCATCCCCGCCTCGGCCACGACCACGCCCCGCGCCACCACCATGTCCACCGTCAGCGCCTGCAGGTCGCTCACCAACAGAAGGTCCGCCCAGCGTCCGGGGGCAATCATCCCGATGTCGCGGGACACGCCGAAGTGCTCCGCCGTGTTGATCGTCGCCATCTGCAGCGCGGTCATCGGGGGCAGCCCGGCCTGCATTGCCACTCGCACCACGCGATCCATGTGTCCTTCGGCGACCAACGTCTCGCTGTGCGAATCGTCGGTCACCAGCAGGAAGTGCCGCGGGTCGAGCCCGGCTTCGAGGATCGCCCGCGCCTGTTCCGCCACGTCATGCCAGGCCGAACCCTGGCGCAGCATGACCTTCATCCCCTGCCGGACACGGGCGATGGCATCTTCCAGGCGCGTGCCTTCGTGATCGTCCTCGATGCCCGCGGCGACATAGGCGTGAAAGGGCCGGCCCAAATCGAGCGACGGGTAATGCCCGCCAATGACCTTGCCTGCCTGGCGGGCCTCGGCCAACTCGGCATGCATCTTCTCGTCGTTGGCCGAAACCCCCGGATAGTTCATCATCTCGCCCAGGCCGATCACGTTCGGCCACGACAGCGCCTCGGCCACCTCTTTCGGCCCAAGCGTTGCGGCCGGCGTCTCCAGCCCGGGTGCCGAGGGGACACACGAAGGGACCTGGACCCAGACGTGGATCGGCTGCACGGCGGCTTCCTGCGCCATCAGGCGCACGCCCTCCAGACCGAGCACGTTGGCGATCTCGTGCGGATCGATGAACATGCCCGTCGTGCCGCGCGGCATTACGGCCCACACAAACTCGGTGACCGTCAGCATCCCGGACTCGACGTGCATATGCCCGTCGAGCAGCCCGGGCACCAGCCAGCGATCGAAGGCCTCGATCACCGTGGTCGCCGGCCCGATGGTGTGCTGCGCGTCCGGTCCGACATAGGCAATGCGCCCGTCGACAACGGCGATATCGGTGGCCGGGACGATCTCGCCCGACTGCACACACACCCACCGACCGCCCGCGCACGACGAGGTCTGCCGGGGCCCGGCCCATGGCGACGTCCACCAGACGATGGGAGGTTCGCATCCGATCGGCGGTCGTCATGCCTCTCCTGCCTCCCTGCCCGAGCCTGCCTAGACCGCGTCTACCAGGCGGCGGGCGGCGCGGTTGTGAGCCTCGATTAGCGGTGGAAGGTCCGCCGTCACCAGTTGACCCTGGCGCACGATCGGACGGCCATGGACGAAGTTCATATCCACCGTCGCCGGTGAACAGAAGACCAACGCCGCAACGGGGTCGTGCAGCCCGCCGGCAAATTCCAGGCGATTCAGATCGACGGCCACAAAGTCGGCGCACTGGCCGGGCTCGAGCGAGCCGACGTCTGTCCGTCCGAGGACCTGCGCCCCGCCGAGGGTGGCCATCTCCAGCGCCCGGCGCGCGGTCAACAGGGCTGGCTGGTCGTCGATCGCCGGCGCGACTGCCGCCCCCAGCCGCGACAGGAGCATCGCCTGCCGCGCTTCGGCCAGCAGGTGCGAGCTGTCATTGCTGGCCGAGCCGTCCACCCCCAGCCCGACCTTGACCCCCGCCGCCCGGTAGCGGCGGACGGGGGCGATCCCTGACGACAGTCGCATGTTCGAGGTCGGGCAGTGCGCCACGCCGATCCCAGCCCGCGCCATGCGCCCGACCTCGGCGGGGTCGATGTGGACCGCATGCGCGAACCAGACGTCCGGGCCAGACCAATCCAGCTCCTCGGCATAGGCCAGCGGCCGTCGACCAAATTGCTCCCGGCAGAAGGCGTCTTCGTCCAGCGTCTCGGCCAGATGGGTGTGCAGGTGGACCTGGTGAGCGCGCGCCAGTGCGGCGGACTCGCGCATCAATTCGGGCGTGACCGAAAACGGCGAACACGGGGCCACGACCAGACGCAGCATCGAGCCGGGACGCGGGTCATGGTAGGCCTCGATCAGCCGGAGGGTGTCCTTGAGAATCGCCTGCGGTTGTTCGACGACCGAATCGGGAGGCAGACCTCCCTGGCTTTCGCCCAGACTCATCGATCCCCGCGAGGCGTGGAAGCGCAGTCCCACTTTGGCGGCGGCCTCGATCGCATCGTCCAGCCGGCACCCGTTGGGGAAGATGTACAGGTGGTCGGAGGCGGTCGTGCAGCCGCTGAGCGCCAGCTCCGCCAGCCCCAGCGTCGTCGAGGTGCGGATGTCTTGCGGCTGCAGCCGGGCCCAGATCGGGTAGAGCGTCTTGAGCCACGAGAATAGTCCGGCGTCCTGGGCGGCGGGAACCGCGCGCGTCAGCGTCTGGTACAGGTGGTGGTGGGTGTTGATCAGGCCGGGCAGGACAATGTGGTCCCGCAGGTCGAGGATCTCGTCGGCCGCCGCGGGAAGCTCCGACGTAAGGCCCACCTGTTCGATCCATCCGTCGCGGGCGAACAGGCCGGCATCGCGCAGCTCTCGGCGGCCGTGGTCCATGGTCAGCAAGACTGACGCGTGCCGGATGAGAAGGGTCGCCACAGGGTCCCCGAATCACACGCTGCCAGGGAGATGCCGCAATTGTCTGACAACTTCGCCGGAAACGCAAGGCCCTGCCCGAGAATCAACAGGGACGGCCCGGCGGGCCGTCCCTGGGGTCGCTCTGTCCGTTCGGGGTGGCTCAGGCAGCCGCCATCTGCGCCCCGCGCAGCGTGTTGGCCATCAGGCCCATGATCGTCATCGGACCCACGCCCCCCGGCACGGGGGTGATGGCGCCGGCCACTTCCAGCGCTTCGTCAAAGGCCACGTCGCCCACCAGCCGATAGCCGGATTTCTTCGTCGGGTCTTCCTTACGATTCGTCCCCACGTCGATCACGTAGGCGCCTGGCTTGATCCAATCGCCGCGGATCATCTCGGCCTTGCCGATGGCGGCGATCAGGATGTCGGCCTGCCCGGCAGACGCCGGCCAGGTCCTTGGTGCGTGAGTGACAGATGGTGACCGTGGCGTCTTCCTTCACCAGCAGCAGGGCCGCGGGCATGCCGACGATGTTCGAGCGGCCGACGACGACGGCGTTGGCGCCGGACAGCTTGGCGCCGGCCTTCTTGAGCAGGATGATGCATCCGGCCGGGGTGCACGGCACGAACATCGGCTCGCGGCCCTTCTGTGCCAGCCGCCCGATGTTCACCGGGTGGAACCCGTCGACGTCTTTCTCGATGCTGATCGCGCGCAGCACGGCTTCCTCATCCAACCCGGCCGGAAGCGGGAGCTGGACCAGGATGCCGTGAACTTTCTTGTCCGCGTTCAGGGTGCGAACCAGCGCCTCTACTTCCTGTTGGGTGGCCGTTGCCGGAAGCGTGTGGCCGAAGGACTCAATTCCGAGCTCGGCGCACATCTTGCGTTTCATCCCGACGTAGGTTTGTGACGCCGGGTTCTCGCCCACCAGGACGGTGGCCAGGCCCGGCTTCGTCGCCCCCGAGGCGATCAGCTTCTTCACGCCTTCGGCGATCTCGGCCTTCATTTCATCCGCAATCGCCTTCCCATCGATGATTCTGGCTGTCATGCTCTTCTCCCGCCCCTGTATTCTGGCCCGGCAGGCCCGGCACAAGACGTGCCCGGCCCCCGAGGTCGGATTCTCCCCGTGCTTCTCTGGAATTATCCTCCAGGCCGCCACTCCCGGCCAAGGACAACTCTCATGGGGGGGCCTGGATACCTTTCCTATCCTGTGGGGAAGAAGCGGGGCGCTCCGGTCAGACTACGGACGCCATGCCGGGTCGAAGTCCAGCGCCGGATCCGTGGTGAGCAAGCCGTAGTTGGCGCAGCTCGAGGTCATCACGCCGATCTCGTGGTTGACGCCGTCGGGCCAGGTCTCGAAGACCAGCCAGCGATCGTCGGGGGACCATCTGGGCGTCGACATCGGCTGGGTCGCCAGGGGGCCCTGGGGACACAGGCGCATGGCGCCGGCCTCACGATCGTCGAACGGCCGCGCCACCAGACGCGGGATGCCGCCGAGCTGGCGTTCGTACACCAGCGTCTTCCCGTCGTGGGACCAGTCCGGGTGCGAATCGGAATTCTCGCCGCGCGAGAACGAGCAACGCATCGCCATCGAACTCCGGCAGGATCCACAGCTCGTCGACCCCGCCGCGCAACGAGACGAACATCAGTTGCGTACCCGTCGGCGCCCAGACCGGCTGGGAGTCGCGCGCTGTGCCGTCTGTCAGCGCCTCAACGTCGGTTCCCAGTGGGCTGATCAGGTACAGGTGCGGCACGTTGGGGTTGTCCCGCAGGCTGGCGAAAGCGATGCGTGTCCCGTCCGGAGACCAGGCCGGGTCGAAATCGCCGCCGGGGACGGTCGGGAGCGAGGTAAGACCGCCCCCATCCGCCTGGATTACCCACAACCCGGCGCCCGGGTAGCGGTCCTCATCTTCTCGGCATGGAGAGGTGAATACCAGGCGCTGCCCATCCGGCGACCACGACGGCTGGCATGCGCCGTCGGTCATGGTTGTCAATTGCTTGACTCCGGTCCCATCGACATTGGCCAGGAAGATCTGAGGCAGTCCGGCGCGCGTCGAGGCAAAGGCCACCTGGCCGATCCCCCCGCCCATCGGCGTCGGGCCGGCCACTGGAACGGTGAGTGTAGGCGGTGCCTCCGGTGAAGGGCTGACCGATCCGGTGTCCTGGAGCGAGGCGGTGTCTGTCGGCGCCGAGACCGGAACGGTATCCGAGGCAGCGGGCAGGAATCCGGGCACGGTTGCTGCGGGGGCAGACGGCAATGCCGTCGCCGGGGGCCTCTCTCGCCCGTCGGACAACGCGTAGACTGCACCGGCGAGTGTGACGCCAACCGTGACCACGCCAAGCAGGACCACTGGCCAGCGTCGGCGACGACGGACGGGCGCCAGCCCTCCGGTCCCGCGGGCCAACGGGACCGTCTTCCCCGCCCCCACCCGCGTCTGTTCCAGATACGGGTAGTTGCGCACGACCGTCGGCTGGCTGCCCGTGGTGCTCGCACCGAGGGCGGAGGCCAGCTCTGCCATCGATTGGTAACGATCCTCGGGCTTGACGGCCAGCGCCTTCTCGACCACCCGCGCCAGCCCGGCGCTGACGTTCGAGCTCCGCCTGCGCACGGGGGTCAACTCGGCGCGGCCCCATGGCACGCTCGAGCGAGTCTTCAGGGATGGCGGCCGTGAGGGCGGCATACAGCGTGGCGCCAAGCGAGTAGATGTCGGTGCGTGCGTCGGTCCGCCCGCTGCCGTATTGCTCGGGCGGGGAAAAGCCGGGGGTCATCGCCTTGGCACCGGTGGTGGTGGCGCTGTCTTCCTCCACCACCTTGGCCAGCCCGAAGTCGACCAGCACGGCGCGGCCTTCCGGCGTGATCTTGATGTTTCCTGGTTTGACATCGCGGTGCAGGACGGGCGGCGTGCGCGTGTGCAGGTAGGCAAGGGCGTCAGCCGTGTCGAGGAACCACGGCAGCGCTTCGTCCTCCCGCACCGGGCCGTTGCGCTCCAGCCGTTGGCGCAGGTCGTCTCCCTGGACGAAGTCCATCACCAGGTACTGACCTTCGCCTTCGACGACAAAATGATCGGTGACCCGCGGCAGGTTGGGATGGCGCAGGCTGGCGAGGATGGTCGCCTCACGGCGGAACTGCCGGGCGAACTCCTCGGTGGTGAACAGGTTCTCCTTGACCGCAACCGTGACGCCAAGGTTGACGTCGACGGACTTGTAGACGGCACCCATCCCGCCCTGGCCAAGGACGCTTTCGATGCGGTATCGGTTGCGGAGGACGAACCCGGGCTTTAGCGGCATGCGAATCTCGGGGCACGAAGGTGCCGTCGGTCATTGTAGCGCAACGCACCTGCCTTGGCTACGCTCGAAGGCATGCGCCGGGCGCGATGTAAGGCAACTGCAAGATGGCGCACGACGCGGAGATGGCTATGATTGGCGCACGATGCTCCCCTCGAGACGGAATCCGACGACGAGCACGTCTCCGGCTCGCCGGCGCGGCCAAAGGACCGCTGCGTTGCCCGCCCTGCAGCGCAGGACAATGCTCGCCGTCATCCTGACGGCTGCGGCTGTCCTCGGTCTGCCGGGAGGTCACGCGCTCGCCTACCCGGTCGAAGGGGATGAGCAATCCCCGGCACTGCCTTCCAGCGACGACTTCATCCGGAGGTGCCTCGTCGGCAGTGGGCTCGACGATCGGTTGGTCGGTCGAGGGCCGGCCGATCGAGGTGGTGCGCTTCGGAGAGGGCGCCGCAGCGCGGCTGATCGTCGCCGGAATCCACGGAGGCTCCGAGGCCAATACGACGGCGCTCGCCCTGGAGCTGATCGAGTTCCTCTCGTCGCACCCGGATGCGGTGCCGAAGGGAATCTCGCTCTACATCCTGCCGCTGCTCAATCCAGATGGCGCCGCGCGGGCGACGGGCCCGGAGGGCAGGACCAATGCGCGCGGCGTCGACCTGAATCGCAACTGGCCTGCCCTGTGGCAGCCGGAGTGGAATCGGTCCGGCTGCTGGAGCCTCGGGCCGACGTCGGCCGGAAGCGGCCCGGCATCCGAGCCGGAGACGATGAGCCTGGTTCAGTTCATCTCCGCGGTGAAGGTGGAGGCGTTGATCAGCTATCACAGCGCCGCCCTGGGGATCTTCGCCGGCGGGCAGCCGCCGGAGGCGGCGATCATTGCGCCTGGCCGAGTCGCTGGCGGAGGTCAGCGATTATCCCTACCCGCCGATCGACACCGGTTGCACCTTCACCGGCCAGTTGATCGACTGGGCCGCCGACAACGGCATCGCCGCGGTGGACATCGAGCTGCACAACCACCGCGATACCGATCTGGATGTCAGTCTGAAGATCCTGCGCACCTTCCTCGATTGGGAGAAGTGACCCAGCGGGCGTGCACCCGACGCGGGGCGCCGCAGGCCTGGTCGGCCTGCGGCGCATTTTTGACCTTTTGAGGCCACTCAGGCCGCGCTGGCCTGGCGCTTGCCGAATAGCACGAGAACGAACGCCCCAAGACCGCGCAGGGCGACGTACGGCAGCAGCCCGAACCACCCGACGTAGGGCGTCAGGCAGCCAAGCAAGAGGGCGATGGTGCCCCAGATGCCAGGCCGCAACCCTTGACCCCCGGGCACCAGACGAGCACCAATGACCTGGACCATCGCCGCCAACCCGAAGGCGTGGCAATGGCGAGGACCACGGCCAGCAGGACGGCCACGACGACAAGGAAGTCGAGGCCGGTGCCGTCCGCCAGCGCGATCACCGCCGAGATCAATGCGCCCACGAAGACCAGGTTCACCAGCCCCACCAGGAAACTCCGCGCTGCCTGGGTCTCAGCCGTCTGGCAGGTTCGCGCGATCCACGACGTGAACAGGGCGTTCATCACGACGAACAGGCCCACGAGCGTTGCGCCCAGCAGCGGGACAGCCACGAGCAATCCAATCAGTTGATCCATCGTTCCTCCCAGGTCCTCGGGCCGCACGCCGGCCCCGGCGGATTACGGGAGGGGTACGCCACCCCTCCCGATGGTTCTCAGGCCGGCGAAGCTGCGCCCGCCAGCGCTCGCTCGGCATTGCGCGCTCGCCAGGCGAGCCACACCAGCAGGCAGGCCATCGCCAGACCCGACCAGCGCCATGCCGCGTCGCTCCACCGCGTGCGCAGGATCGAGTTGCTGCAGTGGGGCAAGGACAATGAAGAAGGCAAGGGCACCGCTCGCCAGAGCAAGCTGACGGCGGGGTGTCCAGCGAGAGGGCGCTCCACCGTACCTCAGGCCGATGACGACCCCGCCTGCCAGAGAGCGCGAGCAGCACCATCGTCACCTCCGGGCGGACGCCGGTGTTCGGGATTCCCCACAGGATGGCGAAGAAGGCGATGGCCCCCACGAACCCGTAGACAAACCGGCGCTTCGTCCGAGGCCGGTCGTCCTGGCTCTCGTCCCGGCGAACCGCGCCGAAGTCGATGGGCAGCCTGCGCGCCAGGACATACAACAAGAGCACGGTCAGGCCGGCCATCAGGTAGGGAATTGCCGGCGGTCGATAGGGAGTGAGGGCGAAGAAACCAAACGCGACATCCACCGCCATGAGCCCGGCGAGGAAACGCAGCATGCGCCGCCCGACCCACGGCTCGGCCGCACGTTCCGGGAACATGCGCGTGACCAACAGGATCGGGATGCCGATGCTCCACACGGCGTGGAACAGCGTCAGGCCGAGGCTCCAGACCCAGTTCACCCCCGCCCAACGACCGTAGACACCCAGCGACCCTAGATCGACCCAACTGCGGATCGAAGAAGCTCTTGACCATCAGGCCTTCCTCGACGATGCCGTAGGCCGCGCCGAGCATCAGGATCGTCGGCCATCCCTTGCGCCAGCGGAGCGCCAGCTCGCGGATCAGGATGGCGCCGCTCCCGTACAACGCACTCAACACCAGCAGCGAGAACGGGTTGAAAAACTCGGCGGGCGGTGCCGACCCGGTCAACAGCTCGGCCGTCATCGGCGAGAGGAAGAAGAGCACCAACGCCGGCGAGAGTCTTCTCCGTGCCTTGGTCTCGCCTCGTGCCTTCGTCGAGAACGCCTCGGTCACGTTCTGCTTCTCCCATCGCCCGCCGTACCGTTCCCGTGCCCGGCCACCGACGGAATCGCGCCGCCCGGAGACCGCAACAACAGCGCATTCCCCAACACCCCGAGCAGGAGCGCGCTCCCCGCCAGCACACCCCAAACCGCCGCCGGGCCGTCCAGGTGCGGCAGAGGCAGGCGTATCGGGGCCAGCCGCGTGGGCAAGGACGGGATAAGGTCCAGGAACGGCGCCAGCCATGTGGCGAGCTCGGCCAGGTACCGAGTGCCCATCTGTCGGACCGCCACGAGCGCCGGGTCGCCCAGCGCCTGCGTCAGCCGCCCTTCCAGGTGGACTCCGAGAGCCGCCAGCCCGACGACCGCCGCGGCCGCCTGCCCGGCCAACACCCACCGCCAGCGAACGGCGCTCTTGCGCGCCGCCAGCAGACTGGTGATCACCCTCGGCGACAAATCGGTCTGCAACGGCGGGGTGTCCAGGTCGGGAGACCGTCGAACAGCGCACGTGCCTCTCGCATCGCCCGCGCACACTGTGCGCAGCGCTGCACGTGCCGATCGATCTCCGCCATTGCCTGCGCGCCGAGGGTGCGATCCAGGTAGTCGTAGATCGCTTCGCGCCCGATGTGCCAGGTGGACTGTTGATCATGTCATGTCCCGTCAGCCTCCTGGACAGCATCTGGCGTGCCCGATATAGGTGGGACTTCACTTCCGACAGGCGGAGCCCCAGCGTTGAGGCGATCTCCTCGTAGCTGGCGTCCTGGAAGTGACGCAGCTCGATCACCGCCCGGTACATCGGTGGCAGCATCAGGATCGCCTGCCGGATGGCCTGCGCCTGCTGGTGTTTCTCGGCCGCCGTCTCCGGTGACGGGCCGGGCGGTGCGCCGCGCAGGCCGGCCTCGTCGTCGAACTCGAGCAGCACCGGCTGCCGGCGCTGCAGCCGGTTCAGGCACAGGTTTGCCGCCACACGGCGGATCCAGGGCCCGAACGGGTATGCTAAATCGAACGTCTCCAAGCGTTCATACCCCCGCAGGAAGGCATCCTGTGCCAGATCCTCGGCCTCCCGTCGTTCACCAAGCAGGCGGTAACAGACGCCAAACACCGAGCCCTGGTAGCGGCGCACTAGCTCGCCGTACGCCTCCAGGCTGCCTCCGCGGACCTGGCTGACCAGCACACCGTCTTCGTTGGCTTGCATGCTCATAGGCTACTACAAGGAAGGGCAACCGGAAGTCGCGCGCAAATCCTGTGCTCCGGGCCTCGCTCCCGGCCCGGGCAGGAGCTCGCCGGCCGCACGCCGAAGGACAGCGAGGCAGCATGACCTGACGACAGAGGGGGCACGCCGGATGGTGTGCCCCCTCGGGTTCGACGGGTACTCCGGATATGTGTGCTAGATGTCGAGGTTGCGGACCTCGCGCGCGTGCGTCTGGATGAACCGCCGCCGCGGCGGAACGGCTTCGCCCATCAGCATGTCGAAAGTCCGGTCGGCGACGGCGGCGTCATCGACGGAGACCTGCATCAGCGTGCGGTGGGCCGGGTCCATCGTCGTCTCCCACAGCTGCTCCGGGTTCATCTCGCCCAGGCCCTTGTAGCGCTGGATGGTGGCCTTCTCTGCGCCGCCGTCCAACCCCTTGAGTATCTTTCTCCCGATCGCTTTCGCTGTAGGCGTACTGCACCTTGCGTCTTGTAGGCAATGCGGAACAGCGGAGGCTGGGCGATGAACAGATGGCCGGCATCGATCAGCGCCGGCATGTAGCGGAAGAAGAACGTCAGCAGCAGCGTGCGGATGTGGCTGCCGTCGACGTCGGCGTCGGTCATGATGATGATCCGGCCGTAGCGCAGGCCCTCGAGGTCGAAGGTCTCGCCGATGCCGGTGCCCAGGGCGGAGATCAGCGACTTGACCTCGTTGTTGCCCAGGATCTTGTCCAGCCGGGCGCGCTCGGTGTTCAGGATCTTGCCGCGCAGGGGCAAGATGGCCTGGAAGTGCCGGTCGCGGCCCTGCTTGGCGGAGCCGCCGGCCGAGTCGCCCTCGACGATGTACAGCTCGCACTTGTTCGGCTCACGCTCCGAGCAGTCGGCCAGCTTGCCGGGCAGCGTCAGGCTTTCCAGCGCGCTCTTGCGAATGACGAGGTCGCGCGCCTTCTTGGCCGCGTCGCGCGCCCGGGCCGAGGTCAGGCACTTCTGCACGATCGCCCGGCCGGCCTTGGGGTTCTCCTCCAGGAAGACGCTGAACGCTTCGCCCATGACCTGCTGGACCTGGGTCTGGACCTCGGCGTTCATCAGCTTGACTTTGGTCTGGCTCTCGAACTGCGGGTCGCGGTGCTTGATCGAGACGATGGCCGTCAGGCCTTCGCGGGTGTCGTCGCCGGAGAAGTTCGGGTCGGAGTCCTTGAGCAGGCCGGCCTTGCGCGCGTAGTCGTTGATCGTGCGCGTGATGGCCGCCCGCAGGCCCGTCAGGTGCGTGCCGCCGTCGACGGTGTTGATGGTGTTGGCGAAGGAGTAGACCGACTCGGCGTAGGCGTCGGTGTACTGCAGCGCCACCTCGATGCCCGTCCCTTCGATCTCGCGCTCGACGTGCACGACCGGGTGCAGCACTTCGCGGTTGCGGTTGAGGTAGCGCACGAAGGACGTGATGCCGCCCTCGAAGTAGAAAGTCATCCCCCGGCCGTCGCGCTCGTCGGTCAGGTCGATCGTCACCCCGCGGGTGACGAAGGCCATCTCGCGGAAGCGCTGCACCAGCGTCTCGAAGCGGTAGGTGGCGCCCTCTTCCTTGAAGATCTTGCGGTCGAACATGAAGGTCGTTTTGGTCCCGGTGCCCTCGCCGACCGCCTTCCCAATGACCTTGACCGGACCGGTGGGCGCGCCGCGTTCATAGCGCTGTGCGTGGACCTTCCCTTCGCGCCGGACCTCGACCTCGCACCACTCGGACAGGGCGTTCACTGCCGAGACGCCGACGCCGTGCAGCCCGCCCGACACCTTGTACCCGCCGCCGCCGAACTTCCCGCCGGCGTGAAGCATGGTCATCACGATCTCGAGCGCCGGCTTCTTCTTGTCCGGGTGGATGTCCACCGGGATGCCGCGCCCGTTGTCTTCCACGGTGACGCTGTCATCCTTGTGGATGACGA
This sequence comes from uncultured Chloroflexia bacterium, assembly GCA_963743255.1. Lineage (GTDB taxonomy): Bacteria > Chloroflexota > Anaerolineae > Anaerolineales > E44-bin32 > DYJB01. The sequence goes on from CAVUPD010000017.1 coordinate 26,142, forward strand.
CGTCGATCCGGTCGCAGGCGCCGGCCAGCGCCTCGTCGATCGAGTTGTCGACGACTTCGTACACCAGGTGGTGCAGCGCCTTGATGTCCGTGCCGCCGACGTACATGCCCGGCCGCCGGCGCACCGCCTCCAGGCCCTCGAGGACCTGGATGTCCTTGGCGGCGTAACTGCTTACCGAGGCGTCCTTCTTCGCCACTGTCACTCCTCTCCACGCGGCGCCGGCATGGCCGCCGCCGCGGCGCGCGCCAGGAAGGCGCGGCGCAACGTTTCCATCCACTCATGCCGCCCCTGGTAGAACGCATAACTGGCGGCGACCAGGGTGGCGCTGACAAACGCGTGCCCGACAAGTGCCAGCAGGCTGAACCACGAATCCTCGGCCGGCATCGCCCATACCCAACCGGCGGCGTAGGTCGCCAGCATGATCAGCGCCAGAAACGCCACGCTCGAAGGCATGTTCCAGCGCACGACCTGCATGCTGGCGCGCATCGCCTTCCACACCCCAAACCGGTAGCGAATGATGCCGTGGGGTGTGAAGGCCAGGTAGATCGCCAGCCAGAAGGCGAAGCTGAAGACAATGAACATCACGCCGGCGCCAAGGATCGGCAAGATCAGCGTGGCCACCGATACGACGATCGCCGCGCCGGTCATCAAGGCCAACAGGCCGGCGTACATACCCGCCGACAGGGCGATGAACCTCCCCCAGGCCAACCCGAGCGAAGCGATCTCGCTCTGAGGCGCCATCTGTCGGGCGATGACCATCTGGAACAATGCCCCCATTCCGAGGCCAAGCAGCGTCAACAGCACCCAGGTCGCGGCGGCAGCCACGAGTGTGCTGGCTTCCCCCGTTGGCGGAAACCCGACTGGGTTGACCGCCGGCATGCGCGCCGCCATCAGGCTCGGGATACCGGCCGGGATCGCCGAAAGCGCCGAAAGGATGTTGAACCTCAGGGCAAGCTCGGCAAACCCCTTCTGTACGCCTTCCACCTGCTGCGCCAGCGCCGGATCGACACCGCCCGGGACGACCATGGCGGCTGCCAGGCTTTGGATCAGGCCCGTCGCCCGGAGCTGAGGGCCCAGCCAGAGAAATAAGTCGAGGGCCAGAGGCGGGAGGATCAGGACCGGGCGCGCGGCAATGCGCTCGAACCCGGCCGCCAGCGAGGCCAGGATACCGATGGGTGGCTTGAGAGGGGTCGAGCCGGGGGTCTCCACAACCTTTGATTCTATCACACGGCTCCGATTCCCCTCTCCGCCGGATGCGATTCGCGCCGTTGTGCGCCCTCCAGGGATCCACCGACGGGCACTCTCGATCTGGCGGGGAGTTGGTAGGGGCACGGCATGCCGTGCCCCACCATGGCCAGTGCGGGGGTGCTGCTTCACTTCCGGGCCGCAGGTTTGACCACCCCCCATGCCTCGGATAGAATGCCTGCGCATGATGGACCATGAACGGCCGACCATTGCCCTGCTCACCGACTTCGGGACGCGCGACGCGTACGCAGGGATCGTCAAGGGAGTGCTCGCCAGCCGCGCGCCTGAGGCGCGAAGTCATCGACCTGACGCACGACGTTCCGCCGGGCGACATACGCACTGCGGCCTTCCTCCTGTGGCAGGCTCACGACTTCCTGCCGGCCGGCACGGTGTTCCTGGCCGTTGTTGATCCCGGAGTCGGCGGCGACCGCCGGCCTATCGCCATGCAGCTTCCGAACGGACACGGCGTCGGACCTGACAATGGTCTGTTCTCCTTCCTGATTCCACCCGGCCGCAAGCCGAATGTCGTGGTCCTCGATGTCGCCCGCCTGTCGGGGGAAGCCCCCAGCATGACGTTCCACGGTCGCGACGTGTTTGCACCGGCTGCGGCGCGGTTGGCGACTGGCGCGGCGCTGAGCGATCTGGGTTTGCCTGCCGAGACTCTGGAGACCCTTCCCTCCCCGCGCCTCGACCTGAGCAACCGGAGCGCGACCGGCGAGGTCTTGAAGATTGACGTCTTCGGCAATGCGCTCACCAGCCTGGGGGGCCTGCGCCGCGCCGGGACGCGTGTGGAGTTGACATCCTGCTGGCAGCCATTAGCCCCGGTGGCCTTCGAGGCCTCCGCGGCGCGCGTGCGCATCGGCCCACACTTGCAGCTGCCGCTCTCGAACACCTATGCCGACGTGCCCCCCGGAGAGGCGCTGGCGTACATCGGGAGCAGCAGGCTGCTCGAGATCGGCGTGCACGGTGGGCGCGCCGATGAACTCCTCGGGCTTCGCCCGGGGATCCAGGTCACGCTCGTCTACGAGGGATAACCCATGCAGACCTTTCGCATAGAGGGCGGGCACGCGATCCACGGCGAGGTGACGCCCTCCGGCAACAAGAACGCCGCCCTGCCCCTGCTTGCCGCCTGCCTGCTCACCGAGCAGCCGGTCGTCCTGCGCAATGTGCCGGACATCGGCGACGTGCGCACGATGTGCGGCCTGCTCGAGAGCCTGGGAGTGCAGATCGAACGCCTCGACCCCCACACCTGGCGCGTGCAGGCGGCCGAGGTTCGGCGCGCCGATCTCGACCCGGACATCTGTCGGCGCATCCGCGCCTCGATCCTGCTCGCCGGGCCGATGAGCGTTCGATCCGGAGGAGTTTCGCTGCCGCCACCCGGCGGGGACGTGATCGGCCGACGGCGGATCGACACGCACATCCTGGCGCTACGCGCCCTGGGCGCCGAGGTGGCCTACAAGAATCGCGAGTTCAACTTCTCCGCCTCGCGCAGGCTGAGCGGGGCCGATATCCTGCTGGACGAGGCCAGCGTGACGGCGACCGAGAACGCCATCATGGCCAGCGTCACGGCCCGCGGCGAGACCACCCTGCGCAATGCCGCCTCCGAGCCACACGTGCAGGATCTGTGCAACTTCCTGAACGCGCTGGGCGCCCGCATCGACAACATCGGGTCGAACACGCTTCACATCCGCGGCGTCCAGAGCCTGTCGGGCGGCGACTTCACCATCGGCGCCGACTACCTCGAAGTGGTCAGCTACATCGGCGCGGCGCTGGTGACCGGCGGATCGGTGCGCATGCGCGCCGCCGGACCGGAACACCTCGATATGGCCCGGCTGGTGTTTCGCCGCCTGGGGGTCGAGTGGGAAGTGGACGGCCAGGATATCGTCGTCCCGGCCGATCAGAAACTACAGGTCGAGCCGGATCTGGGCGGCGCGATCCCGTCGATCAGCGTGATGCCCTGGCCCGCCTTCCCAACCGATCTGATGAGCGTGGCGATCGTCGTGGCCAGCCAGTCGCAGGGCACGGTCCTGTTCCACGATTGGATGTTCGAGGGCCGCATGTTCTTCATCGACAAGCTGGTGTCGATGGGCGCCCGCATCATCCTGTGCGACCCGCACCGCTGTATCGTCGAGGGGCCGAGGCAATTGGTGGGCGAGACGTTGGAGAGCCCGGACATCCGCGCCGGCCTGGCGCTGGTGCTGGCCGCACTCGCCGGCCGGGGGTCCTCGACCATCCGCAACATCTCTCAGATCGACCGAGGCTACGAACGTATCGAAGAGAAGCTGCGCGCCCTGGGCGCGGCCATCGAGCGCGTCGACATCTAGGCGACACAGGCGGGATTAGCCTCCTCCACCGGCGACTCCCTCGGCCCCGTTCCGCTGACGGCGACCTCCAGGCATGGTCGTCGAGGCGGAGAGGAGGCAACGCCTGAGGGGATGGGACGTTGACGGGTCTCCGATCTCCCCACAACAGCTGGTCGTCCGGGGAGGTGCTGGAGGCAAAGGGACGCGCGGCCGCAGGGCCGCGCGTGGTTTCGTCTGAGGCTCCCTTGGCTAGCGGGGAGCGACGCAGCGCGCCTCGACCTCGGATGCCAGTCGCCGGTAGGCGGCAGCTCCGGCGCTCTCGGGTCGATGCGTGAGCACCGGCAGCCGCGCCGCCGGCGCCGTCGCCAAGGCTTCCTCCATCTCGATCACCGTGTCGAAAACCCGCTCGCGGAATGCGGATCGCAGCTCATCGACCACCTGACGGCTGTGCGCCGACGACGGCTGATACATCGTCGGCAGCAGGCCGAGGAGGTCCAGCGAAGGGTTGAGCCTCTCCCGCACGGTACCCAGCGTATCGAGAATGGCGCGGATGCCGCGCATCGCCAGGTAGCGGCATTCCACCGGCACGATCACGGCATCGGCCGCGGTGAGGGCGTTGACGGTGAGAAGGCCCAGGCTGGGTGGGGTGTCGATCAGGATGTAGGCGACCTGGTCGGACTCGGACCGCAGCGGGTCCGCCAGCCGGCGGGCACGATCCGGCCGCGCCATCAATTGGTATTCGGCCGCCGCCAGGTCGACACTTCCCGGCGCCAGCCACAACCTCTCCCCGATCGGACGGACGATCTGTCCCAGGGTCACACCATCCTGGGCCAGGAGCGAGTAGGTCGTCGGCGTCAGCGAATAGGGATCGAGCCCGGAGCAGGCAGTCAGGGCTCCCTGCGGATCGAGGTCGACGAGCAACACGTGCTGGCCACGCTCGGCCAGCGCCGCGCCCAGGTTGACCACGGTCGTCGTCTTGCCGACGCCGCCTTTCTGATTGGCGATGGCCAGGATGCGTCCCACGGGTGGGGAGTATATCCAAGGCAGCGCCTGCGGGCAACCATCGGCTTCGGCTCCCGGCCGCCCCGAAGGTCTCGTGAGGGCAGCGGGAGTTGGCGATTGACCGAGCGGCGCCGGGGCGGTATAATCGCCTGTCTACGTCTAGTGTCCGGGTGAACGTCGATGCCGAAACGAACCTACCAACCGAAGATCCGCCGCCGCGTGCCGCGTCCACGGGTTCCGCGCCCGCATGGCGACGCGCCAGGGCCGAACCGTTCTCAAGCGCCGCCGCCTTAAGGGCCGCATGCGCCTGACGGTCCGGATGAACGCCCACGTCAAGAAGACCAACTGGAACGCCTAGCCCGTCTGCCCTCGCCGGCCACGATCGGTCGGACGCACATGGAGCGCAGATACCGGCTCACGGGCCCAGCTGACTTCCAGCGGGTGAGGCGTACGGGAACCTCCTACTCCCACCCTCTGTTCGTTGTGGTCGTGTGCGCCAACGAACTTCCGGTTGCCCGGCTCGGCGTGAGCGCCAGTCGCAGCCTGGGAAACGCCGTGCGGCGCAACCGGGCCAAGCGCCGGCTGCGCGAGGCCTTCCGACCCGTCGTCGCAGACGTGCGCGGCGGTTGGGACCTGGTGGTCATCGCCCGGCCCGCCCTGCTGGACGCCGAGTGGTCGTCGGTGCAGGCCGCCGCACGCAACTTTCTAAAGCGCGCCGGCCTGCGGCGAACGGAGTACGGAGGCCGTGAAGACCATGGTGTCTGAGGCGGTCGAACCGAGTCTGAGGGATATCCCATTCACCTGGGGGAACGTGCCTCGGCTTCCGCTGCTGGCGTTGATCCGGTTTTACCAGTTGACGATCTCGCGGGCTCTGCCCGCCGGAACCTGCCGTTTCCATCCGACCTGTTCTCACTATGGCTACCAGGCCATCGCCCGATACGGGCTGTTCAAAGGCGGATGGATGGCGGTCTGGCGCGTCCTGCGCTGCCAGCCCTTCAACCCCGGCGGATATGACCCCGTACGATAGGAGCTGCATGGTGCGTCGATCCATTCGTTTCCCCTGGGCTGCCGTCGGTGCATTGCTCGTGGCGGCCCTGCTGCTCAGCGGATGTTCAGGAGCAGCGTTGACCCCCTCCAGCTGGCCAGGCGTGGCCGCGGACGCAGAAACCGCCTACGTCGCCAGCGCCCAGGCAGTGTACGCGATCGACCTGGCCACGGGCGCCGAACGCTGGCGCTTCCCGTCGGTGGCGGACCGCGGCGTCGCACTCTACGCCCCTCCCCTGATCACCGATGACGGCCTGGTCATCCTCGGCGGATTCAACAAGACCGTCTACGCCATTCATGCCTCGGACGGCAAGCAGGCCTGGACCTTTACCCAGGCAAAGGACCGCTACGTCGGGGGCGCGTCGCAGGCCGGGGAGCTGATCCTCGTTCCCTGCGCCGATCACACCCTGTACGCACTGCAGCGCGCCAGCGGCGCCCTCGTCTGGTCTTTCGAGACCGGGGCCCCGTTGTGGGCGGCGCCGCTAGTCGATGGCGAGGTGGTCTACCTGCCCTCGCAGGACCACACGCTCTACGCGCTCGACGTGCGGACAGGCAAACTCCTGTGGTCGAAAAACCTGGGCGGCGCACTCTCCGACACCCCGGTACTCGTCAGTGGGATGTTGCTGGCCGGGACCTTCGGCCAGGGGCTATCCAGCCTCGATCCCGGAACGGGCGTGCCCCGGTGGGCCGTGACCACCGCTGGCTGGGTGTGGGGAAACCCGGCGGCCGATGAAACCGCGGCGTATTTTGGCGATCTGAGCGGCGCGGGCCGCGCCGTCTCACTCCAGGACGGGTCCGACCTGTGGTCGTACCAGGCCGCCGGAGACGTGGTCGCCAGCCCGGCGCTGGGTGACGGCACGGTCTTCTTCGCCACCTCAGCCGGTGTGGTGCAGGCCCGTTCGACCGCCGACGGGGCCTCGCTGTGGGAAGTCACGATGGCGGGACCCGTGGAGACTGATCCGCTGCTGGTGGGAGACCACTTGCTGGTGGCCGTCTCCAGCGGCGGTGTGCTGTTGGCCGCGCTCGACCCGGCCAGCGGCGCCACGCGCTGGACCTTCGCGCCGGCCAAGTAGCCGGGAGAGCCAAACCATGTGGGATACCGTCATCCTCAACCCAATGATCAACAGCCTGCTGTGGATCTATGATTTGCTCTGGAACAACTTCGGGCTGGCGATCATCGTGTTCACGGCCTTGATCCGGCTTGTGACCCTGCCGCTGCACTCTGCAGCAGCAACGCAGCACGCAGAAGATGCAGGAAATGCAGAGTTCCAAGGCGTGGCAGGACATGCAGAAGAAGTACAAGGACGACAAGCAGAAGCTGCAGCAGGAGCAGCTCAAGCTGTATCAGGAAGTGGGCTTCAATCCGCTGAGCGGCTGCCTGCCCACGCTGATCCAGCTGCCGATCATCTTCGGCTTGTACGGCGCCATTATCCGCGCCCTGGCTACGACCCCCACCCAGCTCCTCGAGCTCGCCAACCACATCTACAGTTTCATCCCGAGCTCGATCATCCCGCTGAACAGCCACTTCCTTTACATGAACCTGGGGCAGCCGGAACGTCTCGTCCTGCCGTTCCTGCCGAACATCGGCATCCCGGTGCTGACGATCCTGGTAGTCATCAGCACGTACTTCCAGAACAAGCTGATGACGCCGCCGACGGGCGATGCTCAGGGTGCGCAGATGGGCAAGGTGATGGCGTTGTACATGCCGCTGCTCCTCGGCTACTTCGCCTACACACTCGGCCTCCGGCCTGGCGCTCTACTTCGTCGTCTCCAACCTGCTGGCCATCGTGCAGTATGCCGCTACGGGAAAGCTGGATATCAAGAAGCTGCTCTCCTTCGGCGGAAACAGCACGGCCAAGCCAAAGCGCTGACCGGGGGCGCGGGTCCGGCGCTCCTACAGGACTTCAGCCTGTTCACGGACCGGGTGATCGTATGCGAGATCAACGCCTGACAGTGGAGGTGACGGCCCCGTCGATCGAGGAGGCCGTCGCTCGCGGCGCCGCCGAATTGGGCGTGCCGGTGGATTCGGTGGACGTCCACGTGCTCGACGAGGGCGGCAAGGGCATGTTCGGCCTGGGCTTACGCCAGCCGCGCGTCCGCCTGACGCTCAAAGGCGCCGCTCCCGGCTTCGTCGAGACGGGTGAGGAGGTCGCTGCCCCGCCGTCGTCGACCGAGCTGACCGAAGAGGATGCCGAAGCGCTGCGCGTCTCCGAGGACACGCTGCATGAGCTCCTGCAGCGCATGGGCGTCGACGCCACCATACGGGCGCGCTGGGGTGAGCCCACCGGCCCGGAGACGCCGCGGAATGTGTTCGTGGATCTGCACGGCTCCGATCTGAGCATCCTGATCGGACATCGCGGCGAGACCCTGTCGGCGCTGCAGTACATCACGCGCCTGATCGTCGGTAAGGAGCTGCACCGCCCGCTGCCGATCGTGCTCGACGTCGAAGGCTACCGGGCCCGGCGCGAGCGCCAGCTCCGCCAGCTCGCCCAGCGCATGGCGCTGCAAGCCGTCGAAGGCGGACGGACGATGACCCTCGAACCCATGCCGGCCAACGAGCGCCGGATCATCCATCTCGAGCTCCGCGACCACGCCCAGGTGACGACCGAGAGCATCGGCGAAGGCGATCACCGAAAGGTGACCATCATCCCGCGGCCCTGAAACGTTCCGGCCTGCGACGCACCAGGACCCCGGCTACAAGAGAACGCAGTCCCCCGTCTTCGCCTTCTCGACCACCACACGGTGGTCGAGTTCGCGCAGACATTGAAGAACACCCTCCGCCTTGTCTTCTTCCCAGAAGTCTTCGGCCTGTCGCCCGAATTCCTCCAGGTGGGCCAGCACAACCCGGCGTGGGTGTAGGTCCAGGCAGAAGCGGCAGAAGGCGTGCCGCAGCGGAGGTTCCTCGTCCTGGGCGCTTCCACGGCCAAGCCAGACGTGTGCAACCAGGCCGTCCACGGGGCAGAGGCGGGGCAGCCGGTGTGCCGCGAAAGTGCGTGTGTCCCCCGGGAACAGCCAACGCTTGGAGGCGAATTCCGCGACGAGGCCCAGGCTGGGTACCCTCCGATGGCGGGACGGTGCGCCCCCGTCCATCGACCGATCCGGCATGTCGTCATGAAGCCCATCGAATGGAGTGATTCGGACCGGTCCGATTTCAAGCAGGACCCCTGGCCTGGCGACCTCGACCAGCTGCCTTCTCAGTCCCGCCTCAGCGATCAGACGCGGTCGGAGCGACTCCGGCACAATCCAGAGGATGGGGAGAGGGTTCAAGCAGCGGATGAGGCCCATGTCGAGATGATCGGCATGACGATGGGTGAGCACGATAAACGAGAGGGGAGCCAGGGAGAGCAGGACCGGAACAGGCTCCGCTTCGGGCACACGCCAACGGAGGGTCAGCGGGTCGATTGCCCAGCGGATGTTCTGGGTGCGCAGCAGGTAGTTGGCTGAGTAGACCAGCCAGGCACGGTCGTCCGTGCCATCCGCTTGCCACTCGGCAGTGATCCGCTCCCAGAGTTCTGGATAGCGCGCGATGGCCTGCTTCCGCAGGCGCTCAATTCGCGGCGGGTGTCTGTCCTGACGGTTCATAGCCGTAGGCGTCCCGGAGCAACGCCTCGACATCGCTCCGCGTTCCCTGGAAGTGCCCCTGCGCCTCCATCTTCAGGCTGGTCAGTGCGGCCGCCCACAATGTGGCCGCCGCCGGAGGTTCGGTCAGCCGCATCGCGACGTAAGTACCCAGGCATGTATCACCTCGGCCGCTGCGGCCGTTCATCCGCTTCGGGTGGAAGGGGGCCTCGTGGTACTCGCCGTGATCGAAGACCAACACGCCATCCTTCCGCGTCAAGACGATTTCTCCCGGTCCCATGTCGGCCAGGTGCCGGCAGGCGGCCTTGACGTCGGTTTCGCCGGTCAGGAACTCGGCCTCAACCGCATCCACTTTGACAATGTCAAGCGCAGCGAGCACGGCCTCCTTCTCGGGCCAGGGTGCGTGAACGACGCGTGTGCCGTCGAGCACCCGGATGAACCCCTGCATGTCGGCAGCCAGCAGCACGCCCCGGCGGCGCAGGCCCTGAATGACCTCCAGGCTCACTTCGCCCCGAATCGATGTTCCCAGCGCGGCCGCGCGGGCGTCCACGGAGTCCACCTGTTCGGGGGAGATCGGCCCGGCGGACGCGGTCACATACATATCGCGGACATCGACATCCTGGGTGGGGTACTCGAGCTTGACACAGGTCGAGGCCGGCGTGTATTGGGCGTACACGTCGACCCCGGCCCTTTTCAGGATCTCCACCACGTGCCGGTCGGCTTGGGCGAGTCGGGTGACGGCGGCGACCTTCAGCCCCAGCCTCGCCCCCGCGGCTGCGGCGTAATGGGCGCCGCCCCCGTCGACATGACTCTCGCCTGCCGGCGAGACGATCGTGTCTTTGGTGTAATTGCCGATGTAGACGACGTCATAGATGGTGCGACTTGCGGTCACGGAGGTCAGCCCTTCCCTGTTGTCAGGATTCTTTCTGAGGTATGCGCGACTAGCACGCCTCAACGCAGCCGAGTTCGAACGAGGGTCTGCATGCCGGCGACGATTTGCTCCGACGTGGCTTGCGGGCGGATCTCGCATGTCCGCAGCGCACCGGCAGGCAGCCAGGGTGCCAGACGGGCGAAGTCGACCTCGCCCAGGCCCGGAGCGAGATGGTCGTCGACGCCCTTCACGTCATGCAGGTGAACCTCTACGATCCGATGGGCGAAGCGCTCCAGCCACTCCTGGTGCGTGAAGAATCCGAGGCGCTCCATTGCCTGAGCGTGGCCGACGTCGTAGACCATACCCAGGGCGTCGGGTCCGGCACACGCCAGCAAGTCACCCATCTCCGCCGGAGTGGGGATATCAAGATAGTGGTAGCGGTTCTCCAGCCCGAGGAGGATCCCTTCCTCCCGGGCGCAGGCGAGCAGTTCGGTCAGGCTGCGCTGGACGGCCTCCAGCCGTGGGCCCGACTGCAGCCGACGCGCTTCGATCATGCGGTCTCGCACCTGGGCAAACTCCGGTGTCCCAGCCTGCCCGGCCTGAAACAACCGACGCAGGTCTTTTTCCAGGCCTCCATCCCCGGGGATACTGCCGGGATGGACAACTACCTGGCCGGCCCCCAGCTCGCGTGCCAGTTGAATGCTGCGCCTGACCATCCGCACTGCCTGCTGCCGGTTGTGCTCGTCTTCGGAGGATACCTGCCAGTCCAGCGCAACCATCCGTGAAGCCGGGACATCTCTCGGGCACGGCTCGTGGACGCTGCTGTAGCCGTACGGGTGCAGCGTCGAGCCGGCAAGTGCGGCGGAGTCCACATCATGGTTGAGCTCGACACCCGAGAAGCCCATGTCCTGTGCCGACTGCAGGAACTCATCCAGGCGGCGAGACTGGCGGTTCCATCCCATCGTCGAGAGCGAAGCTTTCCAGCGCGGCGGACTGTTCGAACTTCCGCGCTCGGTGGCCGAGGGCGTGCCGGCATAGCGAGGAGGGAAGATCTCCAGCAACTCCTCGAGACCGTCGATCCAGTGATCGGGGACAAGGTCCGCCGCCTGCAAGTCCTTGGCGTTGGGCTTGAGCCGGTGCAGCAGCACGACCTTGGCGAAGCCTGCCTTCCGGGCGCCTGCCAGGTCCGTGTCACGGCGGTTGCCAACGAAGGCACAGCGCTCAGGCCGGACCTCCATCGCCGTGGTTGCCAGCTCGAAAGGCAGCGGATCCGGCTTGCGCCAGCCATGGACCGCCGAAAGGGCCACTACGTCGAAGCAGTCGAGAATCCCGTAGCGCTCCAGTAACTCCGGAGTCTCGGTCCGGCTGCTGGCGTTGCTGATGACCCCGAGGCGGTAGCCACGGCGGAAGAGCTCCCTGACGACCCTGTCCGCCTGCGGGAGCATCTCCCACGTGGCGTACGCTCGTCTCCAGGCCCGATGCAGGTCCAGCGCGCGCGGGCGAACCATCTCCGCAGGGAACTCCGGAAGCATCCAGCGCGTCCAGAAGTCCTCTTCCGGGGTTTCGCTGCCGGCTTCTTCCGCCCAGCGTTTGTACTCGCGGGCGCGGGGAAGCAGCCGCTCATCCCACTCCTCGCCGGTCAGCTGCGTCCCAAGCAGCGCGTTCAGGGCGGAGAGGGACTCACGCCGCTGCGCTTGCGCGTGTCGGGTTGACCGTTTGAGCGTGCCCCCCACGTCAAACAGGATCGCGTCGATCTCGGGCCTCATGCGGGTCACCGTGGAGGGACTGGAAGCGAATGGGGTTCAGCCTGGAGACGCAAGACGGCCGAGTCCAGGAGATGCCGGAAGGTTAGCAGATGGTCGTCGGCGACGGCGCCCGGCTCGTCGTTAAAGGCGATGGTGTGCATGCCGACCGCCCGCGCTCCGTCGAGCTCCGAGCGCGCATGTCCCACGAAGGCGACCTGATCGGCCAACAGCCCAAGCTGCCGCAGTGCCGCCCGGTAGATGCGCGCATCCGGCTTCTGGATCCCCAGCTCACTGGAGGAGATGAAGCAGTCCCACACGTGACCGAAGCCGGCGCGGGCGAACCAGGCCAGCTTGGCGTGAACAGGCACCGCCGTGTCGGTGATGATCCCCAGGAGGTACCCGCGCGCCTTGAGGCTGACGAGGGTCTCGGCAACGCCTTCGATGATGGACACCGACTGATCGTCCTGCTCGAGGGCGCGCATTCCCTGCTCGACCGCCGAAGATTCGATTACACCGTACAGCCCAAGGAGCGCTCGCCGGTACTGCTCCTGTCCCAGCTCGCCGCGGTAGGCGCCTCCCCTCAGCGACCTGACAACCTCCACCGGGACGTCTCTCACGTTCAGACCCCGGTCGGTCAGGAACTCGGCCAGACGCCGCCCCTTGTCGGGACGACGATACAGGATGTCCCCGGCGTCGAACAGCAGCGCTCGAACGCGTAGATTCGGGTCGAGCCGCGGGCGGCTGCGCGCCGTCTGGGGCGATTGCTCCCGGCGCAGGATCTCCATCAGTTCCGACAGACTGTCGATGACCTCATCCGGCTCGGGACCCTGCTCGTCCTCGTTGTGCCGGAAGTCGTGTCGAATTTGGATGGACAGCCCGTAGCCTGCCTCCTGAGAACCCTTGATGTCTCGGGAGATCCGATCTCCCACGTAGGCGCAGGCGCTCGTCGGGGCTTCGGCCAGCCGTGCGGCGTAGTGGAAGATCGACGGGTCGGGCTTGCGGCGGCCGTACTCGCTCGAGAGGACCAGGGGATCGAAGAAGCCTTGCAGCCCGTATTCGTTCAGGCACGTGGGGACCTGTCCGCGGCTGCAGACGTTGCTGATCAAGCCGATCTTCAGCCCCATGCGCCGGATAGCTTTCAGGACCTTCGGGGACTCGGGGCGCATGGCGCGTTCGTAGAACCGTGTCTCAACGTACAGCATCAGGTCTTCGCCGGCCGCCTCCAGCCGGAGGGGATCGACCGGGTGATCGGCAAAGACGTACTCGCGCCACACCCTGGCCGGCGGCAGCTCATCCAGGGATGCCAGGCTCCGTTGGTGATAGCGCTCAAGGCCGGCGGCGACGACCTCGTACAGCTGCTCGTCCGTCCAGGGCAGATCGATCCCTGCGGAGAGCAGACGCTGGCGCAGCCCGGGGGTCGCGCGCAGCCGCGATTCCCGCGAGTACCGGAAGGTCTCGATCGTCCCACCCATGTCGAAGAATACGGCCTGGATGGTCATAGGTGCAGTCTCTGCATTAGGCCAACACTCCACCATTCCACCCGGGATCGTCCTCGCCCCTGGGTGTTCGTCCAGCACTGACTTGCCGTGGTGCTCTTCTTCATGTAGTGCGGTTTGGAGGGGATCTTTGGACACGGACAAGGTGCGTCCGTGTCCAAAGAAACCCAGGAAGGTGCTACTCGACTCGTTCTGCTATTTCGGAGCCGCCAACACGCTGGCCGCCCAGAAGTCGCGCACCTTGCTGACGTTGTTCCAGTCGAAGACGGGATCCATCTCCCAGACTTGCGGCATCAGTTGGTCAATGGGCAGGTTGTCTTCGTTGACGGAGAGGCCTTCAGCCGCCGGGTACGTGCCAAGCTCGTTCCAGGGAGCGAAACCGTCCTCTGAGAGGATGAAGCGGATGAACAGTTTCGCCGCATTGGGGTGCGGGGCATTGGTGGCGATCGCCAGGAAGCTGGTCTTCTGGATGCCCATGACCGGGTTCAGGTCAAAACAGGGCATCATGTTCAGTTCGCCATCCAGGGTGGCCTCGTAGCTCGAGTAACCGGACCAACCCAGACCGGGCTCTTCGCCTTCGGGCAGCGCCAGCCCGGCATAGGCCTCATCCACCATATCGCCGTCGTTGAAGATGACAACACCGTTGTAGGCCAGCTTCTTGAGCCACAGATAGCCGGCATTCTCCACCACCGTGCCGGAGGCATCCGGCGCGGCCAACTCATCGGTAGCCCAATCCTTGCTGTAAAGATCCTGGTAAGCCACGGCCATTTCGTCTGCATTCTGCACGAAGGTAGCCATCTTGGCCATGGTGCTGACGTCAGAGATCGGGTCCTCCATGAAGAACTTGGCCTTGTATTTCTCTTCCGTGATCTGCCAGATGTTGGTGATCGGGCAGCCGTCCGGGTTGAACTTGTTGTTGTACCCGATCACGTCGGTCGAATGGCGTGCAATGGCAAACGGCCGGTCCGCGGTCAATTCCGGGATGGACACGTCCCGGGGGACGAACCACCACAACCATTGGTTGGGTACAAAGCGCCCGAACAGGATATGACCGTCGCTGTTGAACCAGACGTCCCCAACGACGTTCCCGCTTTCCTGCTCTGCCGACATCTTGGTGTCGATCCCGTCGGTGTCAGCAGCATCGAATTCGATGTCCGGATACAGGGCGTACCAGGCATCGGGCAGGTCCTCAACTCCGCCTGAGTTGGAATAGACCGTGACCTTGCCTTCCAGCTTGGCCGCCGCCTCGATCGCCGCCCAGTCATCGGTCGCAGGCTGGTAGGGGCCAACGCCGTTGTCCTTCGCCCATTGCTCGGCTGGGGTGAGCGGCGCTTCTGCCGCGGGGGGTTCTGTGGCGCCAGGCACAGGCGGCTCGGTGGCCACGGTCGTGGCCGGGGTTCCGCCGCAGCTCACGACCAGGCCCAACAATACGACGAGAGTGATCAACTTCGCGAAGAGCTTCATTTCTTCCTCCCTGCATGGTTAGAAGCGGATAGCCTTGAACACCTTGCATCTTCCTTGACGATCTCCATTCCTGGGCTTCCCTTTCTTGGACCTCCCTTCACGATCGAGTCCTCGATCAAGTTGAATTGGCCATGTGAAACCGGACAGTCGGCTCGGATTGTCTTCAGGAAGAGATGAGAAGTCCCACTCGCTTTGTCGTACAAGTTCAGGGTCTCCGGAATGAAGCTCAGCCAGATCTTCTGATCCATCTTAATCTTGCTGATGCCCATGACTCGGATGGTGAGTTCGATCTCCGCCCCCCGGCGTGCCACAATGGTTGAGTCAGCCCCTGAGGGCAAGATGGAATAAGCGCTGAACTCCACTGCGCCCGGCACGGGCTGGGTCGAGATGACGATATCCTCGGGTCGTATGCCGACCACCACCTCGCCGGTGGCGCCGAACGTATGGATCGTGGTCTTGAACCCACCCAGGTCCACTGAATCCTTGCCGCTCACAACCCCATCCAGCAGGTTCACTTTCGGATTGCCAATGAAGTCGGCCACGAAGAGATTGGCCGGGAAGTGGTAGACGGTGTCGGGGGTGTCGAACTGTTGAAGGACGCCATCCTTCATCACGGCAATATTGGTGGACATCGTCAGCGCTTCCACCTGGTCGTGGGTCACATACAACGTGGTCGCACCGGAGAGATGGTGCAGGCGCTTCAGTTCCGTCCGCATGTCCATGCGCAAGCGGGCGTCCAGGTTGGAGAGCGGCTCATCCATCAGGAAGACCTTGGGGCGGTAGGCCAGCATGCGGGCCAGGGCGATGCGCTGCTGCTGCCCACCGCTCATCTCGCGCGGATAGCGGTCTTCATAGCCTTCCATTTGCACTTCTTTGAGCGATTCCTTGACCCGCTTCTCCATCTCTGCCTTGGGCATCTTCTGGACCTCGAGGGCGAAGGTGATGTTCTTGTCCACCTTCATGTGCGGCCACAAGGCGTAATTCTGGAAGACGAGCCCCACTTCGCGCTGGGCCGGGGGGAGCGAAATGCCCGCGTCGTAGGAGAAGATCAGCTTGTCGCCGATATAGATCTCGCCGCCATCCGGGTCTTCCAGACCGGCGACACAACGCAGCAGCGTCGTCTTGCCGCAGCCAGATGGACCCAGCAGCGTCAAGAAGGTCCCCGGTTCGATGGTCAGGCTGACGTTGTTGACCGCCGCGAGGCCGCCGAACTTCTTCGTTAGATTCTTGATTCTGATGGTTGTTTGCATAAGTTTCTCTCTCTACATCCCCAGGCCCTTCTTGAGGCTGCTGCCGCGGCTGAATTTCCCAATCACGAAGTTGCCCACCAGGGTGATCGCAACCAGGATCAGGATCACGATGTTTGCCATTTGATCTCTGCCGGCTTCCACATAGCGCATGGTCTGGCTGGCCAGCAACTGGGTGGCGGGAGTGACCAGCAGGATGATCAGGGACAGCTCGCGCATGGTGGTGATGAACGTCAACAGAAAGCCGGAAACGAAACCGCTGGCGGTCAGCGGAAAGATAATGCGCCTGAAACGCTGCCAGGCGTTGGCGCCCGCAACCTGGGCTGCCTCCTCCAATTCGCGGCCGACCTGCATCATGGCCGAGACCCCAGAACGGGATGAGTAGGGCAGGTGTTTGGCCACCGAGACGATCACCAGCAGGGCGAAGGTGCCGTACAAGGACGGGAGCGGTCCCATCTTTCTGGCGAACATCGCAATGTAGACTGCGCCAAAGGCGATCCCCGGGATGACATATGGGATGTAGGCCAGTTGGTCAACCAGCTTGGAAAGCCGGGTGCCCCGGCCTTTGACGATGGAGTAGCCAAGGACGATTCCCAGAAAGGCCGTGAAGAAGGCCGTATAGAGTGCCAGCTTGATGGAGTTCCAGGCGGTTACGTAGATCCGCGGGTTGAGCAGGACCCCCGGCTGGCCGTCGTTATAGGTCGGGTTAGGCTGTCCGACCCAGTTCTGCAGCGTCAGATTGCTGAAGCTGTAGTCTCCCGCCCTCAGAAGGAAGGTGTCATAGGTCAGCAAGCCCAACGGAACGACAAGGACCAGCAGCTGAAAGATGATCACGCCCGTCAAGACGACCTTCTTCATGCTTCGCAGCTTGCTCACCTGGGCAACGAAGCCGCGCCCGCCGATCGTCTCGTAGCTCCTTCGCGTACCGACCAGTCTCTGGTTGAACGAAATGGTGACCATGGCGAACAGGATCAGGATGATCGCCAGCACAAAGGCGTCCGCCTTGTCCCCGGCGGCCAGACTGCCGCGAATCATGGTGGCGACCACGTAGTACCTGACCGGGGAACCCAGGATATTCGGTCCGCCGAAGGTGCCCATCACTTTGGAGAAGGTCATGATGAAACCGGAAAGCAGGGCCGGCAGGACCAAGGGCAGGGTGATCTTGCGCAGGATG
The DNA here is from genome assembly GCA_963743255.1 of uncultured Chloroflexia bacterium. Lineage (GTDB taxonomy): Bacteria > Chloroflexota > Anaerolineae > Anaerolineales > E44-bin32 > DYJB01. Next base: position 43,312 of record CAVUPD010000017.1, read on the forward strand.
CGCCAGCGTCTGGCGCCCATCAGCTCTCCCGCTTCCTCGAGATTGGAATCGATCGACATCAACGCCGCGGATACGAACAGGAAGAAGAAGGTGTAGTAGTGCAGCGCGCAGCAGATGATGATGGGCACCGGCCCGTACGACAACCAGTCGGGCGGACTCGTGCCCAACAGGTATTCATACATTCCCGGTGCTCCGCCGGAAAGCCTGTTCTTGAACAGCACCAGCCAGGCCTGGGCCAGCGTCCAGGAGGGCATGATGTAGGGCAACACCGCCAGCTGATTGACCAGGTTCCTTCTGGGCATATCGGTGCGCACCACCAGCCAGGCCAGCGATCCACCGATCAAGAACGAGAGCACGACCGTGCCAATGGCGATGGTCATCGAATGCTGCAGGGGGGTGTAGGTGTAGATCCTGCCGAAGACACCAGTCAGCATCCTGACCCAGTGATAGACGGTCCATTCGCCCTCTACGGCGTCCGGGGAGCGGTTGAGGTCTGAATCCTGCCAGGTCACCGTCGTCTCGACCAGCTTGTAGAGTGGGATGATGACCATGACGAACATCACAGCCAGCATGATCAATGCGAGGACGACATGGGGTTTGGTCAGCCAGCGAAGGAACCGCCGGGAACGGGACAACAGCCTTTCGGAAAGGGAGGCTTGATGGATTCCGAGGGTGGTCATGCTGTGCTCCTGGGCCTACCTTTCGGGCTCACCAGTTCGACGGAGGCGTTCTCGCAACTGGTCCAGCTTGTCCAGCCGTGAAGTCACCGCATCCAGATTCTGACTGGCGATCTCGAGAAGGAGCGTGTTGATGATGGTCATGGGCACGACCAGCGAGTGGAATGCGGACACGGGTCCCCGCTTGGCGGCGAGAACGATCTCGGCCTTCTCTCCGACGACGGATCCCAACGTATCGGTCAGCAGGATGACCGGACAGCCCTTCTCGGCCGCATGGTCCAGGGCGATCTGCAAACTCGGATTCACGTCAAAGAAACCAATCGCGAACAGGACGTCGCGATCGGTCATCAGGAGCAAGGGCTCCAGGGTCTCGCGCCCGGTCGCGGTCAGCGGGATGACCTGTTTGCCAAAGCGGGTCAGGCGCAGGTTGAGCAGATGGACCAGGGACACCGAAGGTCCCTGTCCGAACACGAAGACCCTCTCCCGCTCCGTCAGATAGGCCACGGTCTTGCGCAAGGCTTCCCGGTCAACGGTCTGAAGGGCCTGCGTCAGATAGTCGATCTCGGAGATCGTCACCTTCTCGAAGATGTCCCCCGCCTGGCGCAGCTCATCCAGGCGCCCGCGAAGGCGGACGGAATGCGTGACCCGCCGGCGGAAGTTTTCCTGGAGAACGGCTCGCATGGCCGGATAACTTGCGAAGCCCAGCGTTCGGGCGAAACGGACGACGGTCGCTTCGCTCAATCCAAGCCGGTCAGCCAGGTCGCCTGCGGCAAGGAAGGCGGCTTCGTCCTGGTTTCGGCGCAGGTAGCTGGCGATCCGCTTCTCGCTCTTGGTCAAGTGATCGAAGTGTTCGGCGAGGGTCGTCCCGAATTCGCTGGCGGAGGCAGCCTCTTCGTCACTCATCGCTTGCCCTCCCTGCAGTCCGGAGTTCGAGGGGCTAGTTGCAGCCGAAGAAACCATGAACGCTTACTTTCATTTGAATACAGTAGTGCATTCTTTGTTGCATCGCAAGTGTTCTTTCACGCCGTCTGTTATGTAACTAATTTGGTCCTTGCAGTCAGAAATGGCGCAGGGAAGCTTGGCCCACGCTCCGAAAGCGCCCCAACCCGCTCTCGCATAGGTCGACCTAGACCCCGCCCAAATCCCCCGGGCCAAGAATGCCGGCGATTTCTGGCGTCGCCCACAGCGCCCCACCGGTGGTGTCCACGACCATGTCGCACACTTCCATCTGAGGGCGGTAGCAGATCTCGGCCATCAGGAACTGCTCCTTGAAGAAGCGGTTCCGGAAGTAGTCGGGTTCGTACTTCTTGCGGTAGTCGATATCTCGCCTCCACTTGCGTTTCATCCGCACCGGGTCATCAGTCAGATAGACGACTTTGATCCCGATGACGGGCGCCGCCTCTTCCAGCAGGAACGGGAAGTTGCCCTCGATGAACACAATGTCTCCAGCCGGGACATCGATCTGCGTGGCCCCGGGCTTCAGATTGCCCTGCAGATCGTGGCTCGACACGGCGTACACGGTGTCGTAGCGCGGCGTCTGGATCGCATGCCCGAGGCGAATCTCCGCCAGGGAGCGCGTGAAGAGCCCGAGGTGGATGGCCTCCCGTCCCAGCGTGTGGATGCCCTTCTCCTCCCGGTAGTCACGGTCGGTCAGGAAGTTGTCCATCTCGATGGAGGTCACACTGCGGCCGTCCGCTTGCAGCGCCTCCCGCAGCCGCTCGACGATCTCGGTCTTGCCGGCGGCTGTCGGGCCGGCGAGCGCCAGGATGATCGGTGTCCCCTTCGTGTCAATCAGCCGTCGGAGGCAGTGCGAGGAAGGAATCGTCCAGCTCGGCGTTCGCCGCGGCGAACTCCTTGTAGCCGATCGACTGGAGGCGTTCGAAGTCCTCCTGCCTGCGCTCGAAGGTTCGGAACGGCTTGCCGCCCAGGTGGGCGACGATCTTCGGCGTGAAGTACAGGTTGCGATGGAGAAAGAAGAAACCGCGCACGTCGAAGTAGAAGTGGCGCCTGACCCAGTCCACCGGATACGCGCCGGTCACCAGCCCGACCAGGAGCATGACGGTCAGCTTCTCGATCGGCTCGTCCAGCACGATGTCTTTGCCTCGGCGGGGCTTCACCTGCAGGGACCGGTAGAACGCGCTCGAGGTTACACGCTGCTCGATGGCGGCGGGATCGTCGAGGGCGACCGATGTCCAACCTTCGTGCGGGGCGAGGTTGTGAAGCGCGTAGCGGAACTCGTACAGTTCCAGTTCCCCGATCCCGGGGCTTACCTGCTGCAGCACCTCGTACAACGCCGCCGAAAAGACGTCTGCATTCGCCAATCGATCAACAGGATCTCGGGCTGCGTTCCCCTTCGGCTCAGGTGCAGGCTGCGACATGCATCTTCTCCTCGTCTCCGACCCGGTCCCGCGTCATGCCCCGAACTTTGCCAGGCGCCCGGCGTGGGCCAGCGCCAGAGGCATCACGTCCGTCGCCCGCAACAAGCCCAGGCTGCCTTGCGCACAGGCGCGCTCGCCGAAGCTCGTCCTACCGCCCGCCCGCGCCGACTTCGAGTGGAGGAGCAGCGGCACCGGGTGCCAGCTGTGCGAGTGCAGGATCGCCGGCGATGAGTGATCACCACCGATAACGACCACGTCCGGCCGCAACGCCAGCAGCCGGGGCAGTTGGGCATCCACCTGTTCGATCGCCCGGACCTTGCCGTCGAAGTCCCCCAGCTCCCCGGCGGTGTCGGTCTGCTTGACGTGGAGGTAGAAGAAGTCGGCCTCGTGCCAATGCGTCTCAAGGGCGGCGAACTCATCGGTGAGCGCCTCACCGCCGAGGTCCAGCACGCGCATCCCCACGAGCCGCGCCACGCCCCGGTACATCCCTCGGACGGCGATGGCCGCCGCCCGCAGGCGGTAGCGCTCGAGGAAGCCGGGGAGGATCGGCGAGGTGGCGAATCCGCGCAGCAGGATCATGTTGGCCGGGCTGCGGTCGGCCAGCAGGCGGCGCGCCGCCTCGAGGAAGCGGCCCACCAAGCGCGCGGCTTCGTCCGAGCCCGGCTCGAGCGATCGCACGGCAGGAATAGGGACGCCGGTCTGTTGTGGATCCGACTCGGTCAGTGCGTCGCCCAAGCCGGGGCCGCGGAACACGACCGCGAAGCGGTGATCCTTCACGGGGCGCAGGAAGATCTGCACCCCTTCGAGCTTGATCGTCTCGAGCAGGGTGCACAGCTCCCGATTCAATTCTGTCGGGATCCGCCCGGCCCGGCGGTCGATCAGCCGCCCATCCGCATCCACCGTGCAGAAGTTGCCGCGGGCCGCCAGGTCGCCCGGGCCAAGCTCGAAATCGGCACCCAAGGCCTCCATCGCCCCACGGCCGATTGGGTTCTCCAGGGGGTCGTAGCCGAAGAGGGCCAGGTGCCCCGGTCCGCTGCCGGGTGTAATCCCCGGCGCGACAGGCAGCGTCAGACCGAGCTCCGAGGCGGAGGCCAGGGCGTCCAGTGCCGGCGTGCGGGCGCTCTCCAATTCAGTGGGGCCCCCGGGCTTGCGAGGCAGCCCGCCCAGACCGTCCAGAACGAGCATCACAATCTTGGTTTGCGAACTTTCGATCAGCTCGTCCACCGGATGACGATTCATGCTGACGGCCTCACCCGTTCGCCGGGTGACCCTCCCCGGTGCCATCGACGATCGCCTCATAGGCGCAGCGGGTCTTTTCATAGTCGCCGTTCCGATCGAGGGCGATCCCGCTGTCCAACTGCACTGGCGATCTCTCCCCCGCCGATCTCCTTCAGGCGTTCCTCGAGGCGGGCCAGCATATCCGGAGCGCTCCCGGGGATCGTGCTGCGGCCATCCAGGATCAGGTGCAGGAAGACGCTCGAGACGCCCTGCCGGCGCGCCATGCGCAGCACCTCGAGCGGATACTCGATCGAGCCGTGCGAGCTCTTCTCGGAGAGCAGCCCGATGAGGTGCAGGTTCGAGCGGCGCTTGCGCACCTCACCGATCACCTTGCGGAGCGTCTCGTTCTCCGAGAACGACCCGTCGGCCATGGCCTGATCGAGGCGGACATCATCCTGTGGGACCAACCGGCCGGCGCCAAGGTTCATATGACCGGCTTCCGAATTGCCCGCCTTGCCGGGTCCCAATCCCACGGCCTCCCCGGAGGCGAGCAACTGGCTGGTCGGGTGCTCGCGGGTGAGCCTCCCCCACACCTCAGGTTGCGCCAGGAAGATCGGATTCGTGGCGTCCTGCTGTCCGATCCCCCACCCGTCGAGGATCAGCAGCAGGACTCGGCGTCCAGCGTGCCAACGCACCGAAGGTAACAGGCACTGGCCGGTCATATCATGCGGGGGCTCGATCCCGAGCAGCCGCAGGACGGTCGGGGCGACATCGGCCAGGGAGCCGTCGCGCACGTGCAGCCCGGGGGCCTTGCGCCCTTCCAGGTAGAGGAAGGGCACCGGGTTATCGGTGTGGGAGACGTGAGGCGAGCCGTCCGCCTGGAGCATGACCTCCAGGTTCCCGTGATCAGCCGTCACCAGCACGACGTACTCGCCGGCGAAGGCCCGCTCGACGATCTCGCCCAGGTGCGTATCTACGACCGCAGCGCAGCGCACCTTCGCGGCCTGGTTGGATGTGTGGCCAATGACATCGCCGTTGGCGATGTTGGCCACGATCAGGTCGTAGCGGTCGCGGACACCTTGCACGATCTCGCGCGTGACCCCGGCCAGGCTCAGTTCCGGAACCTGGTCGAAGGCGATGCCCTTCGGCGAGGGGATGCAGACATCCTTCTCGCCGGTGAACGGCTCATGCCGCCCGCCGTTGAGGAAGAAGGTGACGTGTGCGTACTTCTCAGACTCGGCCACATGCAGCTGGGTCAGTCCCGTGCGGCCCACCACTTCCCCGAGGGTGTTCGTGAGGCGAGTCGGGGCAAAGGCGACCGGGAGATCCTTGAACTTCTCGTGGTAGAGGGTCAGGATGCAGAACGTCAGGTCGCGCGACGGATCGCCGCGGGAAGCGGTTCCAGTCCTTTTCGACGAAGGCTTCCGTAAGCTGTACTTCGCGCTCCCCGCGGCGGCAGCAGAAAATGACGGCATCGCCGTCCTGCACCCGCCCCACGGGATGCCCGTCGGCGCCCAGCAGCACGACCGGCTCAAGGGCGTAGTCGGTCTGGCCCGACCGGTAGCGGGCGCGAACGGCCTCGGCCAGCGTCTGGGCGCCCGGTTCGGCGCGGTGATGGGCCACGGCTTACCCCGTGCCCCCCGGGCGTTGCGGCGCCGGCCCTCGAAGGACGGCCAGACGCGGCGAGCCTGGCGCGGCGCTCGTCACAGAGGGGAATTGTCGACAGGCAATGAGCGCCTGACTGGTATTCACGCCGCGGCACGCCTGGCCGGGAAGATCTCGAGCAACCCGCTCAACGAGTGGATCATTGCGTCCGGCTTGTTGTCCCCGCTGAAGTCCTTCTTCTCGACCTCTCCCGGTTCGAGCATGATGATGATCATGCCGAAGCCTGCCTGCCGTCCACCGACGACGTCGCGCGAAGGGTTGTCGCCCACGTAGGCAGCCCGCGCCGGCTCCACCCCCGCCTGGCGCGCCGCCTCCCGGTAGATCTCCGGACCCGGTTTGCGATGCCCGAAGACCGACGACAGGATGACGGTGGAGAAGTACTTGCGCAGGCCATCTTCCTCGAGCCACAACGGAATCTCGCGCTCGGTGATCGTATTGCTGAGAATCCCCAGCCGGTACCCCCGTCGAGTCAACTCCTCGACGACATCTTTGGTATCCGGCTGCGCAAAGCGGCGGCCCATGGTCTTCCGGTACAAGAACGTGAGCTCCCCGGATAGCGGACCGATCCTCTCGTTGGGATGTTCGGGGAGCAACCAGCGAGTCCACAGTTCCTTCTCCGACGCCTCGCGCAGCGTCTCGAAAGCCCACTTTCGGTAGACCTTGTAGCGCTTATCAAGTTGTTCGCAGAATTCCTCGGGCGATTCCATGGCGCCCACCAGGGCCGCGATCTGCCGTTTGGCATCCGCCTGGTAGGGCTCGTCTTTCACCAGGACGCGCAGCGTATTGCCCACGTCAATGAAGATGACTTCGATATCGGGCTTCATTCCAGGGCGTCTCCTCTTGCTTCGGCAGTCTATCGAGAGGTCTTACATTTCTCTGTATGTTGCATTTTCACTTTCATTTGTTCAGTGTACGTCATTTCTACCGTCATTGCAACATATCTTTCATCTCTACCGGAGTTGATACAAGACTTTCATGGTCGGTATTGAGGGGTTGCTCCCGCGGCCATCCACGAGCGCGGAGCCTTTCTGGCGTTCATGGGCAATGGCCGCGCAAACCCTGGGGGATTCGGTGGATGGCACCGGCGCAAGCCAACGCTCCTTGCCTGCGCCTCGTTCACTAGGCGACCGAGCAGGACCTCGACTGCCGGATGGGGGAAGCACCGCGCGCCACCATCGGCGGCGCCCTGCCCCGCGGCCGCCTTGCCCTAGCCCAACTCCCCCTGACGGGCCTGCTGCGCCTGGTGAAGGGAACGGTAAGTCCCCGGGCGACCGATCAGCTGGGCGTGGGTACCCTGGTCGACGATCGTCCCGTCTTCAATGACATAGATCCGGTCAGCGTGGCGGATGGTGCTCAACCGATGGGCAATGATGACAGCGGTTCGCCCAGTGAGCAGCTGCTGAAGGGCCTGCTGGATCAGAAGTCTCGGTGAGCGTGTCCACACTGGAAGTGGCTTCATCGAGGATCAAGAGACGCGGGTCCGCCAGGACGGCGCGGGCGATGCATACGAGCTGGCGTTGTCCTGCAGAGAGGTTCGCCCCACCCTCCACGAGTTCGGTATCGTACCCATGCGGGAGCGCCTCGATGAAACCGTGGGCGTTGGCCGTCCGGGCTGCTCGTTGAACTTCGGACATTTCCGCTTCCGGCCTGCCGAAGCGGATGTTGTCGGCCACGGTCCCCGAGAAGAGGAACGGATCCTGAGACACCAGGCCCATCTGACGCCGAAGGGAATGCTGGGTTACGGTCCGCACGTCGACTCCGTCGACGCGAACCGAGCCCACCGACACATCGTAGAAGCGGGCAATCAGATTGGCGATGGATGTCTTGCCGGCGCCCGTCGGACCTACGAGTGCCACGGTCGATCCCGGCTCGATGTGCAGCTCGATCCCTCGCAGCGCGGCCACACCCCCTCGATAGGCGAATGATACATTCTCCAGGTCCACCTTCCCTTCGATGCGCGACATCTCCATGGCCCCCGGTGCGTCGGGCACTTCCGGAGTTGTGTCCAGCAGCTCAAGGACGCGTTCGCCACCCGCCATAGCAGCCTGCAGTGTGGTGTACAGCTGGCTGAGCTCTAGGATGGGCTGGAAGAACCGGCTGACGTAGGCCATGAATGCCACAACCACCCCGAGGGTGATCTCGCTGGCCGCCACTGCGCGACCGCCGAACCACAGGACAACCCCTGTGGCGAGCATGCTGAGGAACTCAACCGCCGGGAGGAAGGCAAAGGACAAAGACATGGCGGCGATGTTGGCCCGGCGATTGGCCTCGTTGAGTTCATCGAAGCGCTCGTGCGAGCTGTCCTCCTGGGCAAACGCCTGGATCACGCGCATCCCCGAGAGGTCCTCTGCCAGATCCCCGACCACGGCGGCGATCCGGGCCCGGGTCTCTCGGAAGGCCGACTGCGCCCGTCGGGCGAAGAGCAGCGTCGCCAGCACCATCAGCGGTACCACGCTGAGCGCCAACAGCGCCAGGCGTGGGCTCATGGTGAACATGACAACGATCACGCCTACCATGACCAACACATCACTTGCCAGCGTGATCAGCCCCTCCGACAGCAGCTCGTTGATGACGGCGACATCGTTGATGACACGCGAGAGGGTCACCCCGACGATATGGGTATCGTGGTAGCCGAGCGGCAGGTCCTGAAGGTGATGGAAGAGCCGGCCGCGCAGCGTGGCGAGGATCCGCTGCCCGACCCATGTCAACAGGTACTGCTGCCCGGCGGTCACCCCGTAGGCCGCCACGAAGGCACCTGCCATGAGCACGGCGGCACGCCCCAGTGCCGAGGTGTCGGCGCGAGGGATGTAGACGTCGATGGCGAGCTTGAGCAGGTAAGGGGACACGAGGCTGAGCCCGGTGCCGGCCAACATCAGCCCAAAGGCAAGGGCCATTCGCCCTCGGTAAGGTTGCAGGAAGCCCAAGAGCCGGCGTGTTACGCGCGGGTCGAAGGGCCTGCCCGGGGCAACCGACCCGAATTCGCGGATCATCTTTCCCGGGCCGCTGGCTGTGCCGGAGCTCCCGATGGAGAAGGTCATTCCTGCGCCTCCCCGCGGCGCAGCTGCGTGTGGTAGATCTCGGCATACAGCCCGGACGTGCGGAGCAGCTCGGCATGCGTGCCTTGCGCTGCGATGCGGCCCTTGTCCAGCACGAGCACCAGGTCGGCGGCGCGCACGGTGCTCAGGCGCTGGGCGATCACGAACGACGTCCTGCCTCGCATCAGGTGCGCCAGTGCTCGCTGGATCAGCAGTTCCGTCTCGGCATCGACGCTCGACGTTGCGTCGTCCAGGATCAACAGCCGCGGGTCCTTGAGCAATGCCCGCGCGATGGCAATGCGCTGCTTCTGCCCCCCGGAAAGCGTGACGCCCCGTTCGCCGACGGCGGTGTTGTAGCCTTGTTCCATCTCCAGGATGAACGCGTGCGCCTGTGCGGCTTCGGCGGCGGCGATGATCTCAGTTTCGCTCGCGTTCGGGCGGCCGAAGGCGATGTTCTCGCGCACGCTGGTGCCGAAAAGGTTCGTCTCCTGCAGGACAATCCCGATCTGGTCGCGCAGGGAGGCGAGGGTTGCGCGCCGGATGTCCATCCCATCCAGGGTGATCCGTCCGGCCGTGGGATCGTAGAAGCGCGGGATCAGGTTGATGATCGTGGACTTGCCCGAGCCGGTGGCGCCCAACAGCGCGACGACCTGCCCGGGAAGCGCTTCGAAGGTCACGTCTTCCAGCACGCGGTGGCGCCCGAAGTAGGCGAAGGAGACGCCTTCGAACCGCACGAGGCCGCGTAGAGTCGGGAGAGCGATCGCGTCCTGCGCCTCCTCGACCTCGGAGCGTGCATCGAGGATCCCGAATACTCGCTCCCCGGCGGCGGCCGCCATCGCCAGCACCGGGATGATCCTCCCCATCCGCCTCACAGGATCGATCAGCTGCCCAAGGTAAACCGTGAAGGCGACCAGCTCGCCCAGACTCAACTGTCCTCGCGTGACGAGACCGCCCCCATACCAGACAATGAACACGAGCCCGAAGCTGGCGATCAACGTGAGGAGGGGCGCCTGGATGGACTGCAGGCCGGCGGCTCGGGCTGAGAGATCGAACCACCGCGCGTTCTCGGCCCCGAAGCGTGCTTCTTCGGCCTGCTCCTGGGCGAAGGCCTTGACCACTCGCGCCCCCCGCAGGTTCTGTTCTAACCGAGTGGTGAGGACCGCCAGCTGCTCCTGGATGGAAAGGGAGAGCGGGCGGTAGACCCGGGCGAACGAGAAGGCGCGGTGGGCGAGCAGCGGGACAGTCAACAGGGTCAGGAGGGCAAGGCGCGGGTTCATCCAGATCATGACGGCGGCCGTTCCCAGGAGTAGCACCGTTCCGTCGACGAGCCGCATGGAGGCCCGGCCCGTTAGGAAACGGATTCGCTCCACATCCTGGACCGCCCGTGAAAGAAGCTGGCCCGTTTCTGCCTGATCGTGATAGGAGAACGAAAGCGAGGCCAGCTTGAGGTGAATGGCACTGCGTAATCCGTAGGCCACACCCTGGGACGAGCCCTCCACCCAGCGGTTCTGCGCGAAGCTCAGCACCCCCTTCAGAAGCGTGAGGACCATCAGCGAAGCGACTGCCCAACTCAAGAACTCAAGATCGAGGTTCTGGATTCCCCGGTCGACGCTCAATCGGATCAGCTGGGGGATAGCGAAGCTCAGCAGGTTGATCAGCAGGAGTGTCGAGTAGGCCCCAACCACGAGCCGTCGGTACGGCCGCAGGTAGGAGAAGCAGCGAGCCAGTACGCTGCCGAAACCCGAAGCGGGGAAGGTGATCGGGGCCGGAAGGTCAACGTTGCTCGTCTTACTTCCTCTCGCAGTCGGACTTATCCATCCTCGCGCACCGTCGCCTGTGCCGAGAAGGTCGGCGATGAGTATCGCCCATCCCGGGATCCTCGCCCGCGGCGGCACAGGCGCGAGTGCCGGCCAACCCGCGCCCTAGCATCCTGACCTTACGGGTCACGGTCCCCCTCGAGCCTGGATCTGGCAAGCGCCTTCTCTTCTTCCGTGAACAGGCACCCCCACTCGGGATCGAAAACCAGCGTCTCGATGCTCACTTCGGATGACAGTTCGCCGGCCGAAGAGCGCTTCGGCCGTCCGGAGGAGCACAGATGGTGCCGCGCCGCCGCCACGCTGCCTCGGTCCTGGATCAGGGCGAGGAGGCGGGCTGCGGCCGCGGCGCCGCGGCTTCGGGAGCGTTCGCAGACGGCCATCATCGCCTCGTGAAACCGGCGCTCAGTTAGCTCCACGCAGCTCCCCCCTCCGAGATCCACCCAGGCCTGCAGGGACCAGGCTGGCGCTTCGACCCACGCACCTTTTGGCAGTCTTGCGCATCTCCCGCGGAGGCCCCTGCGGACACCCGTGCCGGCCGGTTTGAGTATTGGGGCTAGCGGCCAAGAGAAGCGCGCTCCGCTCAGGTCGTGTGTCGGGCTACGGCCTGCGCCCGGATCGCTTCCAGTTCCCCGTCGCCTCGTGCTTCGAGCGCCTGGGTCACTTCCGGGTCGCGCAACACCAATCCGATGGAGGGACTGGGCTCGAGGGAGCACACCCACTCCAGGCTCTCCCTGACCGTCGAAACATCGAAGTGCGTCAGGGCACGTGTCAGGCACGATCCGTCACCCGGAGTCCAGGCCGTAGACGACACTTTGCGCCGCAGGTCCATCAGGCGTCTCCGACCTTCGATCCGTTCCACGAACACGTCATAAGCTTTGCAGAACTCGTTCAGCGTGTTGCGGACGGGAAGCCAATCGGCGGTCGCCGCCTCATCCTCGAGCGCCAGGACGTGCTCTGGTTTCATCTCCCCGCCATCGTCCCCCCAGCCTGGCACATCCACGTAGTACGCCTGGCGGAAGATCTCGCTGTGGGCCAGGACGGGCAGCATCGCTTCCGGGGCGGGCGCCTCGATTTGCTGCCGCGCCGATCGGGAGTCCGGGGAGGCTGTCGTAAGCCCGGCGGACATTGGGGAAGACCGTCAGGATTCCCGTGCCGACGACCTCACTGATATCCGGGATGGGGCTGGGAAGCCCACGGTACATCTCTCCTTCGTAGACACGCATCGATGCGATCAAGGGCTTAACCCGGGCCAGGTCGTAGCCCCTGGCATTCAGCAACTGATGCAAGCGCTTCAGAATGATGATCCCGGACCACGAGGCCGCCAGGCGCGCCTGAGTCTCGTCGATGCCGTGACGCCCCAGTTCACCGAGCTTTCCCATCAGTTCGTCGCGAACCGGGAACGCCAGCCTGCCGCTCATGTGAGAGAGGACGGAGAAGATCGCCTGACCTTGGTGGATCTCGTCCGCAAATCGCAGATGCTGGAACAGGGCGAAGTTGACGGTAATGTTGACGCCGATGGCCTCGGCGGTGAGCGCACGGCACGCCTGCAGTCCGGCCTGGGTGGCGGGCAGTTTGAACACCACATTCGGGACGCCGCCATTCATGCGCCGCCGAAGTTCCTGATAGATGGAGGTGGCGTCCCGGATCATGCTGTCGGCATCGTCGTGTCGCTTGGGATTCACCTGCAGGCTGACACATCCTGTCTGCCCACCCGTCAGAAGGAAGATCGGGCGGAGGAGGTGCATATTGGACAGGACGACCTCGAGGGTCAGCTGGCGCGCCAGATCGTCGCCGCTGGCTGTCGGATCGGCCGCCAGCAGCCGGTCGGCCACGGCGTTCCAGCGCGGCGGATCGGCCTGCCAGGCGATATCCACCAGCGGAGGGTTGCAGGTCACAAACGATGCGCCCAGGTGAAGCGCATAGGGAAGGAAGGCCGCGTAGTCATTGCTGATCTCACTCCGCGTCTTGCCCTCCGCGCGCAACTCCGCGATCCGGCGCAGGTTACTGCCTTCGACGCCCTTGCGGAAGGCGGCCAGGTGATCCTCCAGCGAGTCCCCGACCCACGCCCGCGCGGCGGCTGCGGCGTCCGGCGCCGCTTCGGCCTTGAAGCGCACCGCGGCTTCAGCGCGCCGATCGGCCAGAAGTTGGCGTGCGGCCTCGGGTTGTTCCTCGGCCACGCGAATCGCGACGTCTGCTGCCCGTCGCTCCCAGGCCTGTATCTCCTCCCGCGACAGTGTGGATCCGCCGTGCCGCGCGGTATCTAGCAGATTCCAGCGCGGCACAAACGATGCCAGCCGGGTCGCCAGGTCGGTCACGAACTCCAGCCTCCACGCGTGTTCGTCGGCGGTGGCGGAGTCGAAGCGGGTGAGCAATCCTTGCTCAAGCTCTCCGGCCACGGAGCGGAACTCCTTCGGCGGGGTGAAGAACAGGAGTTCGTCAATCGCCTGAGCCACCCTCCCCTGACGAATCAACTCCAGCAAGCCTTCGGCCGGAAGCCCTCGCCTACCTTTTCGCTCCTCTTCGATCTCGGCCCGGAGTAATTCCGCGGTCATCATGCGTTGTATCCCTCCAACGGGGAAGCTCTGCCTGACGCTCCCCCGTCCATAGCAGTTGGCTGGACGGGGCGCTTACCCGTCCGCGCTGTTCGAATACATCCTTGGCACCCGTCTGGCGCACCCGCAGCGGCAGATTCTACCGTCGGGAGACGCGACATCGGGCCTGCTAGACTGGCCCACCCACCAAAGGCCGCAAGTGCCGACCGAAATGGGCGACCAATGCGGCGCTGTAGGCGTCTTCGTGCGCGTGCAGCGAGGCCTTCAGCCGCGGGCCATACGCCGCCAGGGCGGAGCCGAAGGTGACGTGGAGCATCTCGCGCGCATCGAACTGGTCCAGTACGCCGGGCAGGCCGGCATCCTGCAGGCTCTGAAGCGGCGGGGCGAGAGATGAGTCGGCAGAGACATGGTAGGAAGCCCGGTCCTGCGCGTATCGATCGAAGGCAAGCTGGTAGATGTCGCGAAACAGCCGGGGCTCACATCCGGCAATCGCTCGCAGGGCTTCCAAGTAGCTGGTGCCGGCGGTCTTGAGGTGAACGAGCCCGCCTGCCCGGCGTGCGAAGATCGGGTACAGGCTGAACTTGTCGGAACCGGAGTGGATGCCCAACTTGTAGGGGCCCAGTGTGCGAGCCACGGCAGCCTGCACCTTCAGGTCGGCCTCGAATTCCTCGAGGTCGCCGATGTAGTCCACGCCCTTCTCGAAGCGGCCCAGGTAACGTGGAGCCAGGCTGACCCATCGGACGCGGAGGCGACGCAGTTCGTTGGCGATGAAGTAGTGTTCGAGGGGACTGGTGGGCGTCTCCGTTTCGTCGACGGAAACTTCCAGGTCGAAATCCCGGGTCGTGGAGACGAGCCTCCGATACATTCGCGAGACGTGGGCGATGGCGTGTCCATACTTCCCTGCAGCTCGCCAGAGCGTCTCATCGGTATACGTCAGCGAGGCTCCGCCATCCAGCGAGAAGGACCGGCCGAGATAGCTCGACTCGAGGTCGGCAGGATTCGTATCCAGATCCTGCCACGGCAATCTTTCCCTCTTGGCGACGAGCTCGGAGAGCGGTGCGTGGTGAGCGGTGGCGTCGACATGATTACCCGGGTCGAAGGTGAAGAAGGTGTAGCCGGCGGTGACACAGCTGTCCAGGTCGTCGCTGGTCTTGAGGTGATCGGCGTCGGCCCCCCAGGCCTCGCGCCAGCCTTCCTGGAATACCCCCCACATGGCGTCGTCGAGCACCTCGCCGGGGGATCGACCGGTGCGGGAGTTCTCGCGGATCGACTGTTGGGCGAAAACCGGGACGATCCCGGCGGTCTGGCGGAACGCCTGCACGTGGCCGGGGGTGGCCAGCCCCAGGCGGTCGCCGCAGCCCGCCGCCCGGGAGAGACCCAGGGGTCGTGGGCGGAGCCAGGGTAGGCGATCGCGAAGCGCGGCGGCGTTTGCGGCCGACAGCGGACACACAAGGACATCAGCGCGAGGGGTGCCCTCGAATCCGGCCGCCTCGCCGATCACACCCAACATGCGACGGTCGTTATCGCGTGCCAGGAAGTAAGTCGCCTTCCCCTCGCGGATGACCGATCGAGGGTAGACATGCGAGCCCGTCTTCTCACTCAGTTGATCAGCCAGCATAACGCTCACCGGAAACCTCTTTCAAGTGGACCAGGCCGCGTTGAGCGGCGGTCTCCGCTTCGGGCTGTGGCATGAACTCACCGGAGACGAACCCCTTGTAGCCGGTCTCCGCCAGAGTCCGCAGGATCGAGGCGAAGTCGAGGTGCCCGGCACCGGGGTGCCACCGATTGGAATCGGCGACGTGGAAGTGGAACAAGTGCCGTCCGCAGTCGCGCATGCTTTGCTCGATGGACGGCTCCTCGATGTTCATGTGGAAGGTGTCCAGCAGCAGTCCGAGGTTGTCCGCTCCGACTTGTTCCAGAAGCGCCAGTCCATCGGCTGCGGTGTGGATCAGATCGGTTTCGTAGCGGTTCAGGGGCTCCAGGGCTATGCGGACGCCCTTCTCCGCGGCCGTAGCGCATGTCGTCCGCAATGCCTCGACCAGAAAGTCCATCGATCGCGCGTGGGTCTGACCCTTGGGCGTGATCCCGCGCAGCAATCCGATGATGATGACCGCCCCAAGGCGGGAGGCCAGCGGCACGTGGCTTGCGGCGCGCTCGATCGCCGCGGCACGGACTGCCGGGTCATCGCTGGTGAAGGACAGGCCCTCCTCGCCCCAGGCCTGCCCGGTCCCGATCGCCGGTACAGCCAGGCCGTGCGCTGTCAACAGTTCAGCCAGCGCGTCCGCATCGACCTGCCGCGGGTCGCGGATCGCCAGCTCGACTCCGTCATAACCGAATGAGGCGATTCGGGACAGGTTGCTCGCCAGATCGCCCTTGAACGTCGCCGCCTGGAACTGGGCGGGATGAGTGGATAGAACGACGGAGAACTTCATGGATCACCTGTTGGACCTTGACAGCCGGCTCTGACCTGCAAGCCGTTGTCCCGGGTCACGCTCCTTCCCTACCCTGCCAGGTAGGTCACCTTGCATTCTGACCGGTCGGTCTGCAGCCGAAGGATGTTGGCGGGCACTTCCTCCAGGCTGATTCGCTTGGTGCTCATCGGCGTCATGTCCATGCCGGACGCCATGCACTCGATGACACGCGGGAAGTTGCCGTGCCCAGAATGCCCCTGAGCACCGACAATGCGGGCGCGCCGGACCTGCAGCACTTCCCCCGTGACCGGCATCTTGGCTTCGGCACGGGCGGTGACCACGACGGTGCTGTTCAGCGTGCGTCCTTCCCAGATGACGCGCTCGATCCCAGGGTAGACCTTCTCCGGCAGACCGGTAGCTTCCATGAAGAGGTCCGCGCCCATGCCTTCGGTGATCTCCAATACCCGGTCGGCGAAATCGTGTGTCGCCGGGTTGATGTGATGATCGGCTCCCAGCTTCATGGCCATGGCGGCGCGTTCGGGCTGCGTCTCGGAGATGATGACCACCGAGGCGCCGGCGCGCTTGAGGATTGCGCAGGCGGCGATGCCCACCGGTCCGGCTCCGAGGATCACGACCCGGTCGCCCGGACGGATCCCGCCGCCGCGCTCGATCACGGCGTTGTAAGCCACGGCGGTCGGTTCGATCAGGCTGCCGGCCAGGTACAGATCGGCCCCTTGGTATCGCTGGCGCAGCGGCTCCAGGCTCCACACGGTGCGAGACGGCAGGACCATGTAGCGTGTGTAGGCGCCATCCACGTTGAAGCCAATCTCATTCAGCTGCTCGCAGTGGTTGGGCTGGCCGTCGGCGCAGGGTTTGCACTGTCCGCACCACAACATTTCCTCGGACGTGACCGGCTCGCCCCCCTTGAAGGGCTTGTTGGTCCGCTTGTCCCGGGCGTACTTGCCCGCCTCGACGATCACGCCTGAGAATTCGTGCCCGAGGATCGCGGGGAAACCGGTCAGGCCAGGATAGAAGATGTAGCCTTCATTGTCCGCCTGAGCCATGTGAACATCCGAGCCGCAGATCCCGCAGGCTTTGACTTCCAGGACGACTTCTTCCGGTCCAGGGCTGGGGACGTCGTACTCGCGGAGCTCAAACCGCGGGTGGCGCCACACCTGGCTGCCCAGGTAGGTTTGTCGGCCTTCAAGGTCCTTTGCACCCAGCACGAATCCGGGCTTGGGGTCCCAGTCCGCCAGGAGGGTCACACCTTGCATCCGACCTTTCATCGTCGATCTCCTTCGCTTCGCGCGCCCTGGTGAAGCGCGCCGACTCCTGCTCGAATTGCGCCCGGGAGGGCGACGCGGGCCTGAAAGGTCACACTTCCGTCCCCTGTCCGATGCGCGGGATCCCGTAGACCGTCTTCCAGCCCTGGCTGAGCGGCTCGCGCAGGTAGGGCTCCATCTCCTTTTCGGTGCGCAGCGTCACCTCCTCCACCGGCGGCACCTTGCCGGCCGGGAAGGCCGCCAGGATGTGGTCGTTCAACAGGGTCAGGTAGCTTCAGGATGGCCGCCATCGGCCGCTTGGCCTTCTGCGCGGCGCCGGCCTTCGCCTTGCCCACCACGCCCTCGGGCGTGGCCGCGATCTCGATGGCAAAGTGGCCCTTCGCCCTTCCGACCAGCGGCTCGGCCGGCCGAAGGGGTCCACGGACTTGTCGAAGTGGCCGTCGGGCAGGTAGGCCTTGCCCTCGGTGTCCACGGCGTAGTCCATGTCCACCATCTCGGGATGCAGGAGCAGGCCGAGCGAGGTCTCGGATTCGTCCGCATGCACGAAGTTCGTGGTCATCTGGCCGCCGCGCTCGACCGGGCGGAAGAACTCGCGCACGCCGCGGTGCCAGTCGATCACGCGGAAGATGCCGGGCAGCTGGTAGCGCTTCTGGAACTCCTGGATGGCCGATTCCAGCATCCACAGCTGGCCGTGGTTGTTGACGATGATCTGCTTGCGGAAGCCGTCGTTCCACAGGCCGAGCATCACGTCGATCATCAGCTCGCGCACCACGTGCTCGCGCACGATGACCGTGCCGGGCATGCCCAGGTGATGGTACGGGTGCCCGCCGTAGTTCAGCGGCGGCAGCGCCAGGTTGACCGGCGCGCCGCGCTTGGCCGTGTAGCGGCGCACGCCCTCGCAGATGGCGCTGACGTAGAGCGTGTCGGCAGCGCTGGGCAGGTGCTGGCCGTGCAGCTCGGTGCAGCCCACCGGGATGAAGACGATGTCGTTCTTGCGGCGGTTGGCCTCCACCTGCCAGCGGATGGTGGTCTGGATGTAGGAGCCCGGCTTGGCCCACTCGACGGGCGAGGGAATGCCGTACTCGGCCAGGATGGCATCGATCTGCTCGTCGCTCGCCTCCCAGACTTCCTTCTTCATGCGGCCGACCTCATTGTCTTCGAAGAACAGGTCGGGCTGATCGGTCGGCAGCAGTCCTTGCGGAACGTTCGGGGTCGGCATCTCCGGCCTCCTCGTCTCAGGTGGTCTCGGCGCGGATTTCGCTCACCCTCACCGGGCGGTTCTCACGCATGGACTTCAATGCCGCGTAGCCCAGGACCACGGCGGCGCGTCCATCGGCGCCCGTGATCGGAACCGGCCGGTCGTCGCGAACGCATTCGACGAACTGGCGCACTTCGTCCACATAGCAGGCCGCATAGCGCTGCATGAAGAAGTACGGCAGCCGGGCCGAGTGGAACCCGTCCACATCGCCCATGCTCAGGGTCGTCTCGTACTCGTTCTCGGCCATCGCCACGCCTTCGGCGCAGAACACCTCCAGGCGCTGGTCGTAGCCGTAGACCGCCTTGCGGCTGTTGTCGATCACGCCCAGCGCGCCGTTGGCGAACTTCAAGCGTGACGACGTCGGTGTCGATATCGCCCGACCTCGGCGAGCGCCGGCTCGACCAGCACGCTGCCCGACGGCGTAGACCTCCTCCACCTCGCCGACCTGGAAGCGCGCCATGTCGAAGTCGTGGATGGTCATGTCGAGGAACATGCCGCCCGAGAGCGCGCATGAACTCCATGGCCGGCGGCTCCGGGTCGCGGTTGGTGATGCGCAGGATGCATGGGACGTCCGATCTCGCCCGAGGCCACGATCTCGTGCACGCGGCGGAAGCTCTGGTCGAAGCGGCGGTTGAAGCCGACCTGCAGCTTGACGCCGGCCTTCTCCACCGCCGCCAGCGCCTCGTCGATGCTCGCCAGGTCCAGCGCCAGCGGCTTCTCGCAGAAGATGTGCTTGCCCGGCCTTGGCCCACATCCTTCATGATCGCAGGCGTGCGTATCGGTGCTGGTGGCGATGAGCACCGCTTCGATGTCCTTGTCCGCCAGCAGGTCGTGGTAATCCTTCACCACCCGGCGGATGCCAAGCTCATCGGCCACGGCCTGGGCCACCTCGAGGCGGATGTCGCAGACGCCACGAGGTTCGCTTCCGGGATGAGCCGTGCGAGGTTGCGCACGTGGACGCTACCCATGCGCCCGGTTCCGATGACAGCCATATTGACCTTTCGCCCCATCTTGCCTCCTCGCAACCCGGTCACCGGGAGCCAACGGTGGCTCCGGAGAATGGGAGCGGATCACATCTTCATCACGATCTTCATCGCGCTCTTCGGCCCGTGCTGCATGGTCTTGGGATCGAGGCCCAGGCTGCCAAAGGCCTCGAGGCCCTCCTCCAGCGGGATGACCTTGGTGAAGAACGGCTTCATGTCCAGCCGCTTCTCCTGGAAGATGCGGATGGAGGGCACCATCGTGTTCTGCCCCAGGTACAGCCCGATGATCTTGATCGCCCAGCGCGTGATCTCGTTCGGCACGACGCTGGCCTTGATGCTTGAATCCATGCCGAAGGGCAGCACCTTGCCGCCGGGTGTGACACACTTCAGCGCCTGCTCGAGCGCGTTGCCGGTCGCTTCGACGACGATGTCCGCCTTGCGCCCGTAGGTGAACTCGGTGATCTCCTCCTCGATATCCACTTCGTGCGGATTCCACACGGTCAGCCCGCATTCCTTGGCCACGCTGATGCGGAAGGGATCGATTTCGGTCACCGCCACTTTGGCGGCGATGTTCTTGGCAAACTGGGCGAACAGGTAGCCGATCGGGCCGAAGCCGAGGATGAGCACGTAGTCGTAGGGCAGCATGTGCAGCGTGGTTCATGCCGTTGACCACGGTCGCCAGCGTCTCGACCTGCGAGCCGAGCACATCGTCGATCTCGTCGGGCAGGACGATAGCACTGCTTTTCCGGCACCAGGCAGTACTCGGCGATAACCGCCGTCGCGCATCACGCCGATGCGCGTTGTGCTTGATCTCGACGCACTGGCTGGTCAGGCCCATGCGGCAGAACGAGCAAAAGCCGCAGCGGATGTTGTTGTCCACGGCCACGCGGTCGCCGATCTTGACGTGCTGGACGTGCGTGCCGACCTCGACGACTTCGCCGCAGAACTCGTGGCCCAGGACCGTGTTCGGTCTGAAGTGGTGTTTGCCTTCCAGGATCTTCACGTCCGTGCCGCAGATGCCGACCCGGCTGACCTTGATCACCACGTCATCCGGCTGGCTGACATGGGGAACGGCTCGGTGCTCCAGCACGAGCTTGCCGACATCCTTGAATACGAGCGCCTTCATCTTGTCCATGGTTTCCATCCCTGTCCGCTTCCAAGCCCCATGGGCTCGTGCCCAAGAATCGAACGTGATCCATCACGGGTTGGGCGCGAGATCGCCCTGCCCGATTGGCCTGCCGCCCGATCCGGCTGGCTCGGTCGGCGCCAATGACCGGCCGTGGACAATCCGCTCCAGCCTGGCCCACCGCCGAACACCGTCTGCGTCACGAGCCGCGTCCCGCTGCTCACGTCGACTCCCGGATGACCAGGCGCCCTTGGACAACCTGATCGGATAGCCGCGCAGCAACCGACGTGTCGGTCTGCATCAGGTTTAGCAGCATGCCCATCGCCAACTGCCCCATCTCCAACTTGGGCTGCGCGATGGTCGTCAGCGGGGGATCGACGTAGGCCGCCAGCGGGATATCGTCAAAACCCACGACCGCCAGCGTCCCCGGTACCCGAATGGACACTTCCCGCGCCGCCCGCACCAGGCCAATGGCGGTCATGTCGTTGTAGCAGAACACGGCCGTCGGCGGCTGCGGCCGGGCCATCAAGGTCTCGAGCGCCCGGCGTCCGCCCTCCGGCCATCCATCTCCGGGCACCACCAGGTCCGGCTCCCACGCCAGCCCTCGTGCTTCGAGCGCCTCCCGGTAGGCACCCATGCGCTCCATGTCGGAGCTGTGATCCGCCGGCCCGGTGACATAGGCGATTCGCCGGTGCCCCTTCACTAACAGGTGGTCCATCGCCAGCAGACCGCCGTGGTGGTTATCCACGGTCACGGTGTAGGTGTAATGCCCGCTCTGCTCGTTGTGGTTGTTGATCAGGACCACGGGCACGCCAAGGCGCTCGAGGTGGCCCAGGTAGAGCGCCCCGATTCGAGACGCGGTGACGATCAGCCCATCGACGCGTTTGGAGCGCAGCATCTCGACGGCCGCAATCTCTCGGACAGGCTCCGAGCCGGACCCTGAGAGGACGACCGTGTAGCCGTGGTCGTGCGCCGTCGTCTCGACCCCTTGCACGACCTCGGCGACAAACGGGTCGGCGATGGTCGCCACAACAACCCCGATCGTGCGGCTCCGCCCCGTGACCAGGCTGCGGGCCGCCGCATCCGGCGTGTACCCCATCTCCCGGGCAACCTGTTTGATCCGCTCGCGCGTTGCGGGCTTGACGAGCATGCCCTCGCCCAAGGCCCGCGAGACCGTCGAATGGGAGACGCCCGCAGCTCTGGCGATATCCTTGATTGAGACCCTCGTCTCCGACCTTCCTGCCACGGTTCTCCCCTGCGCCTGCACACGTGTGCTGCACACGTGTGCAGAGTATCGCGCATCGAAGCGGTGCCCGTCAAGTGGGAATTTGTTACCTGGAGGGCCTGTCGATCGTCTTTTCCCCCTCTCTGCAAGCGGACGCCATACCGGGGATATCCGACACCAGGAACGCCTTCCGGAGCACCAGCGGCGGGATTCTTGGGTCGAGCCATCAACTGGCGCCCTCATCTTCAACTCCTGCCAGCGAACATCGCCACGGGCTCGAGACGTGACCCTTCGCCCCAGCAAGATGTGGCATGACCCCGCGGACGAATGCGGTCGCTGCGATCTCCGACCTCACCGTCATCGGTTCGGCAACATCCGCCGTGCTGCAGATCCTCATTCCGGCCACGCGTTCCGCCGGGAAGCGCAACGGTCCCAGCGGGCCCGCGGGCTGCTGACCTCGCCGGCGTCGGCTATAATCGCCAGCATGACGTTCCCTCCCATCGACTACCTGATCGTGGGGCACCTCACCAAAGACCTGAACCCCAACGGCTACACGATGGGCGGCACGATCGCCTACTCCGGGCTCACGGCTTCGGCGTTGGGGTTGCGCGTCGGCGCCGTCACCTCCTTTGGCCCCGACATGCATATGACACGGCTGGGGGATGTGTGGATCCACGCCGTACCCGCCTCCCAGACAACAACCTTCACCAATGAGTACACATCGACCGGCCGCCACCAGCGAATTACGGGCCGCGCCATGGAGCTGATGCTCGATCACATCCCGGAAGAATGGAGCAATGCCCGTTGGGTGCACCTCGGGCCGGTCGCCAACGAGGTCGATCCGGCGTTGGCGGCCGCCTTCCCCCAGGCTTCGCTTGGGCTTACGCCGCAGGGCTGGTTCAGGGACTGGGATAGCGACGGGACGATCACCACCCTGCCGTGGGCGGCTCGCAAGGAAGCCCTGGCGGCGGCGCGGGCTGTCGTGCTGAGCGTAGAAGACGTCGGCGGCGACGAGTCGGCTATTAAGGAAATCGCCGAGGTTTGCCCGCTCCTGGTGGTCACTGACGGCGCGCACGGCGCCCGCGTGCACTACGAAGGCCGCATGCGCATGATTCCGGCGCCGGCCGTCGTCGCCATCGATCCGACTGGCGCCGGCGATATCTTCGCCGCGGCGTTCTTCGCCGCGTTGGACGAAGGCGGAGAGACTCTGCAAGCGGCGCGATTCGCCACGGCCATTGCCACCCAATCGGTGACGCGCCGCGGCCTGGCCGGCGTCCCCACTCGCCAGGAAATCCACGCCGCCAGCGAGGCCGCCGGCTGATGACTCGCATCTACGCGTTGGTCAACCAGAAGGGCGGTGTCGGGAAGACCACCTCCGCCATCAGCCTGGGCGCTTACCTGGCGCTGCTCGGTCAGCGGGTGCTGCTCGTCGATCTGGATCCGCAGGCGAATGCCACCGCCTGCCTGGGGATCGACCATGACGGCGTCGCCGGAGGCACTTACGATGCCCTGATCGGCCGCGGCGCTGCCGTCGACCTGGTGCTGCACAACCCCAAGCTGCAGCTCTCCCTCCTGCCCTCGTCGCCTGCTCTGGCCGGCGCGACCGTCGAACTGGTGGACATGCCCGATCGGGAGCGTTTGCTGCGTCATGCACTGACGACGCTCGCCCGCCGCTTCGACTACGTCCTGATCAATTCGCCGCCATCGCTCGGCCTGTTGACGGTCAACGGCCTGATGGCGGCGGAGAGCGGGGTCCTGATTCCGGTGCAGTGCGAGTATCTGGCGCTGGAAGGGCTGACCCAGCTGATGCAGACCCTCGGCCGCGTGCGGTCCGGCCTGTTCCCTGAGCTCGCCGTCCGCGGCCTGATCCTGACGATGTTCGACGGACGCACCAGCCTGGCGCAGCAGGTGGCGGACGAAGTGCGGTCGCACTTCCCGGGCAAAGTGTTTCGGAGCGTGATCCCGCGCAGCGTGCGACTGGCAGAGGCCCCGTCGCACGGCCTGCCGATTTCCGCCTACGAGCCCTCGTCCCCCGGCGGGCTCGCCTACCGCTCCCTGGCGGAGGAGCTCCTGCGCGGGGACGGCGTCTCCATTCCGCGCGCGGCGCGAGGCAAGGACTGATATGGCCAAGAAGCATGGGCTCGGGAAGGGACTCGATGCGCTGATCCCCGCCGGCGAGAGGGCGGCGAGCGCGGGCGGCGGTATCCTGCAGCTTCCGGTCGACAGCCTTCGCCCCAACCCACGCCAACCGCGGCATCAGATCGATCCCGACGAACTCAAGGATCTGACCGACTCGATCCGCGCCCACGGCGTGTTGCAGCCTCTGCTCGTGACCTCGGACGGCGCGGATTACGTCCTGATTGCCGGCCAGCGTCGGCTGCAGGCGGCGCGGCTGGCCGGGCTGGAGTTCGTCCCGGCCATCCTGCGCCAGGCCAGCGAAGTGCAGCAGCTCGAGCTGGCACTGATCGAGAATCTGCAGCGGGAGGATTTGAACCCGCTCGAGGCGGCCGAAGGCTACCAACGCCTGGGAGAGGAGTTCCATCTGTCCCATGAAGCGATCGCCGAACAAGTCGGCAAGAGCCGCGCGGCGGTCTCGAATACACTCCGGCTGTTGAAGCTCGCGCCCGCGGCACGCCAGGCGTTGGCCGCCAACCGGATCAGCGAAGGGCACGCGCGGGCGCTGCTCGGTCTGCCAACGGCTCAGGCGCAAGGCGCCGCGCTCCAGACGGTGCTCAAAGGCGAACTGAACGTCCGGCAAACCGAGGAGCTCGTGCGCCGGCTCAGCGGCCTGCGGCGCGCCAGCCCCAAGTCTGCCAAGCGTTCCGCCGAAGAGACAGCTCTGGAAGATCAGCTGCGACAGGCCCTGGGAACGCGCGTCCTGCTCCACCGTGGGGGCCGGGGCGGAAGCCTGATCATCCATTTCTATTCGGACGAAGAACTGAACACGCTGGTCGATCGGCTGCTCCACTGAGATGCGCTATCTGGTGTACGGCGCCGGAGCGGTGGGCGGCTACCTCGGTGGGAGCCTCGCCCTGGCGGGTTTCCCTGTGGCATTCTTCGATCGCCCAGAGGTTGCCGAGAGCCTGCGCGCCACAGGATTGACGCTCGAAGCGTCGGGGACTTCGCGCCGAATCGACGCGCTGACGCTCGCCAACCGGCTCGATCGCCTGCCGACACGCCCGGACGTCGTGCTGCTGACGGTCAAGGCCTACGACTGCGCCGCCGCGGCCGAGCACTTGCGGCTGGAGTTGCCGTCGCCGGTGCCGGTGGTGTGCGTGCTCAACGGCATCGGCAACGAGGCCACGCTGGCAGCGGCGCTCGGCGCCGAGCGCGTCATCGCCGCCTCCCTCACCTCCGCCATCCAGCGTCTCAATGTCGGCGTGCTGCGTGTCGAAAGGTCACGCGGCATCGGCCTGGCATCGACGCACGCACTCGCCGCAGGGCTGGAGGCCGACTTCACCTCCGCCGGCCTGCAACCGCGCCTGTACCACGATGCCGAAGGCATGAAGTGGTCCAAACTGTTGACCAACCTGGTAGCGAACGCCACGTCGGCCATCCTCGATTGGTCAGCCGAGGAGGTCTTCCGCCATCGCGACCTGTACCGTCTGGAGGTCGAGGCGCTGCGTGAGACGGTGCGTGTGATGCGTGCGCTGGGACACCGACCGGTCGAATCTCCCGGGGGTGCCGGCGGGGTTGTTGGGCACAGCCGTCTTCCTTCCGGACTGGATCACCCATCCGATTCTGTTCCGGGCGGCTGCCGGGGGCCGCGGCGAGAAACGGCCGTCCTTCGCCTATGATGTCGGACGCGGCCGATCGGAAGTCGGATGGCTGAACGGCGCCGTGGTCGAGCACGGCGAGCGTCTGGGCATCCCGACGCCGGCAAGCAGAGTGCTGACCGATGTGCTGACGATGCTGGTGGAGGGCAAACGGGGCGCGGCGGCCTACCGGGGGCACCCGGAGGCTCTGCTGGCCGCCGCCGTCCGCGCAGGGGTGCCCGGCCTTCGGGGGTATAATCCCGACGCCCTCCCCCCGATGGCGTAGCGTTCGGTCCATCCCTGCGGCGGGTGAGTCCTGGAGGCAGCGAAGCGAATGGGTGCCGTCGAGAGGGTTGCGGTGGTGACGGGGGCCTCGCGCGGCATCGGCCGCGCGGCGGCGCTTGAGCTCGGGCGGCAGGGCGCGGCCGTGGTGGTGAATTACCGGCAGGACGCCGCGGCGGCTGAGTCGGTGGCGGCCGCCATCGTCGCCGGAGGCGGACGTGCCGCCGTCCATCAAGCGGATGTGAGCGATTTCGCCGCCGCCGAGGGCCTGATCAAGTTCGCGCTGCAGCACTTCGGGGATCTGCACATCCTGGTCAACAATGCCGGCATCACCCGCGACGGGTTGATCATGATGATGTCCGAGGCCGACTGGGACATCGTGCAGAGCACCAACCTCAAATCGACTTTCAACTGTTCCAAGGCAGCCGTGCGCCACATGATCCGCAAGCGCTGGGGCCGGGTGATCAACATCACGTCGGTCGCAGGGCAAATGGGCAACGCCGGCCAGACCAACTACTCGGCCTCCAAAGCCGGCCAGATCGGCTTCACCAAGGCGCTGGCACGCGAGGTCGCCCCGCGCGGCATCACGGTCAACGCCATCGCCGCCGGCTACATCGAAACCGACATCTGGGCCAGCGTCCCCGAAGCG
This sequence comes from uncultured Chloroflexia bacterium, assembly GCA_963743255.1. GTDB lineage: Bacteria > Chloroflexota > Anaerolineae > Anaerolineales > E44-bin32 > DYJB01. The sequence continues at coordinate 69,626 of CAVUPD010000017.1, forward strand.
GCGCGCCAGGCCGCGCTCGCGCTCATCCCGTTGGGCCGCACCGGGCAGCCGGAGGAGATCGCCAAGGCGGTCGCCTTCCTGGCCTCGGACGACGCGGCGTACATCACCGGCCACGTCCTGACGGTGGACGGCGGCATGGCGATGTTCTAGGAGGCAGGCTCGATGGACGGAGCATGGGAGGATCGGCCGACCGGCACGACGACCATCGCCCCGGGAGTGCTGGTGACCATCGCCAGGCTGACGGCGCTGGGGATCCCCGGCGTCACGCGCATGGCGCCCGTGGCCGGCGGCGTGAACCGGCTGTTCCGCCGCGGCGCGGGCGAAGGCGTGCGCATCGAGGTCGCCGAGAACACGGTCAGCGTGGACCTGTACCTGGTGCTGGGGCCGGCGACGAATGTCCGCGAGGTCAGCCGCAAAGTCCAGGCCGAGGTCGCCAGCGCCATCGAGAACATGGTCGGCATGCCGGTGGCGCGGGTCGACGTGCACGTCGAGGACTTTGACGACCTGCCGGCGGCGGAATGATCGGAGACCGATGAAGCGTGAACGGCGGCGGGCGCGAGCCCTGGCGCTGCAGGCCCTGTACGAGATCGACCTGACCAATCATCCGCCCGAGGCGGTGCTGGCCCGTCACCTGCAGGAAGCGGAGCAGCTCAGCGCCGAGGGCGCGGCTTTCTTGCAGGAACTGGTACGCGGCGCGCGGGCACATGCCCCCGCCCTCGACGCCTGGATCGCCCGCTGCGCTCCCGAGTGGCCGGTGGATGAGTTGGCCGTCGTCGATCGCAATATCCTGCGCCTGTGCCTGTGGGAGTTCGCCGTCTCCACGGGAACGCCGATCAAGGTGGCCATCAACGAGGCCGTCGAGCTGGCGAAGCACTTCGGATCCGACAGCGCCCCGCGTTTCATCAATGGCGTGTTGGGGACACTGGCAGACCAGGAGGGCGACATCCGCCGCGAGCTGCAGCCCGCGCCCTGATCCCACTCTATGGAATTCCTTGGCGTCGGTCCCCTCGAACTGATCCTGGTCATCGTCCTGGCACTGGTGGTCGTCGGGCCTCGTGACCTTGCCAAGCTTGGCCGGGACGCCGGCCGGTTTCTCAATCGCCTCTACCGCTCGCCGGCCTGGCGGACGATGAACGAAGCCTCGCGCGAGCTGCGCAACCTTCCGAACCGGCTGGCGCGCGAAGCGGAGCTCGATACGTTGAAGCGCGAGCTGGAACAGACGGGGCAGACGCTGAAAGTCGACTTGGAGTCGACCGGGGACGGGATGCAGGCATGGTCCCCTTCGGCGCGCCCCGCCCCACCGCCTCCACGGCGGTACGAACACTCTCCGTCAGCTGCTGCCGAACCAGCTTCGACCGAGGCCGAGGCCGAAGCCCCGTCCCCTCCGCCGACCCCCCCGGCAGAGTCGCCATTCGCCGAAGGCTGACGCGTGCGACGCTTCTTCGCCCGCCTGTGGTGGATCGTCACCGCGCCCGTGCGCCTGCTGCTGTGGCCGTTCCGCCGCGTGCGCCAGTTCATCGATTACGAGCCCGACGAGACCACTGCCGGCGACGCCTTCGCCCAGACGCTTCAGTCGCCAGGTGTCCTGCTCGACCACCTGCAGGCGCTGCGCGGCCACCTGTTCCGGTCGCTGATCGCCCTGGCCATCGGCACTACGGTCGGCTTCACCTTCGCGCAGCGCATCCTGGACTGGATGGCCAAGCCGATTGGGGGGATCAAAGCCCTGCAGGCGATCGAGGTGACCGAGTCGGTCGGCGCGTTCATGAAGGTCTCCCTGCTGACCGGGTTCGTGTTTGCCTTCCCGTACATCCTGCTCGAGCTCTTCGCCTTCATCAACCCGGGCCTCAAGCGGCGCGAGCGCATCCTGTTACTGACGTCCATCCCGGCCGCCACGCTGCTCTTCATGAGCGGCGTGGCCTTTGCTTACTACATCATGCTTCCGGCGGCGCTGCCGTTCCTGCTCAATTTCCTGGGCATCCAGACCGTGCCGCGCCCGTCGAACTACATCAGCTTCACCACCAACCTGCTTTTCTGGATCGGCATCTCCTTCACCTTCCCCTTGATCATTTTCGCGCTGGCCAGCGTCGGGATGGTGCGGGCGGAGACGCTCTTCAAGGGTTGGCGCTTCGCCATTGTGGGGATCGCCATCATGGCGGCGGCGATCACGCCGACCGTCGACCCGATCAATATGACGCTGCTGATGCTGCCGATGATCGTCCTGTACGGGCTGAGCATCCTGCTGGCGGCCGTGGCCGGGCGCGCTCGGCGCCGCCGCGCGGCCAGGGCCGAAGCCTGATCCCTCGAACAACCTGAAGGCAGAGTGAACAGCGTTTGCCGACACTCGGGGATCTGTGCACGCCTCGCGCCAGGCGCTGACGCGTAACATCCATCGGCGAACCGGGTATCACGCCCTCTGGGGGGACGGGGGGATCGTCCATCCCGGCGCATGCACCGCGCGTCCAGTAGGCTGGAGTTCGGGCATCAAGGGACGGCGAACCCCTCCCCTCGCCCTTCCCCCTGCCTCGGCCGCTTCTCGCGAGCCTGGGATTCCTGCACGGGGAGGCGACGGAATTCCTGGGGGATGGAGGGGCCTCGCTCCCCCGATCCCCCATGTCTTCCACCCCTTCTACGCCGTGGCTCTACTCGGGAACGGCTCCTGGCAGTGGAGAGGGGGTCAGAGGACGAGGCGATGCAGACGCGCGGGCGTTTGCCATTCAGGCACGACGGATCTGCCGACCTGACCTGTCAGATGCTCGATGGATTGCTAGGCGCGCAGCGCGGCGACGCCCACGCCCACGACGGCCAGACCGGTCGCCAGTAGGTAGGAGACGCGCATCGCCTCGACGATCGCCGAGGCCTCGCCGGCTCCGCCGGGCCCGAGCACCGTGGTGTATACGGCGCCGGCCAGGCCGACCCCGATCACCATGCCGACGTTGCGGGCCAGCGCCAGGATGCCGGCGGCGATTCCCTGCCGGTGCCTCGGCGCGGCGCCCATCAGCGCGCTGTTGTTGGGGGAGACGAAGATCCCGATCCCCAGGCCGGCCACGGCCAACATTCCCGCCACGACGATATACGAGGTGTCGAGCGTCAGGCGGGACAGCAGGAACAGGCCGACGGCGAACAGCCCCATCCCCAGCACGCTCGGCAAGCGTGTGCCGATCCGATCCGACAGCGTCCCACTGATCGGCGCGACGGCCGCCATCAACAAGGGCTGGGCGGTCAGCAGCACGCCGGCTTGGGCCGGGCTCAGTCCGCGCGCCTGGAGTAGATAGAACGGCATCAGGAACAGAAGTGTGTAGACACAGATGTAGTTGAGCAGGGCGCTGCCGGCCGCGGCTGAGAACGTCCGGCGGCGGAACAGGGACAGATCCACCATCGGCGTCGTGACTCGGCGCTCAATAACTAGAAAAGCGACCAGCAGCACGACGGACACCGAGAGCAACCCGAGCGTCGCCGGCGCCGCCCAGCCCCAGGCATGCCCCTGGTTGAGCGCCAGCAGCAGCGCAACCAGGCCGGCGGTGAAGGTGATCGCGCCGCGCAGGTCGAACCCCTCGGCCGCTCCGCTGCCCGTGTCGCGCGGCACGAAGTGCAGCGCCAACGCCAGGGCCAGCAGCCCCACGGGCAAGTTGATGTAGAAGACCGACCGCCAGCCGAGCGCGGTCGTCAACCAGCCCCCGATCGACGGCCCAATGGTCAAGCCCAGGTAGGTCATCGTCGCCTGAAGCCCAAGGGCCCGCCCACGCATTTCGGGCGGGAAGGATTTGGTCAGAATGGCCGGCGAGTTGGCGAAGAGCATGGCGGCGCCGATGGCTTGCGCTCCACGGGCGCCGATCAGGAAACCGACGCTCGGAGCCAGGCCGCACAGCGCCGATCCGAGCAGGAAGACGGCGAAGCCGGTAGCGTAGACCGATCGGTGTCCTCGCAGGTCGCCCAGGCGACCGACGCTCAGCAGCAGGCCGCTGACGACGAGCAGGTAGATCGTGATGACCCACTCGACGGACGCCACCGAGGCGCCGAAATCCTGGCGCACGACGGGCAGGACAATGTTGACCACGCTGCCGTCGAGCGCCGACATGAAGGTGCCGAGCCCGATCGCCAGCAGGACGCCCCAACGCGAGCGAGGCGACGCCGTCAACGTCTGCAATCCACTGCCTCCCGGACCCGTCCCCAGGTCAGGCGGGGATGAGAGCACGTCGGGATCACTCTACTGCCGAATGTAGTAGGGGACGTCGATCACGACGCGGGGGAGCCCGGTCTCGCGCCGGCGATAGAGCAAGGCGGCTTTGATCAGCCAGGCAGTCTGGTTATGCAGGAGCGCCTGCCACCAGTGAGCCGGGACGAACTCGGGGAGCACCAGCGTGGCGAGCTGACCGTCATTGTGCTCCGCGTCGGTCTGCTCGAGATAGCGCATCAGCGGTTCCATCGTCGAGCGGTAGGGCGAGGGCAGGACGACAAGCCTGATTTCCGGGAACCATCCCTCCCAGGTCTCTCGCAGGATCTCTCCCGATCCGGGTTCGAGCTCGATGTGCACGGCGGTGATGTTGGGGGAGATTCCCCGGGCGTAGTCGAGCGCAGTGATCACGCCGCGGTGCAGGGAGGCCACCGGGATGACCAACCGCGACACCGGGATGGGCCGGAGCGAGGGCGGCAGGCCATGCAGCGACAGCTCGCGCGCCACTTCGGCATAGTGCAATCGGATACGCAGGAAGATGGCGATCATGCCCGGGATGACGATCAGCGTGATCCAAGCGCCATCGCGGAACTTGGTCACGGCGATGACCGAGACGGTGAGGCCGGTCACCAGTGCTCCGAGGGCGTTGATGCCGGCTTTGAGTCCCCAGCCGCGGCCTTTCTCCTTCCACCAGTGCACGACCATCCCCGACTGCGACAGCGTAAACGCCAGGAACGCTCCGATGGCGAACAGGGGAATGAGGGAGTGGGAATCGCCGCGGTAAACGACAATGAGAACCCCGGCGAGGAACGACAAAGTCAGGATGCCGTTGGCGAACACCAGGCGATCACCCAGACCGGTCAGCTGCCGGGGCAGGAAGCCCTCCTTGGCGAGCAGCGCCGCCACCCGCGGGTAGTCCATGAAGCTGGTGTTTGCCGCCACCGCCAGGATGAGAAGCGTCGTCGTCTGGACGACGTAGTACGCCCAGCCGCGTCCGAGAACCGTTCGGGCGAGTGCCGATAGGACAGTCTCCTGCGGGCCGGGAACGACGGCCAGGAACTGCGTCAGTCCGATGCTTCCGGCGAACAGCACCGTCATCAGCACCGCCATCACCAGCAGCGTTCGTCCGGCGTTATCGGACTCGGGCGGCTTGAAGGCCGGTACGCCATTGCTGATGGCTTCGATACCGGTCAGTGCGGTGCAACCAGTGGCAAAGGCATGCAGCACCAGGAGGACCGTCAGCGGCGCAAGTGCCGCCGGTGCCACCGGCGCCAGCGGTTGCGGCCCGCCCTGGGTCGCCCTCCACACGCCGGCGGCCAGCATCAGGAAGAAGGCGCCCAGGAAGGCGTAGACCGGGATCGTCAGGAAGGTCCCGGTTTCGCGCAACCCGCGCAGGTTGAGCAGGGTGATGAGGACCAACAGGACCAGCGCCACAGGCACCCGATAGGGCCACAGGGTCGGAAAGGCCGAGGCGATCGCCTCCACGCCGGCGGTCAGACTGACGGCTGCCACCAGGACGTAGTCGAGCAACAGTGCCGCCGCCGCCACCAGTCCGGCGCCAATCCCCAGGTTGGCACGGGCGACGATCCATGAGCCTCCGCCCGAAGGGTAGGCATGGATCGTCTGGTAGTACGACAGCGCCACGATCAGCAGCACGCCGACAATTGCCAGTGCCACCGGGAAGGCCAGCGACAGCCCGGCGCTGCCGGCGACCACCAGGGCGAGGTAGATCTCCTGATTGGCGTAGGCGATGGAAGACAGCGCATCCGGCGAGAAAGCGGCCAACGCCCGGATCTTGTTCAGCCGCCGCTCACCGAGCTCCCCTGTCGGCAGCGGGGGACCGAGGAAGACCTCTCTCAACCGATGGAGCACGTCAGGCCTCCTGGACCGCGATCGATTGAATTCTCAACGCGCCAGCGCGGCGACCAACAGCCCAGCCAGCACGATCCATCCCAAGGTCGAGACGATCCAGCCGGCGCCTCCGGGGTCGAAGGCGGCGGGCAATGCCCGGGTCGGCGTGATGCGCAGAACCGGTGCATCGGCGATCCCGTGCGCCAGCTTCTCGTCGGTGATGGTGAAGGCATTGTATCCAAAGAGGAATCCGGCGAACCCAGCGTTCTTCAGGACCTGCCGGCCGACGCGCAGTCGGTCGGCCTCGCCCGTCAGCACCTGCACCCGGCCCCAGAACCTCCCGGCCGGCAGCTGCACTTCCGCCTCGGGGATGGCGGCCAGATTCCGCGCCCAGTGCGCCACGCTGCCGAATCCGGCGATGCAGTACACGTCCCCATCGATCAGCGCGTAGTTCACCGGCGTACGGCGCAGCTTTCCGGTCTTATGCCCGATGGTCGACAGCAGCATGATGTAGCCGGCCAGCGGACTGACCATCGCCGCACCGAGTCCGGAACGGAAGACCGGGATCATAAACCAATGATTGAGCAGGCGGAAGGCCTGGCGAAGTCCTCGATAGGTACGCATCGGCTGCCTCCGGAGCGGGATTCTACTCTGGCCCTCCTCGGCAGGCTGCCGCCTCCCGGCGGCCGCATGCCCTCGAAGGGACGTTGACCTCAGCCGCACTCTAGATCCAGCGCAGCGCTGCGCCGAAGACGAGCAAGGCCGCCAGGTCGACGCCGAAGATCGCGCCGACGACGGTGAGCTTCTGACGCAGGCGCGGCAGATCGAACACCCAGAAGGACACCAGGAAGAAGGTCAGGTAGCCGAAGACGAAGATCAGCCACGGCGCGCCGACGTTCCACCACGGGTAGTCCCAGGTGAGCGCCCCGACGGCGTTGAGCAGGACTTCGACGAAGACGCAGAACGCCGCGCCGGTCACGGCGATGAACAGCCGGTTCGGAATGCCAAGGATGCGCAGGCTGCGATCGGCGGGCAGCATCTTCGAGAAGGTGATCCCGGCGATGGCGAACATGAAGCAGATCTCGATATTCAGCCCGATCAGGATCAGATAGGCGGTCTTGCCCGGCGCACCCCACACCGGCGCGTACTGCGTGAAGTGGAACACCAGCCCGTTCCAGATTTCGTTGAACCAGTCCATCCCCCAGAAGGCCAGGCCGGCGAACACCAGGCTCCAGTTCCGTTTCTCGATCTCGTTGGCGTAGACGTAGACCACCAGGGCGAACAGCGGTATCACATACCACTGGAACAGGCTGCCATCCCGCAGGATGCTCAGCGCTTGCGCCGCGGATTCGGTGGGCATGATCGTCCTCCAGCTTCAACACGACCTGACCCGCGCTTCGGCACCGGTCAGGTCGTGATGCGGAACCAAAGGTACAAGTCCGTGGCCCAGCAGCGTGAGCCCCGGGAGGATCAGCGTCGTCAGGCACGCGGCAGCGCTCCCCAGGCGGATCGTGCCGCCTGGGTCGATCTGCAGCGAGCCGGGAAGCGCGTCGAGCGCCGCGCCGCGCGTCGGATCATCCGGATCGTACAGGATCAACTCCTCCGTCTGATCGCTTACCCTCTCCGGCAGGGTCGTCTTCGAGGTCACTTCGTACGAGGCGCCGTCGTGAGCGCGGAACGAGAAGGTCATCGCCATCACCGGACGATTGTTGACCGTCGTGTTCGTCGGCACGGCGGACGTGAGTTTACCGAAGGCCAGGCGACCGATGCCCAACAGACGGCTCGCCCGAATGCCTTCACGCAGCCCGAAGAAGGTGATGCCGGCGCCGAAGAGCGGAAAGACGGTCACGATCAGCGCCGCCGCGCCGAAGGTCGTCCGGCGCATGCCCTCGACCCGCGCCACTTCCGGCTGCCCGCGCAGGTACTCGACGGTGACACGCTGCCCTTCCTCGGGGTAAGTTCCTGTGGAGTAGGCTGTCGCATCCACTTTGGTCCCGTTGGCGGCGACGAAGCGGTAGTGGACGGCATACACCGGGGAATCGTTCTCCGAAGCGTTGGTTCCTTCGACCGAGGTGACGAGGCCGGTGGCTTGGGCGGTGTCCATCAGCGACATCAAGGGACCGCTGACGTCGGCCTGCAGGCCGAAGACGTAGAAGAAGATCATGCCAAAGCCGAGCAGCAGCCAGCCGACCTGCTGAAGTGCCCCGCCGAAGAGGACGGTCGTCCAGGCGCAGGCCGGGACGGCGCGCGGCGGGAGCAGGATCGCCGGCTCGACCGGCGTGCGCGGAAGCAGTGAGCTCATCGTCGCTCTTCTCCTGATGCGGGGGCTGTCTTCGGCTGGCGCGCCCTCCACTCGCTTTCGAGGATCGACATCAGTTCCAGGCTCCACACGGCATTCCCGACGCGGCGAGCATCGCGCAAGTGCCCTTCGTGCAAGAAGCCTTCCGCTTCGTAACACCAGATGGCGGCCCGATTGAAGTCGAAGACGAGCAGATCTACCCGGTGCAAGCGCAGCTCGGCGAAAGCCAGCCGCAGGATTGGACGGACCATGGCCCGCCCGAACCCCTGCCCGCGCCGCGCCGGGTCGATCAGGACGCGGCTGAGGCGCGCCGAGTGGCCGTCGATGTCGTTGAGCTCAATGTGGCCCACGCGCCCGTCGTTGGCGTCATACGCCGTGAAGATGCGTCGGGGGGACGACTCCTGTTCGGCCGATGCGCGGTACGCCTCGAGCTGCGCCGAATCCAACGGGAAACGGAAGAACGGGCCACCCCACAGCATGAGCGACGCCGGGCTGTCGATCCAGGCGAGCAGCCGGCCGAAGTCCGGACGGTCGAAGGGGCGCAGGTTGAGATCATCCATAGGTTTGGTCGGAAGGCCGGATTAATTGCCTTTGGATCCGCCCGGGAGCAACCTGCGCAGGGCAGTCGGTTCCGGCCGGCCCCACGTCCCGGCGGAAGCGCAAAGGCTAGCACACACCAGCGGGGTTGGGAAACGGCCCTCGCCGCGCCCCATGTCCCGACTGAGGCCGGATACCTGAGACTCCCTATGCGATCCGGGTACGGGCGAAGCACAGAACCGCCGTGCTTCGCCCCTACGGGTTGGCCAAGAGACCGTCGCGGCCGCGCCACCATCGGCGTGCGTCGGACCCTCGCACCCCATCCCTCTTTTCTGCCTGACGCATGTTGCTCAACTCGATAGACGGGCAGGGGCAAAGCACCGCTCGCGCCGCGATTGCCGGCGGGACGCCGGCCGTCTCGCCCCGGTGGGCCGGGGCTAGCGGCCCGAACGGAGTGCGAGACGGCATGCGTCGCCCCTACGAACACGATGGGCGCTTCATCGGGATGTCGGGGCACGGCATGCCGTGCCCCTACCAGTTGCGCGAGTGGCGCGATTCTATGGAGGCGCAACAACCTCGGCGCGCCGCAGGAGTGCGCCCCTGCCCCTCTATCCTATCGGCAAGCTGAGGCACTCTTCGAGAAACGCGTAGGTGCGAAGCACGCAGGTCTGTGCTTCGCACCTCGATTTCCTTCTGCGATCCGCAGTGGTCACCCCACGTGCGGGTCGGTGAACGCGAGTTGATTGTCGACTGTTGACATAAATGATCTAGTTCGACGCCTTCCATCGCTCAAGGTAGTTCTGGACACAACATGAACCAATTTGTTATGCGATTCTGACATACGTACCGCCATTTCTGTCATATAATATTGGTTGCGTAAGGGTGCCAACATGGAAGACAGTTCGAAGGTTGAAGAGGAAGCCCCCTCCAAGTTGACTCGAGCCGAACCCGAGCGGCCACGGCGGATCCGGCAGCGGCGGGGCCGTGGCGTCTTCGAGGCGGCCGGGCCGGAGGCAGGCTTTGAGGTCGACGTCGGTGAGCGGCTGCGCGTGCTGCGCATGGAGCACGGGCATTCCCTTCGTCGGCTGGCCGATTTAAGCGGGTTGAACGTCAACACACTCAGCCTGATCGAGAACGGGCGGACATCGCCGAGCGTCAGCACGCTGCAGCAGGTAGCGCGTGCGCTTCAGGTCCCGCTCAGCGCGTTCTTCGAGATGGAAGAAGCCACACAGACGGTGGTCTTTCAGCAGACAGGACACAGGCCCCGGGCGGCCTTCGCGCACGGCATGGCCGAGGACCTGGGTGCAGGGATGACGCTGCACGGGGGACAGCCTCTGCTGGTGACACTCCGGCCCGGCACGGATAGCGGCTCCGCGCCGATCGTGCACACCGGGCATGAATTCGTCTACCGCTTGGAAGGCCAGCTGACATACACCGTTGACGACCGCCGCTATGTGCTCGAAGCGGGCGACAGCCTGATCTTCGAGGCCCACCTCCCCCACCGCTGGGGAAACCCCGGGCAAACCCAGACGCGCTCGCTCCTCATCTTGTGCCCGGATGACGAGAATGATCGTCCCACGGAGAAGCACTTCGCCACCAAGGCTGAGCCCGACTCCACCGGGCCGACCGCCTGAGGAGGTGCGACGATGTTCAATCGCTTCGTTCGGGTCATGGCGCTGCTCGTGTTTCTGGCCGGCTCGATCGCACTTGTGGCCAGTGCCTCGCCTGCGGCGGCGCAGACATCGACTCCGGAGACCGACGATTCGTGCATCGCCTGTCACGAAGACCTGTACGTGCTGCACGACACAGGGAAGTGGTATTGTCTGTGCGAAGTGCAGGCGCGCTGCATCGACTGCCACGGCGGGGTCGTGGGGGAGATGAACGAAGAGGCCGCGCACCATGGCATGATCGCCAACCCGGTCGCCAGTGACCCCGATCGCTGCCAGTCGTGCCATCCGGGTGAATACGAAGAGCGGCTGTCGGCATTCGCTGCCCGCGGCGGATTGAGCGCCACCCCGTGCCCCGCTGAGCCGGTGTCGATCCCGATCGCCGCGCCGCCCGCGACCCCGTTACCGGATGCGGGCCTGGCCATATGGCAGACGGCGATCCTGGCTGTCCTCGGCGTGGGATTCGTCGGCCTGACATGGTTCGCCTACCGCTGCTGGAAGGCGGATTGCCTGAGAATGCGAACGCAGCCCTAGCTTCCTACCCCACCCAGAATTCGGAGAGACATCGACATGCGCATCGCGGTCATCACAGACGACGGACAGACGATCAGCCAACACTTTGGACGGGCCCTCCACTACCTGGTCGTCACGATCGAGGAGGGCAGGATCACCCAGCGTGAGATGCGGGACAAGATGGGGCATCAGCACTTCGCCGGTGAAGGCCACGGCCACGAGGAACAAGGGCAGGCGCATGGTCACGGTCCGGAGGCCGACAACCGGCACGCACGGATGGCTCAGGCGATCGAGGACTGCGAGGCCGTGCTGTGCGGCGGCATGGGCTCAGGCGCGTACCAGAGCATGCTCTCGCGCGGCATCCGACCGGTGGTCACCGACCTGACGTCGATCGACGAGGCAGCCCTGGCCTACGCCCAGGGCACGATCGTCGATCGCACGGATCTCCTGCACTAGGGCGACAACGGGCGAAGCAAGCTTCGCCCCTGCGAACACGAATGGGGGTCGATCGGGATGTAGGAGGGGCACGGCATCCCGTGCCCCTACCAATTCTGGGGCATGGTGATCCTGGGAAGCCGTGACACCGTTGAAGGGGTTCGGTAGTGCGCCGCCGCGCCTCTGAGCCGTGAGGGGCGTGATTGGACACCCGTAGGGGCGAAGCATGCTTCGCCTCCCCGGGTTGACCGATGCAACGTGGCGGCCCCGCGACCCTCGGCACGCTGCAAGATCGCGCCCCTGCCCCTCTATCCTATCGGCAAGCGGAGGTTCTCCGGAAGCGACGCGTAGGGGCGATGCATGCATCGCCCCTACCCGTTGGCCGATGTGCCATGGCGGCCACGCGACCCTCGGCACGCGGCGGGATTTCGCCACCTCGCCACTCGAGGGTGAGGGACGTTTCGAGAAACGCTTAGGGGCGAAGCACATGATCCCCGTGCTTCGCCCCTACGGTTCGCTTGCGGAATGCGATGGCTTGAGCGCGTCAGCCGCACCCACCGCCGCTCGGGCTGCGCTTGCGCTCAAGCTTGATCAGCGGCGTGTACTCGAGCTCCCACTCATGCGGGCTCGGGCTGGCCGCTTCGTAGCGAGCTCCCAGCGCCGCCGGGAAGGCATAGGCCAGTTGGTCCTCTCCGGGAGCCTTGGCCAGACGGACGATGTCCACCTCTCCGGATCCGAAGGTCCGGATCCAGTTGTTGACCCCACCGCCCAGGATGTAGACGTTGGCGATGCTTTCGGCCTGTAACGTCTTCCAGGCTTCGGTCGCCGCCGCCTCATCGTTGCTCATCACGACGGTCACCGTGACGGCCGCCGGCTCATGCAGCAGCTCGGGCACGAGCGCCGGGAGTTCCTCGATCGCCACGTGACGTGCCCCGTCCAGGTGGAACAAGTTGTAGTCGGCTTCCGAGCGCACGTCGAACATGACGACGTTGAGCTTGTCGTCGCCCAGGCTGGCGAGCAATTCCCCGGGATCGATTTGGACCTGACGGGCAGCCAGCGCCGCCTGCTTCTCGACGGCAATCCGCGCCCACTTGTCGGCGGCATCCGGCTGGCCGATGACCAGCACTGCCAGCGCCACCAGCACCAGCGCCCCGGCACCGGCGTAGCGCAGCCGCGGTTCGCGCTTCAGATCGCGCTTGCCGAAGATGCGCTCCAGCTGCTCTGCGCCCCAGAACATGAACAGCGCCATGAGCACGACCAGCAGGACGACGACCCCGGTCGGCAGGTGGAAGACGTCCATCAGCGTCAGGCGGCCGTAGTAGCTGGAGTGCCAGAAGCCGTCGAAGTACTGCTCGGTCTCGCCAAAGGCGAACACGCCGAAGAACGCACCCAGCAGGAAGATCGCGCCGTCGATCTTGAGCGTGGCAGTCGAGACGACCGACGTGCCCGGGCAGAAGCCGCCGATGATGAACCCGACGCCCATGATCACGCCGCCCAGCAGGCCGGGCCACAGGTAGGTCTCGGGCACGTAGACCAGGTTGAAGTCCAGGATGCCGATGGCCGACGACAGGAACAGCAGCACCATGGCGGTGACGATGGCACCGAACATCACCTTGAGCACGGTCAGGTCGTTGAAGTAGAACTGCGCCGCCAGCTTCTTCGAGTTGCCGAAGCCGGACAGTTCGAGGACGAAGCCGAAGGCGAAGCCGATCAGCCCGAAGACCACGTAGGTCCACGGGTTCTGGCTGAGCGGGAGCAGGAAGGCTTGCAGGGGGAAGATAGACATGGGCGCCTCCTTTAGATCCAGGCCTTGCGCACGAAGTAGGCCAGCGCATAGGCTCCACCGAAGATGCACATCATCAGCGCCCACGAGCCGGCGGACAGCGTCGCCCCGCCGGAGAGCGCCTGCCCCGAGGTGCAGCCGCGCGCCATGCGGGCGCCGTAGGCCATGATCGCCCCGCCGGAGAAGGCCATGATCAGGCGGGTGCGGTTCGAGACATGCGGGCCCTTTGTTGATCTCGACCTTGACGCGGCCGTTGAGCAGGCCGGAAACGAACCCGCCAATCAGCGCGCCGGTGAGCACCGGGACGCTCCAGTCATCCAGCGGGTTCTTCTCACCGCCGGCCAACTTGAGCAGGTAGGGCGTCTGGTCGATGTGCCCGGGCGAGACGGCGTCCTCCACCACGGCGACGTAGCGGTTCATTCCGCCGGAGGCGCCCAGCCCGTTGCGCGTGATCAGGAAAGCCAGGAACAAGACGATGCCCAGGAGCGCCCCACCCAGGTACGGGTGGATGTACGGCTTTTCCGGCCGCGAGAACAGCGCCCGCAAGCTGGAGCGGGGACGAGCAGGTGCGGCGGTGGTCATTTCGACTCCTTCTCAGGGTCCGGTTCGGACCCCGACTTCGCGGGCGGGTGCGCCTCGACCTCCTCCCAGCCATTCACCATGGCCTGCAGGGAGGTCATCGGGCGAGGCCCGGTCGTGGTCAGGTAGACGTGGCCGACGATGAAGGCGGCGAACGTCCAGGCGACCAGGCTGTGGAACGGGGCGAGAAACGGCAGCCCGCCGAACCAGCCGGCTACCTGTGGAAAGGCCTGGACGCCCATCATCAGCGCGCCGGTCAGGATCTGCAGCGGGAGCAGCACGTTGAGGATGCCAAAGTAGGTCACCTGCTGCAGCGGGTTGAGCTTCTTCTCCGGCCGCTTCTCGAACGGATGGCCGGCGCCCTTGAAGATGCCGCGCAGGTAGTACTTGGCCTGCAGGATGGCTTCATCGAAGAAGCCGTAGGGCCGCGGGATGTACTGGCGGATCTCGCCGCTCACCAGGTGGTAGAAGAGCGACAGTCCGGCATTGATCACCAGCAGGATGGCGAGCACGTTGTGCACGGTCACGACGGCCGGGAAGGAGAAGATGCCGAACATGTCCGGCCGGTGGATGATCAGCCCGGTGATCAGCAGCAGGACGATCGCCAGCGTCTGCAGCCAGTGCCAGAAGCGCTCGTACACGGCGTACATGTAGACGCTCTCGAGCTCGGCAACAGGCCGCGGCGCCTTGAGCGCCGAGAAGAACCGCAGTCCGCCGTGCCCGGCGACGCCGATCAGCACGCCAAGGAAGAACAGGCCGCCAAACCAGTCGACCCAGCCGACGCGGCTGTGACCGAAGACGTACAGATTCTGGTCGACGGCGGCGGGCGCGTAGGTCAGTGTGCCGTTGGCGGCAGAGACCTCACCCGTGGTGCGCGTGTTGGCGTCGGAGACGAAGACCGGGAGGACGCCGCCCGGCAGCCGTTCGGCCAGGATCATCGGCTGCGTCAACCGCGAGCCGTCTGCGTGACAGACCTTGCAGTCCTTGATCGCCGCATCGCCGCGGGCGACGTTGTGGTTGATGCTGTAGGGCTGGACCTCGCCCTCGATGCGCGGATTGGCCAGCCCGAGCGCCGCCAGGCGACCGGCGATCACGGCCTGTTTCTCCGGTGTGTCGAGCAGGAGCTCGGTGTCGGACAGGCTGCCGTCGGCGTTTGCGTCGAACGCCGCAAGCACTTCGGCCGCGTAGGCATCGCGTGTGAAGAAAGCTGACTGCAGGTCCTCGAGCCGCACCGGCCGCGGGCCCTGCGGATCGTCATAGACCCAGATACCAGGCGGTGATCAGATTGTACGGGGCGAGCAGGGACTGTCCGTCGATGTTCTGGCGCGAGAGCAGCACAGGCGTGAAACCGGTCACCAGATCGCTGAGCCGTGCCCGTCGTCCCTTCCACCCCGCGGCAGCTGCTCACCGGCTGTCCATCGGCCCGCAGCACCGTCCAGTCGTACGACTGCACCGCCGGGGCGTAGAGCTGCGGGATGTGGCAGGACTCGCACGCCAGCTCTTCCATGTGTCGTGCGGCAAACGGGAGCCAGTCGTGGACGGGCTCGGCGTCGTGGCAGCTTTCACAGCGCCGCATCGTGCCCTTGAGCTCGGGCGCAACGGTCGACTGCGCGCTCTGGCCGCGGGCGATGTTGTGATCCGGCCGCTGCAGGTACTCACCGATCTCCAGCCGCCGCGGGTCGAACTGCAGGTGCCCGGGGCTCTCGTCCGCTTGGTAGTAGGCGGGGTTGTTGAGCGAGTAGTGGCAGTCGGTGCATTCCAGGCCGCGCTCGGCGTGGATATCCCACGAGCGCGTCAGGTCTTCCTTGTTCGCCAGGTTCACGCCGGAGGCGGAGATCTTGTCGGGCGAGATCACCTGGCCGGTGGTGGCCGTCTGCCACTCGTCCAGCGAACACCCCACCAGGGCAACCGGTTCCTCCGATGTGTGGACCAGCCCGTGGCACTGCGCGCAGTTGTCGTTGGTGGGGTCCTGAATGGAGACCGATGCGAGCTCGCCTTCGGCGGTGAACGCATCCGGGTTCCAGGCGAACGTGCCGTTCGAGGCCGAGACGATCCCGGTGCCGATCAGCGTGGCGGTGCTTGCGACCCGGAAGTCGCCCTTGCGGATGGCCTGGATGCGGGCTTCGTTATTGGGGTTGGGCAGATGGCACAGGAAGCAGTCCATCTCGAGGGTGCCCGACTGCTTCCAGTCCCAACCTTCGGGGTTCGGATCGCCGGCGGGAAGCAGGTCGCCGGTGCGGCTGGTGACGCCCGGGCCGCCGCCGACGAAACGTTCGGCGTTGGCGATGATCCAACCGGATGTCCCCAGGTCGAGGCGCTCATCGCCCGCGGCGGACAGGGAACGGTAGGTGAGCGGGTTCCACTTGCCGAACAGGCCGTCACTCAGATCCCATGGCCGGGAAGGCTGCGCTGCCAAAGTCGCTCAGCCCCAGATCGGCGTGGAACCAGTGCGAGGCGATGAAGTCGGTGTCGTGGCACTGACCGCAGGTCTGCATCGTGGAGACCAGGGTGCCGGCGTCGAGCACATTGGCGCCTGCTTCATCCAGCAGGGCGAAGGTCGGATGGATCGGCGAGGGCTGAGTCCGGGGCGCGAGCGCGCCCGCGGGCGAAGGCCACACTGCCCACGGCGGCGGCCGCGAGCAGGACGGCGAGGCCGGAGAGGAGCAGGCTCTTGCGCGTCATCGGTCGAACCTCCCGCCCCACTCCATGGGGTCGCCGGGATAGCCGAGCGCCTCCCAGTCGAGGCGGCCGTTCTCGGCGTGGCAGTCAGTGCACTGCAGTGCATTTTCCTTCGGCTGCACCATGTGCGTGGTCGGCCAGTACATCCAGGTTTCGGCGAAACCGTATTGCCCGCTGTACTTCACGCCGGTGATCGGCTCAGCCAGGCGGAAGGCGTTGTCCCAGTTGAAATTGGTCCAGAAACCGTTGTCCCCGGCGGTGATCGGCTGCAGCAGATAGTCGTAGACCGTGTCGTAGGGCTGTTTGGCGACGTGCAGCTTGAAGGGGAAGATACGGGCCTTCGGATCCTCGATGCTGCCGGCCGGTTGATCGATAAGTGTCGGCTGCGTGGGATCGATCTTGTCGCCCAGCAGGTAGCGGTAGGACAGATTGCCATTGAACCACAGGTAAGTCGGGCTTGAAGTTCGTCTCGTAGACGAACGAGCCTTTGATCTTCAGGTAGGTGTAGTGATCTTCGGCGATGTCCTGCCCGGCGGTCGACCAGTCCCAGTAGATCTTGGTCGGATCCTTGACGGCCATCGATGGGATGTGGCAGGTCTGGCAGGCGACCGGTTGCACGTGGGCGTTGATGCGCTCATCTTCGTGCAAGGTCAGGCTGTGGCAGTCCGTGCAGGCGACCTGCTCAGCGGGATCGACGGTATAGTTGTCGGCGACCAGCCGGCCCAGGATCTGGTGATCTTCGGTCGTGTGGCAGGCGGTGCACTGAAAGTCGAGCGCGCCCATGTGCACATCGAGCTCTTCGGACGGGATAGATCAGGCTCTCATCGAGGTCGCCGTGCTTGACGCCGTTGCCGCCGCCGCCGTCGAAGTGGCATTTGCCGCAGTTCTCACGCGTGGGCATGCGCACACTATTGGGCCGCGGCCAGCAGGTCGACGCCCTCTGCCGGATTCCCGTACTTGCCCTTGGCGTAGGTCGCCAGATCGGCGTGGCAGACCAGGCAGTCGACGTTCTCCTGGATCGTGAAGTCGTAGGCAGGCGTCCTCTTCCCAGCCGTAGCCGGCGTGGCAGGTCATGCAGCTCTTCTGGTTGCCCTGGGCGCCGATGCAGAAGTTGTTGATCTGGTTGATCTTGCCGATGGTCACCGGCTGCGTCGCGCCAGGGCACATCGAACGGCTTGGACTCCCAGGTCCAGTGGGTGGTCCCCATCAGTTGCGCTGCGGCGTCAGGATGGCAGGTCAGGCAGGCCCGCGTGACCTGCTGGGGCGTGTCGAGCGGCCCCTGAACGATATCGACATGTGAGACATGGATGGGAGTGGGCAGCAGGCCGGCCTGCGGGTTGTCGCGCACCGGCGCGGCTTTGGGCAGGAAGATCGCCACCGGGACCGCCACGACGGCCAGGGTGATCAGCAGCCCGATGAGCCAGACGGGGATTCGCTTCTTCATGGAGGCTCCAGGGGTGAGAGTTGTCTACTCCGAGACCAGTTGGGCGCGGTGGGCCAGGCTGTCGCGCAAGACCGCCCGCAGCGTATCCAGTGCGTCGATGATCCGCCGGTCATTCAGGGCATACTCGATGTTCTGCGCGTGGCGCGTGGCGGACACCAGACCGCGCTCGCGCAGGACTTTGAGATGGCGCGAAGTCGCCGGCTGGGAAAGCGTCAACAGGGCCGACAGCTCGTTCACCGTGTGAGGCCGCTCGGAGAGCGCGTAGAGCAAGAGGATGCGGGTTGGGTCGGCCAGCGCCGAGCATATGTCAGCGTGCAGCCGGGTCACTTCCTGCGTCAGCTGACTGGTATCCATACACACCTCGGTCCCCATATGCGCTCATGCGAATAAGCACACGCAAGACAAGCCTAAGGTCGGCAGCCTACATTTGGGAGTGATGGTTGTCACATGCGATTGTGACGGATATCACATTTGGTTGGTCAGATTTGAATAGTGGGGCCAGCCCCTGCGGAGAGAATGATCGGTTCCCGCCCCCACCCCCTTGTCCTTGCTTGGATGGCATCTGGGGTCTTGCGGGCAAGGATGGACCGTCGGGATGGTGGGCCATCCGCGCCCGCACCTTGTTACAATACCGCCGCCATGGGTAATCTCGGTTCGATGGGCCCCGGCCGCGGCAAGGAGCGATGAGACCCGCCCCCTCCCCTCGGCCCTTGAGCCGGTCTCCTACTCCGGACACGGCTGCGGTTGCCCGTCGCCTCGGCTGGACGCGCTCCAGCGCATTGCTGCTCAGCGCGTTCCTGGCGATCATCGGGTTGATCCTCGTCGTTTGGTGGCCGCTGGTCGTCGACTACGCCTCGACCTACGACCCTCGCTACCCTGTGTGGGCCCAGATCGATTGGCTGCTGATCGGCGTATTCGCCGTCATGTCGCTCCTCATCATGTCCGGCGCCGACATCCGCACAGACTGGGTGATCCTGCTCGTCGGCCTGGGCGGCGGGCTGGTGATCGAGACCTGGGGGACGCAGACGCAGCTGTGGACGTACTACACATTCGAGCGGCCGCCGCTGTGGATCATCCCGGCCTGGCCGATCGCCAGCCTGTCGATCGACCGGCTCTATCGTCTCCTCCGGCACTGGACCGAGTCGTGGAGGGTGGAGACCTTCCGGCGGCTGCACTGGGCGATCCTGTCCGGGTTCCTCATCATCCTGCTCGCCTTCGTCGCGCCGACGGTGGACAAGTCGTTGACCTGGGCGGCGGTGGCGCTGTGTGTGCTGTTGACGCTGACGGAGCGTGACGAACGCGGTGCCGTCCTGACCTTCATCGCCGGCGCCGGACTCGGCTACTTCCTCGAACGTTGGGGGACGACCCGCGCCTGCTGGACCTACTACACCGGCGCCACGCCGCCACTGTTTGCCGTCCTCGCCCATGGCATGGCCGCCGTGGCGTTCTGGAGGACGGGCGCGCTCGATCCGGTCGGTCATGCCATCGAGGGCCAAGTCGCTGTCCCCGGAGGTCGCCACTTGACGTCGGCGTGATCGAGCCCCACCAGTCCACAGTACGCTTCGCCGTGCTTGAGCGCAGACATGTCAGGAGACAACCATGAAGCGAGTGTATCTGCCCGTGGTGGTGATCGCGCTCGCCGCGACAGCCTGCGGCCTGACGTCCACCGTCTGCCCCGTGACCCCCCCGCTGACCATGAATGTGCCGTCGACGCCGACCGGCACCGACATCAGCGCCCCTGAAGGTTGGGACACATCTACCGCAACGATTCGCTCGGGCTTCGGGTTCGCCTACCCGCCGACCGGCAGGCTTGCGGCAGGCGAAGGGGTCACGACGGCGACGATCGATTTCGCCGCCGACCCGGCGACCAACGTCGTCCTGGAGGTGATCTCGGTGAGCGGCCACGCGGGCGGGGAGCTGTGCGCAAGCCCGCTGGCCGAAGGCTGGACAGCCGAAGAGCTGTCGCCGGAAACCGTCGTGCTCAATGGAACCTCGTTCCTGAGGCAGACGCACTCCGGCGTCGCCGCCGGGACTTCGACGGTCTGGGTCGCGTACACCACGGACCGCGAGGGACGATGCGTCAGCCTCGGCTACGAACTGAGCACCTTCGATCCGGCGAATCTCGACCCAACGCGTTTCCCCACGCCTCCGGTCAGCGTCGATTGGCAAGCTCGGATTGAGGGCTTCGAGGCGATGGTCGCGACGTTCGTGTGGTTGTGGTGAGGCGGCGAGTGGAGATCAGCTATCAGCGATCAGCTGTCAGCTACCAGCAATTGGCAGCTAGCAACTGGCAACTAGCAGCTGGCAGTTGGCAACTGGCAATTGGCATTTGGTGAGTGGCAAGTCGTCAGCGGAGCGGTGGTGCTGAACGGTCCGAGAGACGGCAGCCAGAGGGCATCGCACGCAGAAATGCCTGAGGTCTCTCGGAAGGTCTCGCGTGAGCGCAGGCAGGCGTCATCTGGAACGCCGCCTGCTCTGCTCCAGCGGGGGTCGGGGGCGAGCGCAGTGCACGCGAGGTGGCGACGTGAGGCTCGTTGAGCGTTGGGTGATGGCACTGGTGATTGGCGCCGTGCGCCGATGCTCGGGCTGCTCGCCGGCTGGTGGGGCACGTTCGCGTTCCTGCCCGAAGGCGGCGTGGCGATTGCGAGCTGCACAGGCTTCGCCGCCGGGCTCCTCATCGACGCGCGGTATCTTGGCCGTTGGATGCGGCACGCTCAGGATGCTCCGATCTGGATACTGGTGTGCGGTCTACCTCCTCTACTCGGTCGGCGCCTTCGGATTCTTCATGGAGGTCCGGCGTTCAACGTGCTGCTGGCGCTGCCGGCCGGCGTCCTGCTCGGCGGGCGGTTGGCGCGGCAGCGCGCTTCAGGTGACCAGGTCTATCGGACGGCGCGTGGGGCGAGCGCATTCACGACCGCGGTTCTGGCGGTTACCTGTGCCGCCTCGGCGGTGCTGGCGTTGATCGATCCGTCCACCGCCGGAAACCTGGAGGGGATGTTGGGCCTGAGCTTCCAGGTGACGCAGCCGATGGTGCTGGGGCTGATCCTGGTCGGCGGTTCGACGCTCCTGGCCGTGGCTGACCGGCGCCGTCGTGCGATGGGCACGTACCAGGCTGTGCGCCCTGCCCTCTCCTCAGGCTTCCGGCACCTAGCGATCACCCGTAGGTTTCGGATTCGTCGGACGAAATTCCACCCTCTCCTCACTTTTCCAGGGATAGGGTCTCGCGCGTGTCGATGGGACGAGGGCCGCGGGGCCGCGCCCCCCGTCGAGGGCCGGCGCCCAGCGCCAGCAGGACGGCCGCCCGAGGCGGGCCAACTTGCGGCAGATTACGCGGGAGCGCCCGTGGCGCGCTGTGCGTGCGCGGAGGGCGCGCCACTCGCCGATATCGGCGGGCGGCAACTCGGCTTCGGAGGCCGGGCGGCGCGCCAGGTGCAGCGCCTCGGTCGTGCAGGCCGAGGCGCACAGCCCGCAGCCCATGCAGCGCGCCTCTTCGACCACGGCCAGCAGCTCCGGCACCGACAAGGCATGGAACGGGCAGCGCTCGATGCATTCGCCGCATCCGGTGCAGCGTCCGTCATCGACGAAGGTGAGGAAGTCGGACCGCGCCACGGCCGTCGGGATGCCGAACTCGGCGATGCCGCGCATGATCCCACAGCAGCACGTGCAGCAGTTGCAGATGTACTCGATGCCGTCGCGGTAGTTGCCGGTCGAATGGACCAGGCCGGCGTCCTCCGTCTGGCGCAGGATCTGCAGAGCTTCTTCGCGGGTGATGGCTCGATCCATCGGGCTGCCGTTGAAGGCGCCCTCGATCGGAGCGAAGACCAGGCAGGCCTCGAGCGGGCGGTCACAGCCCTTTCCGATCAGGCGCTGCTGGACGCGGCAGATGCAGTTGCGCACTCCCCAGGCGCGGGCGCCGTTGATCAGCTCGCTGGCGCGTTCATACGGGAAGACTTCGATCTCGATCGGCACGGCTTCGCCGACCGGGATGACGCGGTGCACCGACGGCTGGGCGCGCATCATCGCGCCGTGCGACTCCTGGTAGTACTGCTCGAACATCGCCGCCAGCTCGGCGTCCAGGCGCGGGAGCTGCGCCTCGTAGAAGCCGACGATGAAGGGCATCAGCGCGAAGGCCAGCTGGCTTTCCTTGCGCTCAAAGCCAATCAGGCCCTTCATCGCCATGGCTTTGAGCGCCTTGCGCGTCTCGGCCGGATCGAGGCCGAGGCGCAGCGGCGATCACGGCCGGAGGTTCGGACTCCAGGCGCATCACGCACGCCAGGCGCGCCTCGTCGGGGGTGAACAAACGCTCGAGCAGCCGCAGCTCGATGCCGCTTTGCGTGGCCGGGTAGCCGTTGGGGATCGCGTCCAGGTGTTGGGCGAGCTGGCGATAGACCGGGTCGGTCATGGGGTTCCCCCACCGCTGCGACCGGCATCGGGCGCCGGCCGCGTGGCTTGAGTATAGGGCATCCGGGGGCGCAACGGGCGCGGCAGGTCGCGCCGCCGCGGTGAGCCAACAGGGTGTTCGAGATTGCCACGTCTCCGCTGCACGGCTGCTCGCAATGACGGAGGAACAGGCACGCGGCCGCTTGGGATTAGCCGGGGCGTTCGAGATTGCCACGTCGCCGCTGCGCGGCTCCTCGCAATGACGGAGGAACGGGCACGCGGCCGCCGCGGCGACCCGGAGTGTCCGAGATTGCCACTGCGGGCTGCGCCCTGCGCCAGCTGTGCGCCAGCCCAAAGTGGGCCGACGGATGAGGAAGTTGCCATGTCAGGCGAGTGGCGCCGCGCGGCGCTGGAGGGCGGCGTTCTCTGAGTCCAACGGATCATCGGTCAGGATAACGGCCCCACCTGTAAGCCGTGTGTAAGGATCACCACGCCCAACACCACCTATAGTGGAATGCAGTTTGGCCGGAAGTGGCCCGCTGCAACACAAGGATCCGGCCCCACACACCGACTCAGCACGCGCGAGAACGTCTTGAGGAGGACGCAATGCCCACAAAGCTCAGTCCAATTGGAAGCGTGGCGGTCCTGGCCGCAGTCCTCGTCTCGTTTGCCGCTCCGACCCCGGCATTTGCCAGCGCGGCCGGGCGCGTATCGTCCTCGGTCGACGCCGTCGAAGTCTACGTAACCACGGTCGCCTTTGACGTGATCACCGTAGAGACAAGCATGGCTGGCGGCGACTGGGCCGACAGCACCTACCATATGGTGGCCAGCATCTACGATCTGGGGGCGGGGCAGTACCGCTTCGACCTGTCGGTCAGCGGATCCTTCAGGTCTTGGGCCGCCAATTCGCCCAACGGCACCGGGACCATCGAGGCTGGGGTGACGGGCACCATCGCCGGCGGCGGGTCTTTGGTCCTCTCGGGCCCCCCCTTGCCCGTCCTGCCCGGCTACCTCGGGTCCTTCGATCTGGAATGCGACCACGATGGCGACTGCACGGGTGCTAGCATGGACATCCTGGCGCTGATCTTCGGCTCATACGACGTCGTCAGCGTGGACTCGGTATCGGTGACTTATAGTACGTGTGATGGCCGCGTGGCCGTGCAACAGTCGGATGAACCCGAGCTCATCGGCGACATCACTGGAGGTCCGGCCGCTTGCGAGATCCCGCTCCGCATGGCCTTCGACGGCCTGTACGCCTTCATTGACCCGGGCTACCACGCCCCGGCCGGCGTTGAGGCCGGCGCTGTTTCGCCGCGCGACGTCTGCTATGTGATCTCGTCCAACGGCCGTCCGTCGGGCGCGCGCCTGGCAGCCATCTGCGACTTCCAGTGGCCCGGGGCTCGCGGCCCGGCTGGTCCAACGGCGCCGTCTTGCTAACCAGCGGACCTGTCTTCGAAGATGGCAGCGATTTCGGGCTACTGGGTTGGCGACCCGGTTGTGGCTGCATTCAGTCCCAACGCAGCTCGCCTTCCCCTCCACCGCACCGACGGGGCCTGGAGCTACCTTTACAAGGAACACTGCCATCACATGTCGGGCATTGGGGAACCACTCCCCTGGTGCAAGTAGTCCTGCGTTTCCTTCCTTGAGGCACCCAGGGGCACCCGCTTTCAAAGGGGTGCCCCTGCCCATTGGATGCACGCCGGCCGCAACGCGGCTCTCGTCGCCCTCCCCCCGCTGTTCCCCTTCTAATGAAGGGGACCTGCGGGCCTGCGGGAGAGGGGAGCCGCGCCCCGCCGAGGGCATGCGGCGCCCGGGCGGGCGCCGGATGGCCGAGGCGGGCCAACCTGTGGTCCGGATGGGTTCGCGAGCAAGAGACAGGCACTACGGGCGGCCGGTTCTGGCGTATAGTCAGGGGCCGCCGGCGGAGGCCAGGGCGATGCCGCGAGCCATCAAGCAGTTCCCGTTCACGCCGATCCTGGGCTGGTCGGCTTCGCGCTACGACCTGTTCTCGATCTGCAAGCGCCGCTACTTCTTCCACTACTACGCCAAGTACGACAAAGACAACACCGTCCGGCGGCTGAACCGATTCAAGGGACTGGTGACGCTGCCGCTCGAGACCGGCAGCATCGTGCACGAGGTTATCGAGGCGCTTCTCGGCCGGCTGCGATCGACCGCCGAGGCGATCGACCGGCCGCGCTTCCTGGCGTATGCCGACCAGGCGATCGCGCGGAGCCTGACGGGGAAGACCTTCGAGGAGGTGGCGTAGCGATACCTGCCCAGGTGCGCGCGCAGACCTGCAGCCCAAGGTGCACGCGTGCCTGGAGAATCTACTGGGCAGCGATCGGTTTCGTTGGCTGGTGGAGGAGGCGGCGCCGGCCTCGGGCAAGTGGATCATCGATCCGCCGGGGTACGGCGAGACGCGCCTGGGCGAGCTGAAGGTCTACGTCAAGGTCGACGTGCTGTTCCCGCTCGGCGACCTGATCCACATCCTGGACTGGAAGACGGGCAAGGCCGATCCCGGCAAGCACCGCAAGCAGCTGGTCGGCTACGCCACGTGGGCGTCGACGCATTTCGACATTGAGCCGGAACACGTGCGCCCGACGCTGGCCTACCTGCACCCGGCCTATGAGGAAGTGCAGCAGTCCTTCACCGCCGCCGACCTGCAGGCCTTCGCCGTTCAGGTGCGGGCGGAGACGAACGAGATGATGCAGACCGTCGCGAACATCGAGCAGAACATCCCGCTCGACAAGGACACCTTCCCCCGCATCGACGACGAGCGCGTGCGTGCAGTGTGCTTTCCGTGCTGTGTGCTTCCCGGAGACCTACCCCACGGAGTTGTGAGCCGCGCGGAACTCGGGCTCACGGCAGCGGGCAATCCAACGCCGTGTGTCTGAGAGGATCGGAGGGGATAGGCCGCGGGGACGCTCGAAGCCCGACGTCCCCGCGCAGCCCAACGGCGGACACTGCGGGAAAGCACATCCGGCCGGGGGAAATTCGCCCCCCGGCCGACGATCGCACGCAACCCGGGTGGGTTACTTCATCTTCTCGGTGAAATTCGCCACCCCGGCCATCAGTGCGGCCATCGAACGATCGAACACGCCCTGAAGTACTCGGGGAACTCGAAGAACATCTCGATGCTGCCCCACATGTTCTTGCCGTCATCGCGCACGTAGATCTTGGCGACCTTGGTCGCCGCGGTGGCGTGGTTGGCGGCGGCGAAGGCCTTGGCCCGCTCCTTGTCGCTGTCGATGCTCCAGAAGTTGGGAACACGAGCTGGAAGTACGGCACATCGTTGTCGTCGACGGTGATTACGTACGTGCGGCCTTCCTTCTTGAAGATCAGCAGTCCGCCGTCCTGTGAGGGGCTGTAGCCTTCCTTCGTGAGATAGTCCTTGTACATGTCGATCTTGCTGGTCATCAGTCTTCCTCCGATGTTGGATGATGAGTTGTCTTGCAGGCATGCCGGGATGCGATTGCTCGACGCTGGGCGCCTCCTCGGCGGTGCCGGACGGACCGGTGGCCCGCGGCGTGCAGGGGGGCGCGCGCCAGACTTCTCGCTTCGCACCGGTTCTTCCCGAGAAACGATCCGACCGCGGGGCCTGATCGGGGAACCCTTCGACCAGGCAGCCAGACCAGCGATCCAGCAACCGCGGGCCCCTGACCGCGCACTATCGACGCTTCGGGCCCGCCTGGAAACTCTACATGCTTAATCCGGGTCCTGGTGTGCATTCCGACACAAGTTCTGGGAGTTTAGCACAGTGCAACCTTGCGGGGAGTTTGCGGTTGGCGGATGGCAAGATCCCCGCAGAGAATCGAACGCCAGGGCGGGTCCTGCCGGATGGGAAATCGGACGGCCCAGCTCCGGCCTGAACTCATCGCTCTTCAGGGGCGGAATAGCCTTGAGGGAATAGGGGACGCGCCTTCGGCAGGGCCTCCCGTCGTGGTCGGTTCGAACCCGGCCGGGCCGCAGGCGGCACACGCGCACCCTGGGCATTCACCTCCCGCACAATCCGGCTGCGTCAAGTGCCTGCCAATTGTAGCAGTGGGCCTATCGGCCAGTCGGCTGTGACTCGACCGTCTCAAACTTTCAGTCGGCGGGGGGCGAGACGCCGACGCGGTCGAGCGCGGAGATGGATTCCCAGCCGATGGACACCGAACAGCCTCCGGACTTCCGGCGCCGCCCGGCGTCGTCAGCCGCCCTGGCCCGGACAATCACGCATCGCGCCAGCGCCCAGACGTACCTCACGATCCGCTGGCTCGTCGATCGCGGCCGGACGGACGATGCCTACCGAGCCTATGCCTACTTTCGCTGGGTGGACGACTTGCTCGACGCGCCGACGCACGATCGCGCCGCCGTCTGCAATTCCTCGCACGTCAGGAGCAGCTGCTCGAGGGCCTGCTGGCCGGCATGGCGCCGGCGACGCTGCAGCCGGAGGAGCGTATGCTGGTGGACGTGCTCGCCGGCCGCCGGGACCGGCACCCCGGACTGCGCTCGTACCTGGAACGCATGATGGCGGTGATGGAGTTCGACGCCGGCCGTCCGCGGCAGGCTGATCTCGGACACGGAGCTCGACCGCTACTCGCAGCTTCTGGCGGGGGCGGTCATGGACGCCATCGGATACTTCATCGGCCACGACCACGTATACCCGACGGGCGGCGCGCGCCTGCAGGCCGTCACGGGCGCGCACATCATCCACATGCTGCGCGACACGGCCGATGATTTGGCCGCCGGCTACTTCAATGTCCCTCGGTCGATGCTCGAGTCGCAGCGCCTGGCGCCCTCCGACCTTCACCACCCGGCGTACCGGCAGTGGGTGCGGGAACGGGTCGACGAGGCGCGCCGGTGCTTTGCGGATGGAAAACGATACTTGCGCCGCGGCGGCTGCCTGCGGGCGCTGATCGCCGGCTTGCTGTACTGCGCCCGATTCGAAGTCGTCTTGCGGCAGATCGAGCTCGACGGCTACCGGCTGCGGTCCGAATACGACCGCTTGCAGCTCCATCGCGTCTGGCTTGACCGCTTCGTGCGCGGCCATCGGGCCGCCCTGCGCGGACCCCGGCGCACGCCGACCGGGAGCGCCGGCTAGGCCCGCAATCCCCTGCCATTCGTGAGGTCCTTGGTGACTCCTGCCCACGTGGTGATCATCGGCGCCGGCGCCGGCGGATTGACCGCCGCGGCGCACCTGGCCGGAGCCGGGCTGCGCGTGACGGTGCTGGAAAAGAACGATCGCCCGGGCGGTCGCTGTGCGCGCCTCGAGCGGGACGGCCACACCTTCGACATCGGGCCGACGCTGCTGGTGATGCCCGGTCTGTACGAGCTCGAGTTCGCCGCCCTGGGCGAGAAGCTGCGCGATCGGTTGACGCTGCGCCGCGTCGATCCCACCTACCACCTGCACTTCGACGACGGTGCGCGTCTGGACCTGACTTCCGACCTGAACCACATGCGCGCCCAGCTCGAAGCCATCGAGCCCGGCAGCTTCCCGGCGTTCCTGCGCTACCTGGAGGAGGGCGGCCGTCACTACCGGCTGGCGACCGATCGGCTCGTACGGCGCAACTTCCGCACGTTGGGAGAGTTCCTGACGCCGTCGAGCATCCCGCTGTTCCTGCGGCTGCATGCGCTCGACAACCACTACCGGCGGCTGGGTTCGTTCTTCCGCACGGCGCGGCTGAAGAACGCCTTCTCGTTCCAGGACATGTACATGGGCATCAGCCCCTTCGACGCCATGGCTACCTTCTCGATGCTGCAGTACACCGAGCTGGCCGAGGGTGTGTGGTATCCCGAGGGCGGGATGACGCGCATCACCGACGCGCTGCACGACATCGCCGTCCGGCGCGGCGCCGAGGTGCGCTTCGAGTCACCGGCGACGCAGATCGAAATCGGCGGCGGCCGGGCACGCGCTGTCCGGTTAGCCGACGGGACGCGGCTGGCGGCCGACGTCGTCCTGGCGAACGCCGACCTGGCGTACGTCTACCGCGACCTGCTGCCTGACGACGGCACGGCTCGACGCCTCGAGCGCAAGACGTACTCGTGCTCGGCCGTCTCCTTCTTGTGGGGTGTCGAGCGCGTGATCCCGGAGCTCTCGGCCCACACGCTGTTCCTGTCGGACGACTACCGCGAGAACTTCGACGCCATCCTGCGCCGCAAGACGATCGCCGCCGAGCCGAGCGTCTACGTGCACGCGCCGGCGCGGCTCGATCCTTCGATGGCGCCGGCGGGGCAGGACACGCTGATCGGGATCGTGCCCGTCGGCCACCTGGATCCTCGGGCCGGGCAGGACTGGGAGGAGATCACGCGGCAGCGCGCGCGGCGGTCGTGCGCCGGATCGCATCGCTGGGCGTGAAGGAGTTCGAGGCGCGGATCAAGTTCGAGGTGTGCTTCGACCCGGCGAGACTGGCAGCGGCGGTTCAACCTGGTGCGCGGCGCCACGCACGGCCTGGCGCACACGCTGCTGCAAATGGGCTACTTCCGCCCGCATAATCGGCACGCCCATTACCGCAACCTGTACTTCGCCGGCGCCAGCACGCACCCCGGAACTGGCCTGCCGACGGCGATCGTCTCCGGCCGTCTGGCGGCCGAGCGCGTGCTTGAGGATTTGCACCCTTCCGTCTAGACCATCCCCGAGCCGCCGAACGGGGAACGCCGCCCCTGAACGGTATCCGCTCCTCATGCTCTCCCCCCTCGGATCAACTGAACGGCGCGGGCGCCACCTATGGTAGTATCCCGCCCCATGCGCCCGCGCCTGTCCGTCGTCCTCGCCTCGATGCCGCGTGCCTACTGGCTGTTATGGCTCGGCACGCTGATCAACCGATTGGGGAGCTTCGTCATCCCCTTCCTGACGCTCTACCTCACGCAGCGCCGCGGGCTGCCCATCGGCCAGGCGGCGCTGATGGTCTCGTTATTCGGCGCCGGATCGTTCAGTGCCGCCCTCATCGGGGGCGAGCTGGCCGACCGCCTTGGCCGGCGGCCGGTGATGCTGCTGTCTTTCCTGCTCGCCCCGTTTAACATGATCGCTCTCGGGCTCGTGCAACCCCTGGCGCTGCTGGCGCTGCTCACGTTTACCCAGGGATTGCTCACCGACCTGTACCGCCCGGCGGTGAGCGCGGCCATTGCCGACCTCGTTCCGCCCGAGGAGCGGCCGCGCGCCTACGGCTACCTGTATTGGGCGATCAACCTGGGGTTCGCCATCGCGCCGGTCGTGGCCGGGTTGATCGCGCGCCTCGACTACTTCCTGCTGTTCGTCGGCGATGCCGTCACGACCTTCGTCTTCGGCCTGATCATCCTGGCCGGTGTGCGCGAGACGCGCCCAGCCGAAGCCCACGCCGCCTCCAAGGCGCCGCTGCGCCGAAGGATCGGCCAGCTGCGCAGCTCGCCGCTGATGCTGCTGTTCTCCGCGCTGGCGCTGGGCTTTGGAATCATCTACATGCAGGGCAACGTCACACTGCCGGTGGACATGGCGTCGCACGGGTTGGGGCCGGAGAAGTACGGGCTGGCGATCGCCGTCAACGGCGTGCTGATCGTCATCCTTGGGCTGCCCGCCAGCCACGCCGCGGGCCGCTGGCCGCGCTACGGCGCCATGGCCGTGGCCGCAATTCTTGCCGGCGTCGGCTTCGGACTCACCGGTCTGGCAAGCACGTTGCTGCTCTTCGGGCTGTCGGTTGGGGTGTGGACGCTGGGGGAAATTGCAGCTTCGACGATCGCGCCGGCGATCGTGGCGGACCTGTCACCGGTCGACCTGCGCGGCCTGTTCCAGGGCGCCTTCGGCGCGGCGTGGGGCCTATCGGCCTTCGCCGGCCCGCTGCTCGGCGGATGGGTCTATCAGCAACTCGGTGCTGGCGCCCTTTGGTCGGGATGTCTACTCCTCGGAGGCTTCCTGGCGCTGGGCTACCTGGCGCTTGGCCGGCGCGCGATCGGATGGCCTGACGGTTCGACCATCCCAATTTCCACCATACAACTCACGGCCATTGGGACTCGGTGGTTGGGAGCGTTCATGGTCCTAGCATGGGATCGTTCAGGCGATCCAATCCGCCATGGCTCGAGATCCTCCGTCACCGTAGCGAAGTGCCCTGCCCGCCCATCGCCGCTCGTCCTCGGCGCCAAGACCACCGGACGCCCGAGGTTCAGCAGCACCGTCTTTCCAAGTTGGCCTGCAAGGGAGAAAGGCGATCTTCTGTCAGCGGCCCAACAAACTGGGGGCGGCATTGCTCGTTATCTCACAGGCGTCTTGGTAGATCGGGCTGTGCAACTGCTCAGGGGCCTCGGCGTAGCTCCGCGAGTGACTAATGTAATGGTCGCGCACCTTCTGCACCGACTTGGCCACTCCTTGCCGAATGTGTCTTCGACGACTGCGAATGCCAGGCATCACCGGCCGCGCGGGTTGCCTCCGCTGCATCCTGTTGTGTGGAAGTCCTTCATGCATTCGGCCAATTCTTCCGGGATGGCCCGTGATGCGTCGTCGGCTCTTCCTCGCACTAGAATTCGCCCCTGCGCCACCAACCGTCTGTAGTGCTCACCGAGCACTGTCAGCTTGCAGGACTTGCTCCCCATGGCGGCATGCCACATGTGCGGCGCATCAATTGGGACGACTAAGTTCACTCTGTTGTACTTCTGAAGGATTGCGAACATAGCAACATTCCGCGGGTCGGGCGCCGGCACCCCCACATCCGCCGCGGAGCGCTCGGGCTCGAAGGAGGGATCGAGGCGGAACTCGAAGCCGGGGGCGGGAAAGAACTCAGGGATGCGTTGCAGTTCCGCGAGTCCGATTGGCGGTTGAACCTTTCGCAATGAAATGAACCGCTTCACATTCGTCTTGAACACCGGTCGCTGGTCCCAGGCTCCCAGTGACTGATCTATGTGCGCGTACACGCTTCCTGGAGTAATGTCGCCGACGAGGTTCGAGGCTGCTCCGTTCAATGCATCGACCAGCAGAGCAGTGAACACTCCTTCATCGTTCTCCTCGCTCGCGTATTGCTCTGCGGTTGACGCGGTCAGTATCGTAAGACCATCCGAAAGTTCGGCCGTTGAAGGGGTCCCCGGGCGGGCTCCCACGATTCCGGAATGGCAACTGTCAAGAATCACCACCTTGTTCTGAGCCAGCGACTTGTTAGCCCACGTGAGGACATCGTTAAGCGCAATTCCATCATCACCGGACTTAGAGTCACTGGCAAGGAGGTATCCGCCGGCCGCCTCGATGTGACCGTGCCCGGAGAAGTAGAATAGTGCGGTCTCCGGGTCTCCGGCAAACAGCTCCTGAATCTGCGCTCGCAAGTCTGAACGCATTACCACGTCGGTGGGGCCTGTTCCAGTAAGGATCTGGACATCGAAATTGACTGTGCCGTCGCTATTCCTCTCGAGGACACTCTTCACCGAGTGTGCATCATCGACGCAACCGTAGAGCGCCGAGCCATGCTCGTAGTAGTTGATGCCGACAGTGAGCGCCTTCCGCATGACAACCTACCTCCCCCCGCAATGAGTTTCTTCAAGTTCGGCCATGTCCATTCGTACACCTTGTCCGAGGACTTCGCCGAGGTTGGCTTCGTGCAGGTCTTGTCCGAATAGGCCGCCAGAAGGAAGTACGGCACCGACTTCTCCTGCGCGATGTCGAGCTCAGCGGCCGCGCCTTTGGCAGTGTGCGTGTGCTCGCCACAGAGGCCGATGACAACGTCAATGCTGTCCATGCGGCGCTTGACTTTCTCCTTCCAATCACCGGAAAGGGGCTCCTTCACTGATGCATCGGTGAAGTCGAACGGGCTATCCTCCAATTTGGCCTGGCCAGCCAACATGACTTTTGCCCCTGCGTCGTGATCGTAGTCAAAGCTAATGAACACTCGTTTCTTGGTTGCCATGTGTCATCTCCTTCCATTGATAAGCGGACCGTCCAAAGGCCTCGAGCCAAAGCTCAGCTTGCCGTGCTTGCTTTCGAGAGTTGTAAGGCGGCATCCGGCACCATCGCCGACTAGAGAGAATTCCAGCCAGTCCCGTAGGAAGCTGTCCAAGGCCGCAAGGGCCTTGGACGCCCTGGCTTCGTCGAGGCTGTCTCTACTGTGCGCAACGTTTGCTGCCTTATAAAGGGCCTCGATCTGATTCGACTCCGCCGCTAGGAGTTCCCGTCGCGCAGGGTCGTGGATGTTCTTCTCTAAGGCGTACGCAAGACGCTCGGATCGCCAAACCTGCTTCGCTTTGTCGCCCCCTTTCTCGCGCCAATGTTGGGAGGCACGTACTTCATCGTCTGGAGCCAGAGCGCGAAGAAGTTGTCAAAGAGCGTACGGATCATAAAGAGAGCTGCCCTGTGCGGGTCCGAGGTGGTGGCGAGGTCGGCCTGCCAAACGGCATCGTAAAGAACGGCGAGGGATTTATCAAGTTCCTTGAGTACTGCCGTGTATTGGGCTCTGGATTTCCGATTGGGGGGAGCCGAAATCGGGGCGGGCACAAAGTACTCGATACTCCACATCATCGAGGCCGAGTCCGACGTCGCGCTGAAGGTTCCTGTTGAGTTGACAGCGAGAGCAAGAGGGGCTGCGAATTCGTCTGCAGTCTCAGAGAAGCGATCAAACTGGGGGGCAATGCTCTTCAGGAAGTCGATGCCGCTGGCGACCAGCGGGTACACAGTCGGGTCGTCTTGCGCTCGAACGAAGAGCCCATCAAGAAGAGGTTTCGTGCGGTAAAGTGTCTGCCTTATGTAGCCCGCATCTTCGGCTGCTGATACAAGCCTGTCATGGAGCCGATCGGCGGCGGCAAGTGCCTCTGTGAAAGCCCGGTGCAAGATCGTCCCTGGAGTACTCCGGAGTTGGTGCGCCACATACCATTGTGAGTCCCCCTTCATCGCGTCCCTCCTGACGCCGGATTCTACGGCTTTCGAAGATGCCACGCAACCGCGGCCCTGCTTCCCCGGGTTGCTTTCACCAATATTCCGGCCGAACCAGCAGGGAAACCACCGGTGCGGGCGGCCTTGCCCCCTGTCCCGCCCGCACCGGCACAACACGCGGCAGCGGCATCGCCATCAGCACCGGCGCTGCGCTGCCGGGTTGCCCGACATGACCCGCGACCCAAGTCCCGGACACTTCTGGATCGGGGTTGACCTCTTCCGACTGGGGTGGGTCGAGAGGACAGTCGGGATCGCCCGGCGGGCAGTCGGCATACGCCGGGACGGAGAACAGACAAGCGGCCAGGATGGCCGCCGTGAGCAACACGCGTCGTCTCATGGTCTCCCCCTTCTCCCTTGAGACCGATATTGCCAATCTAGTACATCGGCGGCGCGCGAGTCAATCGGTCGCACTCAACGGCTTCTCAACGCCGCGGAACAGGATTCCTGCAGGGCGCTGCAGCTCCTGGACGTCCGAGGGCAGCCAGAAGAGGGGTTGGGGTCGACGCTTCCAGCATTCCCCGCCTGGCGACGACGGCGGAGCGTTCGGTCGCGGAACCGCGCCCCCGCCGAGGGCGTGCGGCGCCCGGGAGGGCGCCGGATGTCTGAGGCGGGCCAGCGTCTGAGGCATGCGCTGCAGACAGGGTGAGAAGCAACTCGCCGCCCGTGAGTTGGGCGGCGAGAGGATTTGCTTGAGCGACCTGAGGTTTCCGCGTGTTGCGGTGGCGATCAGGACGAGTGCGTTCGGCCGGGTTATCGCTCGACGAGCGCCTCGGTCTCCCGGTGGACGGGGATGGCAATCGGGCAGATGTAGTCGCCGATGATTCGCAGCGGCAGTCCGGCAGCGGTCAACACGCCCATGCCGAAGGCCGCCGCCAGAATGGCGATCTCCTCGACCGAGAACGAGGACCACGTCTCCCACAGCAGCGAGGTGCGCATCGTCTCCGGCAGGCCCTTGGGCCAATCCGTTCTGAAGACCCCGCGGTGTACGACTTCGGCGAGGTTCGCCCGTTCCTGTCCGACGAGTAGGATACGCATGGCATCTGGCTCCGGGAGTTCGTTCTGGGATTGAGGATGCACCCGATTCGGCCTGGTCGAAGCAGGACCTCCGGCCGTGCAGTGCCGGCATTCAGCCTCAAGCGTGCTTGCCGAACGGCGTTCAGCGGCGCAGACCGGGGTGGTCCCATCACCGCGCGGCCTGTGTGCAATAGCATGGTACAACCCACCTATGGCCTCATCTCCCACCCGGCAGCCACAATAGCGTATGACCCGCCGCCGCAGCCGTTTCCCGTGCGGGACGATCGTGCTCGGCCTGGCCCTGATGCCGGTCGTGTTTGTCGTCGCCTTTTTCGGCCTGGTGCTGGCGGCGGAGGCGATGGGCGTCGGCAGCCTCTCCCGGCTTGAGCGGACGGTGCAGGATCTCCTGATGTTCACCGGCCTGGTGAGCCCGCCGCCGACGCCTGAACCCGCGCCGGTCGACTTGGACCCTTCCCCGACGCCGTTCCAGCCCCTGCTCACGGAAACTCTCGAAGCCTCGGACGTCGCCATCGCCGACGCCGTCGCCTTCGGCTACCACCACCCCGTCGGCGACGTTGACGCTCACTCCTACTCCGACGGAGACAATGACCGCGACGGCCTCACTCACGCTGTCACCGACGGTGACCCCATCGGCGACCCCCTCCTCGACCGCGACGCGCACGCGCACGCCGACCCAGCCGCCGACCCTGACGCGAACCGCAACGCAGCCTCCGCCGACGATCACAAACACGCTTGAGATCCAGCCCGAACCGACGGCGACTTCTGATGGACAGCCCACGCAGGCACCCGACACAGCGACTCCAACGACTGCACCGACCGCCTCGACCTGCGCCGCATCCGCCAACTCAAGCGTCGAGGCCGAGGTCGTCACGCTGGTCAACGACGAGCGAGTGTCGCAAGGCCTGGCGGCCTATTCGGTGGACAGCCGGCTAAGGGCGGCGGCGCGCGTGCACGCCACCGACATGGCCTGCAATCACTTCACCTCGCACACCGGGTCCGACGGGTCGTCGGTGCGCGATCGGGTCGAGCGACAGGGGTATAGCTGGTCGTGGATCGGCGAGAACTACTACGTCAGCGGCAGCGGGGCGCAGACGGCGTTCGACTGGTGGATGAACAGCACGCTCCACCGCAACAACTTGCTCAGCCCGAACTACACGCAGTTCGGGGTCGGCTACGTGTACGACGCCGATAGCGACTATGGCGGGTACTTCGTGGTTGTGTTTGCGCGGCCGGGGTGAGGGGGCGCCCGGTGGCATAGGCCAATCCGCGGGGCCTTCCCCGAATGCGCCATAGGTTCACGGATCTGCGGCGTCCATCACCTCACGGACTCCCCAGGGTTTCGTCGTGGCGGCCCACGTTGCGCAGGATGATGGACCCCCTTTCGGTTTCGAAGGTGACCCGCAACGCGCGGCTGGCGCGGGCCTCCCAGATGCCCTTCGTGCCTCGGATGCGTTTCACGCCGAGACCCGGGTGCCGCAGGTCCTCACTCATCCTGCGCAGGGTTTTCTGAACCTGTATCTGCTCCTCAATGGAGAGAGCTGCGTAGGCTCGCTGGAACCGAGCCGTCAGAAGTAGCCGCATCAGGCCTTGCGGGCCCCAATCGCAGCGATGAGGGCTTCCACGTCACTGAACGATTGAACACGGCCCTGGGCAATATCCTCGCTCGCCTCGCGCTCGGCCTGCTGCCAGGCGTCGCTCCAGAAGTAGGCCTGGCTCTTGTCGACCAGTCTCTTCGGGACCAGTGTGATCGTGTCACCTTCGATGATCACGGCGACCAGATCCCCCTCCTCGATTCCCGCCGCCCGGCGAACAGCCGCCGGCAAGGTGATTTGTCCGTTCCGCGTCACCTTGGTTAGCATCGTTTCCTCAGTCATGGGACACCGCCAGTACTAGATTAGCAATATGCTAGCATGGTAATCCACTGCGGTCAAGTAACCCAACTTCGCTCGCGAACGAGCGACCTCAGATTGGGAGGCTGGGATCTGGGGCCGCGACGCGCGCCGCTGGTTCACAGCGCCTGGTTGTGAAGGTGGCCCGCTCTCCGTCGGACACCTAACGCTGGAACGCTGATTGGAATTGTGGGCGCCCCCTGGTCGCGGTTGCGTCGTTGTCAACCTGCCATCCTGGGCCTAGATTCCGACGTATAGTGGTGCACGGTCGGAGCAGGACGGTCGGCGCTTTCCCCCGACCCGATGGACCGGATGATGATGGACGACCTCGGACGATGTTCTCCTCGCGACTGGCTTCCGATCTGAGCCCGGGGCGCCTGCAGCGTGCTCTCGATCAGCTGCGCAACGCCGGCTATACCGCTCGTCGATCTGACGAGCTCCAACCCACCGGAATGCGGGCTGGGACCGGATGCGGAGGCCCTGGCCCGAGCGCTCGCCGTTCCGGGCGCGGCCGAGTACCGCCCTGATCCGCGCGGCATGCCGGGAGCGCGCCACGCCATCGCTCGCTACTACGCCGACCGCGGGTTGCCCACGAGCCCTGACGACATCTTTGTAAGCGCCAGCACGAGCCAGAGCTATGCCGAGCTGATCAAGCTGTTCGCCAATCCCGGCGATGAAGTGCTTGTGCCTCAGCCCTCGTATCCGCTGTTCGACATGCTGGTCAGCCTCGAAGGCTGCCGGCCGGTGCGGTTCCCCGCGGCGTGCACGCCCGAGGGCCGCTGGCGCATCGATGTCGACGCGCTGGCACGGGCCTTCACCTTCCGCACACGCGCCGTCATCCTGGTGAGCCCGAACAATCCGACCGGGGGCTACCTGGCTCCCGAGGAGCACGCAGCGATACAGCACTTGTGCGCCGACAGGGGCTGCCCAGTTCTGCTCGACGAGGTGTTCTACGACTACCCCGCCGAAGGCTATGGCCCGCCTACCGTGCTGGATAGTCTCGATGGCCTGACCGTCCGCTTGAGCGGGTTGTCGAAGGTCGTCGGCGCGCCCCAGCTCAAGCTGGGCTGGATCCGGTTAAGTGGCGAGACTGCGTCGGTGCGCGCAGCCTCCGAGCGCCTCGAGTTCATCGCCGATGCGTACCTCTCGGCCTCGACGCCCGCCCAGCTCGCCGCCGAAGTGCTCTTGCCGGAACGCGGCCCGCTGCAGTCGAAGATACGCGAGCGCCTGGAGACGAACCAGCGCGCCGCCGAGCACGCCTTCGGCCAATCGTCTCCGGCGCGCATCCAGCCGCGTGAAGGCGGCTGGACCCTGGTCCTGCGTCTGCCGGATGGTGAGGACGACGAGGAGCTGGCCTACCAGTTGCTCGTGGATGATCACGTCGTCGTCCACCCGGGTTTCTTCTTCGACTTCCCTCAAGGCGAGCATCTGGTGATCAGCCTGCTCCCGCCAGTCGACGACTTCGCAGAGGGTGTCAGCCGCGTGGCGAAGCGGATCGAGGCACGGACTTCCGGGTGACCGTCGCCCACGCTCCTTCGGCCTGATCCGCTTCCCGGGCACTGCATCATCGATCGTCCGCGCGCCCACGTGCCACGCGGCAGGCGGAAGGGCCCTTCGGCTGACGACCGGGCGGCCGGCGCGGCGGGCAACGCGGCCGGTCCCTCGAGCACCTAGTTCCCCGCCGAGGGCATGCGGCCCGCCGGAGCGAAGCGAAGGTGCGGGCCGGGTGGCCGAGGCGGGCCAACGTATGAAACCGCCGATCAGCAATCGCCCCCGCCACGGGTTCGCCACGCCGCAACCACAATCTGCCCACAATCTCCTGACAGACTGTCTGCAATACGGCACAGTCCGTGAGGAGGTCAAGATGAAAGAAGGAATGGGTTGGCGGATCGCTCTGGGGGTGGTGCTCGTCGTGGCGCTGATCGGCGCCGGCGCGGCGCTGGCGTGGATGGCCTACAACGCCGGGTTGGCACAGACTGCGGCGCCGGGCACCGTCGCACCACAGGTGGTGGCGCCGTACGGCATGTACGGCCCGCATTTCATGGCGCCGTTTGGCTTCGGGTTCATCGGCTGTCTGGTTCCGTTGGCGTTCCTGTTCCTGGTCTTCAGCCTGTTTCGCCTCGTCGTCTGGGGCGGGATGGGCCGGCACATGATGCACGGGGGCTGGGGGATGCGCGACGGGATGCGCGAGCACTGGCAGCAGCGGATGGCCGAGTGGCACCGCGAAGCGCATGCCCGGGGGTGCTGAACCCCCCGCGGACAAGCACTCCGCCTGATCCGCGACCTGACGTTCCGGCTCGGCCCTCGTCCAGGCAATCGGGCGGATGGGGGCTGAGCCGGGCTTTTGCCCTGCCGGCGGGTTTGGGGTTGAATCGGCTCCGATGGCGACGATCCTGCTCGTGGATGATGAACCCAAGATCGTGCAGCTCGGCCGCGATTACCTCGAGCGCGCCGGCTTCAGCGTCGCCAGCGCGGCCAACGGCGAGGCGGCGCTGGCCGCCTTCCGCTCGCGGGCGCCGGAGCTGATCGTGCTCGACCTCGGGCTGCCGGGCGCCGATGGGCTGGACGTCACGCGCCAGATCCGCCGCGAGTCGGATGTGCCGATCATCATGCTCACCGCTCGCGGCGAGGAGAGCGACAAGCTGGTCGGGCTCGAGCTGGGCGCCGACGACTACATGGTCAAGCCCTTCAGCCCCAAGGAACTCGTGGCCCGCGTGCGGGCGGTGCTGCGCCGGGCCGAAGGCCGTGCCGGTCCGGCGGCCGAGGTGCTGCGCGTGATGGACCTTACGCTCGACCTGCCGCGGCAGCGCCTGACAATCGGCGATCGACCGATCGAGCTGACGGCGACCGAGTTCCAACTCCTGGCGGCGCTGGCGCGCCAGCCCGGCCGGATCTTCACCCGCGCCCAGCTGCTCGACGCCGTGCGCGGCGTGGCCTTCGAGTCGTACGAGCGGGCGATCGATACGCACATCAAGAACTTGCGCCGGAAGATCGAGCCTGACCCGCGCCAGCCGCGCTACATCCAGACGGTCTATGGCGTCGGGTACCGGATGGCCGAAGTCATGAGGCACGAATTCGACTCGCACCGCTGGCGAGCGCATCCGCGCTCCCGGCCGCCGTGGTGGCCGGAGGACGAGCCCTGGCCGCCGGTGCGAATGAGGATGCCGGAACACTGGCGCCCGAGCCGCAGGCGTTTCCTGGGCTTCGCCGTCGTGGCGTTCCTGGTCGTGTGGCTGGTCGCCGTCGCCGGATGCGCCGGGACGATGTGGGTCGTCGGCGCGCTCACGGGTCAGCCCGCCGGCGATGCCTCCTGGATCGTCCCTGCCCTGGCGGGCGTGCTGGCCTTCACCTTGCTGATGTCCGGCGTCCGGAGGCTGGCGCTGCCGCTGGGCGATCTGATCGAGGCGGCGCAGCGCGTCGAGGCCGGCGACCTCGAGCCGCGCGTGCGCCTGCGCGGCTCCCGCGATCTGCGGGCGTTGGGCCGGGCCTTCAATTCCATGCTCGACCGGCTGCAGCAGAACGAGGTCCAGCGCCGGCAGCTGCTGGCCGATGTGACCCACGAGCTGCGCACGCCGGTCGCCGTGCTGCAGGGCAACCTGGAGGCGATGGTCGACGGGGTGTATCCGGCCGACGCCGAGCATCTGGGTCCGCTGGTGGAAGAGACGCGGCTGCTGTCGCGCTTGATCGACGACCTGCGCACGCTGTCGCTGGCCGAGAGCGGCGTGCTCGAGCTGCACCGCGAGCCGACCGACCTGGGCGTGCTGATCGGCGAGGTGGTGGCTGCCTTCCGCACCCAGGCCGAGAGCGGCGGCGTGAAGCTGGTCGCCGACGTGCCGGATGATGCGCCGCTGGCCGAGATCGACCCGCTTCGGGTGCGCGAGGTGCTGTTCAACCTGACCGCCAACGCGCTGCGCCACACGCCGCCCGGGGGTGAGGTGCGCATCGCTGTGGCGGCGGAGGCGGGCAAGCTGCGCTTCTCGGTTGTCGACACCGGCACCGGGATCACGGCGGAGGATCTGCCGCACGTCTTCGAGCGGTTCTACAAGACCGCCGATTTCGACCGGCAGCGGGCTGGGGCTGGCGATCGCCCGCAACCTGGTGCTGGCGCACGGCGGAGAGATCGAGGCCGAGAGCGCCGCAGGGCGTGGGACGACGATCCGGTTCACGTTGCCCCTCGAACAAAACGCCGGAGCAACCACTCCGGCGTAAGGGCTTCGATCAGTTGGGCGCCCCCTGCCGCTTCTTTCCCACTGCGTGATCGCCGCCTGCGGAATCACGCAGGAAACGCTGGCGCTAACGCCTCTTCCGGGCCAGACCGGCGAGCCGGTGCTGTACGAGTTCTTCGAGCGCCTCCTGCCGCGCACCCAGGTGTGATCGTCGGCCAGCCCTGCCTAGATTCAGGCAAGCAGCCGGGCAAGAGACACAGCGGCGTCACCTCCTCGGTCACTTCAACGCATCCCATAAAGCCTGCCGCATCTCGGCCGTCGGGTGGGGTAGACACGATTGCCTCGTGGCAGATCGACAACCTGCGCACAATCTCGCTGGCCACGGGAGGGGGCCCGGACGCCTCGCCGAGGGCCGGCCCGCATGCGCGTGCCGATCGGCAAGGGATCTCTCGATTCTCCTCCCCTACGGGCCTCGAGGCGGGGCCCCATGGCTGCAAGGCGGTTTCGAAACCACGCCAGGAAGTCCCCCGGCGTGCCGACGACGAACGGGACAACCTGGCGCATCTTCGGCTTGTCGAGGAAGTGTTGCCGGTCGAGCGTGACGAAGTAGTCCGCACTGCGAGGCGATCGCCGCCGCCAGGATCCTGGCGTCGCCTGGATGGCCGACGAGCGCCTGGCAGGTTGCCAGGACTTCTCGACCGGGTTCGGGGGCGACCTCCACCCGGAGCTGATCGAGTAAGACAGTTAGCGAGGCCAGTGCGTGGGGAGCTTTGTTGCGGAGCGTCCGTTCCAATTCGGCGAGCACACGCCGGCTGACGACGATCTGGACCGCGCCGGCCTCACCCAATTGCAGCACCATCCGTCCGCCACCCTCCTCGGACCAGATGGCGGCGACCAGGGCGCTGGCCTCAAGAAACGCCCGAGTCGCCGGCGGCATAGCGCTCACGTTCTTCCCGGAGGGCGCGCAGCAGGCTCTCGAGCGTCTGTCCCTTCTCGGCCAGCTCGCCCGAAATGCGCCTGGTGAGCCCATCGACTTCCGAAGGCCGCGGGCTGAGCACGAACGCGCCGCCAAGGTCCAGCAGCGTCAGGCGATCGCCCGGGTTCAGCCCGTACGCCTGGCGGAGTGCTTTCGGCAACACAACAACGCCTCGTTGGGCGACCTGGACGGTCGTGGGAGCAGACACGGCGTGCCCTCCTCTGAATGTCTGAATTTCTGATAGTCAGAATAGCAGATGATGAACTCGCTGTCAATGCTCCCGGCAAGCAGGGCATGCCGCGGGTGTCACGCGCGACGCGAGACGACGATCCGGTTCACGCTGCCCTCAAACCAAACGCCGGAGCATCCACTCCGGCGCAGCACATCCCCTTGCGATCAGTTCGGGAGAGTGGTCGGGAGCGCGCTACTTCTCCTCGTCCTTGGGCCGATTTCGTAGAACGTCCTGCGCCTTGCGCTCGTCTTCCGAGTAGCTCAGATCCTTGGCCTTCCCGGAACGCAGATCGCTGACATGCCGCGAGGTCACGCCGTAGGCGGTGCGCGTCCCCTGGGAGGTCTTGGCGAAGTGGAGCGACGATGCGGGGCGGATCCCCAGGCCGGCCGCCTCACGGATGGCATCCAGGTCGGCGCTGAGGAAGGTGAACTGCCAGCCGTTCGGCTCCTGGCCATCGTGGATCATCTTCACGACCATGTGCGCTGGTGAACTCGCGGCTGGCGTTTTCGCGCCCGTCGGTGAGGATGACGAAGACCGTGTGTTCCGGGCGCTGGTCCTTCGGCAGGCCGGCCAGCCGGGCGGCGAGGTCGCCGATACCGCGACCGAGGGCGTCGAGCAGCGGGGTCGAGGCGCGGTGGACATAGGTCGCGGCGGTCAGTTCGGGCACGTCGGCGATCGGGCGGAAGTCGTGCAGCACCTCGTACGGGTCCTGCGAGTCGAACTGGACCAGCGTCAGCGTCGCCTCCCGGGCTGCGCCTTCTGCTCGCGTAGGAAGGTGTTGAACCCGCCGATGGTGTCGTCGCGGATGGGGGCCATCGAGCCGGTCCGGTCGAGGATGATCGTCATGTGGGTGTAGCCCTGCTTCATGTGTCACACTTCCTGTACACCGCGTGGTTGTGTTAACTTTGCGGCTGCGCGCCCGGAGCGCGGGCTGCTACGCAGGCTTGGTGTTCGCCGTGGCGACGTCTGGGGCCCTGAGGAACGTGGCGCGCTGGCCATCGTCGCTCAGGCCAGCAGCGGCCATTGAATCTCCTGGCGCGCTTGCCGGCGAG
>CAVUPD010000018.1:0-169928 GCA_963743255.1 uncultured Chloroflexia bacterium
TTCCGCGCCGCGGCTTCGACGGCGGCCACCTCGGCCTGCGTGG
Source organism: uncultured Chloroflexia bacterium (assembly GCA_963743255.1). GTDB lineage: Bacteria > Chloroflexota > Anaerolineae > Anaerolineales > E44-bin32 > DYJB01. The sequence continues at coordinate 44 of CAVUPD010000018.1, forward strand.
CGACCTTCTCCTTGAGCAGCTGCCGGACAAACGCCGGGAGCGGGTCGCGCGCCTTCCAGGCGGCCTCCTCCTCCTTGGTGCGGTAGGCGCGCGGGTCGGAGCGCGAGTGGCCGTACCAACGATAGGTCTTGCACTCGACCAGGGACGGGCCCTGCGCCCTTGCGGGCCCGGTCGACGGCCTTGGCGACGGCGCGGCGCACGGCGATCACGTCCATGCCGTCGACGATCTCGCCCGGGATGCCGTAGGCGCAGCCCCGGTCGGCGATCTCGAGCTTGGCGGTTGCCTTCTCCAGCGGGACCGACATGCCGTACAGGTTGTTCTCGACGATGTACACCACCGGCAGCTTCCACAGCGCGGCCATGTTGAGCGACTCGTGGAAGTTGCCGGTGTTGGAAGCACCGTCACCGAAAAAGCACAGCACGACGCTGTCCTTCTTCATCAACTTCTGCGCCAGTCCGGCCCCGGTGGCCACCGGAATATTCCCGCCGACAATGCCGGTGGCACCCAGGTTGCCCTTCTGGACATCGGCGATGTGCATCGAGCCGCCGCGCCCCAGGCAATAGCCGGTGGCCCGGCCGCACAGCTCGGCCATCATCTTGTTGTAGTGCTCGGCGCGTTCGGTTTCGGTCTTGGCCATCGAGGCGCCCCGGGCGTGGCAGTGACCGTGCCCGCGATGGGCGCTGGTGATCCAGTCATCGTCGCGCAAGACCGAGACCGCACCGACGGCGACGGCTTCTTCGCCGGCGTACAGGTGGGACGCGCCCTTGATCTGGTTCTTGCCGAGCAGGTCGTAGACACGCTCCTCGAACAGGCGAATCTCCCACATCTGCCGCAGCAGATCGAGGGCACCAGCCTTGGGGAGGTCGATCGACTTGGCCGGCGCGGCAGAGCGCTTGCGAGCCGATACGGTGCGGGTCGTGCTCTTCGCCATCCTTCACCTCATCCGATCATCTGGCGCGCGGTCGGCGCGCCTGGATGCGATCCACGAACGAATCATACGCCTTACAAAACTCGTCCAGCGTGTTGGCCACGGGCGCCCAGGCGGCCGTGGCGCGGGCGTCGCTTACCGAGAGGGGATGCGAGGGACGGAGCTCGGGCATGTCGGCTTCGTCGTCTGTGGCCAGTGGCCCCAGCCTGTAAGCCTGTTTGAAGATCTCCGAGTGGCGCAGGCTGTCGAAGGCTCCGTCCGGAACCGGCGCGTCGATGCGAACGCCGTCCAGCGGGACCGTGGGCAGGCGATCGAACGCACGGCGCACATTGGGGAAGACGGTGATGATCCCGGTACCGAGGATCTCGGTGATGTCGGGGATCGGTCCCGGCAGCCCGGCGTACGCCTCGCCGGTGTAGACCCGCAGCGAGGCAATCAGCGGTTTGACGCGCGCCAGGTCGGTGCCGCGGCTGGCGAGGACGCGGTGGAGCCGCTTGAGGACCGCCACTCCGGACCAGGCAGCCGCCTGACGCACTTGTGCTTCCGTGATCCCCTGCTTACTCAATTCGCCCAGTTTGCTGAGCAATTCGTCGCGCACCGGGAAGGCCAACCGGCCGCTCATGTGCGCCAGCGTCGAGTAGAGCGCCGCACCTTCGGAGATGGCGGCGGCGAAGGGGAGGTGTTGGAAGAGGCCGAAGTTGACCGTGATGGTCACGCCGATGCCGGCCGCCGTCAGGGAACGGCAGGCTCTCAGCCCGGCATCCGTTCCGGGAAGCTTGAAGACGACGTTGGGGACGCCGCCGTCAAGCCGCCGCTCGAGCTCAGCATACATGGCAGCTGCATCGTGCAGCATCGTCTCGGCATCGTCGTGACGCTTCGGATTGACTTGCAGGCTGACACAGCCCATGCGCCCTTCGGTGAGCAGGAAGATCGGCCGCAAGCGGCGCATGTTTGCCAGGACGATCTCGAGGGTGACCTTACGGGCGAGCGCATCGCCGTCGGCTTTCGGCTCGGCGGCGATCAACGCATCGATGACCGGATCCCATTTTCCCGGCTCCGCTTTCCAGGCCAGGTCGACCAGCGGCGGATTGCAGGTGACGAAACTCGCGCCGAGCAGGAGCGTGAAGGGCAGAAACGCGGCATAGTCGTTACTGATCTCGGTGCGCGTGGAGCCGGACACGCGCAGGTCGGCAATCCGGCGCAGGTTGCTGGAGTCGACGTTGTCGCCGACGGCCTCGACGTAGTCGGCGACGGAGTCTCCGACGAAATCGCGTGCCTCGGCCTCCGCGTCCTCGGCGCCTTCGGCACGGAAGCGCGCGGCCGTCTCAACACGCCAGGCGGCAAGCAGGGCGTCGGCTACTTCGGGGGAGTCCTGTGCCAAGGCGGCTGCCAGGGCAAGCGACTCGCGTCCGATCCTGCGCACCTCGCCCGGCGCCAACCCGGACGCCGGTTGGCGGTTTCGATTCGAGAGATTCCAGTTCGGGATGAACGAGTTGAGACGGACGGCGAACTCGACAGCGAAGTGGAGCAGGTGTCGTTGGCCGTCGAGGGAAGACGTTCCGAAGGCCGCCCTGATCCGAGCCCCGAGCCCCGCCGCGGCGGCCGGGAATTCGGTCGGATCGGCGAAGAAGAGCAGGTTCTCCAGCGCCTGCTCAACCGCGCCGGAGAGAATCCAGGGCAGGAGATCGCGTCGCGCCTGGGCGCGCCCGTGCGCTAACTCGTCGCCCAGCCGCCGGCGCAGTGAGTCGGGCTCGTGTCGGGGGAGGGAGAGAGAAGGTTGCATACCGATTCGATGGGATCTAAGACCGCACCGCGGCGGCGCAGGCCAGCTGCCAGGCGGCGCGGACGAAGTGGGCTGCGTTGTCGATGCCGGCCTGCCCCTGGAAAGAGGCCTCCTCGATGCAGAGCCAGCCATCCCAGCCGGCGGCGACCAGGCGGTCGAACATGGGGCGGAGGGGTGCAATCCCGCTTCCAATCACCGACGGGACGAGCGCACCGAAGGACGTCGTATCGGCGACGTGGACACTCACGACCCGGTCGATCACCTGATCGAGCATCGCCAGCGGATCGGGAGCGAAGGCGGCCGCATTGCCGGTGTCGAAGTTGATTCCCAGGCCGGCGGATGCGGTGCCGCGGGCGATCTCGAGGAAGATGTCCGGCGGCGTGGAGAAGTCGGTGTACTCCCATGCGCCGGGCTTGGCGTGGTTCTCGTAGACCGGATGGACCGGGCTGGTGCGCACCGCCTCGACCAGACGGGTCAAGCCGTCGATCGCCCAGCCGATGCCTTCGGCACGGCCCGTCGCCGGGTGCGCCTGGCCGGCGGTGACGCGGATCAGGTCGGCGCCGAGCGCTTCGGCGACATGCACGCGCTCGATCGCCAGCTCAAGCTCCTTGAGGCGTTGACCCGCCTCAGGGTGGGTGAAGTCGGGGTAGGTGGTGATCATGGCTACCCGGCTGCCGGCATCCTCGATCTGACGCCTAAGGAGCCGCGCCTGTTCGATCGTCGGGGGACGGACGAACAGGATGCTCAGGTCGATGGCGTCCAGGCCGAGTGCGCGTCCCATGCGGGCCCAATCCGCGACCGGCATGCGCCCATCGATGAGCTCGGCGAACAAGGAGACCGGCAGGCAACTCAAGCGCATCCAGCAGCCTCCAGAATCGGGCGCATGTACTCGACCGTCTGGCGCGCGGCGGTGTCGGGATCAGGGATCGCCAGAAGCTCGGCCGAGAGTGCGCCGTCGTAGCCAAGGGTGCGCAGCAACCGCAGCAGGGCGCAGAAATCGATCATCCCACGCCCGGGTGGCAGCCGGTTGTTGTCGCCCAGGTGGACGTGCCACAATCGACCGGCTTCCATCAGACTGCGGAAGGGCGCCTCCCACGACGCCTCTTCAATGTTGGCGTGGTACGTGTCGAGCAGCAACCCGAGCGCCGGGTGCCCGACCTCTTCGACGAACTTCAGGCCTTGCTCGGCCGTATTAACCAGATCGGCCTCATAGCGATTGAGCGGCTCGAGCGCCAGGCGAATGCTGGCCGCCGCGGCATACTCGGCGGCGCGGCGCAGCAAGCTGGCCAACCGCGACCGCCCCCCGGCTCCGACCCAGGCGAGCTTGCCGCGAAAGCTTCCGATGGTGACCAGCTGAGCCCCGACCGCGGCGGCAAAGTCAATCAGTTCGTTCAGGCGCGCGACTGCCCGGGCGGTAACGCCCTCATCGGCGTGCAGCAGCGTGAGCCCGGCCTGCATGGCGGCTGCGCCGCTGCCGATGGCAACGACGGAGAGGCCGCGCGCCTCGAGCGTGCCGCGAATCTTGGAGGCATCCAGGCGGCCGGGGTCGGCAGTCATCAGCTCGAGGCCGTCGACGCCGAGCAGCGCCGCTTTGTCGACCTTGTCCGGCCATGTCCCCGAGAGCAAGGCAACCGGCAGGCTCAGGCTGACGTCAGGTGTTTGCACGGCCAGAGCAAGGCGCATGCTTCAGGCCTCGATCTCCTTGCCAAGTTCTGATTCGACCTCGCCGATCGCCCGGTCGAGCAGCTCGAGGAGCTCGTCAACCTCGGACGGGCTGATGACCAGCGGAGGGGCCATCAATGTCATGTCGCCCAGCGTTCCGTCGAGCGACCCGGTGCACGGGTACGTCACCAGGCCGTGTCGCATGGCCGCCCGGTCAACCCGGGCACTGACCCCGCGTTCGGGAGGGAACGGTTCGCGGGTCGATCGGCGCCGGACGTACTCGAGTCCGAACATCAATCCCAGGCCACGCACGTCCCCGATCAGCGGGTGGCGCTCCATCATGCGGCGCAGGCCGGCCATCACCTGCTCGCCGCGCAGGCGTGAGTTCTCCACCAGGTTATGCGACTGGGTGTAGCCGATGACGGCCAGCGCGCCGGCGCACGAGACGGCATTGGCGTTCAACGTATGTCCGGCCTTGAACGGCGAGTGATGTTCCTGCAGCACCTTCCAGATCGAGTCACGGGCGATGACGGCGGACAGCGGCGTGTAACCGGCGGTCATGCCTTTGGCCGTGGCGATGATGTCCGGCGTCGTCTCCCAATGCTCGATTCCCCATAGACGACCGGTGCGCCCCCAGCCGGTCATCACCTCGTCGGCGATGAAGAGTACGTCGTGGCGGTCGCAGATCTCGCGGATCACCTGGAAGTAGCCGGGCGGGGCAGGGGCCACGCCCAGCGCGGCGCCGACGACCGGCTCGGCGATGAATGCGGCGACGTTCTCGGGGCCCTGCTGTCGAATTGTGGTTTCCAGTGTGCGCGCGCACAGCAGGTCGCATTCAGGGTACGTCTTCTCGAAGGGGCAGCGGTAGCAGAAGGCTGGAGGGATGTGCGGCGAGTCGACGAACATGGGCTGAAAGATGCGTCGGCGGGACACGATGCCCGAGTAGCCGGCGGCGGAAATGGCGTTGCCGTGGAAGCCCTGCCAACGGGCGATGATCTGATATTTGGACGGCTGGCCGCGCTCCACCCAGTATTGACGCGCCAGGCGCACGGCGTCGTCGGTGGCGTCCGTCCCGGTGCAGGTGATCCACACGCGGCTGGAGTCCTTCAGACCCCCCGGGGCCAGGCTTACGATCAGGTCACACAGTTCGAGGAAGCGCTCGTTAGTGAAGGCGTGCGCCGGGTAGAACGAGAATTGCTGCGCCTGGTCGAACATCGCCTGGGCGATCTCGGGCACCCCATGGCCGATGCTCGTAACCACCGACGAGCCCCCCGAGCCATCCAGGTAGCGGCGGCCGTCGGCGTCGTACAGGTAGACACCTTCGGTTCGGACGATGGTCGGGAACGGGCGATCCCAATCGCGGTGGACGGCGTGGACATTCGGCTCGGTCATCGTGCCTCTCCTGAACAACACCGCCCCTGACGAGCTGTCCGCCGGCGCGGGTTCATCCAACAGCCCATCACGGCAACTTATGAGAACGATTGCATAATCCAAGGTTAGCATAGCGTCGGCGGGAAGTCAACCATCGCCACCTGACGACAGAGGGCGCCAAGTGTCGTCCAACCCGATCCCACAGCGGTGTGGGCGAGGGATTGAGGTTCTCTGAGACGCCGCCTATCTCTCGAGCTTACGGGCGCGTTGACTCGGATTCCTCGTCGTGCTATCATGGTCGCGCCAGGCTGGACCGCAATCGTTTGCAGACGGTTGGCTACCCAGGTTGGCATTCAGCTGGCTGCTTGGCCAGGTTCCTCGACCGGCGAACCCACATCGGGCCACGGGTGCGTCTGCCCCAATCTACCTCAGCACCGGAGGAGCTTCATCCATGCACCCTTACAACCTCGAGAGCTTCACTGAACTCCTAAGCTCGCGTGGGTTGGTGGCCGCCCTGCTGACAGATCCCGCCACCATCACCTGGTTGACGGGCTATGCCCCCCCGATCGAGACCGGGCCGAGCCCGTTCGAAGGTACGTCGGTGCTCGGCTGGTGGCACGCCGGCGAACTGCAATTGATCGTCTCCGACATGGAAACGGCCCCAGCCCAGGAAGCGAGACCCTCGGCCGTTCGCAGTTACCTGTCCTACACGATCGAGGCACCCCTGGCCGGTGCCACGAACCAGGCAGAAGCGCTGCTGGACGTGCTGAAAGACGCCGCGCCCCGAACGGGGAAGGTGGGTGTCGAGTGGCGTTTCCTCACCGGTCCGCTCATCGATGCGCTGCGCCATGCTCTGCCGTCAGTCGACTTCGTGGCGTTGGACGGTGCGTTCGCCGGGCTGCGGGCGGTCAAGTCACCGGAGGAACTCACCAAGATCCGGGCCGCCCTCAGGCTGTGTGACGCCGCCCAGAGGTTCATGCAGCGGGAGCTTCAACCAGGCAAGACCGAGCTGGAGCTGTGGGCTTCCACGCGCGCCCACGTCGAGGGGCTGGCCGGCGGACGCTTGCCGATCTTGGCCGACATGGTTGCCGGTGCGCGAGCGGGCGACATCGGCGGGCCGCCGTCGGCGTATCGGCTGCAATCGGGTGACCCGCTGATCCTCGATTTTGTCCCGCGGCTGCAGGGATACTGGGGTGACAACGCGGCGACGTTCTTCGCCGGAAAGCCCTCGGCCGAACTCGAGAAGGCTTACCGCGTCGTCCGCCAGGCGCTGCAGACCGCCGTCGAGGCAGCCCGGCCGGGCGTCGTCGCCGGCGAGCTCGATAGTCTGGTTCGACAGGCCGTACGGGCGGAGGGGTATGAGCCCTATCCGCATCATACGGGGCACGGCATGGGCGCCTCGTACCACGAGGAGCCGCGCATTGTGCCCTACAACGATCGGCGGCTGGAACCCGGAATGGTCGTGGCGCTTGAGCCCGGGATCTACCTTCCGGGGGTCGGGGGGGTGCGGCTGGAAGATGTGGTCCTAATTACCGCCGGTGGCAACGAGGTTCTGACGACGCACCTGGCTTGATTGGCTGCCTGCACAAACCTGACAGGATGGAGCGGAGAGCATGACGGACAGGAACAAGCTGATTGTGACCGGAGCCTCTTCCGGCATCGGACGGGCTACCGCCGAACGCTTTGCCCGAGAGGGCTGGGACGTGTGCGTCACGGCGCGCCGTGAGGACCGGCTTCGGGCATTGGTCAACGGCCTTCCCTCCGGCAAGCACTTGTTTGTCGCCGGCGACTACAGCGACCCGAGCACGGCTGAGGCCATCGCCACGCAGGCGCACAAGGAATGGGGGTGGGTGGATGCGCTGGCCAACTGCGCCGGCGCGTACTTCGGCGCGCCGGTGATCGGCTCGACGCTCGAGGAGTGGCGCAAGGCCTTCGACATCATGATCGATGGCGCCTTGTACCTCACCCGTGCGACGGTCCCGCTGATGACGCGCGGCGGACGCATCATCCATGTCACCTCGATCCATCACGACCGGGCGGAGTCCGGGAGCAGCAGCTACTCGATGGCTAAGGCGGCGATCAATCAGTACTGCCGGGCGCTGGCCCTCGAGCTGGCGCCTAAAGGCATCCTCGTCAACGCGCTTGCCCCGGGATTCATCGACACCGAGATGAGCGTAGTCAACGGGGTCAACGAGCTGGAGGGCGAGTGGTTCCGGAAGAACTACGTCGAGGGCCATCACCTGCCCCTGAAGCGTCCCGGCCGGGCCGAAGAGGTGTCGGGCGTGATCTACTTCCTCGCCGGCCCCGACGCCAGCTACCTTACCGGGCAAGTGATCACGGTCGATGGCGGGCTGACCATCACGTTCTAGAGTCCTGCGCTGAGAGCAAGGCCCGGCCGGGCGTCGCGGGTTGCGGAGGGCAGAGGGCGAGCATGCTGCGACAGGATGTGATCCAGGGTCACCAGGCGCTCTGGCTGGAGAACGCCCGGATGCGGGTCGCCGTGCTCCCGCGCAAGGGCGCCGATATCTATGCCTTCACCCACGTCCCCACGGGGGTTGAGTTCCTGATGAGGACCCCCGGTGGACTAAAGCTGCCGGCCGCCGCGCCGCCCGGGGACTTCCTCGAGGACTACGAGGGCGCCTGGCAGGAGCTGTTCCCGAACCACAACGATGCCTGCACCTACCGCGGCCGTCCGATCCCCTTCCACGGCGAGGTGGCGTTGCTCCCGTGGGAAGTCTCAATCGAGGCGGACGACGCGCAGGCGACCACGCTCAACCTCTCGGTGGACTGCTCCCAGTCGCCATTCCGGCTGACGCGGCGGATGCGGCTGCCGGACGAGGGGACAACGCTCGAACTGGAATCGACGGTAACAAACCGCTCGTCAGAGTACGAGCACTTCGTCTGGGGCCATCACATTGTGTTGGGCGGGGACTTCCTGATGGACGGGTGTGTGCTCGACCTGCCCGCCGGGCGAATCACCACCGCCGAAGAGGTCTTTGAAGCGGCGACGGCCATCCTCGCTCCCGGACAGGATGAGCCATGGCCGATGGCTCGCGGCCGCAGGCCGGGGGAGAGGATCGATCTGCGTGCCATCCCCGGCCCGCAGAAGCACTCGCACGACGACGCCTGCCTCACCGATTTGGCCGAGGGCCGCTACACCGTGACCAACCCGCACCTCGGGCTGGGTTTCCGGCTGGAGTGGGACGCGGCGATCTTCCCCTGGGTCCAGATGTGGCAACCTTACGGCGGGTCGGACCTGCCGCCCCTCACGGGCATCTACGGCCTGGGGCTTGAGCCCTGGGTCTCGCGCTATCCGCTGGAGCGGGCCATCACGCACGGCCAGGCGCGGCGAATCGCTCCGGGCGAGACACTGACGACAACGCTACGAGCCAGCGTGCTCGAGTTGATCTAAGCCCTCCGATCCTACGGTCGCTGCTGCATGGCAACCGGCGCCGGCGACCCTGTCCCCGTGTCAGGACTCTCAAGGGAATTCAGACCACCAGCGACTGGTCCTCGGGCCCCGGGGAGAACCCGCAGCGCGCGACGAGGATCACATGGATCACCGGTGGGCGCAATCCGCCGTGAGAACCTGGCTTGCCAGCCGGCCGGGTTAACCCGCGCTATGCCTTCTCGATCGCGCGCTTCTGCAAGGCGATGGCCATGCGCTCGAGCTCGGCCGCCTGCTTGGGCGTGACCAGGGCAGGGTGGTGTTCTTCCAGCAGCCGGCGCGCCGCCAGGTTGGCGCGCTGGCGCATGTCACGCCCTGCGTGCGCCGCCTGCCACTCGTCCCACACCAATCGCGTCGACAGTTGGGGCTGCCATTGGAAGCTCCGCAGGTGGCGCACGGTGTACGGTTCGGTGAGGAAGTTGCCGCCCGGCCCGACCGTCGCGCAGCTGGTCCAACCCGATCGTCTCCGGCGTCACCTCAAATCCCTCCGCCAGGCGGAAGGCGGCGGCCAGGATCTCGTTGTCGATGACGGCCTGTTCGTAGCTGGCGGTGAGCAATTGATCGATCATGCCGAAGGCCAGGTGAATGAAGTTGACCCCGGCAAGTGCCATCGGCGCCGCCTGCAGCATGCGCTCGAATCCTGCCTGGGCATCGGGAACGCAAGCATCCAGGCCGCTGCCGCCCTGGAAGGGGAGTCCGTAGAAGTGGGCCAGCTGAGCCGTGGCGCAGTGGGCCAGGACGGCCTCCGGCGAAGCGCCGACGTAGCTGCCCTTGTGCATGTTCATGCTGCCCGAGGCCGTGGCCAGGACGCACGGGTGGCCGGGACGCAGCAGCTGTACCAACACCAGACCCGCCAGGGCGCTGGCCGTGTGTTCGACGACGGATCCGGCGATGCTCAACGGCGCCGTGGCGCCCATCATGTTCGTTGGCTCGAGCCACAGCGGGATGCCGAATTCGGCACACGCCATCATCTCCTGGACCGGGTCAGCGCCGTGCACGAGCGGGCTGACGAAGCAGACCACCAGGCTGAAGCGCGGTGCATCCCGGACGGCCTGGGTGCTTCCCTGCACGACGGCGGCCATCTCGACCTGGTCGGCAATGCTGCTCGCGCCGGCGCCCTGTGAGTAGTAATGCCTGGTGGTGTTCGGCAGGATGGTGGCGAACAACCGGCGGTCGAAGCCCACCTGCGGCAGCTCCTGGGGAACGACCATGGCGTGCATGATGTGCGCCTGGGGCAGTGCATCGATCAAGCGCGTCAGGTCGATCAAGTCCCGCTGCGAGGCCGGCCGTCGGCGGCCATCGAGGTCGAGGACATGCAGCGCCGACGATCCGGCGACGGTGTAGACATCGTCCAGTGTGACCCGTACGTCGTTTTCGGGAATCGGAGCGTGGAGGGTGAACTCGTGCGGGGCGGAGTCCAGGGCGCGCTGCAGGACTCCGGCGGGGATGCGGACGATGTGACGGTCCGTGTCGACTGTGCAGCCGGCGCCGGCAAAGACATCCCAGGCCGGTGGGTGATCGACCTGAACGCCGACTTCGGCCAGGACCGTTCGCACGGCTTCGTCGAGGGCCTGCACCTGCGTATCATCGAGGAATTCTCAGGCGACCGCTCTTCAAGCTTCGAACCGGCATTCGGTCCTCCTCCAGCCCGGCAAACCTACCAGGCCGCGCAGATGTGCGCCGGGCAGAGAGTTGCGCCTCGCGAGCGCCCCATGCCCTCAATCGTTGCCGAGCCATTATGTGGATGGTGCCGAGGCGAGTCAACCGCCATGCCCGGCGAGGCCGAACATCGCCGGTGTCCGTCGGGGAAGGCGGTGTGGGTCGGGCCGCGCGATCCTGCGGTGCGAAGGGCCTCGCGCCGAGCTTGTGGCCGTCGCCGCCCGGCTGGCGCGGAGGCGCCTATGTTGGTCGCGACCTCCCCGACGGCGTCGAGCGAGCCGGGCGACGGATCGGTTCCCAGCCAGGTGCTCCCGGCCGTGAGGCCGCGCGGCACGATGCGGCTCAAGTTGGCCTGCTGGATCTTGGTCCAGGCCGTGGTGCTGAACGCCGCCGATCGGTGGGTGCCCCACGCGGAGGCCGGCCAGTCCATGTTGTCGTGCCCGTAGCGCTAGTGGACGCCCCTGGGCCTGTTCCCAGCCTCATGCACGGCTGCCGGGGAGGGGGACGGCCGTCCGCAGCGGTTTGAAGGCTCAGGGAGCCAGGTCGCTTGACACGCCAGCCTTCCCCATGCTAGAATGATGCAAACGTTTCCAGAAATTGCCTGTCTTGGATCCATTCCTGGGCTCATGCGCCTCCCGAATGCAGGTCGGGGGGTCAGACAGTGTCCGCGGCCCAGAGTCGCAGTGGTTCGTCTCGTTCTTCCCAGCATCGTGTACCGTGATCGGCAAGTGCGGCTACACGGGCTTGGCGCGGCGGGGGCAGGGCGGCTTTGGCTTCCGGCGCAGAGGTGTCCCATAGTTCAGCGGAGGCCTTCCCTCCGTGTTGAAGGAGGTGGCTAGCGCGAGCGAACACCACCCTGCCGACGCCCCGGATCGCATCCTTGAGAGTCCCGGAGTTGAGAGGAGAACCGCCCATGCGTAAGTCCATGCGAGTGCTATCGATTTTCGTCTTGCTGGCGCTGCTGATCCCGGCCTGCGGCACGCCGGCGACCCAACCGCCCGCCACTGAAGCCCCGGCCGAACCAGTGAAGCTCGTCGTCTGGTGGTGGGGCGAACAGGAAGCCCCCGGTGCTCAGGCCTGGTTGGACGAAACCATGGCCCTGTACACCGAGGCCAATCCCACCGTGACCTTCGAAGCGGTCTTGCAGTCGACCGACACGCTCATCCCGGCCTTCCAATCGGCCGCCGCGGCGAAGGAAGGCCCGGACATTCAGTACTTCTGGGGCGGGGTGTGGACGATCGAGAACGCCTGGACCAGTGCGATCATCCCCGTCGATGACCTGATCCCGGCCGCGGAGTGGGACCACTACATCAACGCCTTCGAGCGCCAGTACGACGGCAAGACGTGGGGTGTCCCCTGGTACCTCTCCGGCAACCCGGTCGTATTCAACCCCGAGCTGTTCACCAAGGCCGGGCTGGATCCGAATGCTCCCCCGGCAACATGGGATGAGCTCCTGGTCGCCTGCGACAAGCTGCGCGCCGTGGATGTCATCCCGATCGCCGGCGGCGTCAAGGACGGCTGGTTCGGCGGATGGCTGTTCTCGATCCTGGCCCGACAGCCTCACGACAGCGAGAAGGCCTTCATGCAGGCTTCGGTCGGCGATGCCTCCTACACCGATCCCAAGTTCACCGAGTGGTGGGGCCGATTGCAGGAGCTCAAGGACCGCGGCTGCTGGAACGAAGACATCGGCTCGCTGGACTACCAACAGGGTCAGGATCTCTTCGTCACCGGCAAGGCCGCCATGCTCTTCGGCAACGACACCTTCCTGGCCGGATGGGCGGAGACGATGGGCTGGGACAAGATCGGCCTGATGCTCACGCCGCGCTACGGCACAGGCGCACTGGCCGATGACTACATCGTCACGGCCCAGGGATGGGGCATCACCTCGTGGTCGAAGTATCCGCAGCAGGCCGCCGATTTCCTGGTCTTCATGCACACGCCGGACCGGGTGAATGCCTGGTTCAAGGCGACGGGCGTGCTGCCGGCCGATGACCGGCTGGACAGCAGCCTGATTACCCAGCCGCAGCTCAAGCAGGTCTACGACTGGGACACGACGGTCGGCGGGCCCAATCTGGAGAACTTCATCCCCAGCATCATGGACGAGCAGGCGAACTTCGCCGGCGTTCAGCTGCTCTTCGCCGGGGATTCAACACCAGAGGAGCTCGGGGTCCTGACGGAGGACGTGAACGCCAAGTGGCGTGAGCAGAATCCGGACGCGGCCGCCAACTTCAAAGCGTGGATCAAGTAGTCTTCGCGGTTGCCTAGTCGGAGAGGGGAGGGCCAACCTCCCCTCTCCCCGCGTATCGGCCGATGCAGCATCGCAAGCACGAACCCTGGCTCTATCTGGCGCCAGCGCTGGTCATGCTGCTGGCCGTGTTCGGCTATCCCATGGTCCGCCTGGTGATCCTCAGCCTGCAGCGGACCCAGGCCGGCGAACTGGGCTTCGTCGGATTGGGGAACTACGAGCTCCTGTTCCGCGACGACGTCTTCCTTCAGGCGGTGCGCAACAACCTCAAGCTGCTGCTCACCGTCCCGGTGACCGTCGGACTGGCGCTCCTCCTGGCCGTCTTCCTGTTCGAACGCATCCTCGGTTGGCGGCTGTATCGCACGACGCTCTTCCTGCCCTACCTGCTTCCGATCACAGCCGTCGGCCTGGTCTTCTCCTACATCTTCCAGCTCAGCGGCGTGCTCAACGACTTCCTGCATGCGGTCGGTCTGGGCGTGCTGGCCCAGGACTGGTTGGGCAGTACGACGCTGGCGCTGCCGACGGTCATGTTCGTGATTATCTGGAAGGAAGTCGGCTTCGGCGTGGTGCTCTTCCTGGCGCGGCTGATGTCGGTCGAGGAGGAGCTGTTCGATGCCGCCCGCGTGGACGGCGCCAACTGGTGGCAGCTGCAGCGGCACGTCACCATTCCCCAGCTGGCCACGGTGATTGAGTTCTTCACCGTCATCTCGGTCATCACCGTGCTCTCGTGGGTCTTCGGTTACGTGTTCGTGATGACCTCTGGGGGCCCGGGGAATGCCACGATGGTCACCGAGCTCTACGTCTACCTGATGGGCTTCCGCTACAACCAGATGAACCTGGCGGCGGCGGTCTCCGTCCTGCTGCTGCTCGTCACGGGCATCTTCATTTTCCTGGAGCTTCGGCTTCGGGAGCGCGGCGACCTGGGGGTAGTGTCGTGATGCCGGGCCTGCGGCGGCTGCAGCGCTTGCCGGGTCGCTTGGCCCGGCAGCTGGTGGTCTTGTTCTTCTCGCTGCTGTCGCTGTTCCCGGTCTACTTCATGCTGGTGTCGGCGCTCAAGAGCAAGTCCGACTACCTGGCCAACAAGTTCAACCTGCCGCTCCATCCCATCCTCGACAACTTCCAGACCGCGTTCGCCGGCGAGAAGTTCCTCACCCGTTTCGCCAACAGCGCCATCCTGACGGTGGGCGCCGTGACGGTCTCCCTGGTGATCGCCTGCCTGGCGGCGTATGCCTTCGCCCGAATGCAGTTTCCCGGCAAGCGCACGCTGTTCAACCTGATGCTCTCGCTCATGGTCGTCCCACCGGTCGTCATGGTCGTCCCGCTCTTCGTGACCATGGTGCGCTTCAAGCTGGTCAACACCTATCAGGGCGCCATCCTGATCTACATCGGCCTGCTCCTGCCCTTTTCGATCTACATGATGACCAACTTCTTCCAGACCATCCCGCACGAGATCGTGGATGCGGCCCGGATCGATGGCTGCTCCAATCTCGGTGTGTTCACGCGCATCCTGATGCCGCTCTCGGCCCCGGCGGTCATCACCTTGGTGGTGGTCAACGCCCTGTGGGTCTGGAACGAGCTGCTGATCGCCTTGATCTTCCTGCAGCGCGATGAGATGAAGACTTCTGATGGTGGGCATCGCCTCGATGCGTTCGCGCATCTACGTCGACATCCCGGCGACGATGGCCGGGCTGCTGGTGGCGACGATTCCGATCGTCGTGCTGTACATCTTCGGCCAGCGGTACTTCATCCGCGGCCTGATCGGCGGGGCGGTCAAGTAGGCCGTGTGACCGGGCCGCGGGCGGGCCCGGGTTCGACGTGCGCCTCGTCCCGGCCGCCACAGAAAGTGCCGGCAGGCACGGGTCTCCGCACGCTCGGCTCGCTCCTGGGCGATTGGAAGGCGCACTGATGACCCCACCCCCGCGCATGTCCACCCGCGAGCGCGTTCTGGCCATCCTTGACGGTCGTCCGGTCGACCGGCTGCCATTCCTTGATCGCCTGGAAGCCTGGCACGCCACCCACCTCCGTGCACGGAGTTCTGCCGGAACGTTTTGCGGGGCTGTCGCTCACCGACGTCCACCGCGCCGTGGGCATGGGTCAGCAGCGCTTCGTCGTCCCCTACGCCTTGCGCTTGCGCGGCGTGGAGGTCGTCTCCACTTTCAACGGCGAACAGCAGGTCCGGGAGTCGGACCCGATCGTCCTCGAGTATCCCGGGATGTGGGACATGGTCCCCACGGACAAGCCGGGAATTACGGCCACCGAACTGCGTACACCCGTCGGCAAGCTGCGCCTGAGCCAGGAGCTCTTGCCCGAGGGGGTCGCCAGCGGCACGGCTCCCTACTTGAAGGAACACCTGATCAAGGAGCCGGCAGACTACGTTACGGCGAGTTGGATCATCGAGCACGCCGAATTCGTGCCGGAGTTCGAGCGTGTGGCGGATGAGGAAGCCATCCTCGGCGGAGACGGCTATGTCGTGCCGCTCCTCCACCGTATTCCATTCCAGCAGGTGCTGTTGGAGTACCTGGGCGAGGCGCCGCTGTTCTACGCGCTGCATGACGATCGCCCCGCCGTCGAGCGACTGCTCGCCGCATTGGATGAACAGCTGCAGCAGATCCTCGCCGGTCTGGCGGATTTCTCCGTGCGCTACGTCGAGTTCCCCGACAACCTGCATGGGGCGATGACCAACCCGAAACTGTTCCAATCGTACTGCCTGGACGCGTACCAGGGCTACTGCGAGGTTCTGCACCGGCAAGGCAAGCGGGTGGGGAGCCACACCGACGGCGACGTCAAGCCCCTGCTGGGGCTGCTGCGGGAGTCGGGCCTCGATGTGTGCGAGTCCATCTCTCCGTTCCCGCTGACCTCGATGAGCTTCGACGACGTCTGGGAAGCCTGGCGCGACGGCCCCCTGATCTGGGGCGGGATCCCTTCCCCGATCCTCGAGGCGCGCACACCCTATGGCGAGTTCGAGGCCTGGATCGATCACCTGTTGGAGCGAATTGGGGGCGCCCCGATCATCCTTGGGGTGGGGGACATGGTGATGGGCAACAGCGTCATCGAACGCGTCGAGGCGATCGCCCGGCGGGTCGAGCAGCACGCCTTCTGACGGAAGCGCAGGGGCTTTTCCGTTTCGAGCCTAAGGAGCCCGGAGAAGGGTCGACGCCGAAGGGTGCTCGGCGTTCGTGCCGTTCGCATCTCGATCCGTGAAGTTCAGGTCCCCGGGCGTGTCGTCCTTCAGCGCCGTGTGGACTGCTTCTCGGCCCAGGCGACGGCGCGCTTCAGCGCCTCGTCCAACGCCTTGTCGGCGGACGCGGGCAGCGCCACCGGCCCAGCCTTGCCCAGGATCTCGACCACGCGGTCGTGAGCGACCTCATGCGCCATCTTGGCGCCGGCGGCGATCCACTCGTCGATGCTCTGCCGCTTGAATAACTTGGGGAAGTACATCTCACGGCGGAAGTGCCGGACGGTGTGGTCGTGCTGGAGGTAGCTGCCGCCGAAACCGACTTCACGGATGACGTCCAGCGCGAGCGTCTCGTCGCTGATGGCGATCCCGTCCAGGACGCGTCGGATGGAGTTGACGATCTCATCACAGATGACCGCCATCTCCTGGGATCCGTACATCCCGAACGACAGGGTCCCCAGGCTCTGAGACAGCGTCATCCCGGCCAGGCCGTTGAGCAGCATCTCCATGGCCGCCTCGGCGGCGGCTTCGGCGTCGGGCGTCTTGCCTTCGACCCCGCCCCCCAATCCGTAGATCGGGATCCGATAACGGTGGGCCATCTGGATGACGGCGAGCTTGCCCAGGTTCTGCTCCGGGCTGCCGTAGGTGACCTGGGTCGTACGCATGTCGAAGACGTCGGTGTCGGGCTTGAGCACGACCGGCGCCCCGGGCCGGATCAGCTGGGTCAGCACGACCCCGAACAGGACTTCGGCCATCGTCAGGGCGATCGTGCCGGCGACCGTCGCCGGCGAGGTCGCCCCCATCAGCGGCCCCGGCGAGTACAGGACCGGAACGCCGGCCTGCACGACGTCGATCAGCCCTTCGTTCATGATGGCGATCTTGAGGGGGGTGACCGGTGTGACGATCCCCAACACGCTGGGAGAGGTTCGCAGGGCATCTTCCCCGCCCGAGGCGGCGGCGGCCATCTCCAGCAAATGCTGCGTGAACGGCCGCTCCAGGACGTTGATCACCGTCGGCTTGCTGGTGTTGCGGAAGATGGCGTCGAAATCGTGAAAGAAGATCTGCCCGGTGGGGAGGTCGCCCGCCATGCACAGGGTTTGGACGAAGTCGATGTTGGGCAGTGCCTGTCCCAGGCGCGTGCTTGCCACCATGTCCTGTTTGGTGGGCTGGCGGCCGCGCCCCAGCGCGTAGTCGAAGAACTGCGGCTCGGACGTTCCGCCCATCCCGTAGTAGACACGGCCGGGCTCCAGCAGCAGGCTGTTGGCTTCGTCGTGGCGGCCGTGCAGGACGAAGCTGGAGGGCGCCGATTGAATCGCGGCCATCACCATCTCGGAGGGCACGCGGATGGTCCGTGCCTCCCGGTCGACCCTTGCCCCGCCCTTGGCGAAGATGTCGAGGAAGAGGTCCGAACTCGCTGTACAGCCCCGGGTCGGCCAGCAGGGAGAGCGCCGCCTGGTGCAGACGCTCGGCATCATCGTCCGAAAGGATCTTGAGCGAGCCGCCGCGCATGCCGGTCTTCATGTCGCGTCCTCCAATCGGACATGGAAATGTGTAATCGTTTGCAGCAATGATAGGCTCGAGGCAGGTGTGTGTCAAGGACAGGCACATTGGGGGCGACTGAGGATTGGCCCCAGTCGTTCGTGTGGCTGGGTCGGGCGAGTCGCCCTGGCACGCCCCAATTCCCACGCCAGGATGCATTCCCGGCGGATCATTCGGTCATCCAAATCGAGAGTGCGCCTCGCTTGCGCTCAGAGGCGATCGAAGTCGAGCGGTGTGACGCGATCGGTCGGCCTCGCCAAGGGGCGGGGGGCCAAATGTTTGGGTGCAGGTCTGTATCGGTGCGAACTGGCTTGGGTCGCACTCGGGAACCTGGGCGCTCTTTCAGTTCGTCTGTGGGAGGCTCGGAAATTGGCCCGCCAGCCAGCCTGGACCTGAGGCGGAGCCTGCTCTTTCTGGGCGGAGATCACACGGGAGATGGGCCTTGGCAGTACGTTCTCTGACCGCATCCCGACGGGATCCATCGGGGGTTGACGGGTCCCAAAGTTGTGACCGGACTGATCCCGGGCAGCGCCAGGATCCAAGCCCCGGCATCGTGGAATGGTTGTGGGGCATCCTCACTGAGTCGAGATCCCTGCGGCGTGGCATTCACAACTCGCGACGGCGGCCGCCTCGCCGGCGGTGGGGCTGCCAGTTGTCCCACGATCAGCAGGGCTCCCAAGTGCCCTGGCTCACCCATATGCCCAAGGTCGCTTTGGGCCCAGTGACGTTGACATGCTGCGCGACAGATGCTAGGATAGTGGAAACGTTCTCACACCAGACACCCAGCAAGACTGACTTGATGGAGACCTGCGGACCTGGGCTGGGCTGGGCTGGTGTTTGGGTCGGGCGCGTGCGCGCATCGATCGGGATGTGAGCATCGCCTGGAGAATTGAAGGTCAAGCTCCTCGGGACGCAGCAGTGGAGGCCGCCGCCGGGAGCGGCGGCGGGGGAAGAGGACGATGGCCAACGCGCGAAGATCTAGCCTGAAGGATGTCGCCACGCTGGCGAAGACGTCGATCGCCACGGCCTCCCGCGCCTTGAGCGGGACCGGCTACGTGGCCGAGGCGACGCGCCAGCGCATTTCGGACGCGGCGCGCGCCCTCAACTACCAACCAAACCTGCGGGCCCGCGGCTTGCGACAACGCGTCTCCCACAGCATCGGATTGATCATCCCCAATCTTCTCAACGCCTACTACACCTCGCTGGCTGATTCAATTTCGCAGCAGCTGGCGGCACGCGGCTATCACTTGCTGCTCTCCTCAACACGCGATGACGCCGCCACCGAACACGAGACCGTCGTCGACATGGTCGGGCAAGCCGTCGATGGGCTGATCTGGGTGCCTTCGGCGGCGGAGTCCGATGTCCTGGAGTACCTGGCCGGGCAGCACACGCCGGCGGTGGCCATCGTTCGGCGGCTCAAGAACGACCCGATCGACACCGTGGTCTTCGAGGACCGCGCCGGCAGCCAGGCTGCCACGCAACACCTGGTCAGCCTGGGGCATGAGCGCATCGCCTACATTGGCGGCGACGTGATGTACTCGAGCAATCACGACCGCTGGCAGGGCTACCTGGAGGCGATGCGCCAGGCACACCTGGAGCCCGAGGACGCGTGGGTCAAGATCGGCACCAACCGCGGCACCTGGGGCATGATGGCCGCCAGCGACCTGCTCCGATTGCCCACTCGCTCCGACGGCGATGTTCGTCGCCAGCAACGCCATCATGCCCGGCGTCATCCGCGCCCTGCGCCAGACCGGCGTCTCGGTGCCGGACGAGATGTCGTTGATCTGCTTCGATGATGTCGATTGGTTCTCGTTCTCGGTCCCGCCGATCACCGCCATCAGCACCGCCTACACGGCGCTGGCTGAGGCCGCGGTCGATCTGCTGCTGACGCGCGCCGCCGGCGGCGCGGCCGCCGACCGGCCCCCGGTGTTCATGGAGGTCAACTTCGAATTCGTCCTGCGGCGTTCGACCGCCGGTCCGCGCGTCGGCCCGCTGCAATACCGCGACGCTCACCCCGAAGATACCGCCGCCGTGGAGGCTTGAACGCCCTACGGCGCAGGACAACGAACTCCCCTGGGAGGCAGGTATGGATGCAGTGCTTCAATCGATCTACGATGAGGTGATCAACGGCAACCGTGCGGCGGTGGAGTCCGGCGTGCAGCAGGCGATGCAGGCCGGGCTCCCGCCCGCTTCGATCCTGAACGATGCGCTGATCGGGGCGATGAAGGAAGTGGGGGACCGTTTCGAGCGGCAGGAGTTCTATGTGCCCGAGATGCTCGTTGCTGCACGGGCGATGCAGTCCGGGTTGACGCTGCTCAAACCCCTGTTGGTCTCAAGCGGCGTGCCGACGGCCGGCAAGATCGTGCTGGGGACGGTCAAGGGCGACCTGCACGACATCGGCAAGAGCCTGGTGGGCATGATGCTCGAAGGCTCCGGCTTTGAGGTCATCGACCTGGGGACCGACGTTGGTCCGGAGAAGTTTGGGGAGGCCGTCCGCACACACCGCCCGCAGTTGGTGGGGCTCTCAGCTCTGCTGACGACGACGATGCAGAACATGAAGTCCACGTTGGAGGCGCTCGAAGACCTGGGCGTCCGCGGGCAGGTCAAGGTGATGATCGGCGGAGCGCCCGTGACCGATGCGTTTGCCAAGGAGATCGGCGCCGACGGCTACGCGCCGGACGCCAGCCGCGCCGTCACGCTGGCCAAGTCCCTCCTCTAAGCACCGTTTTGGCGGACCGGTCGTCGGGACGAGGAGTTCGCGGGCAGCCTTCAAGCCGGGCTGCCCGTTTTGCGGGCGAGCACCGAGCGCTCGCACGGAGGGGATGAGATGCAGGCTGAGAAACCGCGCATCGGGTACATCGGGCTTGGCCTGATGGGCAAGCCGATCGCCGGCAATCTGCTGAAGGCCGGCTACCCCCTGACCGTCCATTCGCGGGGCCGAGGGCCGGTGGACGAACTCGCGTCGCTCGGCGCGCAGGTGGCCGAGACTCCACGCGGCGTGGCCGAGGCGAGTGACTTCGTCTTCACCAGCCTGCCGATTCACCGGATGTCGAGCAAGTGGTGCTCGGACACCAGGGGGTTCTCCAGGGCTGTCGGCCGGGGATGGTGTTCGTCGACAACAGCACGATCAAGCCCGAGACCGCCCGGCGGCTGGCGGCGCAGCTGGCGGAGGTTGGGGTGCAGGCGCTGGACGCGCCGGTGTCCGGCGGCGATGTGGGGGCCAAGGCTGCCACGCTGGCGATCATGGTCGGAGGCCCGCGGGAGGCCTTCGAGCGCGTGCTCCCCGTTCTCCAGTCGATGGGCAAAACGATCACACACGTCGGCGAGAGTGGCGCCGGACAGGTGGCCAAGGCCTGCAACCAGATCATGGCCGCGGCGACGATGGTGGCGATGTCCGAACTGCTGCTGCTGGCGCGCAAGTCCGGCGTCGATCCCCGGCGCGTCGTCGAGGCGATCCGCGGCGGCGCCGCCCAGTGCTGGACGCTGGACGTCAAACCGCCGCGGTTGTTCGCCGGGGAGCGGCGCCCGGGGTTCAAGGCATCGATGATGCACAAGGACCTGGCCATCATCCTGGAGACGGCGCGGGCATTCGGCATGCCGCTCCCGCTCTCGGCCCTCAACCTGCAGCTGTACGAGGCGATGCTGCAGATGGGCATGGGCGACCTAGACAACTCGGCGATCATCGGCGTCTTCGAGGCCATGGGGGCGACGACACTCCTGGAAGGATAACGGCCGGGCAAACCGACCCCTCAGCGCACCCCGCGAGTCTGCCATGGTGGGGCGAAGCATCCGGGATTCGCTTTGGATGCTTCGCCCCTGCGCGTGTCGCCTCGGGCCCTGTTGCCCGTCACGGGGTGGCCGACAGGCTGACAACCCGATGTCGGCCGGGCGTCACCTTCATGGCTGGATCGGATTCGCCGAGTCGACTAGGCTGACCGTGCGGCGACGGTCACTTTCGCACGGGGGGGCGGGCGGACCGGGCCGCACGGAGGGACGAATGCGTGACGGGAACGGATGTTGTGGGGGCTGTTGCTCGCTGGTGGCGCTGCTCATACTGCTGGCCATGTGCGCCTGCCTGGCGTCACCGCTGATCCTGCTGGTGCGCTGAGAGACTTGAACAAGCTCCGACTCACCACGATGGACAGCCCGAATCGAGCGCCGCCACCGGATGAACAAGGTGGCGGCGCTGCATTGGCGACCGGTGATATGGACAGCGGAGACGACCGTCGCAGGACTTCTCGTCTCCGGGACGAGCCCGCGGTTCGCCGCTCTAGACGGGGGCCGACTTCTGCCTCGCCAATTGAGCCCGGATGGCGGCGTGACGTTCGCGCGTGATCGGATAGGCGCGCACGGCGATGAAGCTGATCAGCAGCACTACCGCAGGGGCGAAGCTGACGAACAGCCTCAACGACAGCAGCACGGGCGCGGGTTGGACGGGCACCGGAGCGCCGGGCACCGGGGTGATGTAACCGGCAGCCTCCAGGATGAAGTTCGAGATCGCCAGCCCCAGTGACAGGCCGAGCTTCTGCATGAAGACGAAAAACCCGTAGAAGATCCCCTCGCGCCGCTGACCGGTCTCCAGCTCGTCCTGCTCGATGACGTCGGGGATCATGCTCCACGGGATGATGTAGCCGATGCTCACGCCGGCGCCGGCCAGGATCGCAAGGATGAACAACAACGACAGCTGCCCGGGCTGCACGAAGAACAGTCCGAGACAGACGATGATCCACACACCCATCCCGACGTAGTAGGTGCGCTGCTTGCCTACTCTCTTACTGACCCGAGTCCAGACCAACACGAAGAGGAACGACGAGAATTGGACGGCCAGGATCAGCGGCCCGAATTGCGCCTCGGCGCCCATCCAGTAGCGCACGTACAGAATCAGGTTCGTCTGCACGAATTGGATGCTCAGCCAGGAGAGCAGGTAGATCAGCGTCACCAGCACAAACGCCCGATTGCGAAAGGCGATCTTCAGCCCCTCGATGAAACCGGGACCCTTTGGGCGTTCCTCCTTGTAATGCACCTCGCGGGTAAAGGCGAACGTGATCCAGTTGGGCACGGTGATGAATACCGCCCAGATCGCGGCGCTGACCATGTAGCCGACCCGGACCTCGGGGAACAGGCCGACGATGATGGTGTGGAAGAAGGCGGCCAGGACGCCTCCCAGGATCGAGAAGGACATGCGGTAGGACGACAGGCTGGTGCGCTCGTCGTAGTCGTGGGTCAGTTCCGGCGTCAACGCGGCATAGGGGACGTTGATGGCGGTGAAGGCCGTGTCCAGCAAGATGGCGACGACCAGGTAGTACCAGAACTTGCCGACGTCGCTCAGCGGCGGGACATTCCACTGAAGGAAGAAGAACACGCCGAAGGGGATGGCGGCGAACAAGAGCCACGGCCGCCGCCGGCCCCAGCGTGTCCGCGTCCGGTCGCTCAACATGCCGAGCAGCGGGTCGTTGACCGCATCCCAGAGCTTGGTGATCAGGAAGATGCTGCCCGCCATCGCCGGGCGCAGGCCGGCGACATCGAGCAGGAAGGCGTTGAGAAAGAACCCGTTGATGGCAGTGGCGATGGCCGCGCCCAGGTCGCCAGCGCCGTAGGCCAGCTTGGTCGCTCGGGTCAGCTTCTCGGTCAGCGTCGATGCGGTCACGGTGTCTCCTTGCCGATCAGGGTGATGTTGACGGCCGGAAGGTCAGGCGTGGCAATCCGCCGCCGTCCGGTCGGGATAGATGGATGTCATGCGGCCCGACCCCCAACCGAGGGCATATCCCCGCGCTCGCCCCTGGCTGCGAGGCGATTCGCGAATCCGGTGAAAGATGCCTTGCCGCGATTCCCCTTGGCATGCTTAACCCTCCCCGGGGCACATCGCCTCGGGGAGTGGCTCCCCGGACGCCTCGCGGCTCAGCGCCCACTCCTGGCGGAAGTCCGGCAGGCCCTCCCCGGTCGCCTGGGAGTAGGACAGACGCAGGCGCAGGTGCTCGAAGAGCAGGTCGGTCAGCAGCCGCATGCGACGCCGCTCCTCGGGGAAGATGTAGTTGTGGGTGTCGAACAGGAGGCGCAGCAGGTTGGGGCGCTCGGGAAGGTTGTACGAATGACCTTCGGGCTCATCGAGGTGGATGTTGAGCAGGTTGACCGGGGTCTCGTCCATGCAGGCGACGAACAACGCCGGGTCGTAGAACGTGCCGCCGCCGTCGCGATACTCCTGGCCGTTGAGCGCCGCGGGATGGATGTAGGTGTTCATGCTCCAGCCGGCGACCAACGCCCGGACGACCGGTGTGTTCACCGGGCACCAGGTCCGTCCCCCGAATGACATCTTGCGTTGCGGCAGGCTCGGGCCGAGGAAATCGGTGAAGCCGTCGCCGCGCGCCGCCGCCACCGTCAGCGGTAGATCAAGCTCGTCGAACGTCAACTTCTCCGGCTCCCCGGCGCCGGTGTAGGCGCGCAGCCGGTCGATGAAGAACGCTTCCATCGGCCCCAGGTTCGCCCAGCCTTTCCAGAACCGAGCCGGGTTCAGATTCACCGCAGCCACACGCTTCGGTTCGACCGAACCGACGAAGGCCTCCAGGTCGCCGAGGGCCTGGCGAGCGGCAGGCGTGTACAGGTCGGGACGGCGGGCGGCGGCGAGCTGGATGGCGTGGAAAAAACCGTTGAGGACGCCGGCCGAGACGCCGACCACCTGGCGCACGTGCCCACCGGCGCGGGCGAAACCTTCGTCGACGGCGCGGGTCGTCACCAGCCCGGCCAGGATCCCCGAGAACCCGCCGGCGCCGTAGATCACGTTGGCCGGCTGGCGGAAGTCGAATGAGTCGAGCTGGCCGTCGAGCAGCGTGCGGAAGCGCGCCATCAATGCTTCCTTGTTCTGGGCCGACTGCCGCATGTTGGTGAAGGCCTCGGTGCTGCCGACGTAGGGCAGGTCGACGTGGCCGACCGACGGGGTTCCCGCCGCCGGAAGCGGCCGTCCGAGTGCGGTGACGCGCCGCTGAAGGGCGCGGTGTCGCGCCAGCAAGTCGAGATAGTGTGCGGCCAGCAGGGTCTGGTTCCGCTCGTTGGACGAGTGCATGATGAAGGAAGACGTGATCCAGTTGAGGGACCAGGTGCGGATCGGGGCGTGGGGGCGAGTGCGGACGATCGGACGCGGATCGGCGGCCTCCAGGTCGGCGACGATCGCGCCGGCGTCTACGACGGCCGGACGAGCGTCGCGCAGCCACTGCCCGCCGCCTTGCCGGTCGCGCACCCAGACGGGCTCGGTCGAGAGCAGCGTGCTCAGGCATGCAGTCAGCGCCTCGACGATGGGCGCGTCGCGCGGCGGTCCGACGCGCACGGCGTGATACTGGAACTGCAGCCGATCATCCTGTGAGCCGAGCAAAGTGAACGTGCCGTCCCGGTCGATCGCACACAGGTAAAGCGGTACGCCAAGGTCGGAGAGCCAGGAGTTCCTCCGCCGCACCGTATGCGCGCAGGCGATCGGCGACCCACGATCGCAGCGGCAGAAGATTGAAGGGTCCGAACCAGGGGATCAGAGTCCGCGCCCGCAGCGCGCGGCTCGGGGCAGCATCCAAGAAAGCGCCAAAGTCGCGCACGGCGTGGGCTGCCGCCTGCCAGCGCTCAGGTCGGGCGTGGGCCGCCCACTCGAGCCCAGCCGCCAACGCCAGGAATGCGCCGCCGCTGACTCCGTAGACCCGACCCGGGGTGGATCCGGCGCGCTCGAGTGGCCCGCGCCAGTTCGAACTCCGCCAACAGGCAGCCGATATCGCCCAACTTGGCGGCTTGATAGATGACGCTGGGTTTGTCGGACGATTCCGGGATGGTCACCCAGGTCCCTCCGTCTCGGCGCGCGATCCATGGCTTCCTGACCTCGGGCCCGATAGGGAGCCGCGGCAACTGTGACCCCTCCCCGCGCACCGGGCTTCCCGAGACTACTCCTCCAGATTCGTTGGCCTTCGACGGCGCGCCTTGGCCTGCCCGCGTTTGCGCTTGGTGTCCAACCGCTGTGACTTCGAGGCAAGCGTCGGCCTGGTCGCCGTGCGCGGCGTCGGCGGTTCCGCCGCGCGCCGCAGCAGGCCTTCCAGGCGGTCGAGCGCCTCTTGGCGATTGCGCACCTGCGTGCGCTCCGACCGCGCCGTCAGCGACAACACGCCATCGGCGCTCAGGCGTCCGCCGGCGATTCGTCGCAGGCGGGCGAAGACGTCGGCGGGCAAGTGCGCGCGCGCGTCATAACTCAGCTGCGCGGCGGTGGCCACCTTATTCACGTTCTGGCCGCCGGGCCCGGAGGCGCGGATGAAACGCCACTCCAAGTCCGCCTCGTCCAGAATGAGGGCGGCTCGGATGCGGATGCGCCTGTGAAGTGCGGAAGTCGCCATGGCTAAGTGCTCACCCCCGCGTCCCTGAGCCATCGCTCGAGCTCTGGAGCGAACACCCCCAGGCCGAGTACGGCAACCACCAGCCCGATGAGAAGCCCGACGATCAGCAGAGTAGCGAATACGCGGCCCCAGCCCATGCGCGTGGCAGACTTCAATGCCATGAGTTGTAGGCCGAACGAGTACAGTCCCAGGGGCAGAGTCAGACAGTTGACGACCGGGATCATCCCGAGCAGGGTTGTCAGCAGCGTCAGCGGGGCAAGGTATGCGGCGTGAGTGTAGACCAACTCGGAGTAGGTTCCCTGGGAGCCCAGGGCGCTGGCGATGAAATGGATGAGCCCGAAACCAACCAGGTACGTGAGAAGGACGAAACCGGCCAAGAACGGGGTGCAGGCCAGCGATAGGACGAGCACGACCGTGGGCGTCACCCCAATGCCGGCGGGTGCAGTTTCCGCGGCATCGCGGATGACCTCCGCCAGCATGCCGGGGAAGACGGCCGCCTGGATCCCGACGCCGACGAGATAGGAGAGCAACGTCGCAGTGAACAGCCAGGCTGCGGCGCGACGCAGGCTAGCCTTGGGATCGAGTAGAAGGTCAGTGTAGGTCGCCACCGACGGGCGCGTGAGGGCGGCGCGCCACGCACCGAGCCAGGAGAAGGTCGGCGGTGGTTCGGCAAGGCCGGGCGTGGGCGTGAGGGTTGTCACGGCCGGGGTTCCCCCGGGACTTGCGAGGCGCCTTCGCACACCAGGACGATGAGGCGCGCCGGTCCGTGGACGCCGATGGTCAGCGTCATTTCGATGTCGGCCGTGCGCGACGGACCGGTGATGAGCGTCACGCTCGATCGCTCGGCGAGCAGCGAGCGTCCACCGCGCTCGAGCCAGTCGGAGAGCGATGGGTAGACGTCCTGGGTGGAGAGAATAGCGACGTGCGCGCCGGGGAGGAGCGACGCGTCCTGAGCGCCCTGCGGACCGGAGGCGACGAGGATTGTTCCGGTGTCGGCCAGCGCCGCGACTGCAGCGGTCACGCCGACCGATGCGGCCGCCTGTTCGATGGAGACGCACGCCGCGCGGGTATCGCTTCCTGGAAGCAGCCGCACGGCGGTCCGACGGCGCAGCTCTTCCTCCAGACTCAAGCTGCCAGGCAGCCGCGCCCCTCCTTGCCACCCGGCAAGGAAGACCTGGGAGGCACCCACCGCATGCACGGCATTCACCAGGGCAGCTGGGAGACCGGCTGCCGACACACGCTGGACCTCGCCTCCGACGGTCTCAAGTTCACGCTGGAAGCGGGCAATCAGGTCCTCATCCTCGATGGGGCGCGGAAGGGGTCGAGTCGGCGTTTCTTTGCCCGCAGCGCGACCCACGTGATGAGCAGTGAGGTCAAGGCGCCGGACGCGGCGGCGAAAGGCGCTGGGCTGGAAGTGGGGGAAGTGCCGCGTCGAGGTCCAGGCCCTCAAGGGTCCGGGCAGGCCCGTGACCCAGTCTGCATGTGCGGGGAGGAGGCGTGTGCCCCATGCCAGGGCGCGGAGCGCAAGCCTGAATCGTCGCGGGTTGGAGGCCGCCCAGGCATAGGCGCGCATCACTCCCCGGAGCCACCAGGTCTGCTTCGAATGCTGTGCGTAGTCACGGCGCACGCGCAGGAGCATGGTGGGCAAGTCGATGTCGGCCGGGCAAACCTCGCGGCAGGCGCCGCACAGCGATGAGGCTTTCGCCAGATGGCCGTGCGACGCAAGCCCGAACAGTCCGGGGGAGATGACCGACCCGATGGGGCCGGGGTAGACGCTGTCGTATGCGTGCCCGCCGATTTCGCGGTACACGGGACAGGCATTCAGGCACGCGCCGCAGCGGATACAGGCCAGTGACTCGCGCAGATCCGTTCCGGGAATCTGGGTGCGGCCGTTGTCCACAAGAATGATGTGGCGGGCGATCGGCCCATCGGCATCGTTCGCTGCGCGGGGTGCCTGGATCAAACTGACATACGACGTGAGCTTCTGGCCGGTGGCCGAACGCGGCAGGAGTTGAAGCAGAGGCGGCAAATCGGCAAGCGCAGGCACCACGCGCTCGATCCCGACGAAGGCGATGTGCACCGGCGGCGCCTGCGTCACCAGCCGGCCGTTGCCCTCGTTGGTGACGAGGACGAGAGTGCCCGTCTCGGCAACGGCGAAATTGGCACCGGAGATGCCCACCTGGGCATCGAGGAACACCGGGCGCAGCGTGCGCCTTGCCGCTGCGTTCAGCGTCGCCACGTCGTCGGTGTACGGGATCCCCAGCCGCGATTCGAACAGCGCGCCGACGTCCTGGCGCGTAAGGTGGACGATGGGGGAGATGATGTGCGCCGGCGGCTCGCCGCGCAGCTGGACGATGTACTCGCCCAGATCGGTCTCCACAACCTCGATCCCGGCTCGCTCTAGCGCCGGGTTCAGCTTGATCTCCTCGGTCACCATCGACTTCGACTTGGCGACCCGGGTCGCCCCATGCTCGTGGCAGATGTCGATCGCCAGGCGGCAAGCGTCTTTGGCCGAGGCGGCATCGTGCACCTGCCAGCCGTTCTCGGCCAACCTCTCACGCAGCGTGGCCAAGTGCACGTCGAGATGGTCGAGGGTCGTGCGGCGGATTCCGGCGACCTCTCGCCGGGTCGTCTCGGCATTGGGCAGCGTCGCCAGCGCGGCCAGGCGAGCTCCCTGCCGCCGGTCGGCATTGTGGTCGAGCGCGTGCTGCAGGGCAGGGTCGGCGAGCGCCGATCGCACGCGGCGGTGAAAGGCGGCCCTCATCGCAATCCGGGTTCCTGCCCGGCGATCAACTGCGCCAGGTGCATGCAGCGCACGCTGGAACCCTGCTTGCGCAAACCGCCTTCGATCTGCATCAGGCAGCTCACATCGCAACCCACGACGGCGGACACTCTGGCCTGGTGGATCGCGGCCAGCTTGCGCTCGAGCATGGCGCTCGAGAGGTCGGGCTCGTCGATGGCGAAGACGCCCCCGAACCCGCAGCACTCGGCCTCCAGCCGATGAACCTCGAGCCCCTCGACGGCCCCGAGCAGCGCCTGGGGCTGGCGGTCGACGCCCAGGCCGCGCAGCAGGTGGCAGGAGGGATGGTAGGCAACGCGAGCGCTGGCCGAGGCGCCCAGTTTGAACTGGCCGATCCGATCGACAAGGTACTCGCTGAGTTCGGAGGTCTTCGCCGCCAGCTCACGCGCACGGGCGAGCCAGGCCGAATCATCGGCAAACAGCTCGAGGTACCCGTGACGGATCATGTGCGCGCACGATCCGGATGGGATGACGACAGGATCCGGCTCGGCCAGGAATACTTCGATCGTGTGCCGAGCCATGCGCCGCGCCTCCTCCCAGAAGCCGGCATTGAAGGCGGGCTGGCCGCAGCAGGTCTGGTCGGGCGAAAAGGTGACCTCGACGCCGGCGCGAGTCGAGGCTCGTGACGACGGCCTCGCCGACCCCGGGAAAGAGTGCGTCGACCAGGCAGGTAGCGAGGAGCTGCACCCGGGGAAATGACATGCGGGGATTGTAGGCCGGGCTGAGCCGGGGGGGTAGGGGGCGCGGGGTCCGGCCAGTGGGATATCGACTCGCGCGTCAGCGCACGCACCGGTCGCCGCGCTCGCTGCGTCAATCCGGAGTCCGGGCGAGCCCGCGCCATCCAACGCGGGATTGCTCCGTCAAACCCGTGGAGAAACCGACCACAGGCGCACCAGCGCGACGGAGTTTGCCGAAGGAGAACGTCACGTGGAAACGGCGAAGGCCGTCCGCAAGGACGGCCCTCGTGTCGGGGCGGGCGGATTTGAACCGCCGACCCCCTGCACCCCATGCAGGTGCGCTAGCCGGGCTGCGCCACGCCCCGAATGACCCCGGCATTATAGCGCAGCGACCGACGCCCGACAAGGATGGGCATGTCTCGACGATCCGTTTGGCGAACGACGCTTCAGCGCGATGAGACCGGAACTCCAAATCGGGCGACGATGCGCGCCACATGCCGCGTTCCGGCGACGAAATCGTCGATGCGGAAATGCTCGTTGGGCGAGTGCATCTGCATGCCCGGATAGCCGATACCCGCAGTGGCGATCGGTACGCCGAGGTGGTGGATGAAAGCATGGTACGGGCCGGAACCGCCGGTCATCGGGGCAATCAGCTGGCGGCGGCCGTACACTTCGGTCGCCGCGTCGGCGACCAGACGCAAAAACGGGTCGTCGGGGTCCGACCGGCCGGGTGCCTCGCTCCCCAGATCAACGATTGCGATGTCGGAAAACCCCTCTGAGTCTAGATGGGCGCGCAGCTGCGCCAGCACCTCCAGCGGCTCCTGATCCGGCACCAGCCGGAAGTCGATCTTGGCGCTGGCCTGCGCCGGCAGGACGGTCATGCACCCCGGGCCTTGATACCCGGAGGTCAACCCGCAAATCGTGCAAGTGGGCGAGAACACGGCCTCACTCCGCAGGGTGACGCCATTCGTCAGGCCCTTGACGAACCCCTTCAAGCCGTACGTTCGGAGCAGGTCGTCGGAGTCCTCGGGCAGCTCGGCGAGCAGTTCCAGGTCGCGCGACGTGGGAGGACGGACACGGTCATAGAACCCGGGGATCAGGATTCGCTCATCCGGCCCCTTCAAGGATTGGAGGGCCCACACCAGGCGCCAGGCGGCGTTGGGAAAGATCGATCCGCCGAGCCCGGAATGGGCGTCCTGCGAAGCGGTCGTGACACGCAGCTCGACGTAGGCAATGCCGCGCATCCCGGCGTAGCACACGGGGACGCCTTCGTGATTGACATCCCCGGCTTCCCACAGGCAGGCGTCCGCCGCCAGCAGGTCGGCGTGGTGCGCGACGAAATCCGGGCAGGTGGACGTTGTCTCCCTCCTCGTCTCCCTCGATCACGAATTTGACGGTGCAGGGCAGATCGCCGTCCGCCTCGATCAGGGCGTCGAGCGCCGCCAGCCGGCTGATCAAGTGGCCCTTGTCGTCGACTGCGCCGCGGCCGAAGGCGCATCCATCTCGCAGGGCCAGCTCGAAGGCCGGCGACTCCCAGAGCCCGGGAGGGCCGGCCGGTTGGACGTCGTAGTGGTGGTAGAACAGCAGCGTTCGGTCGGCGCGCACGCCCGGTCGAACGGCAACCACCACCGGGTATCCGGCGGACGGCACCAACTCCACCTGGAAACCCCTCTTCCTCAGCAGCTCGCCCACCAGCCCGGCGCACTCGGGCATCGAGGTTCCCTCGGTGGAGACGCTGGGCAGCGCAACCAGGCACCGAAGTTCGTCGAGGGAAGCCTCGAGCCGCCGGGCAATGATCTGGTCAACCGCGGTGAAGTCGGTCATGCGACCTCCTTGGAGCAGGTTGTGCCGTCCCAAGCCGGTGGGGGAACGGGCTGGTTCCGCGAGCCGCGCGCCCAGGCCGGTCGCCGCAGGGTATTGCGCCTCCGGCAGGCTTCCATTCTATAATCTCCGGCTTGGAGGTGCCGCATGCGGATCTACGATGTTTCGGTGGGGGTCTCGCCGCAGCTGCCGGTCTGGCCGGGCGATCCGGGCGTCCAACTGGAGCGTGTGGAGTCCATCGCTTCGGGTGCCAACGCCAATGTCTCCCGGCTGTCCTGTGGCGTCCACACCGGGACGCATGTCGATGCGCCGCTGCACTTCATCGATGGCGCCGGAGCGGTCGATTTGCTGCCCTTGAAGCTGCTCACCGGCCGGGCGTACGTCCTCCATCTGCCGACGGCCAAGGTGATCGACGAAGCCACGCTCGAGACGGCTGGACTTCCACCCCGCACGCGCCGCGTGCTGTTCAGGACGCGCAATTCCGAGCTGTGGGCCAAAGAGAAATCCTTCCAGACCAACTTCGTGGCCGTCGACGCCAGCGGCGCGCGCTGGCTGGTGCGCAAGGGCGTTCAACTGGTGGGGGTCGATTACCTGTCGGTGGCGCCCTACGGGCAGAGCAAGGACACGCACCGCACCTTGCTCGAGGCAGGCGTGGTCGTAATCGAGGGGCTGGATCTGAGCCACGTAAGTCAAGGTCGCTACTCCCTGTACTGCCTGCCGCTCAAACTGATCGGCAGCGATGGAGCGCCGGCACGGACGATCCTGGTGGGCGTGTAACCGGGCGACCGAGCCGGCATGATCACCCTGGCGGCCTACATGTTGATCGTCGGCGTGGTGATGCTGGCGGCGCTGCTCATCGCCGTCGGTTTCCAGAAGCTGCGTGGCCGCGTCCTGGGTGCTGCGCCCGGGATGCGCGCTCAGCACCCTCGGGCGAGATCCATCTCTGCCGCTGAAACCGAACGCCAGGCGTCGGCAGCCGCGGAAGCACTGCAGGCCATCGTTCTGCGTCTCATGGCGGCCGATCCGGTTTTCGCCGGGCAGTCCCTCGACTTTGGCACCGCAGCGGACGGCTCCGTCGAAGTCTGGCTGAACGGCCAGGCATATGCCGGCGTGGACCAGGTCCCCGATCAGCGGCTGCGCAAGCTGATTGCTCAAGCAGCCGACGAGTTCAACCGCGGCGAAACCGCTCTGCCCTAACCGCTTCACGAGAACCCACCACCCACCTCATGCTCTGACACCCGCGAGTCGTGCGCAACACGGCCTCCGCCAAATCCCCGGGTGTCATTGCGAGGCCCGAAGGGCCGAAGCAATCTCTTCGCCAACGGAACCCCGCAGCGGCTTGCCTGGCACGACAGGAGATTGCTTCGTCGGCCTGCGGCCTTTGCCGTACCGCTTCACTCTCCCCCGCGCTCCGCTCCGGGGACCAGCGGCGGGGACCATGGCTCGCAATGACAATGGAGGGCAGGGACGGACTTGATGGCTACAGCTGCCCCGTGGCTTCCATCGACTGCAAGAGCGCCTGGTAAGCCGGGTCAGCATAGCGTGAGGGCACGAACCATCGGGCATACTCGGGCAGCGTTGCGCCGGTAACGTGCGCGGCGAGCAGTTCCCCGGCGCCCATCGAGGCCATCAAACCGAAACCGGACAGGGCTCCGATGACGAAGCTTCCCTCGATCTCGAGCGGGCCGATCAGCGGCCGGTTCTCGCGGGTGCGCGTGTAGTACCCGCCGTCGACGAACGGCCGGGGCATCCGATCGAGGTAGACCCTCACTCCAGGCAGCAGCCTGGCCAGCCCGCGCAGCACGACCTCCGGATACAGACTCTCGAACTGCAAGGGGAACTCCGGCTCGACGAGCGGCGTGTGGTACGGCCAGAGCGCCACGAGGATCGGGCTGTCGTCCGGGCCCTCCGGGCGGGCGTGTACGCCGGACGGTAGCTCCCCCAACAGCGCTTCGTGACCCGCCTCGCGCAGCGCGGCTTGCTCCTCCATCGACCAATCGAGCGTCTGCGGATCGCTGAGGATGAGCAGCGGCGCCTGGCGCGGCATGGCACCCAGGGCATCGGAGATCGACACCTTGACATGCAGCTCGCAGGCGACGGGGAGATCGAGCTCGAGCAGTCGCGCCACGCGCCCCACGAACGGGCCGGCGGCGTTGACGAAAGCCGGTGTGGGAATGCGCATCAAGCCCGACGGAGTGGCTGCGCACACGGCTGCGACGCGGCCGGCGACGGTCTCCACCGCCTGCACCTGCCCGCGCAGCCATCGTGCGCCGCCCGCCTGGGCCCGGTCGAGCAGCAACCGTCCGAACTGCTGCGCGGAAAACCAACCGGCGCGGCGCACGTGCAGCGCGCCGAGGATGTCCTCCGAGAGGCACGGATAATGGGCGCGCAGGAGCGATGGCTCGTCCAGGAGGTCGAACCCGTCGATCGGAGCTTGCGGGCCCGAGGCGCAGTACGCCTCGCCGTACCCCGGGTGGACGCGGACTGGGCCGGCGCCGAGGGTGCTCGAACTCCTCGGCAGCCCGCCGCAGCTGCTGAAGACGATCCCGATCGGCGGTGCAGTACAGGTAGCCACGCCGATTGAGGTGGAAGGCGTCGCCGCTAGCCAGGGCCAGACCTTCGAGCAGGTCGAGGCTGCGGTTCATCAGCCGAACCATCCCGTCGCCCGGTCCCGGCCAGAAGTTGCGGTAGCACTCAGTCGATTTGTCGCTGGTGAGCGAAAGTGGCTCGCCCTCTTCAATCAGCACGACGTTGCGCACGCCGGCCAGCGTCAGGTGGTAGGCCGCTGCAAGGCCGGCAATCCCCGCGCCGCAGATGACGACATCCGCCGTCTCCGCCATCTCTAGGCCTCGCCGCCCTGTTCGAGACCAGCTGCGATGCGCAGCAGCCGCGTAGCCTCTGGCGCCATGTGCATCTGGGCCTGAGGGAGAAGTCGCGCGGCGATCGAGCCCAGGCTTTCGCCGGTGATCGGGTGCCGGCATTCGGGGTCAAGTTCGGCTAGTGGGATGGCGAGATGCGGCCGGATCATCAGGTCCGGGTCCGGGAGATTCAGTTCGTCCATTTGGACCACGAGCGCGCCGTAGAGCACCAGGTCGAGGTCGATGGTGCGCGGGGCGTACTTGTCGGGCGTCCGGCGGCGGCCGAGCCGCGCTTCAAGGGCACGCAGCTCCGTACGCAGCAGCATGCGGCGCGAGCTCGGTCTCCAACAACACGGCGGCGTTGAGGAAGTCGGGACCGGGGGTGGGGCCTACGGCCGGGTTACGGTAGACATTGGAGCAGGCCAGAACGCGGCCGAGCGAACGCAGCCCTAGGGCCGCCCGCGGCAGGTTGGATTCCGGCTCGAGGTTGGAGCCAAGAGAAAGGAAGGCCCGTTCGCCCACAGCAGGGATGATACACGCACCGAGGGGCAGCGACACCGCCGCCGGCGCTCGGGTTTCGCGAGGATGGGTGGATCGGCCGTGCCCTGGCCCACGACCGGGGCGAGAGTCTTCCGCCGTAGGGGCGACGCATCTGTCGACGCTATGCGTCGCGGCAAGTTCCGCCTCCACGCGCCATCGAGTGCAATCCGCCTTCGCATCCATGTCCGTTGATTCCCGGAGGGAGAGGGTGTAGGGGAGATGCATGCCGTCTCGCATCCCGTTCGGGCCGCGAGCCCCGGCCCGCCGGGGCGAGACGGCCGGCGTGCCGCCGGGCTTCGCGGTACGAACGGTGCGTCGCCCCTACGCGTCGCGCAGATTTCCGCCTCCACGCGCCATCGAGTGCAATCCACCTTCGCATCGATGTCTGTTGAGTCCCGGGGGGAGAGGGTGTAGGGGCGATGCATGCATCGCCCCTACGTGTACCCGAAGGTGAGGTTGGTCTCGCCCCCAAGGGGCTCAGCCGGTAGAGGTGTCGTCGCGGGCGCGTTCGATCTCGACGCCGACCGACCGGGCGAAGCGAAGCGCGCCGGGTTTCTCGACGCGCACACGAACGCGGATCACACGTGGATCCTGAAGACACAGCCGGGCCACGTCCGCCGCCAGCGCCTCGACGGTGAACCGCCCGACGGCCTCGACGTGTTCGATCACGCGTTTGGTGATCGTGCGGTAATTGGCCGTGTCGGCGATGTCGTCGCTCTGTCCCGCCGGCCGCAGGTCGGCGAATAGCGTCAGGTTCACCAGGATGTTCTGCTTCTTCTCGCGTTCCTGCGGATTGATGCCCAGGATGCCGCGAAGCAGCAGGTCGCGGATCTCGATCCGGTCTTCGGTCATCTTCGATCCTCAGGCCAGATGGCGGCCCCCGTCCAGGTGCAGGATCTCACCGGTGATGAAGTCCGGCCCGGCGAGCAGAAAGAGCAAGGCGTCACACGTCTCCTCCAACGTCCCCCAGCGGCCGAGTGGCGCCTGCGCGGCCGGCCGATCCTCCTCGCCCGATGCGCCCGGCGGCGGTAGGATGGCGCCCAGGGCCAACCCGTTGACGCGGATGCCAGGCGCCAACGCCTGGGCGAGGGATTTCGTCAACGCCGCAAGCCCGGCCTTGGACACCGTGTAGGCCAGATGGTCCGGGCCGGGGCGAAGGGCGCGCCAGTCGAGCAGGTTGACGATGGCGCCCGGACGGCCGTTGCGGTGACGAGCAAACGCCTGCGAGAGCAGGAAAGGGGCGGTCAGATTCACGGCCAGGTGATGCTGCCAGGTGTCGACGTCGGTGTTGGCGAGGGTCGCCGATCCAAAGACCGAGGCGGAGTTGACCAGCAGGTCGACTTCGCTCAGCCGTTCCACGGCCCGGTCCAAAAGGCGCGAAACCGCCGCCGCGTCGGCCAGGTCTGCCTGCAGGGCAATGGCCCGCACGCCGTGTTTCCGGGAGAGCTCGGCGGCCAACTCATCGGCGGGCGTGGTGCCGAAGTGCAGGCAGACGTCGCCGCCGGCATCGGCCACCGCGCGGGCGAAGGCCTCCCCCAGCCGGCGGCCGGCGCCGGTGATCAAAGCCACGCGGCCGTGCAGATCGACTTGAGTCCTCATGTCAGGGGGATTCTACCCGGGAAGGGAGGCGATGGGGACCCCGCAGGCGGTGCGTGTTACCATGGGCGGCAGACGCCGGAAGGAGGGACGGATGCACAACATCGAAGCTGCTGCCGAGCTGTTGGACGGTGTGGGCGTGGCCAAACCTGAGATCGAGGAGGCGGTCCGCCGCCTGCTGCAGGCGGTCGGCGAAGATGTCGACCGCGAGGGGCTGGAGCGCACTCCCAACCGTGTGGCCCGCATGTACGACGAGCTGTTGGCGGGCTACCGGGTGGACCCGCACGAGGTCATCAACGATGCGCTGTATGAGGTCGGCTACGACCAGATGGTGATCGTGCGCAACATCGAGTTCTACAGCCTGTGCGAGCACCACATGCTGCCTTTCCTCGGGCGGGCGCATATCGGCTACTGCCCGAACGGGAAGGTCATCGGCCTGTCGAAGATCCCGCGGATCGTCGACCTGTTCGCCCGGCGGCTGCAGGTGCAGGAACGCATGACGCGCCAGATCGCCGACTTCCTCGAGGCGGCCCTGCATCCGTGCGGCACGGCCGTCGTCCTGGAAGGCTGGCATCTGTGCGCCACGATGCGCGGCGTCAAGAAGGCGCACGCCGTGATGGTCACCAGCTCGTTGACCGGTTCGTTCCGGGAGAACGACTCGACGCGCAAGGAGTTCTTCGATCACATCGGTCGGGAGACGCTGCAGGTTTCGATCTGATCCTGCGTGCCCGGAGCGGACAGGAGCGATGATGTAGGGGCGAAGCACCCGATAAGTCCCGGGTGCTTCGCCCCTACGGATTCTGGTCGAGGATCGACGTCCCCAGGAGCGAGGCGCCGCCGTCGATGGCCAAGACCTGGCCGCGGATCATCTCCGCCTCCGGGCTGCACAGGAAGGCCACGACGCCGGCAACATCCTCGGGCGTCGTCAGCCGCCCGGCGGGGGTCCGCGCCGCCAGCCGCTTGAAGATCTCGCCGTCACGCGTCAAGGCGAAATGCTGCAGCGCTTCGGTGGGCACGACGCCGGGTGACACGGCGTTGACCACGATGCCCAACGGCGCCAGCTCGACCGACAGGTAACGCACCAGCGCTTCCAGGGCGGCCTTACTGGCCCCGACGACGACGTATTCGGGCAGCACGCGCGACGCGCCGGGGCTGCTGACGGCCACGATCTTGCCGCCGCGTCCCTGCATGAGCGGCGCGGCGAGCTGCGCGGCGAACAGCAGCGAGCGGGCGTTGATGTTCATCGTCCAGTCCCAGCCCTTCGGCGTTTGTTCGAGGGCGGGGCGGTTGTAGCCCGAGGCGGCGTTCGAGATCAGGATGTCCAGCGCGCGCATGCTCTTGGCGGACGGCAGCGAACAGCGTCTCCAACCCCTGGATGTCTCCCACATTCGCCCGCACGACGGTCGCCCGGCGCCCCAGAGCGCGCACCGCCTGGGCAGTTTCTTCCGCCGGAGAACGGTTGCGGAAGAAGTTGACGATCAGGTCGGCGCCTTCGGCGGCGAGCTGCAGGGCGATGGCGCGGCCCAGGCCGCGACCGGAGCCGGTCACCAGTGCCACCTTGCCTTCGAACCGCATCGTCCGCGCCTCCTCGGGTTGCCGAGCATCGGCGGACGCTCGGGCGGAGAGACGCGTTCATCATACCATCCGCGCCCCTTTCATCCTGTCTCGCGGCGGCGGGCCTGCGCTGCCGGAGACGCTGTGATAGCATCCGACCGATGAACGCGGCGGATGCTCGGGCGCGGATCGCAGCCGAGATGCGCCAGGCGGTCGCCTCGCGCGCCGCCGGGAATGAGGGGCGTGCACGCGTGTGCGCCCGTCGTGCCGCCGGATTTGGCCTGGCCCTGGCCAGGGGCGGCCCCGATCGACCGAACGCCATTCATCTGCTCCGGCGGGCGGCCGAAGACCCGTCGCTGACCGAGTCGGTTCGCCAGGCCTCGGCGCGGCTCGGCGTCCGGGTGACCCAGGCACACCAACTGCCGCACCTCGAGGACCCGCTGGCGGACGCACGTTTGATCCTCGAGGCGCTCGGCTACGGGTTCGCGACACCAGACGATGCGGACGTTGCTCGGCTCGATCCCACGGCCTGACAGGTCGACGTTGGGTCGACGCGTCAAGTCGTACTGCATGCCTGGGTCGAGCCGCCGTCGTCAAGGCTTGCGCTTCGAGCCGCTCGAGGGCATCGAGGTCGACCGGGGATGACCATGCACAATGTCGGCCAGCCCTCTCCACGGCCCGGTGGCCTGATCAGGTTGCGGGCAGCGTTGGGCGGTGCGTGGGAGGACAGAGGCCGCATCGGCTGCGGTCTCGTGATTCTTGGCATCGCCTATCTGGTGTTGCGCGGCTGCGTCCCCGGGCTGGCCGGGAAACGTCTGCCGGCCGTGCTGGAGACGGCGGTGACCGAAGCCTACAAACACTGCAACCAGGACTTCCCGATCTGGCCCGGCGAAGTGCGGATGCCGACGTGCGACCTGGTGACGATCCGCGCCGCCGGCGCGGGAACCGTCCCGGCGGGCTCGCCGGCCAACGGCATCACTCGCGCACTGTGCTATCACGTGGACACGGAGAAGCTGTTCTGGGGTGAGGTCGGGCAGTGGAAGCACGAGATGGCCTGGGCCCTGCGGACATTCAGCAAGGTGGCCGTCCTGCACGACGGCGAGTGGATCCTGTACCCGGACGAGGAGAACGACGATCGAGCACGTTGGATCGAGTTCCAGTGCCCGGGTGAGTACGAGGCTTCGTCGGGACTGGTGCCGCGTCGGTCGTGACCCGGCGCGCAGGCTGACCCAACCCGCTTGCTCTGCCTTGGAGTTAGGGCATCGGGGCGGCGAGATGGCACACCGGTGGGGAACCCGGGCGGGAACTAGAACTCATGGGGATCGGGCGCATGCCCGGGCAGGAACAAGAACTCATGTGGACATCGAGAAAGGAAGGCTGAGATGCAGATCGCTCTTGCCCTGGGCGGAGGTAGGGCGCGTGGGCTGGCGCACATCGGGGTGCTGAAGGTCCTCGAGCGTGAGGGGTTTCGCATCGGCGCCATCGCCGGGACGAGCATCGGGGGCATCATCGGCGCGGCGTACGCCGCCGGGTACGGGCCCGATCAGATCAGCAACCTGGCGAACGCCGCCTCGATCCGCGACATGCTCCGGGCGCGTCCGGAAGGTCCGGCGCTGATGGGCCTCAGCCGTATCGAACAGTGGCTGCACGGGATTCTGGGCCAACGCACGTTCGCCGACCTGCGCATTCCGTTCGCCGTGACCGCCGCCGACCTGAACAGCGGCGAGGAGATCGTCCTGCGGGATGGCATCGTGGCGCACGCGGTCCTGGCGACGATCGCCCTGCCGGGCATCTTCCCGCCGCAGTTGATGGGCGACCACCGGCTGATCGACGGCGGCGCGTTGGACCCGGTCCCGGTGCGTCCGGCACGCGCCCTCCTGAACGCGCCCGTCGTAGCTTCGGTGCTTTCGCCGGGCACGCGAGTTGTGGAGCGAGGCGCGCTCCCCGAGCCTGGCGGCCATGCTGCCTGCGTCCGAGATGCTGCTTCGCCTTCGGCCGGGGCAGGCGTTGAAGGTCTTCCAGGAGTACATGGAGATCACGGCGCGGACCTTCGCCGAGATGCGCCTCGAGATCGATCAGCCGGAAGTGATCGTGCGCCCTGAGGTATGGCGCGTCGGCCTGCTGGATGAACCGCCG
This sequence comes from uncultured Chloroflexia bacterium, assembly GCA_963743255.1. Taxonomy (GTDB): domain Bacteria; phylum Chloroflexota; class Anaerolineae; order Anaerolineales; family E44-bin32; genus DYJB01. Next base: position 40,194 of record CAVUPD010000018.1, read on the forward strand.
GTGTCGGAGATGACCGAGCTCGGGATCCGGGCGATGAACAAAGCCCTGCCTCGCCTGCGCGCCCAGTTCACCCTTCCGGGCCAGTTCTCTCGGATGGTGCGGCGGATCCAATCGGGCGGCAGATGATGGGACCGCGTGACCTGCGCGCCTACGCCCGAACGACGACCGCCCGGCTGATCGCCGGCGGACTGCTCGTCGTGTTGGTCGTCGGCGGTGTGCTGGTCTACACGTCCTACGGACCCGGCGCCATGTTCTCCGCGCTGCTGTGCATCGGCCTGGGGCTGGCGCCGATTGCGCTTGTGATTCTGGTCCTGGCGGGGCTCGATGCCCTGCGCCGCAAGGTCGATCGTGGCTGAGTCCCGCACGCGGCGCGGCATCGTCGCCGGGCTGGAGAGTCGCTGGCGCGAGGCCGATGACCCGCGCGCGCCCCTGGTCGTCCTGCTGCATGGGCTGATGGGCGACGAGGACGTGATGTGGATCTTCGAGCCCGCCTTCCCGCCCTCGGCCTACCTGCTGGCGCTGCGGGCGCCCTTTGCCTTCCCCGGGGGCGGCTACAGTTGGGTCGATCCGGAACACGGCCCGATGCCGGACATCCCCGCGTTCGCCGATGCGGCGCAGGCCATCGCCGAGGCGGCCCGATGCAGGCACAGCGCGGCGGACGCGGATCGGTCGCTGGTGCTCGCCGGATTCAGTCAGGGGGCTGCGCTGGCACTCAGCGCGGTTGCGCTCGACAGACTGCGTCCGGCGGCCGTCGTCGCCCTGGCCGGCATCCTGCCCCATGGCGACCTGGCCGGGCTGCACTCGGTTCCGATCTTCTGGGCTCACGGCAAGCGGGATGAGGTCGTGCCCGTCGACCGCGCCCGGCGCGATGTGGAGCGCCTGCGGCGGGCAGGCGCCTCGCTGACGTACTGCGAAGCCGACGTCGGCCATAAGCTCGGCGCGGAGTGCTTCAAGGGCTTGCAGCAATGGTTTGCCGGCCTGTCCCTGGATCGCCCCGACCGTGGCGCATGACGTTTGTCTGAGGTCGGAGGGTAGGTCCTCCTTACCGCGCCTGCCTCGATGGTGCTATCCTTCGGGAAGCGTTTGCATACCCTTCGACAGGCCGGCCGGTTGGCGCCTGCCTGTCTGCCTGACCCCATCACCCTGGAGCGCTGCATGAGCAATCAAGAGCTTGATGAGAAGGTAATCAACTGCATCCGTTTCCTTTCCGCCGACGCCGTCCAGCAGGCGAAGTCGGGCCACCCGGGCATGCCAATGGGCGCGGCGGCCATGGCTTACACGCTGTGGTCGCGCCACCTCAAGTTCGACCCGACCGATCCGCACTGGCCGGACCGCGACCGCTTCGTGCTCTCGGCCGGACACGGATCGGCGCTGCTGTACTCGATGCTCCACCTCACAGGCTACGACCTGCCGCTCGACGAGCTCAAGCGCTTCCGCCAATTGGGGAGCAAGACGCCCGGGCACCCCGAATTCGGTGAGACCCCCGGCGTGGAGACCACCACCGGCCCGCTCGGCTCCGGGTTCGCCATGGGCGTGGGCATGGCCGTGGCGGCGGAGCATCTGGCGGCGATGTACAACCAGCCCGATCTGCCCGTCGTCGACCACTTCATCTACGCCATCGTGTCGGACGGTGACCTGATGGAGGGCGTCGCCTCCGAGGCGGCCTCATTCGCCGGCCATCAGAAGCTCGGGCGATTGATCTACCTTTACGACGACAACCACATCACCATCGACGGCCCCACCGATCTGGCCTTCTCTGAGGACCGGGTGAAGCGCTTCGAAGCTTACGGCTGGCATACGATCAGCGTTCCGGACGGCAACGACGTCGAGGCGATCGATCGCGCCATCCAGGCTGCCCGGAAAGACCCGCGTCCGTCGCTGATCGCTTGCCGGACCCACATCGGTTTCGGCCTGCCGACCAAGCAGGACAAGTCCTCGGCCCACGGCGAGCCGCCGGGCGACGAGGAGCTCGACGGCGCCAAGAAGAAGCTGGGCTGGCCGACCGAGCCGCGCTTCCTGGTCCCCGAGGACGTGCTGGCGCATCTGCGACCTGCCGCCGAGCGCGGCAAGAAAGCCCATGCGGCCTGGCTGCAGCTCATGGAGCGGTTCGCCAAGGCACATCCCGATCTGGCGGTGCAATTCACACGCACCCAGGCCGGCGAGCTGCCCAAAGGTCTGGCGGAGCTCGTCCCGGAGTTCGCCGTTGATCCGAAGGGCATGGCGACGCGGGCCGTGTCGGGCAAGGCGCTCAACGCTCTGGCCCCGGCACTCCCCGAGCTGATCGGCGGCTCCGCCGATCTGACGCCGTCCAACCAGACGGCAATCAAGGATGGCGGCGATTTCGCGCCGGAGGCTCGCGGCAGCCGCTATTTGCGGTTTGGCGTGCGCGAGCACGCCATGGGGCAGATCCTCAACGGCCTCACGCTGCATGGCGGGCTGATCCCTTACGGCGGTACGTTCATGGTCTTCGCCGACTACATGCGCCCACCGATCCGCCTTGCGGCGATCATGCACAAGCGCATGATCCTGATCTATACGCACGATTCGATCGGCGTCGGCGAAGATGGCCCGACGCACCAGCCCATCGAGCACTTATTGACCTTGCGCGCCATCCCGAACCTGTGCCTGCTCCGGCCTGCCGACGCCAATGAAACCAAACAGGCGTGGCTGGTGGCGCTGGAACGCAGCACCGGCCCGACGGCCCTGGCCCTGACCCGGCAGGCGCTGCCGGTCTACGATCGCACCAAATACGCGCCGGCGGACGGGCTGCGGCGCGGCGCCTACGTGATGGCCGACCTCGGCAAGGGCAAGCCGTCGGTCCTGCTGATGGCCTCCGGCTCCGAGGTCGAGATGATCGTCGCCGCCGCGGAGAAGCTCGTCGAGCAGGGCACGGCGGTGCGCCTCGTGTCGTTCCCGTCCTGGGACCTGTTCGAGGCCCAGCCCGAGTCCTACCGGCAGCAGGTGCTGCCGGCCGATCTCCGGGCGCGGGTGGCCGTCGAAGCCGGCGTGAGTATGGGCTGGGACCGCTACGTCGGCGAGAAGGGCGTGGTCGTCGGGATCAACCGCTACGGTGCTTCGGCGCCCTACAAGGACGTCTACAAATTCGTCGGGCTGACGGTCGACCACGTGATCGCCGCCGCCCACAAGGCTATGGCCGCGGCGAAGTAGGGAGGTGGCAGGGTGAAGGTAGCTGTCGCGTGTGATCATGCCGGATTCCCACTGAAGGAGATCGTGCTCGAGACCGTCCGCAAGGCCGGCCATCAGGTGTTGGACCTGGGGACGGACTCGACCGCCCCGGTCGACTACCCCGACATGGCCGAGAAGGCCGGGCGTGCGATTCAGAACCGGGAGGCGGAGCGCGCGATCGTGCTGTGCGGCTCCGGGGTCGGGGCGGCGCTGGCGGCGAACAAGATGATCGGCGTGCGCGCCGGCGTGTGTCACGAGACCTACTCGGCCCACCAATGCGTCGAGCACGATGACGTCAATGTCCTGGCGCTCGGCGCCAGGGTCATCGGCCCCGACGTGGCGGTTGAGATCGTGCAGACGTTCCTGGCGGCGAAGTTCACCGGCGAGGAACGCCACGTGCGCCGGGTGAACAAGATCCTGGCGATCGAGCGATCGGAGGCCTCCCGCAAGCAGGGAGCATGAGCGCAGACGCCGAAAGCACGCCGGGCTTGTGGCTGGCGGGCCTGACCCGCGGCGGACCTCACCGCCGAACGGCTGGGGAGCTGGGCCGGGCCGGGCAGGATCGAAGGCGTGCTGATCGAATGGGGATCTGCCGCCGGAGAGGGTCGACCGGCACGCGGCGGTCCGACCCCTGGCACAGGCAGGCTGGAGTGTGGATCAGATGTCCGACGCCCTGATGGCGTCGGACATGCGTTCCGCCGCCAGCCTGCTCCTCCCTGTCCACGAGCGCAGCAACGGCCGGAATGGATTCGTCGGCGCGCGGTTCCCCCCTGGCGCCGATGCCGGATCCTATCGGCGACGCGCTGAAGACATTGCGCGGCTGGTCAACCGCCCGAACCTGGTGATCGGTTTCCCCCACACTCTGTCCGGGCTCGAGGCGGCCGAGGGTTTGTTCAAGGATGGGCAGCCGGCGCTGATCGGACCGGTCGTCTCGTTCGATGGCCTCGGTCTGGCACTGGGCGCCTGTACCCGAGGGCTACAGGGCAGGGCGCGCACAGGATCCTCGGATCTTCCATTGTGTCTGGTCGTCTTCGACCCCGCCAGCGTGGTCGCACAGGTCGAGGCGTTGCTTGCGGAACAGGCGGCCGGCGCCGGGCGGCGCGCCGAGCGGGCCGACGCTTTCGCCGGACGCACGCGAAACGTACTTCTTCAACTCGCCCTGGCTCAGGTCGGGGCGGCCCAGGCAGATGTCGGCGACCTGGGCATGATCGGCCTGATCGCCCTGAGCCCCTGGGGAGCGGTCGCACTGGAAGACGGCGACCCAGCGCCGGCGACCGGAGCGCAGATCGGCATCCGGTTCGCCGGGGCGGAGGGGGCAATGGAGGGCATGGCGCGCCTGGGGTTGTCCGGGGATTGGGCCATGATCTCATCGTCCCGGGCGCACCTGGAAGGGCTCGCCTCGTTGGGGATCTCCGTAGATGAGCTCGGGATCCAGGCGAGTGCACAGGCACTTGAATTGGACGAGGCGAATTCCAAAGCGCGACCATCAGGAAATGGAGACGACAGCGATGCACGCTCGAGCCGAGCTCGGCGATCTGGCAGACGGGTTTCCATGCCGCATTGGCAGCGCTGGAGGTCGATCACGTCGGGATGCGCCTGTGGCGCGAGGACGTCTCGCTGTGGACCGACAAGCCGTCCGAGGCCGACGAGGCTTCGCGTCGCATGGGCTGGCTGACGCTCCCCGAAGGGATGCAGGCGGAGGCCGGTGCGCTGAAAGCATTTGCCGAGGAGCTGCGGTGCGAAGGCTTGCGCCATGCCGTCGTGCTCGGGATGGGCGGGTCCTCGCTGGCGCCGGACGTCTTCCGCAGGATCCTGCACCCGGCGCAGGGGATGGAGCTGCACGTCCTCGACAGCACGGATCCGGAGATGGTCGAGCGGATCGCCGGCGCCGTCTCACCCGCCGAGGCGCTGTATGTCGTCTCCAGCAAGTCCGGGACAACGACCGAACCCCTGGCGCTGCTCGAATACTTCTGGGCTGCCGCGCAGGCCGCCGTCGGGGACGACGCCGGGCGGCACTTTGCCGCCGTCACCGACCCCGGAACTTCCCTGCAGACGCTGGCCGAAGCGCGACGTTTCCGCCGCGTCTTCTCCGCTCCGGCAAACGTGGGCGGCCGCTACTCGGCTCTCTCCGTCTTCGGCCTGCTTCCGGCGGCGCTGCTGGGAGCGGACGTCGACGCGCTCTTGACCGGCGCGGCGGATATGGCGCGGCGGTGCGGGCCGGGAGTTGAGGCGGCGCGTAACCCGGGGCTGCACCTGGGCGCCCTCCTCGCCCTCGCAGCCGAACGCGGGCGGGACAAGCTCACCTTCCTGGCGGACGACGGCCTCGAGCCTCTCGAGGACTGGATCGAGCAGCTGATCGCCGAGAGCAGCGGCAAAGAGGGGAAGGGCATTCTGCCCATCACCGGCGAACCTCCAGGGGCGGTGGAGAGCTACGGGAGCGACCGTGCCTTTGCCTACCTGCGTGCGACCGGTGAGCATGATGTACTCGTCGCCGTATTGGCGCGCGCCGGCCATCCGGTGGCGGTAATCGACGTCGAGCGGGGCGAGAGGGGGCTGGGGGAGGAGTTCTTCCGCTGGGAGTTCGCCACGGCCGTCGCCTGCCACCGGCTTGGCGTGAACGCATTCGACCAGCCGGACGTCCAGCGGGCGAAGGATCGCACCTCCGAACTGCTGAAGACCTACCGCAAGCAGGGGTCCATCCCGACGCCTGCCGTCCTGTGGCAGGCGCAGGGGACTGTTGATCGAAGGCCGTGAGGGTTCGCTCCCGGGCCCAATGCCTGGTGATCTGGCGTCCGCCGATTCGGCGGTCCTGTCCGAGCTCCACGACGGCGACGCACTGTGCTTCCTGATCTACCTGCCGGCCGACGCAGGCATCGAGGCTGAGCTTCGCCGGCTGCGCGCCGCCGTCCGCGACCATCGCCGCGCAGCTTCGTCTCACGGGTTCGGGCCCCGCTACCTGCACTCGACGGGGCAGATCCACAAGGGCGGGCCGGACGAGATGGTCTTCATCGTGCTGACCGCCGATCGGGCGGTGGGCGTCGCCGTCCCGGGACTGGGTGTGACCTTCAACCTGCTCCAGCGCGCCCAGGCCATCGGCGATCTGCAGACGCTGCTGTCGCTCGGCAGGCGCGCCTTCGGCTTCCATCTCGACTCAACCGCTCGCCTGCCGGACTGGTTCGCCTCGTTCCATGCCGCGCTCGCGGACACACCCCACGGTTAACCATCCGGGCTCGACCCGTCCCCGCCCATCCCTGCTCACAGGATGGCGAACGATCGCGGGCAAGATGGAATCGCGGGGCCGGGTCGATCCGCATGAGCCCTCGCCGTCGGTCTCCCCTTGCCGCGCGCCATCCTCGCCGGTGAGCAGGAAGGCGCCTTCGACCACCTGCCCGAGACGGTCATTGCCAACCTGCGAAGACCCCATTCAGAGAACGCGCGCTTGTGGAATACGTTCTACCCTCGGCCGGGGGACGGGCTTGCGCCTCGAGCAGCTCCTGTCGATCACGCCGCTGTGGGGGTCGGCCCTGGACGCAGGCAACGCCGACCGGCTCGAGCCGTACTTCTGGGGCGTGCACCCGAGCGGCCGGGAACTCGAAGGGTTGAGCGAGGCACTGGATGAAGTGGATGGTCCCGGCCCACGAACGGAGATCGACCTACTGCTGCGCGGGACATCGAACCTGGTCGTGATCGAGGCCAAGAACCTCAGCACGCTCGGCCGGTGCGGGCGGCATCAGCGCAAGGTGTGCCCCGAGGTCCACCTCTCGGCAGAACATTGGCTCGATCGCTGCCGTTACTGGGAGGTGCCTGCGGCCCGGTTCGATCGTCTGCTCGATTTCGGGGCCCGGCCGGGCCCCGGCGCGGCGACCCCGCCGTGTGCCGCGGCACTATCAGCTGGCACGCACCGTCCTGGTGGGGGATGCGCTGGCGCGGCGAGACGCGCTGCGCTTGCACGTCTGGGTGCTCGTCCCGCGGAACCGCTGGCCGGCTCTCGAACGAACCTGGCTCGACTTCGTCGAAAGCGTGCGCGACCCGGACTTGTGGCGCCGGCTGCGCGTGGTGGCGTGGGATCGAATCCGCTCTGCGACCTAGTCTCTAAACTCGAAGCAGGCCCGTATTGCTCGGTGTGCCAGGATTGGCAGGCCTTCGTTATTCGTGCAGGCCGGACTCCCCCCATTGCTGGGTGAGAGCAACAGGTCCGTCTCGATGGACGACCCATGGGGGTAAGCACGTCAGCTAGGGCGGCGCACGCTCGTCGGGGAGCGTGGTCCCCAGCGGCCTAGCGGGCCACCTTGACAACTAGAACAAACGTGCTATTCTAGGATTCGATCTCCCCCAAACGGGGGAACCCCAGGAGTAAGCCGATGGCCAAGAGAGCTGCAGCACAAACCCAGTCCCCGCCGGTCGAAACCGGGCACGCGCGACGCCGTCCTGGAGAAAGCCGTCGGCGAGATCACCAAGAAGTACGGCGATGGTGCGGTGATGCGTTTGGGAGAGGCGACGCACCTGGTGGTGGAGGCGATTCCGACGGGGTCGCTGTCGCTCGACCTGGCGCTGGGAGTGGGGGGAATCCCGCGCGGGCGGGTGACGGAGGTGTTTGGGCCGGAGTCGTCGGGCAAGACGACGCTGTGCCAGCACATCGTCGCCGAAGCGCAGCGCCTGGGCGGGGTGTGCGCCTACATCGACATGGAGCATGCGCTGGACCCGGCGTATGCGGAGAAGTGCGGGGTGGACGTCGAGAACCTGTACATCTCGCAGCCGGACACGGGGGAGCAGGCGCTGGAGATCGCCGAGACGCTGGTGCGATCGGGTGCGGTGGATGTGGTGGTGATCGACAGCGTGGCGGCGCTGGTGCCGCGGGCGGAGATCGAGGGGGACATGGGGGACGCCACGATGGGGATGCAGGCGCGGCTGATGAGCCAGGCGCTGCGGAAGCTGAGTGGCGTGATCAAGCAGACGAACACGGCGGTGGTGTTCACCAACCAGCTGCGGCAGAAGATCGGGGTGATGTTTGGGAACCCGGAGACGACGACGGGGGGGATGGCGCTGAAGTTCTATGCGTCGGTGAGGCTAGACGTGCGGCGGATCGAGAGCATCAAGGTGGGGCAGGAAGTGGTGGGGAGCAGGACACGAGTGCGGGTGGTGAAGAACAAGGTGGCGCCGCCGTTCAAGGTGGCGGAGTTCGACATTCTGTACAACGAGGGGATCTCGAAGGCAGGCGACGTGCTGGATCTGGGGGTGACGCTGGGGGCAGTCGAGAAGCGCGGGTCGTTCTACACGGTGGGGGAGCAGCGGATCGGGCAGGGGCGGGAGAACGCCCGGCAGACGCTGAAGGACAACCCGGCGATGCTGGAGGAGCTGGAGGCCAGAGTGCGCGCCGGCGGGCAGGGCGCCGTGGCCGGAGGGCCCAATGGCGGCGGGTCCGAGGAGGGGGACGCAGCCTGAGTCATTCCCCTTCGCACTTCCCGGCGATGGCGCACGCCGCACGGCCCCGGGCGAGGAAGCACGCGGACTCCTCCTGACCGATTCGTGCCCGATCGGTTGCACTTTGCCCGCACCGCGACCCTTCAGGGATTGACAAAGACCGCCGGTTGAGGGCTGAGCATGTCTCCCACGATGAGGGCCGGGGCAAAGCCTGGCACCGGAGCCGCATACAGGTGCAATGCATCGAAGAAGAAGAGCCAGGACCCGTCCGGGCTCCAGAAGGGACTGTGCGCGTCCGTGACATCGAGCTCGATCAGTTGGCCCGTTCGCGTGCCCACGGCCAACGTCCCGTCAAGCGAGCCGCCCGGAAGCGCCCAGACATCCCCGGCGGGGCGCACGACGGGCGGGGAGTCGTACAGGTCCTCGATCGACGGGAAGCGGGACATATTGCCCAGCGGATCGACACCCACGAGTGCCTCGCCTCCGCCCAGGAAGAACAGGCCAGCCTCGCGGCTCCATGTCACGCCCAGGATCGCATCGGGCACAATCTCCGGAAGCAGGCGTGCCTCGCGGCTGCCGAAATCGAAGAGGTACACACCGGCCTCAAGGCTGGTGCTGCAGTCGAAATCCTTCAGCGTCGGCCACAGCACAAGCAAGGCGATTCCTGTCTCAGGATCGAACGCCCTCAGGCTGTAGTGCCCCGTCAGGAGTTGCGGCCCCTCTCCTTTGAGGATGTCGACCGTTCGCAGGTTGAAGAAGCCGCAGTTGCCCAGCTCCTCCCCGTCCAGCGAGTCGCCGAGATAGCGGCCATCGTCCAGCCATCCCAGGATGTTCTCGAATCCCAGGAAGGCATGGTCGTACAGGTGAAGTGGAGTCTTCGCCGGATCCGGTGGCACGGCCCAGGCTCCCAACATGTCGTACCCGATCCCCGAATAACCGTAGTACAGGCTCCGGGCGACGCTGTGCACGATGAACCCGTCGTCGGGGGACCAGGCCAGGTCGGTTGACTGATCGGGACCATCCGTCAGTCGTGCGATCCGGCCGTTCGACGTGTCGTAGACGTAGACGTCGGCCGACGGGCCCCCGATGGCGGCATTGAAGGCCAGCCAGCGGCCATCCGACGACCAGGCGAGCCGGTTCTTGAGCCCCACCGCCGCCCAGACCTGGGTAGTCGCATCGCTGTCAGTCGCTCCGCCCTGCATGGCCTTCGGCATCAGGTCGGCAATCGTTTGGAGCGTCCCCGAAGGCAGTTCGAGCATCTTGAGGATCGGAGCGGACCCCTCGAATCGCTGGTCGATCTGCACGATGGCCACTCGCCCTCCGACCGGGGAGGGGTAGAGCAACAGCTCGTCGATGTTGAGGCCTTCGCCGTAGATATCCCACAGGGTCGTCAAACCTGATCCGTCGGCGTTCATGGCCGAGAGTCGGTCGTCGGACGCAATGACAACCCAGGGTCCTGAGGAAGAGAAGGGTCGGATGGGAAGCGCAGGCAATTCAATTGTCGGGGCGGCCGGTTCGGTCGGCGTAGTCGTCTTCCCTGGGATGGGGGAGATGGCCGGCTCGGTTGGCGGGGTGACTAATGCCGATGGCTGGGAGGCTGGAGGCGAGGACCCTGCGCCCACGCAGGCTAGCTGTGCACCTGCAAGTGTGCCGACGATCAACAACACGCGCAACGAGGTGTTGTGCAGAACGGTGGACATGGCGGCTCCCGTCGGACCGGCCGCCGGAGGGATCCCGGACACTGTGTCCGGGTCCGCCGAGGCGGGTGCAACCCATGATGTGGCGAGCAAGTTCCATCGGACTCTACCGCGGAAGCGGCGCGGGGCAAGGTAGTCCGCTCCGAGTCCAGCCTGCCTGGCCGACAACCAGCGCTGCGCGCGCCAGGACCGTGCGCAGACCCTCATGGCCGCCCCTTCCGGCACGCCGCCGGTCTATAATCGGCTTGCGATGATTCGATCGGTCTGGCATTCCCTCCCGGTAGTCCTTGTCCTCGGAGCCCTCCTCAGCGGGTGCAGCGCGCCGACCGAGCTTCCGCCGGCCGTGGTCGCGCCTTTGCCGACGGATGTCGTGCCGATCGTGGAGGCTCCCGCTCCCACCGAGGCATCTGCTCCATCGCTGCCCAGGCCAACCGAGCCCTGCAGCAACGACGCACAATTTGTCGAGGACCTCACGCTCCCCGACGGCACGAAGGTCCTGCCGGGCGCGGAGCTCGACAAGCGCTGGTTGATTCTCAATCGCGGCGGGTGCGACTGGGGCCCGGAATACCGACTGGTGCAGGTCGGGGACAGCCGGATCCAGGGCCCCCGCGAGCTGGCGCTCTACCCGGCGGTGGCGGGCGGGCAGGCGACGTGGCAAGTCCCACTTGTTGCGCCGCTCGAGGAAGGCGAATACATCAGCCGCTGGCAGGCGCAGGCGCCGGATGGGGCGGCCTTTGGCGATGAGGTCTATCTCCTGATCGTCGTCGACGCTACGCCGCTCACGCCGACACCGATCCCCACGGCCCCGCGCCCTTGATTGATCCAAGGACATCGATCGTCGCCCGGATCGTGATACCATCCGCTCAGCTTCCCGAAGAGGGAATACGGCGGCGGGACCGGGGGGTCGGCAAGCATGGGGTGGATCGAGCGCCGGGTGACCGGCGCCCAGCGGTTGCTGGCTGGCATCGCAATCCACGCGGGTGCGGGACAGCTCGACCGCCCCGCGGCCCGCTCATCCCGATCGTCCAACCGATCAACTTCCGTGAGACACCGCGGCACTTCTTCCGACGGAGACCGCAGCCGGTGACCGGTTTCGCCAATGCGGGGTGGTGGGGCGCTCCGGTCTTCGGACGGCTGTCTAACCGGTGCGGGTTATTCCCGCTGCCGCGCGGGCACGGGGTATTCATCCAGTCCAAAGGAGTTCCAGTCACCATGCGTTTCCTGCTGATTGCCAATCCAACTTCCGGCCGCGGGGCGGGCGCACGCGCCGTCGGCCCGATCTCGGAGCAGTTCCGTGCCGCCGGGATCACCTTCGACGTCGTTCGCACCGAGCGCCCGTGGCATGCGGCAGAGATTGCTGCCGGAGCGGCGGGCAAGGACTGGGATGCGGTCGTGGCGGTCGGGGGCGACGGCACCGCCAACGAGACGATCAACGGGCTGATGCAGATCCCGCTCCCGCAGCGCCCCGCCATGGGCGTCATCGCCGTCGGCCGCGGGAACGACTTCGCCTACGGGATGGGCATCGCCCCCGGGATCGCCGAGGGTTGTGGCGCCGTGCTCTCCGGACGCCGGCGCCGGATCGACGTCGGTCGAGTGACCGGAGGGTTGTACCCGCAAGGACGTTACTTCGGCAACGGCATCGGCATCGGCTTCGACGCTGTCGTCGGTTTCGAGGCGCTGAAACTGGCCCCGCTCAGTGGGTTCGCTTCATATATCGTGGCGGCGCTGAAGACGATCAGCGTCTACGACCACGGCCCGCGCTTGCGCATCGAGCTGGATGGGGAAACACGCGTCCAGGAAACGCTGATGGTCTCGGTGATGAACGGGCGCCGGATGGGGGGCGGGTTCCACATGGCGCCGAAGGGCGACCCGGGGGACGGCCAGTTCGACGTGTGCATCGCAGGACAGGTGACGCGCGGTCGGATCCTGAGCCTGATCCCGCACTTCCTCAAAGGCGACCAGGAGGGCCAGCCGGCGATCAGTGTTGCACGCTGCCGGCACGTGCGGGTGACGGCCGAGGTCGGCGTCCTGCCGGCACACGCCGACGGCGAGACGTTGTGCGTCGATGGGCACTCGATCGAGGCCGAGCTGCTTCCAGCGCAGCTCGAGGTGTTGAGTGCGGCAGGGGCTTGAGAAGCGTGCGGCGACTTGGGTGGTGAACGGGACCGCCTGGCGGCTGTCGCGCCTGGCTTGCCGCGTCGACGACGGCGAGGTGCGCAGAATCCCGGCGCGCGGCCCGCTACTCCTGGTGACCAACCATGTCAACTTCCTTGAGATCCCTCTGGTGTTCTCGCACCTGCAGCCGCGCCCGGTGACCGGGCTGGCCAAGGCCGAGACCTGGAATAGCCCGTTGATGGGATTGCTCTTCAATCTGTGGGGGGCGATCCCCATCCGGCGCGGGGAGGGCGATGTCGTCGCCATCCGGCGCGTGCTGGAATTGCTCGAGGCCGGCATGATCGTCGCCGTCTCGCCCGAGGGGACTCGAAGCGGGGACGGGTGCCTGCGGCGGGCCAAGCCGGGGATCGGACTCCTGGCGGCGCACTCGTCGGCCCCGATCCTGCCGGTGGCGTTCTTCGGACACGAGCGGATCTGGTCCAACGTCAGCCGCCTGCGCCGCACTGACTTTCACATCCGGGTCGGGCCGCTCCTGCGGGTGAGGGCGGATGGCCGCTGGACGGCCGAGAAGCGCCAGGCGGTCGCGGATGAGATCATGGTCCAGATCGCAGGCCTGCTACCGCGCCAGTATCAGGGAGCGTACGCGGACTTCCCTGCGGGCACACCCGCCTTCCTCGAGCCGGTGCCCCCCGCATCCTGATCAGCCTTTTCCACAGCCTCCTTGCTCAACAGTGACCGTGGCGCCAGTCTGACTCCGTGCGGGCGCGTGCCCGGCTACACCGACTGTGGTTGAGTTGGCGCATCTCCGGACACCAGCTCGGTGACCAACGCCGCGACCTCCGACAACAACGTGGCGCCGACATCGGGGATTGCCTGCAGCCCTCTCAGACCCATCGTTCGAACCACGAGCCCGATGTCCAGGTCCATCTCTTCGATCGCCCAGGCAGCCTTGCGGTAAGTCCACACGCGGTTCGTCGGCCCGGCATCGATTTCCATGCTGTACGCCTGGTTGGCGAGCTGCTCGACGACGCGCCGGTTCAAGGCATGCTTGTCCCCGGGAATGATCGGCCGCGGGATGCGATCGGAAAGGCCGTAGTGCGCGCACAACTCGCGCACGCGCCGCGCCAGCCGACGAGACACGTCGCCCTTCGGAGCGTAGCTCGCTTCGGGGTAGAGCGCGCGGTAGGATGCCATCAGATGGGGGAAACGCCCGGCCAGCGCATCCAAGAAGTACGCCTTCTGCTGATCGGCGAGGGTCAGCGTGCCGGCCAGCACGAACCGACCGCCGTGCTCGGCCGTCCATTTCACCACCGACTCGAGCGTGGCGTCATCGTCGCTGATCCCGGGCAGCACCGGCATCAGGCACGTGCCGGTGAGCAGGCCGGCCTTGGCGAACTGGGCCATCGCCACGAAGCGCTTCTCCGGCGGCGGCGCCAGGCGTTCCACCTGGCGCACCTGTGCGTAGCTCGGCGCATCCGGCGTCGTCAGGATGCTGAAGGCGACGACCGAAGGCGCGCGGCGGTTGATGTCCTGAAGAAGATCAAGGTCCCTCAGCACAAGCGGTGATCGCTCGAGCACGAAGACCGGGAAGCCCCGCTCGAGGCATGCCTCCAGCATGCGGCGCGAGATCTGGAACTTGCGCTCCGCCGGCTGGTAGTCGCCGGTGAAGACCAGATCGACCGGGACCCTGGACAGGGCGCGGCGCAGCAGGTCCGGCGCGTTCTGCTTGACCTTGATCCGATGGGCGAAGTCCTCGGGGTCCTCATACGGGGCGTACTTGTGCTCACGACAGTAGCAGAAGGCGCAGCCGTGCTGGCAGCCGATGTAGGGATAGGCCGAGTAGCGCGTCCAGAACCAGTGATCGGCGCGTTTGGCCTTGTTCAGGATGGTCTTAGGGGAATATGGTTCGAAGCGCGTCCGGCGACCCGTCGCACGTGTGTGTCCGCTTTCGGCGTTCACAGACTCGCAGTCCGGGGTGCGTGGAATGGGCCATCGCGCACCGGGGCAACATACCACCGCTGGAAGCAGGGCGGCACCGGGTGGGCATCGATCTGGGGAGAGCCCATCCCAGTCTGGCGCGGGCGTGTCGGGACCGGGGATCGAAGGGGCAGGGCAGTATGGCCCGTGCGGGCGAGGCGGCGGTTCCGGGCCCTGCGCGGGCGACGCGGCTTCAGGATCCGGTCTGGCAAGCGTCCCGCCATGCAGGCAGATCGCGGTCTTTCAGAATCAGACTGAAGCCGGCAAGCGGGAGCTCGGCGCAGGCGCGGTCGAAGTCGACGCCGGTGTCGGTGTACTCGGCGGCGAAGACGGCTTTCTCGGCTTGCAGGAATGGCGACATGGACTCGCACCATCCCTGGTCGAAGCAGTCCTCCGTCAGCGCCCAGTCGAAATCGAGAACCAGTTCGGCGGCCTGCCCGGCGTCGTTCTTCAACCCGATCGACAGTCCGAGAGAATGCGCCTCGGATGCCAGCCAGCGGTTGTAGCGCAGCTGGTCATCGTAGGTGATCGGGAAGCCGGTGTCATTGTCGTAGCCGTCGATGTTGTCGGGCTCGACGGCGTCGAAGCCCTTCTCACGGCACATGCGCAGCCGGGCGGTCATGATCGGCCCCAGCAGGTCGATACGGCGCACGTCGAGCCAGCGTTCGCCGGGCCAGCCTGAGTACTTTTCGCCGATAACGTCGTCCGGGAAGTCGGCCGCGTCCGGTCGCCAGTCTTCCCACGAGCCGGCGCTCAGGTAGCAGATCGCCCTTCTGCCGCGCGCGTGCAAGTCGGCGATCGTCTCCGGGTCGGTCTCAAACAGGTCGAGGTCATAGACCTCCGCTTCCACGCCAAGATCCACGGGCAGCCCGGACAACTGCCATTGCCAGCTGGCACCCTGAACGGGGATCCAGGTATCCGCCGAGGCAGGCACCGGCGGGATCGGCGATGGGACCGGATCAAGAAGCGTGGGCTCAGCAGGTAAAGGAAGAGAGGCGGGCCCCAAGCGGCAGGCCAGGCTCACCAGCAGGAGGAGAACAAGAACAGGACGCCGCCGTCTGGGGGCTTGCATCAGCGCCCGACGCGGCGATTTGGGGAGGCGGACAACGGTCCGATCCTCCGCCAGCGACCATCATGCGTCGGCGCAATCGCCGCCGCCAGCCAGGTGGACATTCTGCCTCGGCTATTCGGCCAGCCAGCGTTCAACGAAGTAGTCCAGGAGCGGCACGAACTCCTCCGTCGCCTTCTGGTTTCCCGCCGGCGTCGGATGCGAAGTCGCCGGAGTAGGCATAGGCCGACGTGTCCGAGCCCTGGTCGTAGACGTACTCGATCTCGCCGTCCACCAGGCGGTGATGATTGCCGCCGGATGCGCCGGAATCGTTCTCGTCGGGAGACCCGCCGTTCGAGGTCAACACGTTGTAGAAGTCGAACACGGCGACGTTGGCGAGCGGGTAGTCGGCGAGCCACTCCTCCACCAGCCAGCGGTTGAACGCCCGGGCGTTGGCGGCTTGCTCGGGCGTGGTCTCGTCCTCGTGGAGAGGCGGGGCGGTGATGGCCACGAACAGCTTGTCGGGGTGCGCGGCGAAGACCTCGAGCAGGTCGACGTAGATGCCTTTGGCGTTGGCGACCGTCTGCTGTCCGCTGTAAGAATCCAGGCCGCGCAGCGGGTTGTCGCCCTGCGTGGGCGGATCCTCCGGGTTCCCCTCCAGCGCCGAGTTCGGGAAGCAGGACTTGAAGAGGATGATGCTGTTCTCGCCGCCGGGGTCCTGCTCGAGGCGGGTATAGGAAGCGTGCTGTTCGGATTCGGCGAGCAGGGCGTCCATGATCGCCTGGCTGTCCGGGCCCTGCATCCACGTCCACCAATGGCCGGTGTCGGTGTAGGAGCCGATCGGCCCTCCAAGATCGGAAGCGTCCGGGCCCCAATCGTAGTTGGTGTCGCTGACGAAATACCCGTGGTCCCTCAGGGCCAGGCCGAGGCCGCCGTGCTCATCGGCGAGCCAGTTCTCGCCCGACGAATGATGAACGAAGATCAGCTTGAGGCCACTTCCGCCCGGCACTCGCCGCCGCAGGTTCGCCGGCTGGGGCTTCCGCCGGCTCGGCTTCGCCCGCACTTTCGGAAACGATCTCCGGTTCCTCATCTCCTCCCGCTCCGCCGGCGATGGCGCCCGGCAGGGCGCAGGCGAGCGAGGCCGTCAGGCCAAGGACGATCAACGCGACCAGGGCGGGTCGATTTCATGCGACGCCTCCGCATTGCAGGTGTGGTGGAACGACAGGGTAGTTATGCCAGCGGCTGGGCCGGCGAGGAGACGATGGATTGCAGAAAAGTCAATGGGCGGGGCAGTGGAAGGAACCCGGCGATCATTGCCCGGGCCATCGGATCCTGGAAGGCCGCGCTCGCTGGGTGTGAAGGACATCCCCGCCTGCGCCGGCGTCCCCCCGGGCGAGTCCGGAGGGCCTCCGCCGGCGACGGACGGAAGTCTATAGGAACCTGTCTGCCCGCACAACCGCAAGTACGGGCGGAGGAACTGAAACCTCTTGGTCGATTCACAGAACCAAAACCCCGACCGGACAAGTCCTTGAGAACTCGGCAGGTCAGGGCGGGGTTGCTGACGGATGCTGCGCGGCGTGACCCGAAGTGCAGGCTGTGACTTGCGGCCTACGTTCCTTCTTCCCACGATGCCAGGTACTTGCGCTGCTCGGCGCTGAGCACATCGATGCGGATGCCCATGGCCTCGAGCTTGAGGCGGGCGATCTCGCGATCGATGTCCTCCGGGACGCCGTAGACCTTGTTCTCCAGTTCGCTGGCGTGCTTGAGCATGTACTCCAGCGCCAGGGCCTGGTTGGCGAAGGACATGTCCATCACGCTGGCCGGATGGCCTTCGGCTGCCGCCAGGTTCACCAGGCGGCCCTCGGCCAGCAGGTTGATGCGGCGACCATCCGGGAGCAGGTACTGCTCGATGAACTCGCGCACCCGGCGCTTCTCGCCGGCCATCGATTCCAGCGCCGGGATGTTGATCTCGACGTTGAAGTGCCCGGAATTGCTGAGGATGGCGCCGTCCTTCATCACCTCGAAGTGGTGCCGATCGAGGACGTTCAGGTCGCCGGTGAGGGTGCAGAAGATATCGCCGATCGGGGCAGCCTCGACTCATCGGCATGACGCGGAAGCCGTCCATGACCGCCTCCAGCGCGGCGAGCGGATCGACTTCGGTGACGACGACGTTGGCGCCCATGCCGCGCGCCCGGTTGGCCAGGCCGCGCCCGCACCAGCCGTAGCCCGAAACGACGAACACCTTGCCGGCCAGGAGGATGTTGGTGGCGCGCACGATGCCGTCCACGGTCGATTGCCCGGTGCCGTAGCGGTTGTCGAAGAAGTGCTTGGTCATGGCGTCGTTGACGGCGATGACCGGGTAGGCCAGGGCCTTGTCGGCCGCCATCGCCCGCAGCCGAATCACGCCGGTCGTCGTCTCTTCGGTGCCCCCGCGCACGTCCTTGAGCAGCTCGCGGCGGTCCTTGTGGAGCGTGCTCAGCAGGTCGGCGCCGTCGTCCATGGTGACGTGCGGCTTGTGATCCAGGGCGGCGTGGATGTGCTTGTAGTAGGTGGCGTTGTCCTCGCCCTTGATGCCGAAGACCGGGATCTCGTAGTGCGAGACGAGCGAAGCGGCGACGTCATCCTGGGTCGAGAGCGGATTGGAGGCGGTCAGGACCGTGTCGGCTCCGCCGGCCTGCAGCGTGCGCATCAGGTTGGCGGTCTCGGTGGTCACATGCAGGCAGGCCGAGACGCGTGTCCCCTGCAGCGGGCGCTCCTTCTCGAAGCGCGTCCCGGATCTGGCGCAGGACGGGCATCTCCTGCTCGGCCCACTCGATTCGACGCCGGCCGCCCTCGGCCAGGCGCATGTCTTTCACATCGTGCGTTTGACTCATCGAACCCTCGACTCCTGGGGGGAATGGGACGCCGGGCCAAGTCGCCCGACGCCCTCATGATAGCCGCAAAACGGCCAGAATCCTAGCCTTTGATAACAGCGCAGCGCGGCAGCATTCTCCCGCGCGACGTTGAGCACGATCGTCCGCAGGCCGGGGCGCTGCAGCAGTGCCTGGACGACGGCCGCCGTCGTGCGCGTGGCCAGGCCTCGCCCGCGATGCGCGGGGTGGGTGAACACGTTGCCGACCGCCGCCACGCCGCGCAGGGCGGAGACGACGTGCGTCCCGGCGGCGGACACCAACTGCGTCCCGTGACGGATGCCGAAGAATGCCTCGTCGGCGAGTTGTCCGGGATCGAACGCGTCCGGCCGGTCGGGGCCCGTCCCGAACAGCGCCTCGAGCTCCGGCAGGTCGTCAAGTGTCAGCCGCTGTGCGCCCTGCGCCAGCGACGGATCGAACGCCTCCGGCCGCAGAGTCATGCGCCACATGATGGTCTCGTGCGAGTTCAGGATGCGCTCCTCGAGCAGCGCGCGGTGGGTCGGCATCAGCGTGAACAGGTAGCGGCCGGGCGGGATCTGCTCGAAGAGCAGACGCACCTCCTCCGGCGCGCCGGCGGCAAAGAGGACGGGCGGGTCGAAGCCGGCGTAGGTGAGGACAACCGCCTGCTCGCCGGCAAGCCAGGCAGCATGCGCCGCGTGCGGCGGATCGAGATCGGCCAGCGCGTAGGCCGACCAGATTCGGTCGTGCTCCAGCGCGCGTTCGGCTCGTTCGCGTACCTCGGGACTCACGCCAGGCGATCCAGTTCGCCGTGGTCGTCGAAGTGCGTTCGGAACCGGCGCACGAATCCCGGCAGGTCATAGCTGTGGGTCTGTGTGCCCTTGGCCTCCAGGCAGTACGTCGCCGCCAGGGCGCCCATCTGCGCGCAACGCTCCAGCGTCAGACTGTGGACGAATCCTTTGAGGAAGCCGCCCCGGAATGCGTCGCCCACGCCGGTCGGATCCGCCAGGCTGATCGGAGGGACGGAGGGAACATGAACCACGCCGCCTCGCGTGTGGACATCCACGCCTCCCTCGCCGAGGGTCACGGCCACAAACGCCGACCGCTCCACGAGGGCCTGGGGGGTCAGCCCCGTCTTCTCCTCGATCAACGCAAATTCGTAGTCATTCCCGAAGGCGGCCATACACCCGTTGAGCCCGTGCGTTAGGGTCTGGGCGTCCATGCGGACGATCTGCTGGCTCGGGTCGTAGACATACGGGATGCCGAGGCTCAGGCATTCCTCGGCATGCCGGAGCATCGCCGTGGGGTCATTGGCCGAGATCACGACCAGCGATGGGCGTGGCTCGATCTCACCCAGTTTCAGGTCGCCGGCGCTCGCCATGGCGCCGGTGTAGAAGCTGGCGATCTGCGAGTTGATCGTGTCGGTGGTGACGAAGAAGGAAGCCGTCCACTGCCCGGGGACTGTCCGAATGGTAGACGTGTCGACGCCTTTGGACTCCAGCCAGGCGCGGAAGTCCTCGAAATCCTCTCCGACCGTCCCGACGACCTTGGGGTGCTCGCCCAGGAGCGCCAGCGTGTAGGCGATGTTGGCGGCAATCCCGCCGCGCCGACGTTCAAGCGAATCGACCAGGAAGGACAGGCTCAGGCGATCCAGTCGATCGGGCAGGATGTGGTCCTTGAACTTCCCGGGGAAGGTCATCAGGTAGTCGAAGGCGATCGAACCGGACAGGGCGATGGTCATGCGGACATTCCTTCCTGGGTCGCCCGGCGCAGCGCCGCATCGAACGGCGGCCGGCGTACGCCGGCTTCGGTCACCAGCGCCGTGATCAGGGCATGGGGCGTGACATCGAAGGCCGGGTTGCGCGCCCGGCTTCCGGGCGGCGCGGCCGGCTGACCGTCGATCGACAGCCCCAGGACCTCTTCGGCCGGACGATCCTCGATCGGGACCGTGTCCCCGTCGGGGCACTCGAGATCGACCGTCGAGGTCGGGAAGACAGCATAGAACGGCACCTGGCTGGCCGAGGCGGCCAGGGCCAGCATGTAGGTGCCGATCTTGTTGACTACGTCGCCGTTGGCAGCGACGCGATCGGCGCCCACCAGCACGGCCTGCACCTCCCCGCGGCGCAGGAAGGTTCCCGCTGCGCCGTCGGTGATGATTTCGAACGAGACCCCGAGCTGCTGGAGTTCCCAGGCCGTCAGGCGGGAGCCCTGCAGCCGCGGCCGCGTCTCATCGACCAGGACGTGCAGGCGCTTGCCCTGTTCGTGCGCCGCGCGCACGATCCCCAGGGCCGTGCCGTAGTCCACCGCCGCCAATCCGCCGGTGTGGCAGTGGTGGATCAACGTGTCCCCGTCGCTCAGCAGCGCGGCCCCGTGCTGCCCGATGCGTCGGTTTCGGGCGACCTCGTCATCGGCGAGTCGCTGCGCCTGGTCCAGGAAGGCCGCCTGCGCTGCGTCGACCGACGCCGGCTCAGCCGCCCGGAACTCGACGCATCAACCGATCCAGCGCCCAGGCCAGATTGATGGCGGTTGGGCGGGCAGCTAGTAGTCGGCCCGCGGCGCGGGAGAGCTCCTCCCAGAAGGCGGTGAGATCGGCGGCGTCCGAGGCATGTGCCGCCAGGGCCAGCCCGAAGCCTGCCGTCGCGCCGATGGTCGGCGCGCCCCGCACCGCCATCCCGGTGATGGCGTCGGCGACCTCGTCGATGGTCAGCAGGTCGAGGCATTCGACCTGAGCCGGGAGTTGCCGCTGGTCGATGACGCGCACGGCGGGTCCGATCGGGTTCCATTCGACTGCGCGCATGGGATCTCGTTCCTGACGCCTGTCCGGAGTCGATCCTCGAGGGGCGGGGCGCCGCCCGGGGCACGAAAGCGCGCTCTCGAGCGGAGAGCGCGGGGTCTGGGCACGCTCGAGTTTAGCACACAGGCACGGAGGCGACAAGGCGGCATCACGGCAGAGACGAATGATGCCCCATGTCCCCCTGGGTTGGGAAGTCGTCGTTGACACCCTCCGGCAACCCCCGTATCATGCCGGCCATGCCGACCTTCAGAGCCCTGGTCGCCTTCCTGCTTGTGGCGCAAGCCCTCAGCGAGTGTACGGCGCCGTCATTTTCGCCGGAGACCGCGGTTGTCGTCACGCCGACGATTGTCCCCAGTGACACACCGATCCCATCGCCTGAGCCAACGCCTACTCCTTCCCCGGCCGAATTCCTCGGAGAGGCGGACGCCGCATTGCGAAACGGGGACTGGGACACGGCGCTCGGGTTGTATCAACAGGCGCAGCTCGTGGCGGGCGACCCAGCATCGCAGGCCGAGGCACAGCTTGGCGTGGGCAGGACATACCTCAGTTGGGGGCGCACGGCTGAGGCGGCGCAGGCACTCGATCAGTTCCTGGCTGCCTATCCCGGCGACACACGCGCCGCCGAGTCGAGCTTCCTGCGTGCGGCGGCGCGTGAGCAGCTCGGTCAGCCGGCTGAGGCGCTGCAGGATTACCAGCAGTACCTGGCTCAGCGCCCCGGCGTTATCGACGGCTTCGTCCAGGAGAAGATCGGTGATCTGTGGCGCGGCCAGGGCGCACCCCTCGACGGCGTCGCCGCCTACCGCAGCGCACTGGCGGCGCCGCGTCTCGGCGGCGACGCCACGCTTCGGGTCAAGATTGGGCGGGCGCTGGTGGAGGCCAACGACGCGGACGGTGCGCTGGCCGAGTACGCCGCGCTGGCGCAAACGACGACGGAGCCGTCTCTCCTGGCGACGCTCAACTACCTGTCCGGCCTGGCGCTAGAGTTGAAGGGAGAGACCGCTTCAGCACAGGCGCGCTATCTCGATTCGGTGGAGCGCTTCCCGGACGCCTATGACACCTACAGCGGGCTGGTGCGCTTGGTCGACGCCGGGGTCCCCATCGATGACTTCCTGCGCGGCTATATCGATTTCCAGGCCGGCGCGTATGAGCCCGCCAGGCAGGCGTTCGACCGAGCTATCGGCCGCGCGCCCACCGGGCCCGCCTTCTACTACCGCGCCCTCAGCCTGCTAGAGATTGGAGACGTATACGGCGCCATCGAGGACCTGCGCGCCGTGGTGCTGCAATACCCGGACGAGCCGCTGCGCGCAAATGCCTGGCGGACGCTGGCCCGGATCCGCTGGACGGAACTCGACTTGCCCGTCGACGCGGTGCAAACGTATTTGGATTTCGTCGGCAACATGCCGGGCGATGCCGGGGCGGCCGGAGCCCTCTTCGACGCCGGGCGCATTGCGGAGCGCTCGGGTGATCTCGGCGTGGCAGTGGACATCTGGCTGCGGCTGCCGGCCGAGTATCCGGCCAGCGCCGAGGCATTCTCCGGTTCATTCCAGGCCGGTATCGCCCTCACCCGGCTCCAGACACTCGCTCCGGCGGAGTCGGCGTTTCTGACGGCCGAAGCGAAGGCCACGGATCCGGCCGACCGGGCGGCGGCGCTCGTGTGGGTTGGCAAGTCTCGCAAGGCGCAAGGCAACGATGCCGGGGCGGCCGAAGCCTGGCAGGCAGCCGCCGCGGCGGATCCCACCGGCTACTACTCCCTTCGGGCCGCAGATCTGCTCGCCGGGCGCACGCCGTTCCAATCGCCGGGGCTCCCCAACTTCGTCACCGACGCGGTGGCGGAACGCACCGAGGCGGAGACATGGCTCCGGTCAACGTTCGCCCTTGCCGGCCCGGAGCCCTTGTCCGGACTGAGCCCGGCCCTGGCCGCGGATCCACGACTGACGCGCGCCGAAGAATACTTGAGGCTGGGGTTGGTGGTCGAGGCGAAGGCCGAGCTCGAGTCCCTTCGGCTATCGGTGGAGTCGGACGCCGAGGCTACCTACCGCCTGATGCACAAGCTTCTCGAGCTGCGCATGTATCCGCAGGCGATCTTCGCCGCGCGCCAGGTCTTGCGGCTGGCGGGGATGGATGACGGCGCCACCGCATCGGCTCCCGACTACTTCAACCGCATTCGCTTCGGGCCGTACTTCGGCGAGCTGATCCTGCCGGCGGCGGCGGAGACCGGGCTCGATCCGGTCTACGTGTTAAGCGTCGTCCGGCAGGAGAGCCTGTTCGAGGGGTATGCCACGTCGTACGCCGAAGCGCGCGGCCTGATGCAGGTGATCCCGTCCACCGGCGAGCAGATCGCCCAGCAGCTCGGCTGGCCGCCGGGGTATACCGATCGAGACCTGTACCGTCCCATCGTCAGCGTCCGCTTCGGCACGGCCTATCTGGCCGAGCAGCGCGATCGAATTCGACGGCGACCTGGTGGCTGCCCTGGCGGCCTACAACGCCGGCCCGGGGAACGCGCTGATCTGGAAGGAGCTGGCCCCGAGCGACCCCGACCTCTTCCTCGAGGTCATCCGCCTCGACCAGCCTCACCTGTACATCACCACGATCTACGAGGTCTTCTGCCGCTACCGCGACCTGTATACCGAGCCGGCGACCCCCTGACCTGTGCCGAAGGCACCTCTCGGATCGTGGGTTCGCAGCCTAGTCGGCGAGACGTGCCACTCCGCCTATCTCGTCGAGCGCGTCTCGCAGTTGATCGAAGCGCGCCGGGGGCATCTTCGGCAGGTGGGCCGGGAGCCTCTTGCGGAGCTGGGCCGGCTGGCACACGGGGATCGGCGGCGACTCGACGATGATTTCCGAGTTAGGGTGGACGAATAGGACCATGGCGTTGACCGGGACGGGCGGTCCGCCCGCCACGAGCCGCGCATCGAGCAACTGGCTGAGCCGCCGGGCGTCGGCCTGAGCTCGGGCGATCGGATCGCCGAACGTCTCCTCGACGAAGAAACGCAGCGCACGGCCGAGCGGCATGTGTTGTTTCCATCGCCCGCCGCGAAACACGAACCTGCCCTCCAGGTTCACGGTCTCGATCACCACGATCCCGCTCGTCGTCAGCAGCACGTGGTCGATGGGGAGCAGATAGTGGTAGATCCGGGAGGGATCGCCGAGTCCTTTCAGCCCGAGCGCCAGCGTGTCCTCGGGTCGCGGCTTCTTCACCCAGCGGTTGGCAAAGTAGATCCCGACGGTGGAGACGGCGAAGCCCACCACGAGCAGGATGGCGGTGAGCGTCGCCCACTGCGGCCGGCTCATCGTGAGCACGACGGACCCCAGGATGACCAGCAAGCCCCCCAGGCTGGCGGCATGCGACGCCGATGCGCGGCGGCGGAGGCGTTCCCGATCGATCAAGATCTTCATGGTGTGGTGTGTATCCTCCGGAAAACCGGGGCCAGTGCGTCGTACACCTGGCGATACTCCTCGTACATCCGCACCGTGGCGGCGTTCGAGCGAACGGCGGGGCTCCACAACGTGATCGATGCGGATCAGATCGTCGACGGCGTCCATGTCGGGATAGACGCCCATCCCGACGGCCACCGTGAGTGCCGCACCCATGGCGCCGGCCTCGAGCGGGTGTTCCACCACCCGCAGCGGCCGTCCCATCACATCGCTCAAGATCTGCGTCCAGACCGGGCTGGTGCACCCGCCGCCGATGGCGTTCAGGGCGCCGATCGGCACACCGAGCGCCTCGATCGCCTCGCAGATCCAGCGCATAGGACCGCCTTGTCCCCTCCGGTTCCGGTATCGTGCGCCAGTAAGTACTTCTGGTCGGGCATGCGGTACGCAGGCTCTCCCGGTCCGGGCGCTCAACGCATCAGTTCTTCGACGTCCTTGTACCACTTGACCCGCTCGCCGACGGCGGCGCGCACTTTCCAGCGGCGAGACTTCGGCGCGGCGTCGATCCGGGCGCGCAGATCCTGGATGCGCTGGCTGACGACGCGCACGTCCTCGGCGCTCAACTGCGGGTACCGCCCGAGAACCTCGACCACGATGTCCAGGTTGGCGGTCAGCGTGCGCCACCAGCCCCAGCCCTCGGCGGCGAAGCGGCAGACGATCCGTGCGTTGATCGTCTGGTCATCGCTCTCGTCGACGGGGTGTTCGCGCAAGAGCATGATCGTGTCGATCAGGTCCTTCTCGTTGATGCGGACGATCTGCATCTTCTCGAGCAGCAGCTCGGCCAGGGGGAGCGTCGGCCAATCCGCCTCCAGCCGGCCCACGAAGGGCAGGGGGTGGCAGAAATCCAGTTTGTCGAGGAAGACGTCGATGTGGCGCCCGTAGCGCGGGTCATGGAAGATCAGCCGCCCCTCCCCGAACAGGCGGGTGACCATCTTGTCCTCGTCGTAGCCGGCGTCGGTCAGGAAGCGGATGATGGCCTGGAAATCGCGGCTGTAGCCGACGAAATCGATATCGGTGAAGACGCGCCCGAGCGCATCCTGCAGGCGGCCGTACTCGGGGCAGTGGGTGCGGAATGCCAGGGCTCCGATCAGGCGCAGGGACAGGGCGCGATTCTCGGGTCGCTCCAGCGCCTCCAGCAGGCGCGTACGTTCGGCGAGGAAGTCTTCCAGGATCGGACCGTACGCTCCCATCAGATCCCTCCGCCGCGGCCGCCGACCTCAGGCCGAGATCAGCATATGCCCTTTGACCTTGTCGCGTTCCAGGTTGAGGATGGCGGCCTTCATGATGCCCTCGGCATACTCACTCCCGGGGTTCATGCACAGCGTCCGGCCGATGCGCGTGTGGCCGGGGGCTTCGTGAATGTGGCCGTGCAGCGTCACCAGGGGCTGCACGCGCTCGATCAGCCGGCGGACGGCCGGGCTGCCGACCGGTTTCATCAGGATCTGACCGCCGCGGGCGATGATCTTCAGGTTGGCATCCAGCTCGG
Organism: uncultured Chloroflexia bacterium; assembly: GCA_963743255.1. Lineage (GTDB taxonomy): Bacteria > Chloroflexota > Anaerolineae > Anaerolineales > E44-bin32 > DYJB01. The sequence goes on from CAVUPD010000018.1 coordinate 66,217, forward strand.
GGCACACGTCGATCCCGGAATCATACGGCGGCACGTGCAGCGCCATCAGCGCCGTGGACGGGCGTTCCAGAAGTGCGGCGACTTGCGTCAGGCGCGCCTCGAGCTGCTCCTCTTCCAGATCGCGGGCGCAGTGCCACGGTGTCATGTTGGCGTTCGACACCCCGATCAACTCATGATCGTCGTCGATCCACAGCCGCTGGCCGTCGGGATTGGCCACGGAAGGGAACTCGTCGATGACGCGATCGATGGAGTACAGATCATCGTTGCCCGGCATGAAGTACAGCCGGATGCCCTGCGGCGTGAGCTTCTCGTCGGCCAGTGTCAGCCATTGACGGATTCGATCGCACATGGCGCGCTCGAAGACGGCGCTCATCCGATCCGCGTCGCCCTCCAGCGCGTTGGCTTCGTCCTGCTCGAGCACCAGCGGGTAGAAGCCGACGTTGCTGATCGTTTGCTTGAGCTTCTCGAGCTCGGCCGTCGTCGCCGGCTGCTCGCGCCGGTTGAACAGATAGCCCTCATACCGACCGCCGCCCTTGTGGACCACGGGGACCATCGCCTTCCCGGTCACATCCCCGCCCACGATCAGCACCTGCGCCTTGTACTGCAGCGCGGCGGCCAGGAATTTGCGGAAGAAGGCCTCCGAACCATGGAAATCGGTGGCAAACAGCACGCGCGTCATACCCATGCAGGCTCACCTCGCACCGTGCCCGGCGGGGGACCCCGCCGAAGATCGTTCCGCGGGACGTGAGTTCGGGCCCGTTCCGGCACAACTCGGCCGACGGCCGGAGAAGGCTTGCCCTCCTCCGGCCGTCAGGAGACTCCCATTCGCCGGTCAGACCGGCGGGATGGACTGGAAGGTCCAGTTGATGTCGATGCCTTCGTTCTTCAGCCGGTACGCCCGCGCGGCATAGAACACGATCAGGCCGCTGATGACCAACCCGGCCAGGACGAACAATTTGGTCGAGTTGATCCCGCCGCCGACGGCCGGGTAGAGGAAGGAGGCGATCACCATCCACACCATGTAGGCCAGCGTGATGCAGCCCACGAGGGTGATGACCGGCAGCCCGCCGATCTTCCGGCGAACCATGGCGCTGGCGTTCTCAAACAGATCCTTCTTGAGAAACGGGAACAACGTCATGGCGGTTACAGGCACGAACATCGTGATCACGGCGAAGAAGACGAAGTTAAGCTGGGCGCCCATCACGCTCCGCCGGCCCAAGAGCCCGGAGGCGTCGATGACACCGAGCTCGGCGATGACGGTGATGATCAGGATGGCCCAGATCGGGCTGCGCAGCTTCGGGTGGATCCAGCACACGCGCTCCGGGATCAGCCGATCGAACGACCAGGCGAAGACGATCCGGCTGCAGTAGAAGAAGTAGGTCTGCGCCAGGTTGATCAGCGTGTAGATCCACACCACCGCCACGATCAGCACCAGGATGAAGCTCGGCCTGAGGATGGCGGCGTAGAAGGTGATGTAGGGCATCGCCGTCACGCCGGCTGACGGCGTCTGGCCCAGGAAGCTCTCGGCGGCGATCCACTCCAGCGGCACCAGCCGCTGCAGCAGCAGTGCCCCGACGATGAAGATCGCCCAGGTGACGATCAGCGACGACCAAGACCCGGCCAGCAGCGTGGTCTCGGCCTGTTTGACCTCTCCGGCGAAGAACGTCGGAATGTAGTAGCCGTAGAACACCCAGAAGCCCATGATCAACCCGGCCAGCGTCATGACCATGACGTTCGGGTTGGTCACCATCCCGTTCGACTCCGCCAGCGCCACGCGCCCGGCGTAGCTCCCGGCACCCATGAACTTGTCCCACGCCGCCGGGAAGGCGTCCGCCGAGGCCGTGCCCAGCTGGAAGTACAGGATCGCCCAGGCCAGCAGCCCCAGGAAGAACCCGATTTCCAGGATGCGCACGATGGTGCGCGTCGGCAGGATCATCGTTCCGAACGTGATCAGCGTGCAGATCGTGCCGATGACGACGATCCCGACGGAGCTCCCCGACCAGTCGGCGAACCCGACCAGGCCGGGGTTGGAGAAGATGATCCCCATCGAGCGCGTCAGTGTCGGGATGGCCACCAGCGGGATCCAGGCGATCAGCGAGCCGGCGACCATGGCGCTGAAGATGACGAGCGTCCAGCTGGCGGCGAATGCCAGTGGGGCGCTCAGCACGCGGCTTCCCAACGTGTAGTCGGCGGCGGAACGAGGCATGGTGGCGCCGATGGCGGCGTAGGTGTAGGCATGGAACAGGCAGAAGATCATCGCCACGGTGAGCACACCGATGATGCTGCTGCCCGGCCAAACTCCCGCAATCCACGAGTACGGGATCAACCCGGATGACGACAGGCTGATGCAGTGGACGCCGAACACCATCGCCCCGAAGACGCCGATGGTCCGGATCAGACCGGAGCTCTTGCGAGCGTAGAGCTTGCGCTCGCCGCCCCCGGCTGGGGCAACCATTTCGGCCATGATGGCATTCCTCCTCAAGTTGGTCTCGGATGGAGCGTCGTTCAAACGAGCAGGCGTCCGAAGACACCTCCTTCTCATCCTGGCGCTGACCACCAGGACGTGCGTCTGCGCCCCCTTGCGACGGTTCCATGCCGCGCCATACGGCGGCGAATTCGATTCCAGCGGGTCCGGATCTCGGGCCCTCGCCGTCCGGCCCTACAGGCCGAGGCCACGTGCTGTCGATGACCAACCTGCAAGCTATCACGGCAACGCATCCCCGCCGCTGATCCGCTGGCAGGACCGGGATCGGCGTTCGCATGGAAGATCATCGGGCAGGAGGGCATGGACGTGGGAGTGTTGCTACGAAGCGCCACCGCGCCCGGCGATCAGAGCGGGCCGGGTGGAAGCGTCGTGGTCGGTAAGAGGGGATCGCGGATGATGACCACACCGCACCATTCGGCCGTCGTTGCGAAAGATTCCCCAGCCGTCGCCGGGCCCCGATGGCCGATGTCCGGGCTCCGGGCGGTCGCTCAAGATCGTGGTATATCTACGCCGACAGCGACGGAAATCGTCTTCGCCGGGGCCGGGCCCCTCCAACCATTATAGGGAAGGAAGCCCCGCTGGGACAAGTGAGAATGCCAGTTCCGGACCGGAGAATGGACACCAGACGTCCGCCAACACCCACGGCGCTGGCCCTCGCCAATCCCGCTCCGCGCCAGGCGACCAGGTGTGAGCATGGAACTTCTCAGGCGCGTGCTCGCCCCGTGGCGAGCCAGACAGGCAGCCGAGGCGGAGAGCGACATCCGAGGCTGGCACGAGGCGTGTGAGGTGGTTCTCGGCACCTCGATCCAGGCCCTCCAGGACCCGAAGCTCGCGCGGGGAGACATCGGCGTAGCCCTCGATCGGATCGACCGGGCGCTCTTCCGTCTCCGAGACACCGGCGCCGGAGCCCAGCATGCCTTGCGACGGCGGGACCCCGGGCTGGGTGAGCGAATGCGCCTGCTCTCGGAAGCCATCGTCGGCCTGCGGAACGACACTGTCCGCTTCATGATCCGCGCTCAGGGGGCGACGCCGCCGTTCATGCAGGAGGAAGGGGGGGCTGCCCGACAGGCCGAAGCCTACCAGCGGGCGATGCTAGACGTTGGGCTGGCCGCCCGGAAACGCTCCGCCGGGATCGAGCGTGACCTGCGCCAACTCTGGGCGGATTTGCAGCCAACCCTCGCCCACTTGGCCGGTTCCTCCACCAGGCACTGACCGCCTGTCGGTCCGGCTTCCTTCTGGCACCCGGACCGGGCGGGGGAAGGGGATTGACGACCTCCGATTCCGGTGATATCCTGTTCATTCGCAATCCACGGCCGCCTCCCGGGAGGCATGCGGGAAACGGCCTGCCAGGAAGGCAGGCGGTTCCCCGCGTTTTCGTGTTCAGCGGCTGGCTCGCCGGTGCATCGCAGTCGAGAGGAGCAGCTTGATGGCGTCGACCTTGGCCCAGAAGTTGTATTCGCGGATTCCGGACATCTTCTCCCTGCCCACGCTGATCGATGTGCAGACCGAGTCCTTCGAGTGGTTGAGGGGCGAGGGCCTGCGCGACCTGTTCGACGAGATCTCTCCGATCGAGTTGTACAACGGCGGAATGAAGCTGTTCTTCCCCGGGAACACCCGCGAGTCCAAGGAATTCGGCCTCAAGTACTGGTTCGAAGACCCCAAGCACGACATCGACGAGTGCGTGGAGCGCGATCTGACGTACGCCGCACCGATGTACGTCTCGGTGCTGCTCGCCGGCAGCGAAGTACCCGAGCCGATCAAGCAGGACATCTTCCTGGGCGACTTCCCGCTGATGACCGACAAGGGCACGTTCATCATCAACGGGACGGAGCGCGTCGTCGTCTCGCAGCTGATCCGCTCCCCGGGCGTGTATTTCGAAGCTCCCGAGGACCGCGCCACCGGCCGGCGTCTGGCATCCGCCAAACTCATCCCGGATCGCGGCGCATGGATGGAGTTCGAGACGCGCAAGAGCGACTACATCACGCTCAAGTTCAACCGCAAGCGGACGGTGCCGGTCACCGTGTTCCTGCGCGCCCTGGCGGCCGTGGACGACGGTCTGCGCACGGCGCCGCTCGGCGACGGCTCGGACGAAGAGATCATCTCGTTGTTCTACGCCGCCGACAGCAACCCCGATCACCCCTATATCGCCACCACCATTCGCCAGGAACCGACGTGGGAGATCAAGGAAGGGCGCACCCTGGCGGAAGAGGCGCTGATCGAGTTCTACCGCCGCATGCGCCCCGGGGATCCTCCGACGCTCGACAACGCCCGCGAGTACCTGCGCGACCAGCTCTTCGACCCGCGGCGCTATGACCTGGAGCGCGTCGGACGCTACAAGCTCAACACCAAGCTCCAGCTCGACCAGACGGCCGTCCCTCTCAGCCACCGCCGCGTGACCAAGTGGGACATCGTACGCCTGGTGGAGCGGATCATCCTGATCAACAACGGCATCATGAACCCGGACGATATCGACCATCTCGGCAATCGCCGGGTGAAGACGTGCGGCGAGCTGATCCAGGGCAAGCTGCGCGTCGGGCTGCGCCGCATGGAGCGCGTCATCCTGGAGCGCATGTCGATCCGCGATCAGGAACAGCTCTCGCCGATGACGCTGATCAACATCCGCCCCGTGGTGGCCGCCATCCGCGAGTTCTTCGGCTCGTCGCAGCTCTCGCAGTTCATGGACCAGACCAACCCGCTGGCGGAGCTGCGCCACAAGCGCACCCTGTCGGCGCTCGGGCCGGGCGGCCTGCGCCGCGAGCGCGCCGGCTTCGACGTCCGCGACGTTCACCACTCACACTACGGGCGCATCTGCCCGATCGAGACGCCCGAGGGCCCGAACATTGGCCTGATCGGTCGCCTGGCGTCCTATGCCAAGGTCAACCGCTTCGGCTTCATCGAGACGCCTTACCGCCGGGTCTTCAAGCAGATGTACGCCGACGACCCGCGCCTGGTCGGGCGGCTGGTCGACGGCGACGTCGCCGATCCGAAGTCCGGGAAAGTGCATGTCGCCAACGGCGAGCGCATCACGCCGCAGCAGGCGAAGGGCCTGGCGAAGTACGAGGGCCCGATCCCGATCGCCCCGTTCGTCTCGGACGAGGTGCTTTACCTGTCGGCCGATGACGAGGACCGCTGGGTGATCGCCCAGGCCAACGCGCCCCTGACCCCCGAGCACGAGTTCGTGCGCACGACGGTCTCGACCCGCAACCACGGCGACTTCGGGTTCCGCGAGCCGTCCGACATCGACTTCATGGACATCGCCCCGCGCCAGATCGTCGGCGTCAGCGCGGCGCTCATCCCGTTCCTGGAGCACGACGACGCTAACCGCGCCCTGATGGGCTCCAACATGCAGACGCAGGCCGTGCCGCTCATCCGCCCGGAAGTCCCGCTGGTGTCGACCGGTATGGAACGTCAGGCGGCCATCGAACTCGGGCAGGTGGTCGTGGCCGACGTCGACGGCGAGGTCGAGTCGGTCACGGGCAGCAAGATCGTCGTTCGGTCGGGCCGCGAGCGCCGGCAGTTCAACCTGCGCAAGTACAACCGCTCCAACCAGAGCACGTGCATCGACCAGCGGCCGGCGGTCATCAAGGGCCAGCGGGTTCACAAGGGCGACATCATCGCCGAACTCGTCTTCGACGGCCAACGGCGAGCTCGCCCTGGGCCAGAACGTGCTGTGCGCCTTCCTGTCCTGGGAGGGCGGCAGACTTCGAAGACGCCATCCTGATCTCCGAACGCCTGGTCCAGGAGGATCGCTTCACTTCGGTGCATATCGAGAAGCATGAAGTCGAAGCCCGGGACACCAAGCTGGGTCCGGAAGAGATCACCTACGACATCCCCAACGTCGGGGATGAGGCCCTGCGCGACCTGGGCGAGGACGGCATCATCCGCGTCGGCGCCGAAGTCGGGCCGAATGACATCCTGGTGGGCAAGATCACGCCCAAGGGCGAGAAGGAACTCACGCCCGAAGAGAAGCTGCTGCGGGCGATCTTTGGCGAGAAGGCTCGCGAGGTCAAGGACACCTCGCTGCGCATGCCGCACGGCGAGCGCGGCAAGGTGGTCGACGTCAAGGTCTTTACCCGGGAGGAGCACCGCGATCTTCCGCCGGGCGTGGAGAAGATGGTGCGCGTCTCCGTGGCGCAGAAGCGCAAGGCCACCGAGGGGGACAAGATGGCCGGGCGCCACGGGAACAAGGGCGTGATCTCCAAGGTCGTCCCGGTGGAGGACATGCCGTTCCTCGAGGACGGCACGCCGGTCGATCTGATCCTCAATCCGCTCGGCGTCCCCGGGCGCATGAACATCGGCCAGATCCTCGAGGCCCACCTGGGGTGGGCGGCCGATCGGCTCGGGTTCCGCGCCGTCACGCCGGTGTTCGACGGGGCCGATGAGGCCGAGATCGAGGCCGAGCTGGCGCGCGCCTGGATGATCGATCGTGCCTGGCAGGAAGTCGCCGACACGCGCCTGGGCCTGGGTCAAGGACCAGGGGTACTACCAGGAAGAGGCCTTCGAGGACGACGGCGAGGTCCGGCGTCTGTTCCTTGAGAACTGGCTGGTCGACAAGGGTTATGACGCCGAATCGCTGGCCACCTCTCCCATCTATGCCCGCCGCTCGGCGCTGCGCGAATGGTTGCGTGAGCAGGGGTTCGATCCGGATGGAATGCTGACCTTCGAGGGCGAGCAACCGCCGGCTGGACGAGCGCGCCCGGCTGGATGCCGCCGCCATCGACGCCTGCCTCCGCCTGTGGGTCGAAGCCCAGGGCGGCAAGGGCAAGGGCGCCAAGGACATCCGCGCCACCGCCGAGCAGACGATGGCTGAAACCGCGCGTTCCCCTGCCGATCCTCGGGAAGCAGATGCTGTTGGATGGCAAGAGCGGGATCGCTTACGACCAGCCGGTGACGGTGGGCGAACATCCTGATGATGAAGCTCCACCACCTGGTCGAGGACAAGGTCCACGCTCGCTCGACCGGCCCGTACTCGCTGGTCACGCAGCAGCCCCTGGGCGGCAAGGCCCAGTTCGGCGGCCAGCGCTTCGGGGAGATGGAAGTCTGGGCGCTCGAGGCCTACGGCGCGGCCCATACCCTGCAGGAGATGTTGACCGTCAAGTCGGACGACGTGCAGGGGCGGGTGAAGACCTACGAGGCGATCGTCAAGGGCGAGCCGGTGGAAGAGCCTGGCATCCCGGCCTCCTTCCGGGTGCTGGTTAAGGAGCTGCAGAGCCTGGGTCTGTCGGTGGAGGCGCTGGGCGAGGACAACGAGCTGCAGAAGTTCGGCAAGGAAGAGGACCGGGCGCGGCCGGCGCGTCTTGGGCTGGGCCTGCTGGACATGGAATCCGGGTTCTAGCCGGCACCATGGCAGTTGCCTGACAACTGATCTTGACGGTTCTGGCGTCGGGTGGTATTATCGACATTTGCCCGCACTGAACTGAGGGGCAGGGGTGCTCGATCTCCCTGCCCGAACCGAATACGAACGGTGTCGCTGCGGAGGCCATCGAGCACGACGGATGGCCTCCCACGTTGGAAGCGAGGCCGGGGCGCAAGCCCCGGCTCCATCTGGAGGCAGAGAGTGCCGACGATCAACCAGCTGGTGCGCAAGGGCCGGACGGCAAAGAAGGGCAAGATCCAAGGCGCCGGCGCTGCAGTTCAGCCTGAACACGATCAAGCAGCGCCGCAACGCCGTCGCCAAGGGATCGCCCCAGAAGCGCGGGGTGTGCACTCAGGTGCGCACGCAGACGCCCAAGAAGCCGAACTCGGCGCTGCGCAAGGTCGCCCGCGTGCGGCTGACCAACGGCATCGAGGTCACGGCCTACATCCCGGGCGAGGGCCACTCGCTGCAGGAGCACTCGGTGGTGCTGGTGCGCGGCGGCCGTGTCAAGGACCTGCCGGGCGTGCGCTACCACATCGTGCGCGGCACCCTGGACACCACGGGCGTCGACGGACGTCGTCAGGGCCGATCCAAGTACGGTGGCAAGCGGCCCAAGGAATAGACCTGGCCTGTGCCGTCGGCGCTCCGCCGGCGGCCGATGATGTTTCAGGAGCGGAACGATGCGACGCAGCAAGCCCACCAAGCGCAACATCCCCGGCGACGTCGCGGCACAACAGCGTGCTGGTGACCGGGTTCGTCAACCGGTTGATGCGGCGCGGCAAGCGCAGCACCGGCACGCGGTGTCGTGTACCGGGCGTTCGACCTGATCACGGCGCGCGCCAAGCGCGACCCGCTGGAGGTGTTCGAGCAGGCGATCAAGAACGCTTCGCCGATGCTCGAGGTGAAGCCCCGCCGGGTCGGCGGTGCGACCTACCAGGTGCCGGTCGAGGTCAGTCCCGAACGGCGCACGGCGCTGGCCATGCGCTGGCTGCTGGCTGCCGCCCGCTCGCGCGGCGGCAAGTCGATGTCGGAGAAGCTGGCCGGCGAACTGATGGATGCCGCCAACAACACCGGCTCGGCGATCAAGCGCCGCGAGGAAACCCACAAGATGGCGGAGGCCAACCGCGCCTTCGCCCACTATCGCTGGTAGAGAAGGAGTAGGCCCGGCCTTCGGGCTGGGGACCGTCATGGCCCGCGAGCATGCGCTCGAGCGCTACCCGCAACATCGGCATCATCGCCCATATCGATGCCGGCAAGACGACCACCACCGAGCGGGTCCTCTATTACACCGGTCGGACGCATCGTCTTGGCTCGGTCGATGACGGCACGACCGTCACCGACTGGATGGAGCAGGAGCGCGAGCGCGGCATCACCATCGTCTCCGCCGCCGTCACGGCCGAGTGGCGCGACTACATCATCAACATCATCGACACGCCGGGCCACATCGACTTCACGGCCGAGGTCCAGCGCTGCCTGCGGGTGCTCGACGGCGGCGTGGTGATCTTCGACGCCGTGCAGGGCGTCGAGCCGCAGTCCGAGACGGTCTGGCGCCAGGCCGACCGCTACAGCGTGCCGCGCATCTGCTTCGTCAACAAGATGGATCGGCCGGGCGCTTCGTACTGACGGACGATCGAGTCGATCCGCGACCGCCTGGGCGCCAACCCGATCGCCATCCAGATGCCGATCGGCGCCGAGGCCGTCCTTCGTCGGCGTGATCGACCTGTTCGAGAGCAAGGCGATGGTCTGGAGCGACGATGACCGGCGATGCCTACGAGACGGGCGGAGATCCCGCCCGACCTGCGGGCCGAGGCGGCGGAGATGCGCGCCCGGATGGTCGAGCAGATTGCCGAGACCGACGACGAGCTGACGCTCAAGTACCTCGAGGGCGCGGAGATCAGCGTCGACGAACTGCGGGCCGCCCTGCGCCGGGCGACCATCGCCGGCAGGGCCACGCCGGTCCTGTGCGGCTCGTCGCTGCGCAACAAGGGCGTGCAGCCGCTGCTGGATGCCGTGGTCGACTACCTGCCTTCGCCGCTGGATATCGCCGACGTCACCGGCACCAACCCGAACTCGGAGCATCGCCCAGACGCGGCCGGCGAGCGACGAAGCGCCGCTCAGCGCCCTGGTGTTCAAGATCGTCACCGACCCCTATGTCGGGCGGCTGGCCTACTTCCGCGTCTATTCCGGCAAGATCACCCAGGGCTCGATGGTCTACAACTCGACCAAGGGCAAGCGCGAGCGCGTCGGGCGGCTGATCCGCATGTATGCCGACCGGCGCGAGGATATGGCCGAGATCCTGGCCGGCGACATCGCCGCCGTGCTGGGCTGAAGGACACCTTCACCGGCGACACGCTGTGCGACGCCGCCAACCCGATCGTGCTGGAGAGCGATCAAGTTCCCGGAGCCGGTCATCTCCGTGGCGATCGAGCCGAAGACCACGGCCGACCAGAGCAAGATGGCCGAGGCGCTGCGGAAGCTGTCGGAAGAGGATCCGACCTTCCAGGTCGCGCTACGACGAGAACACCGGGCAGACGGTGATCTCGGGCATGGGCGAGCTGCACCTGGAGGTGCTGGTCGACCGGATGCTGCGCGAGTTCAAGGTCCAGGCCAACGTCGGCCGGCCGCGGGTGGCCTACCGCGAGTCGATCACCGCGCCCGTGGCCAAGTCCGAGGACCGCTACGTCAAGCAGACCGGCGGCCACGGGCAGTACGGCCACGTGGTCTTGGCGCTGGAGCCCGGCGAGCCGGGTTCGGGGATCATCTTCGAGAACAGGATCATGCGGCGGCTCCATCCCACGCGAGTACATCTCGGCGGTGGAGAAGGGCGTCCGCGAAGCGGCCGAAGGCGGCGTGCTGGCCGGCTACCCGATGGTGGACATCAAGGTCAGCCTGATCGACGGCTCGTACCATGAAGTCGACTCGAGCGACATGGCGTTCAAGATCGCCGGCTCGATGGCGTTCAAGGAGGGCGTGCAGAGGGCGGCCCGGTGCTGCTCGAGCCGATGATGAAGGTGGAAGTCATCGTCCCGGAGGAGTTTATGGGCGACGTGATGGGCAACCTGGCTCGCGGCGGGCCTCGATCGAGGGCATGGAGAGCGTCCCGGGAATGCCCAGGCGATCCGCGCCGACGTGCCGCTGGCCGAGATGTTCGGCTACGCCACCGACCTGCGGTCGATGACCCAGGGCCGCGGCATCTTCACGATGGAGTTCGATCATTACGCGCAGGTGGCCGAAGCGGTCACCAAGTTCGATCCTGGGCCGGCGTGCCGGCGTAGACGCCGGCGGCATGACGGGCCCGGCGAACGGAGCATACGTTATCATGGGCAAAGCAGAAATTTGAGCGCACGAAGCCGCACGTGAACGTGGGGACGATCGGGCACATCGACCATGGCAAGACGACGCTGACGGCGGCGATCACGAAGGTGCTGGCGCTGATGGGGAAGGCGCAGTTCCGGCCGTTCGACTCGATCGACAATGCGCCGGAAGAGCAGCGAGCGCGGGATCACGATAGCATTGCGCACGTGGAGTATGAGACGGACAAGCGGCACTATGCGCACGTGGACTGCCCGGGGCACGCGGGACTACATCAAGAACATGATCACGGGGGCGGCGCAGATGGACGGGGCGATTCTGGTGGTGGCGGCGCCGGACGGGCCGATGCCGCAGACGCGGGAGCACGTGCTGCTGGCGCGGCAGGTGGAAGTGCCGGCGATGGTGGTGTTTCTGAACAAAGTGGACATGATGGACGACCCGGAGCTGCTGGAGCTGGTGGAGCTGGAGCTGCGGGAGCTGTTGACGGCGTACAAGTTTCCGGGGGACACGACGCCGATCGTGCGCGGGAGTGCGCTGAAGGCGCTGGAGTCGAAGAGCACGGACCCGAATGCGCCGGAGTACGCGTGCATCAAGGAGCTGATGCGGGTGGTGGACGAGTACATTCCGGAGCCGGTGCGGGAGATGGACAAGCCGTTCCTGATGCCGATCGAGGACGTGTTCTCGATCAAGGGGCGCGGGACGGTGGTGACGGGGCGGGTGGAGCGCGGGAAGGTGAAGGTGGGGGAGACGGTGGAGATCGTCGGGCTTGCGGGACGAGACGTGAAGACGGTGGTGACGGGGGTGGAGATGTTCCACAAGCTGCTGGACGAGGGGAGGCGGGGGACAACGTGGGTGTGCTGCTGCGCGGGATCGAGCGGACGGACGTGGAGCGGGGGATGGTGCTGGCGAAGCCGGGGTCGATCAAGCCGCACACGAAGTTCTGAGCGCAGGTGTACGTGCTGACGAAGGAAGAGGGGGGCGGCACAAGGCGTTCTTCACGGGGTACCGGCCGCAGTTCTACATTCGGACGATGGACGTGACGGGGACGATCACGCTGCCGGCGGGGGTGGAGATGGTGATGCCGGGCGACAACGTGAACATGACGGTGGAGCTGATCACGCCGGTGGCGCTGGAGAAGGGCTCGAAGTTCGCCATCCGCGAAGGCGGGCTGACGGTCGGCGCCGGCGTCATCACCGAGATCCTGGAGTAGGAGCGGACATGGCGAAGCAGAAGATCCGCATCCGGCTCAAGGCCTACGACCACCGCGTGCTGGACCAGTCGGCGCAGCGCATCGTCGAGACGGCCGAGCGCACCGGCGCCAAGGTCGTCGGGCCGGTGCCGCTGCCGACCAAGCTCGAGCGCTTCACCGTCACGCCGCTCGTCCTTCATCGACAAGGACTCGCACGAGCACTTCGAGATTCGCACGCACAAGCGGCTGATCGACGTGCTCGAGCCGGACATCAAGACGATTGACACGCTGATGCGGCTGAATCTGCCGGCGGGCGTGGATATCGAGATCAAGATCTAGCGAAGCGGCGACAGGCGGCGTGGCAAGCGCCGGACGGAGGGTGGGCCCGACGGACCCCGCCGGCCCCCCGGCGGACTGCCACGCGGTCGGGGATGATGCGGCCGGGCCCAGGCCGACAGTCCCGTCAACTGCGATGACCAAGGAGATGACGGATGAAAGGGCTTATTGGCAAGAAGGTGGGCATGACCCAGGTCTTCGACGAGCGGCAAAGTAACGCCGGTGACGCTGATCGAAGCTGGGCCATGCTTCGTCACCCAGGTGCGCGCCCGGAGAAGGAAGGCTACCAGGCCGTCCAGTTGGGGTTCGGCGAAGTCAAGCCGCGCCGGCTCGTCCGGCGGCGAGCTGGGCCACCTGAAGCAAGCTGGACCTGCCGCCCCTGCGCCACCTGCGCGAGTTCCGCGGCAAAGGCGACCGGACCTCAAGGAAGGCGACAAGGTGACGGTGGATGTCTTCGTCATGGGCGACCATGTGGATGTGTATCGGTCAGCAAGGGCAAGGGCTTCCACGGCGGCGTCAAGCGCTACCACTTCCGCCGGCGGCCCCAAGACCCACGGCCAGTCCGACCGACATCGCGCGCCGGGCTCGAGCGGGCTCGACCACGACGCCGGGGCGCGTCTTCAAGGGCAGCGCATGGCCCGGGCATATGGGCACGGAGCGGGTGACGTCGCAGAACTTGCGCGTCGAGCTGGTCGACCCGGAGCGCAACTTGCTCGGCGTCCACGGCAGCGTGCCCGGGGCCAAGGGCGCCGTCGTGGTCGATCACGCAGGCGCGCAAGCATAAGGATGAGCGGGAGATGACGATGAAGGTAGATGTGTTGAACATGCAAGGGCGAGACCGTGGACACGACGGAGCTCCCGGCCGCGATCTTCGAGGCTCCGATCCAGGAAGATCTTGATGCACCAGGCGCTGGTGCGCCAGCTGGCCAATGCCCGGCTGGGCACGCACAACACCAAGACCCGCGCCGAGGTGTCCGGGCGGCGGCAAGAAGCCCTGGCGCCAGAAGGGCACCGGGCGCGCGCGGCAGGGCTCGACCCGCGCGCCGCAGTGGAAGGGCGGCGGCGGGGCGCATACGCCCATGCCGCGGGACTTCACCGTCCGACATGCCGCGCAAGATGCGCCACGCGGCGCTGCGGTCGGCGCTGTCGGTCAAGGCCGCCAAGGCCGAGATCGTGGTGCTGGACGAGCTCACGCTGGCAGCGCCCAAGACCACGGAGATGGCCGCCACGCTGGCCAGGCTGGTGGGCGACGCCTCAGCCTGGTGCTGCTGGCCGGCCCGAACGAGGCAGTGGAGAAGTCGATCCGCAACCTGCCGACGGCCAAGACTCTGCGCGCCACGTACTTGAACATCCGCGACCTGCTCGGTACGACCAGATTGTGCTGCCGCTGGGCGCGCTCGATGCCCTGGGCAGGGCTCTGGCGGCGTAGGGAGGAGAGCAGCATGACTACGGTCTACGAAATCCTCCGCCGTCCGATCGAAACGGAGAAGTCCAGCATCAGAGCGGCAAGCTTCACCAGTATGTCTTCGAGGTCGCCCACGGGGCCACCAAGGCGCAGATCAAGGAAGCCGTCCAGACCCTGTTCGACGTGAAGTGGAGCGTGTCAATGTGCTATGGTGCCGGCCGAAGGGCCGCCGGGGCCGCGCCGCGCGGCTGGTGGTCCGCCATGCCGGGATATAAGAAGGCGGTCGTGACCCTGGCGCGGACCAGACGATCGCCTTCTTTGAAGGGGTAGAAGTAATGGCCATCAAGATCTACAAGCCGACGTCACCTGGCCGCCGGGGCATGACCAGCCCGACGTTCGAGGAAATCACGAAGGGCAGCCCCGAGCGATCGCTGCTCGGCCCGCGCAAGCGCAGCGGCGGGCGCAACTTCAACGGCCGGATCACCGTCCGGCATCGCGGCGGCGGCAACCGCCGGCATCGTGCGCATCATCGACTTCAAGCGCAACAAGCTCGACATCCCGGCCACGGTGGCGGCGATCGAGTACGATCCCAACCGCTCGGCGCGGATTGCGCTGCTGCACTACGCCGACGGCGAGAAGCGCTACATCATCGCGCCGCTCGGCCTGAAGGTGGGCGACACGGTGATGGCCGGGCCCGAGGCGGATATTCGCCCCGGCAATGCCTGCCGCTGACCAATATCCCGGTGGGCACGCATGGTCCACAATGTGGAGCTGCAGCCGGGGAAGGGCGGCCAGATGGCGCGCTCGGCCGGCATGGCGGTGCAGGTGGTGGGCAAGGAAGGCGACTACGCGCGGTGCGCATGCCGTCCGGTGAAATGCGCCTCATCCGGCAGACGTGCATGGCCACGATCGGCGAGGTGGGCAACCTCGACCACTCCAATGTCAAGCTGGGCAAGGCCGGCCGCAAGCGCTACCTGGGCATCCGCCCGACGGTGCGCGGCACGGCCATGAGCCCGCGCGATCACCCGCACGGCGGCGGTGAAGGCCGCCAGCCACGGGGCATGCCCGGGCCGAAGAGCCCGTGGGGCAAGCCGACCCGCGGCTACAAGACGCGCAACAACAAGACGACCGACAAGTACATCATCCGGCGCCGCGCGAAGAAGCGCCGCTAGGATCGCACTGGGCTTCCGATGTCGCAGAGCGACTTCGGCAGTCGGATGTGATGGAGTTGAACTATGTCACGTTCACTGAAAAAAGGCCCGTTTGTCAATCCCAAGCTGCTGAAGAAGGTGGAGGAGATGAACCAGCGCGGCGAGAAGAAAGTCATCCGCACCTGGAGCCGCGCCAGCACGATTTTCCCGCAGATGGTCGGGCATACGATCGCGGTCCATGATGGCCGCCGCCACGTGCCTATTTACGTCACCGAGAACATGGTCGGGCATAAGCTGGGCGAGTTTGCCCCGACGCGCACGTTCCGTGGGCACGTGACGAAGGAAAAGACGACGAGCTGCTACCACGGAAGGTCGTCGAGCGAAGTAGCCATGGGAACACGAAGTTCGGGCCATCGTTCGCTTTGTGGCGATCTCGGCGCAGAAGGTGCGCCGGGTGGTGGATTTGGTCCGCGGCCAGAATGCCGACGCGGCGCTGGATGCTGAAGTTCGTGCCCAACGCGGCGGCCAAGCCGGTGGCGAAGGTGCTCCGCTCGGCTATCGCCAATGCCGAGGAGAACTTCGGCCTGAACCGGGACGAACTGGTGGTCGTCAGGCCTTTGCAGATGAAGGCCCGACGCGCAGCTGGCGGCGGTTTGGCGCGCGCGGCCGATTCAAGCCGATTTTGCGACGCTCATCGCATATGACTATCGTCCTGCACGAGAAGGAGAGGCGGCGTCCTAGCCGCGCCTGAAAGGAGTAGCATGGGTCGCAAAGTCCATCCGATCGGCTTCCGCCTGGGGATCAACAAGACCTGGGAGTCGCGCTGGTTCGCCAACCCGGATGTGTACGCCAAGCAGCTGCAGGAGGATCGCGCCATCCGCCAGCTGATCGTCGGCTCGGCGCCGCGCTCGGGCATCTCCCGGATCGACATTGAGCGCTTCCCCAACAACGTGCACGTCACGATCCACACCGCCAAGCCGGGGATCGTGATCGGCCGCAAGGGCGCCAGCGTCAAGGAGCTGCGGCAGCAGCTCCAGATCCTGACCGGCACCAAGGTCAAGGTGGACATCGACGAGATCAAGGAGCCGGACCTGGACGCCGTGCTGGTGGCGGAGAACATCGCCGACCAGCTGGAGCGGCGCATCAGCCACCGCCGGGCGATGCAGCGGGCGGTGCAGCAGGCGATGCGCCAGGGCGCGAAGGGCATCAAGATGATGTGCGCCGGGCGGCTGTCCGGCGCGGAGATGGCGCGCCGCGAGTGGATGCGCGAAGGCCGCGTGCCGGCCCAGACCCTGCGGGCCGACATCGACTTCGCCAAGGCCGAGGCGCTGACGACCTTCGGCCGGATCGGCGTCAAGGTCTGGGTCTACCGGGGCGATGCGGAAGTGGCAGAACCCGAGCAGGCCCAGGCGATGGACGTGTACGTCAGCGAGTAGGCGAGCGCCGGAACGAGGTGTGACGATGTTGATGCCAAAACGCGTGATGCCCGGCCGCCTGAAGCAGATGCGCGGTCGGATGAAGGGCAAGGAAACCCGCGGCGTCGAGCTGAACTTCGGCGACTACGGGCTGCAGGCCCTCGAGCCGGGGTGGGTGACGGCGCGGCAGATCGAAGCCGCCCGCCGCACGCTGGTGCGCTACATGAAGCGCCGCGGCAAGGTGTGGATCCGCATCTTCCCGGATAAGCCGGTGACCAAGAAGCCGGCCGAAACGCGCATGGGCAAGGGCAAGGGCTCGGTCGACCACTGGGTGGCCGTGGTCAAGCCCGGGCGGATCCTGTTCGAGCTGTCCGGCCTTCCCGAGGACGCGGCGCGCGAAGCCATGCGCCTGGCGTCCCATAAGTTCTCGATCCAGACCCGCTTCACCGAGCGCGGCGAAGTGGGGAGAGGCTAGCAGGCGATGAAGACATCAGAGATTCGCGCCCTGTCGGACAGCGAGGTCGCCGCACGGCTGAACGAGGCCCGCGAGGCCTACTTCAAGCTGCGGTTTCAGTTCGCCACGGGGCAGCTGAGCGATCACACGCGCCTGAAGCGGGCGCGGCGTGAGATCGCCCGCCTGGCCACCCTGGCGCGCGAGCGTCAGCTGACAGGCGAAGGGGAAGGGAGCAAGGCATGAGCAACAGTCGCCGCCGCATGTCGGGCCTGGTGACCCGGGCCAAGGCGATCAAGACGGTGTCGGTGCGCGTCGACCGCAGCTACCGCCATCGGCTGTACGGCAAGGTCGTCCACACCAGCAAGCATTACCTGGTGCACGACGAGCTCGGCTGCCGACCCGGGGACGAGGTCGTGATCGTCGAGAGCCGGCCGCTGTCGAAGCTCAAGCGCTGGGTGGTGGAGACCATCGTCCGTCGGGCAACCGAGGAGCAGGTCGAAGCCGGCGCCGCGGTGCAGGTCGACATGCCCGCGCTGGAGGCGCAGGGATGATCCAGCAGGAAACTCGCCTGAAAGTTGCCGACAACACGGGCGGCCGGGAGCTGCTGGTGATCCGCGTCATGGGGGGATCCCGCCGACGCTACGGCTCCATCGGGGATGTCGTCGTGGGGACGATCAAGTCGGCGGCGCCGCACGGGGCGGTCAAGAAGAGCGAGATCGTCAAAGCAGTTGTGGTGCGGGTGGCCAAGGAGTACCGCCGCGACGACGGCTCCTACATCCGGTTCGACGACAACGCCGCCGTCATCCTGGACGCCGACGGGGTGAACCCCAAGGGGACGCGGCATCTTCGGGCCGGTCGCCCGCGAGCTGCGCGAAAAAGGGTTCACCAAGATCGTCTCGCTGGCGCCCGAAGTCCTGTAGGAGGCTGAGCGGTGAAGGTCAAGATCAAGAAGGGCGATACGGTGGAAATGATCAGCGGCCGCGAGAAGGGCATCCGGGGCGAGGTGTTGCGCGTCCTGCCCAAGGATGAACGTCTCGTGGTGCAGGGCGTCAACGTGCGCAAGAAGCACCAGCGCCAGGTCCAATCGGCCGGCCGCACGATGAACCCGGGCATCATCCAGTTCGAGGCGCCGGTGCACCTGTCGAACGTCATGCTCGTCTGCCCCAAGTGCAGCAAGCCGGTGCGCGTCGGGCTGGACCGAACGACGGGCAAGAGCCGCAGGGTGTGCAAGAACTGCGACGCAGTGATCGACAGCTAGGCGGCGGGAAGAGGCGAGATGGAGCACATCCTGAAGACCCATTATACGGAAAGCGTGGCCCCGGCCCTGCGCAAGGAATTCGGGCTGGCCAACGACCTGCAGGTGCCGCGCATCGAGAAGGTCGTGGTCAACATCGGCGTCGGCGAAGCGCTGGAGAATGCCAAGGCGCTCGACGCGGCCGTGGAAGATATGACCACCATCACCGGCCAGAAGCCGGTGGTGGCCAAGGCCCGCCGCAGCATCGCCAACTTCAAGCTGCGCGAGGGACGGGACATCGGCGTGCGCGTCACGCTGCGCGGCGAGCGCATGTGGTCGTTCTTCGACCGGCTGGTCAACGTCGCCCTGCCGCGGACGCGCGACTTTCGCGGCATTTCGCCCAACGCCTTCGACGGACGGGGCAACTACACGCTGGGGATCCGGGAGCAGATCATCTTCCCCGAGATCCACTACGAGAAGATCGACAAGCTGCGGGGCCTGGAGGTGACGATCGTGACCTCGGCTCCGAACGATGAGCAGGGACGGCGGCTGCTACAGCTGATGGGCATGCCGTTTGCGAGAGGCGACTAGCATGGCCAAGAAGAGCCTGATCCTGAAGGAATTGCACCGCAAGTACACGATCCGGGTGCGCAACCGCTGCAAGGTGTGTGGTCGGCCCCGCGGCTATATGCGCCGCTTCCAGCTGTGCCGCATCTGTTTCCGGGAGATGGCCCTCAAGGGGCTCATTCCCGGCGTCACCAAGTCGTCGTGGTAGGCGCAGGGAGGGTGTCATGAGTGTAACTGACCCGATTGCTGACATGCTGACCCGCATGCGCAACGCCCTGATGGCCGGCCACCAGGTCGTCTCGGTGCCCAGCTCGAAGATCAAGCTGGCGATCGCCCGCATCATGGTCGATGAAGGGTTTGTGGAGACCTTCGAAGAAGCGACCGATGCCGGCCACAAGACGCTGCGCGTGAAGCTCAAGTACGTGGGCGAGCGCCGCGAACGCCGGCCGGTGATCAGCGGCCTGAAGCGCGTCAGCTCCCCGGGCCGCCGGGTGTACGTCAACAAGGGCGATATCCCCTTGGTCCGCTCCGGCATGGGCGTGGCGATCCTGTCCACCCCCAAGGGCGTGATGACCGGGATGCGCGCCCGCAAGATGGGCGTGGGCGGGGAAGTGCTCTGCCAGGTCTGGTAGGCCGGCAGACGGTCGGAACGGCCCGGGCATCGATCCCGGTGGCCGACTGGACGAGGAGGGACACGTGTCAAGAATTGGACGCAGCCCCGTAAACATCCCTGGCGGGGTGCAGGTTGCGATCGACGGCGCGACGGTTCGGGTCAAGGGCCCCAAGGGGGAGCTCACCCGCACTTTCCGCACGGAGATCACCATACGCCAGGACGCCGGGCAGCTGATCGTCGAACGTCCGTCGGACGCGCCGTCGGTGCGCGCCCTGCACGGGCTGACCCGGGCGCTGCTCAACAACATGGTCCTGGGTGTCAGCACCGGGTTCTTCAAGCAGCTGCAGGTGGAAGGCGTCGGCTACCGGGCCGAGAAGAACGGCAACGATCTGATGCTGAGCGTCGGCTACTCCCACCCGGTGCGCGTCCCGCCGCCGGGCGGCATCAGCTTCGAGGTCGACGAGAAGGCGCGCCAGATCAAGATCCTCGGGCCGGACAAGGAACTGGTGGGCCAGGTGGCGGCGGACATCCGCAAGGTGCGTCCGCCCGAGCCCTACAAGGGCAAGGGCATCCGCTACCTCGACGAGCACGTCCGGCGCAAGGCTGGTAAGGCCGGGAAGGTGGCATAGACGATGGCAAAGAAGACCCGCGAGGACATGCGCAAGCGCCGCCATCAGCGCGTCCGCCAGAAACTGGCCGGCACGCCGGAGCGCCCGCGCTTGAACGTCTACCGCAGCCTGGCCGAGATCTATGCCCAGGTGATCGACGATGCCGAGGGCAAGACGCTGGTCGCCGCTTCGAGCGTCGACTTCGAGCTGCGCCCCAAGATGGCCGGCCTGAAGAAGGCCGAGCAGGCGAGCCTGGTCGGACAGGCGATCGCCGAACGCGCCAAGGCCAAGGGCATCTCTAAGGTCGTCTTCGATCGGGGCGGCTACCGCTACCATGGCCGGGTGCGTGATCTGGCCGAAGCCGCGCGCGAAGGCCGGGCTGGACTTCTAAGCCGGCGGGATAGAGAGGTTAACGTGAGATCAGACTTCCGGGATCGTACTGAGGACCGCTCCGAGTTCGACGAGCGCGTGATCGACATCGCCCGTGTGGCCAAGGTGGTCAAGGGCGGACGCCGCTTCTCCTTCCGCGTCACGGTGGTGGCGGGGGATAACCACGGCAACGTCGGGTTGGGCATGGGGAAGGCGCGCGGCGTGCCGGACGCAATCAAGAAGGCCACCGAGCGGGCGCGACGCGCCATGCTGCCCGTCCCGCTTTCCGGGACGACCATCCCGCACGAAGTGATCGCCAAGCATGGCGGGGCCTCGGTGCTGCTCAAGCCGGCGTCGCCCGGTACGGGGGTCATTGCCGGCGGGGCGGTGCGGGCGGTCCTCGAGGCGGCCGGGGTGCGCGACATTCTGACCAAGTCGCTCGGAAGCGCCAACGTGCTCAACGTGGCCAATGCCACGCTCGAGGGCCTGCGATCCCTCAAGCTGGTGGAAGGCGAGGCGGCGGCGCGCGGCAAGTCGCCTGCCGATCTCAAGCCGTTCTGGGAGCGGAAGCGCAATGGCTAAGTCAGCGGACAAGGCTACGACGCTGCGCATCACACTGGTGCGCAGCCCGATCGGCTTCGCCGAGCGCCAGAAGCGAACGGTGCGCGCCCTCGGCCTGCGCCGGATGAATCAAACGGTCGAACACACCGACACGGCGCAGATTCGCGGGATGATCGCCAAGATCCCGCACTTGCTGCGCGTGGAGGAGCAGGCAGGATGAAAGCTCACGACTTGAAACCCAGGCCGGGCGCCACGCACCGCAGGAAGCGCGTCGGGCGCGGCATCTCCGCCGGACAGGGCAAGACCGCCGGCCGGGGCACGAAGGGCGAGGGCGCCCGCGCCGGCAGCGGAGGTCACCTGTACCGCCAGGGCGGCAACCTGCCGTTCTTCCGCCGGCTGCCGTTCAAGCGCGGCTTCAGCAACTTCCGGCGCGTGATCTACGCCGAGGTCAACGTGGCCCGATTGGCCGCCTTCGCTTCGGGCACCGAGGTCACTCCGGAAGTGCTCGCCCACGCCGGGATGATCGATCCGAAACTGCCGGTCGTCATCCTGGGGCACGGCGAGCTCAAGGTCGCCCTCAAGGTGCGTGCCCATCGCTTCAGCCAGACCGCCAAGGACAAGATCGTGGCGGCGGGCGGCAGCGTGGACGTGATCGCGGCGTGAACGGACGACGAAGGAGCGAGCGATGAGGCGTTCTCCCTGGCGGTTCCTGCTGATCTCGCCGGACATCCGCAACCGACTGCTGATCACCCTCGCCATCCTGGTGATCTACCGCCTGGCGGCACATATGCCGGTGCCGGGCGTGGACCGCGCCCAGATCGCGCAGATCCTGGGGAGGGCTGGCAGCGGGGCGACGCTGTTCAACCTGCTCGACCTGCTCTCGGGCGGGACGGTGTCCAACTTCTCCGTCCTGGCCATGGGCGTCTACCCATACATCACGGCCCAGATCATTCTGCAGGTCATCACGCCCATCATCCCCGCCCTCCAGCGCCGTATGGAAGAGGACCCGCGCGAAGGGCGCAAGTGGATGGATAAGTGGACCTACTACCTGGCGGTCCCCATGGCGGCGCTGAACGCCTTCGGACAGATCCGCCTCTTCCAGCAGTACGCCGGCGGCGTCGAGATCCTGACCACGCCGCTGGGGTTCAATATCCCCACGCTGACCATGATCTTCGCCATGACCGCCGGGACGATGTTCGCCATCTGGCTGGGCGAGCTGATCTCCGAATATGGCATCCGCAACCAGGGGCTGTCGCTGATCATCTTCGCCGGGATCGTGGCGCGCATCCCGGCCAATGTCGGAAAAGTCCTGACCGACCAACAGCAGCGGATTCCGCTGATCATCTTCCTGCTGTTCCTGACCACGATCACGATCTTCGCCATCGTCTACGTCCAGGAAGGCCGGCGCCACGTGCCGGTGATGTACCCCGGGCGACGCGTGGGCAACCGCATGTCGATGCCGGTCAAGGGCACGCTCCCTCTGATGGTCAACATGGCCGGCATGATCCCGCTCATCTTCGCCCAGTCGCTGCTGACGCTTCCCGCGGTGGTGGCGCAGTTCTTCGTGAGTTCGCCGAACGAGACGATCGCCAAAATCGCCGTCGGCATTCAGAGCACTTTCGGCGGGATCAGCCCGCTGTACTGGGTCATGTACTTCCTGATGGTCGTCGGGTTCACGTTCTTCTACACCGATGTGATCTTCGCCCAGCAGAACTACGGGGAGAACCTGAAGCGCGCCGGGGCGCAGATCCCGGGTGTCACCAAAGGCGCACCGACGCAGCGCTATCTGACCCGCGTGCTGCGCCGCATCACCTTCCCGGGGGCGCTGTTCCTGGGCATCGTGGCCATCATGCCCTTCCTGGTGGGCCTGGTCTGGCCGACCCTCGGCTCGGGCAGCAGCACGCTTCTGGTGACTTCCGCCGGGCTGCTGATCGTCGTCGGTGTCGTGCGCGACGTGTACCGTTCGATCGAAGCCGAACTCAAACTGCGGGGTTACGACCAGGCGGTGCTGGTGCACTAGGCATGCGAAACTTTCTGGTGATGCTCGGCCCGCCTGGGGCGGGAAAGGGGACGCAGGCCGCTCTGTTGAGCGCCCGGCTGGGAATGCCGCATGTTTCGAGCGGCGACCTGTTCCGCGAGCATATCCGGGGCAAGACCGAGCTGGGAAAACTGGCCGAGGGCTACATGGCCGGCGGCCAGCTGGTCCCGGATGAAGTCACGATCGCCATGGTCCGGGCCCGGGTCTCGCAGCCCGACTGTGAGCGGGGTGCGCTGCTGGACGGGTTTCCACGCACGCCGGCCCAGGCCGAGGCCTTCGGGCGGATGGCGCGAGAGACTGGGCGGCGAGGTGCGGGCGGTGGTGTACCTTCGTGTGTCCGACTCCAAGCTGATCGAGCGCCTGACCGGGCGCTGGATGTGCCGGGCGCAGGGGCACATCTATCATAGCCAGACGCACCCGCCGAAGGTGGCGGGGCGATGTGACCTGGACGGCTCGGAGTTGGTCCAGCGCGACGACGACAAAGTGGTGACGGTCACGCGGCGGCTGGGCGTGTATCGGGAGCAGACCGAGCGGTTGATCGAACACTACCGCAAGGCGGGGTTGCTGGTCGAAGTTGACGGCGCCCAGCCGGAGGCGGCGGTGGCGGAGTTGGTGGCGGTGGCGCTGAAAGGGCGCCTGGATTGACCGATGGCCTGGCATCGCGGCGTGGTGATCAAGACTGAGCGGGACCTGGTGGCGATGCGCAACGCCGGCCGGGTGAACGCCTTGGCACTGGCGGCAGCGGTCTCGGCCGTTCGCCCCGGGGTGACCACGGCCGAAGTGAACGCCGCCGCGGAGCACGTGCTGCGCAACCACGGGGCGGGGATGGCGTTCCTGGGGTATCCGGGGCCCTATCCGTATCCGGCGGCGACGTGCATCTCGGTGAACGACGAGCTGGTGCACGGCATCCCGGGGCCGCGCCGGCTGCAAGAAGGCGACATCGTCTCGATCGATTGCGGCTCGGTGGTTGACGGCTTCGTGGGTGACTCGGCGATCACCGTCGGAGTGGGGCAGGTCTCGGACGAAGCGCGGCGGCTGTTGGACGTGACCTGTGCCGCCCTTTTTGCCGGGATCAAGCACATGCGGGCCGGGGGCGGACCGGCGACGTGAGCGCCGCCATCCAGGCGCTGGTCGAGCGGAACGCCTTCAGCGTCGTCCGGGAATACACCGGGCACGGCGTCGGCCGGGCGATGCATGAGGACCCGCAGGTGCCGAACTACGGGAAGGCGGGCACGGGCATGGCCCTGCGGCCGGGGATGACCATCGCCCTGGAGCCGATGGTGCTGGCCGGAAGCCCGGAGACCCGGGTGCTCCGGGACCAGTGGACGGTGGCGTCCCGCGATGGACGCCTGACCGCCCATTTTGAGCACAGCGTGGCGGTGACCGCCGACGGTCCGCTGATCCTGACGGCCTTGGATCGGGATCTGGACGGGGGGCCTGCCGCGGCGTATAATGATTACTTCGTCGGCCGCGTACCCGCGGCCGGCCGAGAGGTGGAGGAACAGCGGACATGAAAGTGTCTTCGTCCGTGCGCAAGCGTTGTCCGAAGTGCAAGATTGTCCGCCGACAGGGCAGGGTGTACGTGATCTGCGAGAATCCGCGGCATAAGCAGCGACAGGGGTAAGGCAACATGGCTCGTATTGAGGGCATTGATCTCCCGCGCGACAAGCAGGTGGAAGTGGGCCTGACCTACATCCACGGCATCGGCCGGCCGGCTTCGCGCCGCATCCTGGCACTGACCGGCATCGAGCCGGCCCGCCGGATCAAGGACCTGACCGAAGAAGAGGTCACGGCCCTGCGCGACTACATCGGCCAGAACCTGACCGTCGAAGGCGACCTGCGTCGGGAGACGCAGATGAACATCAAGCGCCTGATCGACATCGGGTGTTACCGCGGCCTGCGTCACCGCCGCAATCTTCCCGCCCGCGGGCAGCGCACGCGCACCAACTCGCGCACGCGCAAGGGGCCGAAGAAGACGGTTGCCGGTCGCGGTCGACGCCGCGGGGCGAAGAAGAAGTAATCCGGGCACAGTCCGAACGGGCCTCCAGCCGGCGGGCGGGATCCTTCCTCCTGCGCGGCTGAACCGCCGCTGGGCGCCCGCATCGACCGACCCGGGACGAGGACCGAGGGACCATGACAGAAGAACCTACCGCCAAACCCACCCGCCGGACAAGCACCGTGCGCAAGACGCGCCGGATGATGTCCCATGGCCAGGCGCACGTGCACGCCACGTTCAACAACACGATCGTGACGATCACCGACACGCAGGGCAATGCCGTCGTGCAAGGCAGCGCCGGCGCGGCCGGTTTCAAGGGCTCGCGCAAGAGCACGCCCTATGCGGCCCGCATGGCGGCCGAGACGGCGATTGTCGCCGCGTCCGGATTCGGATTGCAGGAAGTCGATGTTTTCGTCAAGGGCCCCGGCCCGGGACGCGAAGCGGCCATCCGCGCCATTCAGAGCTCGGGGATCCGCGTTCGTTCGATCAGCGATGTCACGCCCGTGCCGCACAATGGCTGCCGGCCGCCGAAGAAGCGCCGCGTCTGATCAGGAAGGAACCAGGAAGCGATGAAGTACACCGATCCGGTTTGTAAACTCTGCCGGCGTGAAGGCGAGAAGCTGTTCCTTAAAGGGCAGCGCTGCCTGACGCCGAAGTGCGCGTTCGAGCGGCGCGGGTTTCCCCCGGCGAGCACGGCCGCGATGCGCAGTTCCGACGCCGCCGAGTGTCCGACTACAGCCGCCAGCTGCGCGAGAAGCAGAAGGCGCGCCGGGTCTACAGCGTCACCGAGAAGCAGTTCCGACGCTACTACCGCGAGGCGCTTCGGCGCCGCGGCGTGACGGGCGAGAACCTGCTGCAGATGCTCGAGCGCCGGCTGGACAACATCGTTTATCGGCTGGGGTTTGCCGAGAGCCGGCCGCACGCTCGCGCCCTGGTCTCGCACGGGCACTTCAGCGTCAACGGTCGACGGACGGACGTCCCGTCGATGATCGTCCGCCCGGGCGACAACATCTCCGTCCGCGACGGGTCGCGGACGCGGGCGTACTTCAAGGACCTGGCGGCGGCCGCCGAAACCCGCACCGTGCCGCGCTGGCTGGAGCGGGACCTGAAGGCCCTGGCGGGTAAAGTGGTCCAGAACCCGGAACGAACCGACATCGACGCCAACCTGCACGAGCAGTTGATCGTCGAGTTCTACTCGCGCTAGCCACATGGTCGGCGCGCGCGCGCCTCTTCGGAGGGGGCGCGACCTGGAGGGCGAACGTGTCAGTCACCGGCACCATGGTCATGCCCAAGATCGAGCGCGAAGCCGTGGCCCGTAACTACGGCAAGTTCATCATCAGCCCGCTCGAGAGTGGCTACGGAATCACGGTCGGCAACGCCCTGCGCCGCATCCTGCTGTCTTCGCTGGATGGCGCGGCGGTCACGTCGATCCGCATCACCGACGTCTCCCACGAATTCTCGGATATCCCCGGGGTGCGTGAAGACGTCCTGCAGGTGATGCTCAACATCAAGCAGCTGCGCCTGATCCTGCACGAGGGCGAGAGCGCCCGCCTGCGCCTGGAAGTTCAGGGCGAAGGCGTGGTCACGGCGGCCGACATCCTGGCACCGGCCGAGGCTGAGATCGTCAACCCGGAGCTGTACCTGTTCACGGTCGACGACGACAAAGCCCGGCTGGAGATCGAGATGACCGTCGGCACCGGGCGCGGCTACTCGCCGTCGGACGAGCGCGGCCGCCTGCCGATCGGCGAGCTGCCGACCGACGCCATCTATGGCCCGGTCCGCCGGGTGCACTTCGAGGTCGGCCGGGCGCGCGTCGGGCAGGACACGTCCTACGACCGGCTCCTGATCGAGATCTGGACCGACGGTACGATCAAGCCCGAACAGGCCCTCAGCCGCAGCGCCCAGATCCTGATGGCCCACCTGCGCGACATCGCCGGCGTGACCGAGGAGAGCCTGATGGCTGCCTCGGCGCACGAGGAAACGCCCAAGAAGGCCAGCGAGATGTACGAGATCCCGATCGAGAATCTCGACCTCTCGGTGCGGGTCTTCAACTCGCTCAAGCGCACGGGCATTACCACGATCGGCGAAGTGCTCGACATGCTGGAGAAGGGGCCGGACGCCATGCTGTCCATCCGCAACTTCGGCGAGAAGAGCCTGGATGAGCTGAAGGAACGGCTGCGGGAGAAGGGCTACCTGGAGGACCAGGCCGAGCCGGCAGCCGCGGAAGCGGAGCAAGTGCCATGAGACATCGCCTTGCTGGAGTGCATCTCGGGCGATCGAGCGGCCACCGCACGGCGCTGCGCCGCAACCTGGTCACCGAATTCCTGCGCAACGAGAAGATGCGCACCACGCGCGCCAAGGCCACAGCGATCCGCGGCCAGGCCGAGCGGATGATCACCTCCGCCAAGCGCGGGATCTCGGGCGGGGAGGCCAAGGCCATCCATGCCCGCCGAATGGCGGCGGGCCGGCTCAACGACCCCGAGGTCGTCAAGAAACTGTTCGACGACATCGCCAAGCGCTACACCGACCGCCCGGGAGGCTACACGCGCGTCATCAAGATCGGCGCACGCCTGGGCGATGCGGCCGAGATGGTCATCCTCGAGCTGGTCGAGGAGTAGTCCGGGGCGCTGCCGCACGGCGGGGTGCACGCCCATGGCAGCTTACCAATCGATCGTCGCTTACGACGGCACGGGGTTCCAGGGCTTCCAGCGACTGGCCGGAGGCCGGCGGACGGTGCAGGGCGTGCTGGAAGACGCACTGCGCCGCGTCGGCTGGACGGGAACCAGCTTGCTGGCAGCGGGGCGGACCGACGCCGGCGTGCACGCGCGCGGACAGGTGATTGCCTACGAGCTGGCGTGGCGGCACGATACGGACACGCTCAGCCGTGCGCTGAATGCCCACCTGCCGGCCGATGTTGCCGTGCGGCATTCGTCCGAGGCGCCAGAGGGATTCCACCCGCGTTTCGCTGCCCGCCGGAGGATCTACCGCTATTCACTCCTGGTGGACGCCATGCCCGATCCGCTGGCCGAACGGGTGGCCTGGAGACTGTGGCCCGAGCCGGACCTTGGGATCCTGAGCGCCGAGGCGGCCTGTGCACTGGGCCGGCATGACTTCGCCGCCTTCGGGCAAGCACCGATCCCGGGCGGCCACACGCTCCGGGAGATTTTCGAGGCGAGCTGGGAGCGCCGGGCCGGGGGTCTGACGTTCCAGGTGCAGGCGGATGCCTTCCTGCACCACATGGTCCGCCGGTTAGTTTCGGTCATGGTGGCGGCCGGGCAGGGACGCTGGCCCGCGGGGACGATGGCTGCTCTGGTGGCCGATCCCGCGCGGCGCTGGGAAGAGAAACCGGCGCCGGCACACGGGTTGTGCCTTGAGGCGGTCGTGTATTGAGTTTGGACGATCCAGTCGTGGGAATTGGCCACGACGTAAGGAGTAGGACGTGCAGAAGACGTACTTCCCCAAAGCCAGTGAGATCACCCGTGAGTGGGTGCTGGTGGACGCCGATGGGCAGAACCTCGGCCGGCTGGCGACGCGCCTGGCGCGGACGCTGCTCGGCAAGGACAAGCCGACCTTCACCCCCGGCGCGGAAACGGGCGATTTCGTGATCGTCATCAACGCTGAGAAGATCACCGTGACCGGCAAGCGCCTGGACGACAAGTTCTACTACCACCATTCCGGCTATCCGGGCGGGATCAAGAAGATCAGCCTGCGTGAGCAGTTGAAGAAGCACCCGGAGCGAGTAATCACCGCGGCCGTGCGCGGGATGCTCCCCAAGAATTGATATGGGCGGTCATTGCTCGGGCACCTGAAGGTATACGCTGGGGCAGAGCATCCCCATTCGGCACAAACGCCCAGGCCGCTCGGCGGCTAGGGTCTGCGAAGGTCGAGCAGCGAGGACGGAGAGGAAGACAAGTCGAATGGCAACATACTTCGAAGGGATCGGCCGCAGGAAATCCAGCCATGCCCGGGTGCGCATTTTCACCGGGTCGGGCAAGATCGTCGTCAACGAGAAGCTCCTGCTGGAGTACTTCCCGCGGGTGGGTGACTCGGAAGCCATCGTGGCTCCGCTGCGCATCTCCGGCATGGAAGGCAAACTCGACGTGACGGTCAAGGTCGAGGGCGGCGGGGTGACTGGCCAGACCGGCGCCGTACGCCACGGCCTGGCCCGGGCACTGGTGCTGATGGATCCGGAGCTGCGGACTGCGCTGCGCGACGGGGGCCACCTGACGCGAGATGCCCGCGCCAAGGAGCGCAAGAAGCCGGGCCTCAAGCGGGCGCGCAAGGCTCCCACCTACACCAAGCGTTAAGAGAAATACGGGGGTGATTCCCCTGAGTCATCGGTCATCCGGCCGGGGAAGGGGGCTTCCCTGGCCGGTTGTCTTTCCCGGGAGGTGGCTGTGCCGCCAGGTGTGACTGTCGTCGGCCTCGGACCGGGCGATCCGGACCTGCTCACCCGGCGCGCGATCGACGTGCTGCGCCTCCAGGGCGAAGTCTACCTTCGCACCCGCCACCATCCGGCGCTTGCCGGCCTGCCTCCGGTGACGCGGATCGAGGCGTTCGATGACCTGTACGATCAGTCGGACGATTTCGAGGCCGTGTACGCGCAGATCGTAGACCGATTGATCGAACTTGCGCGCCGGCCGGCCGGTGTGGTGTATGCCGTGCCGGGCGATCCTTCGGTCGGCGAGGCGACGGTGCCGGCGCTGCGCCAGGCAGCCGCCTCGGCCGGCCTGGCGTTCGAGATCGTACCGGGTGTCAGCTTCCTCGAACCCAGCCTGGCCGCCCTTGGACTCGATGCCCTCGACGGCCTGCAGGTGGCGGATGCATTGGAGCTTGCCGCACGGCATCATCCGCCGCTGTCCCCCGACCGGCCGGCCTTGATCGGGCAGGTGTACTCGGCGCTGGTGGCGGCCGATGTCAAATTAACCTTGATGAACGCCTACCCGGACGATCACCCCGTCGTCCTGCTTCACGGCACGGGAACCCAAGACGCTGTCCTGGAGCAGATGCGCCTGCACGAGATCGACCGCAGCCACGCCATCGGTCTGCGCACGTCGCTGTATGTCCCCGCCAGGCCGCGGCGCAGCGCGCTCGAGTCCTTTCAGGAGACCGTCGCCCACCTGCGAGCGCCCGACGGATGTCCTTGGGATCGCGAACAGACGCATCAATCGCTGGCGCCTCATTTGATGGAGGAGGCCTACGAGGCGCTCCAAGCCCTCGACGCCGACGACATGGCCGGGCTGCGCGAGGAACTGGGCGATCTACTGCTCCAGATCGTGCTCCAGGCGCAGATCGCGGCGGAGGAAGGCGACTTCCAGATGAGCGACGTGATCGCCGGGATCGACGAGAAGCTGGTCCGGCGGCACCCGCATGTCTTCGGCGAGGTCCAGGTCTCAGGTGTGGAGCAGGTTCTGCATAACTGGGAAACGTTGAAGCGCGCCGAGCGGGCGGAGAACGGGACCGACAAGGGGCTGTTGGACGGCGTGCCGCTCTCCCTGCCGGCGCTCGCCCAGGCGGCGGAGATCCAGGGCCGCGTGGCGCGCGTCGGATTCGATTGGCCGGGGTTGGAAGGGGTGCAGGCGAAGGTGGCGGAGGAGTTGAACGAGCTCTTGGAGGCGGAAGGGGAGGCTCGGCGTACGGCGGAGATGGGCGATGTGCTGTTCGCCGTGGTGAACTACGCTCGCTGGCTGGGAGTGGATCCCGAAATCGGCGCTGCGCCAGGCGGCCAGGCGCTTTCGGCAGCGGTTCGGGGAGATCGAAGCGGCGGCCCGTCGTACGGGCAAGTCGCTGGACGGGATGAGCGCCGACGAGATGGATCGTCTGTGGGAGGCGGCCAAGGAGCTTGAGTGAGGGCGTCGGGCGCGGCTCGCTGCGCCGGGCGGATCGTCTCTGGGGGAACGTTGCGGGTTTGGGTGGAGATCGCCAGCGGAGGTGTGTAGGCAATGGCCAACGCCATCGGGTATCCCAGCCAGTACGACCTGGCCCATCACGGCCTGACCAACCTGAACATGGAATACTGGACCTTGCCGTCCCCGATGCTGGTCGAACGGATCGTCCAGCGCCAGGAGGGCCAGTTGGCGCACCTGGGCCCGGTGGTCGTTCGCACCGGGCACCACACCGGCCGCTCGCCCAATGACAAATTCATCGTGCGCACTCCGGCCACCGAGTCGGAGATCTGGTGGGGAAAGATCAACCGTCCGATGCCCCCGGAGAAGTTCGAGCGCCTGCACTTGCGCATGGGGGCCTACTTTCAGGGCCGCGATGTGTACGTGCAGGACGCCTATGCCGGCGCACACCCCGCGTACCGTGTGCCGATCCGCGTCATCACCGAGTATGCCTGGCACAGCCTGTTCGCCCGCAACCTGTTCCTGCGCCTGCCGACGGAAGCGCTGGCGGCGCACGTGCCCGAGTTCACCATCCTGGATGCGCCGCGCTTCCACGCCGTGCCGGAGGAAGACGGGACGAACTCGGAGGTCTTCATCGCCCTCAACCTCGAGAAGCGGCTGATCCTGATCGGCGGGAGCAGCTACGCCGGCGAGATCAAGAAGGCCGTCTTCACGGTGATGAACTATCTGCTGCCGCGCCAGGGTGTGCTTTCGATGCACTGCTCGGCCAACGTCGACGCCCAGGGTGCGGTGGCGTTGTTCTTCGGCCTGTCGGGGACGGGGAAGACGACCTTGTCGTCCGATCTCGAACGGCGCTTGATCGGCGATGACGAACATGGCTGGGGAGACGACGGGGTCTTCAACATCGAGGGCGGCTGTTACGCCAAGACGATCAACCTGCGCGCCGATCTCGAGCCGCTCATCTGGCAGGCCACGCGTCGCTTTGGGACCGTGCTCGAGAACGTGGCCGTCAACGTCGGCTCACGGCGGTTGGACTTCGACGACTCGGGCATGACCGAGAACACGCGCGCCGCCTACCCGATCGGCTTCATCGACAACCACGTGCCGGAGGGCCGCGCCGGGCACCCGACGCACCTCTTCTTCCTGACGGCGGACGCCTCCGGGGTGCTGCCTCCGCTCGCCCGGCTGACCGACGCGCAGGCGATGTACTACTTCCTTTCCGGCTACACCTCGAAACTCGCGGGGACCGAGAAGGGACTGGGCGCCGAGCCGCTGTCGACGTTCTCAACTTGTTTCGGGGCGCCGTTCCTCCCGCTTGCCCCGGGCGTGTATGCCCGGCTGCTGGGCGAGAAACTGGCGGGGCCACCGCGCACAAGTCTGGCTCGTGAACACGGGTTGGACAGGCGGTCCTTTTGGGACCGGGAAGCGAATGCCACTTCCCTATACGCGAGCCATGGTGCGGGCAGTGCTGACCGGCGCGCTGGAGGATGTGCCCCTGCAGGTCGATCCGTACTTCGGCCTGCGCCTGCCCGAGCGGTGCCCTGGGGTGCCGGCGGAGATCCTGGACCCAAAGCAGACCTGGGGGGATGAGACCGGGTATGACCTCAAGGCGCGTACACTGGCCGCGCAGTTCCATCAGAACTTCGACCAGTTCCGCGACCGGGTGTCGGCCGAGGTGGCGGCTGCCGGGCCACTGGCGGGGCGCTAATCTCGCAAGCGAGTCCGTCAGCCCCGCGGGCCTTCCGAAGTCGTTCGAGATCTAGAAGAGTGCCATTCCCAGTGCGACGGCGACCGCTGTCGTCGTCAGGTTATCGACGTCGCGCAGGGGCAGCGCCTCGACCACCGTCGCTGCGACGGCTATGACGGCCGTCTTCCATGCTGCGCCGGGCAGGCTCAAACCCGGATCGAACACCCCCCATCGATCGAACAGGGCGACGAAGGCGAAACCGAAGACGAAGCCGCCGATGAGCATGGCGGCCGAGCCGGCCCATGACTTCGCGGCGTTGAACGGAAGCTTCGCCGTACCCCATTTGCGTCCCACCAGGTCGGCCAGGCCGTCACCCCCGCACATCAACATCAACGCCAGGATGCCCACCGGAGACGCGCGCCAGAAGACCAGCGTGCACACGACGAAGACGATCCCGTAGAAGAGCGGCCCGCGCAGGATCTCGCGCCGGTCCCCGGTTCGGCTCATAGCCTTGACGGCGGCCGGGTCCTTGATCACGCCGGCACCGACCAGGACGAACTGCGCCGTGATTGCAAGCGGAACCAGCGCGGCGAGGAACCTGGCGGCCGGTTGAGGGCTGAACATGGGCCAGCACAGGACGAAGATCGGTCCGGTGCCGACATGGATCAACTTGCGGCTGATCGCCTGGTCGAACACGCCCCGGGCGGCGAGAGTATCCATCAGGCGCAGCCAGGCGAGTGCGACGGCGAACGTGATCAGCGTGGCGACGATGTCCTGCGCCCAGACGTTGGTGAAGAACGATGAAAGCCACATGGGGTCCTCGCGCCTCGGTGTGCACCAGAGTAGCAGTGGGCAGGGCGGACGTCAATTCCGTTCCGGGTCTGGAGCGCGTCAGGCGGGAGCGCGGGTTCAGATCGACCAGACCGTTCAAGATTGACCAAACACGGTCCAAATGGTAGTATTTAGGTCGATGGACGAGAATCGAATGGACGTCTCACGCAGCCTCTCGCTCACGCCGCACTCTGTGGAGCTAAACGCCTCGTCGAGCGACAACCTGGCGCGTTTCTACGGCGATACGCTGGGGTTGACCGAGACCGCCGGGGACGCCGGGTCGCGCGGCTTTGCCGCCGGGGACACGCCGATTCTCGCCACGACCCCGGCCTCCGCCCACGACGCGCCGGCGCGGCGAGCGTCAGGGCTCTACCACCTGGCAATCCTGGTCCCGAACCGATTGGATCTCGCCCGCGTCCTGCGCCGGCTGCTCGAGCGCGACGTCGCACTGCAAGGCGCCTCCGACCATGGCGTAAGCGAGGCGCTTTACCTCGCCGACCCGGAGGGTAACGGCGTCGAGATCTACGCCGATCGCTCTCCCGAAGACTGGCCCCGAAGAGGCGGCGAGCTCGAGATGTTCACCCGGAGGTTCGACTTCGAAGGCGTGATGGGCGAGTTGCGCGCCGACGGCAGGCCCTGGGACGGCATGCCCGGCGGTACGCGGCTGGGTCATGTCCATCTGAAGGTATCCGACCTGGGGCGCGCCGAGGCATTCTATCGCGACGTGATCGGGTTCGATCTGATGCTGCGGTTCGGGGACAGCGCATCCTTCCTATCGACCGGCGGGTACCATCATCACGTCGGGCTGAACACCTGGGAGAGCCTCGGGCGGGCGGCAGCGGCGCCCGGTGCGCCTGGCCTTCGACGGGTGACCTTCAACGTCGATGACCCGGCGAGGCTCGGTTCAATCAAGGCGCGGGCAGAGGCCGCCGGGTTCCCGGCCGAGTCCCGCCACGGGCGCCTGGAGCTCACCGACCCGTCCGGCATCCGAATCGCCTTTGCGATCCAATCCGAAATCGGCAACGACACCGGGCGGATGACGGAGCCGGCGCGCGACCTCGAAGGGGTGCATGCGGCCCGATGATCATCCTCTTCTAGTTCCTCCAAGCCCTGCTGGCGCTCCACTTCGTATCGACCGGCGTCATGCCCTTCAACATCCCTCCGGAGCTGCACGCTCCAACGGCCTGGAGGTACGAGCTCCCAGGCGGATCGAACGCCTTGAGCGGGGCGGCCGAGATCCTGAAGCGTTCGTCACCTACGGCCGCTGGCGCCTCAAGCCGATTCCTACGCGTCGCCACGCCTGAACCCCAAGAGCTGCCAGCCCGGTTTCAAGTTGGACAATTCCACTCGGCCCCCGACCCCGTGACGGACTGCACGACGGCTGGGCATTCGCCCGCGGGCCTGTGGGGTGTCGGGCTGGGTTCGCAACCTTTCCCGGAGGTCTGCGTATACTCTGATGAAGCCAATTAACTGGACCGGAGGTCCGCATGAAATCCCATGCCGTAATGTTCGCCTTGTCAGTCACCTTGATGGCCACCCTGGCCTGCTCCGTCGCGATCCCATCGGTGGACATCATGACCGGCCCCGAGACCGAGACGGTGATCGCTGTACCTCGATTGTCGGACCCCTCGCAGGAGGCGTACGTGACGCTGGCCTTCGGCGCCAATGAATTGCGTCTCTCCCCTGGCGCAGAGCAGGGCCTGGTGAGCGGGACGGTTCGGACCAACTTGAAGGACTTCGAGCCCCGGGTGACGATCAACGGGGCCGACATCCGGATCGAGCAGGGCGATCTCGACGTTCAGGGGCTGCCCAACTTCAGCGCGGATGATGTCATCAACCTTTGGGACCTCAAGCTGGGTGCCGACCCGATCCGCCTGCGGATCACCGGCGGTGCCTATCAGGGGGAGGTCGATCTTGGCGGACTGGCGCTGACTGACCTGTATGTCTCGGATGGCGCCGCAACGGTCAAGGTCGATTTCTCCGCCCCCAATCCTGTCGGGATGAGCAGCCTGCGCTACGAGACGGGCGCCTCGACCGTCGAGCTGCGCAATCTGGCCAACGCCAACTTCGCTTCGATGAACTTCCGCTCCGGCGCCGGCTCGTATACGCTGGACTTCGGCGGGACGCTGCGGCAAGACGCACACATCGATATCGAGTCGGGCTTGAGCACGTTGACCATCGTCGTCCCTCAGGGTACGGCGGCTGAGGTCGAAGTCTCGGGCGGGCTTTCGAGCGTCAATGCCAGCGGGGCGTGGGTGACGCGTGACAGCTCGCGCTACGAGATCGAAGGGGATGGTCCCCGGCTCCGGTTCGATATCACGATGGGTGCCGGGACGGTGAACCTGGAAACCCGCTGACGGCTGCTCGTTTTGCAGGGCTGTGCCGACGGCGCAGGCGCACGCAGCCTGCGCCGTTTGTCGATTTTGGCCTGCTCTTGCCGGCCAGGAACCGAGTACACTCCTGTGATCTACGCGGCCATGCCGCCATACCCCACTCGATCCGAGGAGGAGATCCGTCATGTACAGGTATGCCCTTGTGCTGCTCTTGGTGGGTGCGTTCACGCTCAGCTGCGCGGTAACCGGCGCGACGCCCGCGCCGGCTGGTGAGACCGGGGTCTTGTTTCAGGACGATTTCTCGGACCCAGGATCCGGTTGGGATCAGGTCTCATTCGAGACCGGATTGACCGACTACGCGGACGGCGTCTACCGGATCTACGTCAACGAAGCCAGCGTGGACTACTGGGCCAATCCTGGCCGCAGCTACACCGATGTGCGCGTGGAGGTCGAGGCCACGAAGGTCGGCGGACCGGATGACAATGACATGGGAATCATCTGCCGCTACCAGGACGCGGACAACTTCTACTTTGCCGTCATCTCGAGTGACGGGTTTGCCGGCATCGTCAAGGCGGAA
This sequence comes from uncultured Chloroflexia bacterium, assembly GCA_963743255.1. Classification (GTDB taxonomy): domain Bacteria; phylum Chloroflexota; class Anaerolineae; order Anaerolineales; family E44-bin32; genus DYJB01. The sequence continues at coordinate 102,580 of CAVUPD010000018.1, forward strand.
GGTGGAGAGCAAACTCCTATTTCGAGTGAGGCGCTCGAGTCCTCGGATGCCGTGCGGAAGGGCGACACCACAAACACCATCCGCTTCGATTGCGTGGGGGATTCGCTCACCCTGCTGGTAAACGGCACACAGGTCGCCACCGCCACTGACGCCGAGTGGTCAAAGGGCGATGTGGGGCTCGTGGCGGGTACATTCGATACACCTGGCACAGACGTTCACTTCGACAACTTCGTCGTCCGAGAACCCTAGCGAGGCCGAGGCGTTTTGATTGCGGGGGAAGCCGGTAAGAAGCTTCCTGTGCACCACGGAATGGAAAGCAAGGCGGGCCGCGCTCTGCGCGGCCCGCCTTCGCGGTTCAACGAATCGGGCTAGCGGACGGTGCGACTGACGGACGATGGGCGGGAGTCGCCTGGCGACGCGGGCGACATGCGCCGGAAGACATCCAATGCCGTCGCCCGCAGCAGGGCGGCCGAACTCGGTGTCGATCCGCTTCTGCTCCGGGTGGGGTCGGCGCAGCTCGTCAATGGGCGTAGGCTTCATCATTTGCCATCCGTCATAAGGCAGCATCGTTCACCTCGCTGCCAGACCGGATGCAAGTTCCGGGCCGGGGCAGGCACTTGAGGATAGGGCTCTGGTACTACCGGACGGAACATTGGGCGGGGATCGGGCCGGGCGTCGGTGGGCAGACGTCGTCTGGGCTTGAGGCGTGGCCCGAGCGGGCGGGAAATCACTCAGACGAGAAGGACGGCGAAACCGAACGGCTAGTAGGGTGAGGCCGGGGGCCAGATGTCCGGCCACAGCCACCGGGGCTGGCCCGCGAGCGGCCGGAGCTCGTCCTCGTTCACCCAGCCGGAGGTATCCGAGAAGGCGACCTTCCACCAGTGGGCCCCACGAGCGAGGACGCCATCGGTCTGTTCGGTGTGAGCGACGATCTCACCAACGATCCCCTCGGGGAGCAAGGCGGCGACTTCGAAGTTGTCACCCGGGCCCAGCCGGAGCGGCGTCTCTGCCACGGTGACCACGATCTGGGAGGGCTTGAAGCGGCGGGAATTCTCGGGCGGCTCGACGACGATCATCATCAGCCCGTTCGCCACCTGGCGCTCGGTGCCGTCGGAGGGTACGTTCCGGACTCTGCCTTGCACCCACATCGTCGACGACCCGCCGCCGTCCTGGTTGATGCCCCACCTCGCCCCGAGCGTGTCGCGGCAGAAGCGTCCGAGCTCGTCGATGGTCATGCCGATGCTGCGGCCGGGATCGCGCCCGTCGACGACGACGAAGAAGATCCAGTCGTCATTGAAGCACACGGCCGTGCGCGGGTTCCGTGCGGTCGCGCCGAGATCCGTGAAGGTCCGAATGTCCCCGTCACGCAGAAAGTCAAAGCTGCCCCCAACACCGGCATAGGTCTTGGTCCAGTCCAGCCCCTGCCAGGTGTTGCAGTGAGGGCCAAGGTCGGTGATCTCGAGGGAGATGCCGATCTCATCTCCCGGCCGCGCGTAGCGTTCGAGCAGCGTCCGCGCGCTGCCGGAAGCAGAAACAACGATGGAGTCGAAGGGCAGGGCGGGGGGAAGGACGTCCGCCCGCAGCTCGCGGATCGTCCCGCGGGCCATGGCGGGCAACGGGAGGATCAGGAGGGGACGCTCCATCTCGACCAGCATGTTGACGCGGCCGATGCCGACACTCGGCGGGAGCCCGGAGCCGGGGGTGAGCACGATCAAGTCGTTCCCCTCGCCCTCGACATCGACCCCATCGATGGGTTGGGTCGCGCGGCGGGCCAGGTAGCTGAGGACCTGCTTCTCAGGTCGGTGGAACACGCACTGCCCAATGAAGGCCTGCCGGTCAAGCGTCCAGGCGAACCCGCTGCCTCCCCCCAGGCTGCGGTACCACTTGGTGTAGACACCGGAATGGACGACACCGCTCTCCGGCACACCCGTGCGCGTGTCATAGAACGACCCGTTGATGGCAACGACCACCTGATTGCGGTTGCCCCACGTCCCGCCCCAGGCGTTGAGGGCCTGGTCGTAGCGCGGCGCCATCTGGCTGACCGTTTCCTTGCCGGCGCCGATCTCGCCCAGGGCGATGCCGCTGTCGATGATCAGGTCTTCTCGCGCCCGATCCATCCGCGCAACGTACGCCCGGTTCGGCCCGGGCAAGGAGAACTCGCGGTAGGCGATCCCATCGACTAGCGGCTGCCACCCGTCTTCTGCGCCCGCCGGCGGCGAGGCGAGGGCCAGGAGGAGGAGGAGCAAGGCCGCCCGGGCGGACGCCGCGCCAAACCGAACGCCACGCGGCGCCGGACGGCGAGCATGGCGGCCCGGGCGAACAGGCGTGGAATCGGGCGACGCGGCTCGAGCCGATCTCATTCGCAATGTCATCAGAAGTTCGCCAATCCCATCTTCAGCCTTGCGTGAAAGGCTGTCAGTCGCTCCGTTTGCCCCCTGCCTGCGTCCTAGTATACCCAGTCACCGGGGCCATCGCCGGGGAGTCGGTCGGAACCGCCTAGGCTGACCCTGGATGTCGCCGGGGAGGGATTGCCCCAAGCGCAGACTTCGGATACAGTCGCAGGACATGGCCATGATGCAACCTCCCGAGCCCGAGACGCGCCGGACCGGCTGGCTCATCCTCCCTTCGACGCGTCGCTTCTTCGAAGCCGCCAGCGCGGCGCGTATGTCATGGTCCCGCCGGCTGCATGGCTACTTCTACGCCCGCTGGACCTATCTGTACATCGGGATCGGGATTGGGGAACACCCGATCGCACGATGGATCGGCCCGTTGACGCGCGCCCTCGGTTCCAGGACTCGAGCGTCCGACCCCGACCGTCCGACGACGGCCGACGGCTACCATGGGAAGGTGCTGCCTCTCGAGGCGGCGCGGCAGTTGATCCGCGTCCAGGAATCGATTTCCCTGGGCGACCTCGAAAACGTCATCCCCTATCGGCTGGCCAGGGAGCTGGTGCTGGAAGACCCCGATCACATCGTGGCCTTGGAATGCCCTTGCCGCTCCGCCCGCGCAACTCCGTGTTTGCCTCTCGACGTATGCCTGGTCGTCGGCGAGCCATTCGCCAGTTTCACGGCTGAGCACCACTCCGGCCGAGCGCGGTGGATCACCTCCGGTGAGGCGGAGAGCATTCTGGAGCGCGAGCATGCGCGGGGGCATGTCCAGCATGCCTTCTTCAAAGATGCGATGCTCGGGCGCTTCTACGCGATCTGCAACTGCTGCCCCTGCTGCTGCGGCGCAATGCAGGCCCATCGTCAGGGAACCCCCATGTTGGCCGCCTCCGGCTATCGTGCCCTGGTCGATCCTGCAGGCTGCAGCGGGTGTGAGGTCTGTCTCGACGCCTGTCCATTCGACGCACTCCGGATGCAGGACTCCGTCCCGTTCCCCGAGCCGGGGAAGTGCATGGGCTGCGGCGTGTGCGTCTCCGCCTGCACGGTCGGTGCGCTCTCCCTGGTGCGCGACCCTCAGCAAGGCATCCCCCTCGAGCTCGACCGCCTGATGCAGGCCGCGGCGGCGCGCGGCTGAACCGACCATGGGAATCGGCGATGTGCTGCCCATGTTGAGTTACGTGTGACCTCCACTCCTCCCCCCCGGCTGGAGATCGACTCGGGGATCGCGCATGGCGTACGCGTGCGCGGGCTGAACCGCGCCTGCGACGCCATTCAGCGCGAGTTCGAAACCTCGTTGACCAGGTCGGGACCGGATCAGGCGGATGCTCTGCGTTCCATGGGTGCCGAGATCGTCACCGTCCTCGAAATCGTCGGCGTGGCGTGCGATCGCGCCGATGTCAGCCCGCACGAGTTCCCGGCTCCTGCTCGTCGTGCGTTCGCCTGGCTAGGACTGCTCGCGGACGCCGACCACCGCCGCGCTCACCTGCAGGCCCTTCAGGCTGCCGCAGCCGTCGATGCACGCGTCCGGACCCGCTTCTATAACTCCACAGCTCTGTATCGGCTCTCGCCGCAAGACGGGTTGGTCCATCTGACCGCGCACGAGGCTTTCGTCGGCGCGCCGCAAGATGTGCTCCACGCGCTTGTGCGCCTGGGCGTGCCGTACTCGCGCAAGCGCGCCCTGCGCGCACGGGTGACGACCCACACCGAAACGGCCGAATTCCGATCCGCCCTCGAGGGGCTGGACCGGTTCAACCGCCCAGCCGAAGACGCCGGACGGGGCCGGAACATCGACCTGGATGCCGTCTACGCGCGCGTCGAACGCGCCTACTTCGGCGGTCGGATGGCCCGCCCTCACCTGGCTTGGAGCCGCAGCGTCTTGCGCCAGGAATTCGGCCGCTATGAAGCATCGCGGGACACGGTCACGCTCAACCGCGCCCTGGACCGCCCGGATGTCCCCGAGATGATTGTGGAGTACGTCATGTATCACGAGCTGCTCCACAAGGCGTTGGGCGTTCGCGTCCAGTCCGGCCGGCGGCAGGTGCACAACCGTGCCTTCCGCGATGCGGAAGGGCGGTTCGTTCAGCGGGCCGAAGCTGAATTCGCCTTGAAGCGGCTGGGGGAACAACTCCGACGGGGTTGATCTTGCCTGGCGTGCGGGCAGTCGGAACGCAGCTCCCCGCTGGTGCTCCGAGGCAAGCATTGGCATAATTGCCCTGCTGGTCCGCACTTGATCCGACGGGAGAGGGAATCCATGGGCTTTAACCTGCGCCACCGCAGCTTCCTCAAGGAACTCGATTTCACACCGGGGGAGCTGGAGTACCTGCTCAAGCTTTCGGCCGACCTCAAGACCGCCAAGTACGGCGGGTACGAGAGGCCGAGGTTGAAAGGTAAGAACATCGCGTTGATCTTCGAGAAGACGTCGACACGCACACGCTGCGCGTTCGAGGTGGCGGCCCTCGATCAAGGCGCTCACGTCACCTACCTCGGTCCGGAGGGCTCGCAGATCGGCCACAAGGAGTCGATGAAGGATACGGCGCGCGTGCTCGGGCGCATGTATGACGGGATCGAGTACCGGGGCTTTGCGCAGGCTACGGTCGAGACGCTGGCGGCATACGCAGGCGTGCCGGTCTGGAACGGGCTGACTGACCAGTTCCACCCGACGCAGACGCTGGCCGATGTCCTGACGATGAGCGAGCACTGCGAGAAGCCTCTTGGCCAGATCGCTTTCTGCTACCTGGGAGACGCGCGCAACAATATGGGCAACTCCCTGATGGTGATGGGGTCCAAGCTCGGGATGGATGTCCGGCTGTGCGCGCCTCACAGCCTGTGGCCGGCGGAAGAGCTGGTTCGGACGTGCCAGGCGATCGCGGCCGAGACCGGCGCGCGGCTGACCGTGACCGAGAAGGTGGACGAGGGCATCCGCGGCGTCGATTTCGTCTATACGGACGTTTGGGTCTCGATGGGGGAGCCCAAGGAGGTCTGGGACGAGCGCGTCAGGCTGCTCAAGCCCTACCAGGTGACACTCGATGTCCTGCGCCGGAGCGGGAACCCGAAAGTGAAATTCATGCACTGCCTGCCGGCGTTTCACAACCGGGAGACACGGATGGGCGAGGACATCTTCCAGAAGACCGGGCTGGATGGGCTCGAGGTGACGGAAGAAGTGTTCGAGTCCGGGCAGTCGATTGTCTTCGATCAGTCGGAGAACCGGATGCACACGATCAAGGCGGTGATGGTCGCCACGCTGGGAGACTAGCACCAACCTGTTCGGGAGCACCACCCCGGACCGGGCGGGCATCGGATCTCGCAGGGACAAGAAGCGTTTCTTCCCGGCGCACCGGGCGAGAGGATCCGCGCACACCCAATGGAGTCGGCCCTGGCGTACGGCGCCATAGACCTGAGCCGGATCACCGACGGCCTGTTTGTCTCGGACTGGCCCGACGAGTCCGATGCGCCAATCTTGGAGGCAAACGGAATTCGACTGCTGCTGCTCCATGCACTGGCGTCGTCCGTCGCCTATCTACTGCCGGCCGCCGTTCTCCACCGTCTGGCTCCCGACGATCAACTCGCCGATCACGCCGCTGCCCGTGCCGACACTGCGCACCGGCGTGCTGGCCGCGCTTCCGGCCCTCGCGCGGGGCGAAGGCGTCCTGGCGCACTGCGTCTTCGGACGACATCGCGGCGTGGCGATGGCGTGCTGCGTCCTGATCGGGCTTAGCTATTCCGCCGAACAGGCCATGGCCCTGGTGGACCAGCGGCGGGCCGTGGCGGATCCCTACGTCTGGTACATCCGCCGGCGGATTGAGGCTTTCGAGCGCGATTGGAATTCCCACCGGCATTGATGGGGCCACGAATCCCGGGTTCACAAGGAAGCCAGCCAAGGAAAACTCGCCTCAGGTTGCCATTGCAGCTGGGGGTTCCCTTGCCGGTCTCAGGTGGAATGCTGCCGGGACAGAACAGGGACGACCGGTTGGTCGTCCCTGTGTCTGCTGGTCGGGGCGGGCGGATTTGAACCGCCGACCTCACGGTCCCGAACCGTGCACTCTAGCCGGACTGAGCCACGCCCCGAGACAGCGCCATCAGGCGCTGGCACCTGAGGACCTAAGCATTCTACCCTATTTGAGACCGGGGCTCAAGGGAAGGGGAGCCCCGGGGACCTCCCAGCTCATGAGGACGCAGGAAGTCGCAATGGAAATCCTGCGGGTCAGGTACGAAAGACGCGGGCGGCGCTGCTCGCCTGGCGCTCGTTGACCGGAAGCATCATGCAGAACAGGCTCCCGGTGCCTTCCTTGCTCTCCACCCAGATCTGCCCGTTGTGCATCTCCACCATCGCCTTGGCGATCGATAGGCCCAGCCCCATCCCGCCGTGCCGTCGGGTCAGATGGGACTCGACCTGGTAGAAGCGGTCGAAGATTCGATCCACCTCGCCGGCGGGAATCCCGATCCCCGTGTCGACCACGAAGACCTTGACGTATCCACCCTCGGTCTCGGCCTTCAATCCGACCTGCCCCGACGGATCGGTGAAGGCGATGGCGTTGCGCACCAGGTTGCCCAGCGCCACGTCGATCTTGTCCCGGTCGGCTTCGATCATCAGCGGATCGCTATCCGGGACGTCGAAGCCCAGCTCGATCTGCTTCTCGACCGCCGACTCCTTGAAGCGGCTGACCGTATCGATCACCATCTTGGTCATCGAGAAGAGTTCGCGGCGGACGCGCGACTGCCCCTCCTCCTTGTGGGAGATCGTCGACATGTCCTCGACGATGGCTTTCAGCCGCATCGAGCCCTTGATGATCACGTCCATCTGCTCGGCGTAGTCGGGCGGCACGACCTCCTTGAGGAAGGTGGCGTGCCCGAGGATCAAGCCGAGCGGGGTTCGAAGTTCATGGCTGGCGATGGCGATGAAGTCCGACTTCATGCGGTCGAGGCGCATTAGCTCGGCGTTGGCATCCTGAAGACGGGCGAGGAGGCGGGCGTTCTCGATGGCGATGGCCGCCTGTGCGGCCAAGGTCTCTAGCACCCTCAGGTCATCTTCGGTATAATGTGCGGAGCCCCTCTTGTTGACCGCTTCGATGACGCCAATGGTCTCTGCCCGGATCCGCAGCGGCAGTCCGAGCAGCGAGCGGGTGCGGAAGTGCAGGGCGTGATCGACCATGCGGTAGACACGCGGGTCGGTGGCAGCATCCTGGACGACCATCGGCTTGGTGTGGGTGAAGATCCAGCCGGCGACGCTGTTCTCCAGCGGGACGCTCAGGCTGCGCAGGTCCGACTCCTGAACTCCGGGGACCGTCTCGAAGCGGAGCTCCCCGCTGGCCGGATCGTAGAGCAGGATGGAGGCCGCTTCGCTGTCGGTCAGCTCCATGGCTACGTCGACGATGCTCTGCAACAGCGGGGCAAGATCGAGCGTGGACGACAGCGTGCGGCTGATCTCGAGCAAGCGCTCCAGCCGCTCCGACCTTCGCAGGGGACCTGTCTGACCGGTCATGGCTCTCCGCCGCGGGAGAGGGATTCTAGCACACGGACGCCGACAGACCAACGCCCGGGCCGCGGGCGCTGCCGGAGCGAACCATCGGGACCGTATTCGAGGAGGGTTGCATGCCAGTCAAGAAGAAGGTGCGTGTGGCGATCATCGGCGTGGGCAACTGCGCCTCGTCGCTGGTGCAGGGGGTTCACTACTACCGGGATGCCAAGCCCGCGGACAAGGTCCCCGGGCTGATGCACGTCAACCTCGGCGGATACCACATCCGCGACATCGAGTTCACGGCGGCGTTCGACGTCGTCAAAGGCAAGGTCGGTGAAGACCTGATCCGAGGCCATCTGGGCCTACCCGAACAACACGATCAAGTTCGCCGACGTGCCCCGGCTGGGCGTCAAGGTCCGCCGCGGCATGACGCACGACGGTCTGGGCCAGTACCTGTCCGAGAAGGTCGAGAAGGCGCCCGGCCCGACGGACGACATCGTCGGCATCCTCAAGGAGACCAAGACCGACGTGGTCGTCATCTACCTGCCGGTGGGCTCCGAGATGGCCACCAAGTGGTACGTCGAGCAGGTGCTGGAGGCCGGCTGCGCCTTCGTCAACTGCATCCCGGTCTTCATCGCCTGCCTCGGACTACTGGGCGGCACGCTTCGCCGAGCGCGGCCTGCCGATCATCGGCGATGACATCAAGAGCCAGGTCGGCGCCACGATCACCGCACCGCGTGCTGACCGGCGCTGTTCGTCGACCGCGGCGTGCGCCTCGACCACACCTATCAGCTCAACTTCGGCGGCAACATGGACTTCTTCAACATGCTCGAGCGCGAACGGCTCGAAGTCGAAGAAGATCTCCAAGACCGGCGCCGTCACCAGCCAGCTGCCGTACAAGCTCGACCCCGACGACGTGCACGTCGGCCCGAGCGACTACGTGCCGTGGCTGACGGACCGCAAGTGGTGCTACATCCGCATGGAGGGCACCACCTTTGGCGACGTGCCGCTCAACCTGGAATGCAAGCTGGAGGTCTGGGATTCGCCCAACTCCGCCGGCGTGGTCATCGACGCCGTGCGCTGCGCCAAGCTGGCGCTCGACCGCGGGCTCTCCGGCCCGATCGTCGCCCCGTCGTCGTACTTCATGAAGACGCCTCCCAAGCAGTACAAGGACGATGTCGCCCGCCAGATGACCGAAGACTTCATCGCCGGCAAGACGACCGGCAAGGAATAGCACCGGCGGGGGCGGCCCACGGCCGCCCCCGTTGACTTCCGGTCATGCGCCGCCTGCTGCTTCCCCAGCCTGCGCCGATCGAGAGCCGGCCTCTGCAGCCCGGCTCAGCCGAGTTGCCTGGGCCGGGATCCGGCCAGCTGCGCGTCCGGGTGCTCGCGTGCGCCGTATGCCACACCGACTTGCATATGGTCGAAGGTGAGATCACCCCGCCGGCCTATCCGATTGTCCCCGGACACCAGATCGTCGGCACGGTCGACGCGGTCGGCGATGGGGCGGGCGATTGGGCGGTGGGGGATCGCGTCGGAATCGCCTGGCTGCACGCGGCGTGCGGCACTTGCAGCTTCTGCCGGCGTGGGGAGGAGAACCTGTGTCCTCAGGCGCGCTTCACGGGCTTCCACGTCGACGGCGGGTACGCCGAGACCGTACTGGCGGAAGCGTCGCATACATTCCGGATGCCACCGGGGATTCCCGATGAGCAGGCTGCGCCGCTCTTGTGCGCCGGGATCATCGGCTACCGGGCGCTGCGCAAGGCAGACGTCTCCCCTGGGGAAACCGTCGGGCTGATCGGCTTCGGCGCCAGCGCGCACCTGACGATCCAGGTGGCGCGCGCCTGGGACTGCACGGTGTTCGTCTTCAGCCGCGGTGCCCGCCACCGACAACTGGCCCTCGAGCTGGGTGCGGCGTGGGCGGGGACGATCGATCAGCCGCCCCCGTCGGCGCTCGACCGCGCCGTCATCTTCGCCCCGGCAGGCGACCTGGTCCCGGCGACGCTCTCCCTTTTGCGGCCGGGAGGAACGCTGGCGATCAACGCCATCCATATGACCTCCATCCCGTCCATGCCCTACGCCGCAATCTATGGCGAGAAGACGCTGCGCAGCGTGACCAATGCGACCCGACGCGACGGGACGGAGTTCCTGGCGCTGGCTTCGAAGCTCGGGCTGCGCTCCACGGTCATGCGCTACGCGCTGGACGACGCCAATCAGGCCCTGCTCGACCTCAAGAAGGGGGCCATCGAAGGCGCGGCGGTGCTCGTCCCGTGATTCGTCTGGGGACCTCCGGCTTCTCGTACGACGATTGGGTTGGCACGGTCTACCCGAAGGACCTCCCGCGCTGGCAGTGGCTTCCGTTCTATGCCTCGCAGTTCGACACGGTCGAATTGAATGTGACCTACTACCGGCACGCGGACCGCAAGATGGCCTCAGGGTGGGTCCAGCGCAGCCCCGAGGGCTTCTTGTTCTCGGTCAAGGCGCACGGCAGCCTGACCCACGAGCGGAGCGAGCCTGAGGTGGAAGCATTTCGGGAGGGCCTTTCGCCGCTCGTGGACAACGGCCGGCTGGGTTGCGTGCTGGCACAGTTTCCGCACTCCTTCCATAACACGCCGGACAACTCTGCTTATCTCCCGGCACTGCGCGAACACCTCGATGGCCTGCCGGTGGTGATCGAATTCCGCGATGCCGGCTGGATGACCGACGAGACGTTCAGCTTGCTGCAGGAGCTAGACTTCGGATTCTGCTGCGTCGATGAGCCGCGCCTGAAGGGGTTGATGCCACCGGTCGCCCGCGCCACGGGCCCGCTGGCCTATGTGCGGTTGCACGGACGAAACGCCGCCAAGTGGTGGGAACACGAGAATGCCTGGGAGCGCTACGACTACACCTACTCGGATGACGAGCTGCGCGAGTGGATCCCTCGTCTGCACGAGCTCGATGGACAAGTTCCGCTGACGTTGGTCTACGCCAACAATCACTATCGCGGCCAGAGTGTCGACGCGCTCAAAGCGCTCAGCCGGCTGCTGAGCTCCGAGTAACGCGCCGTCGATCTTAAGCCAAGGGCAGGGGTGCGAGTTTGCCTCCGGGGCGGCGAGACGCCTTCTCCGGAGCGTGGGCGGCCAATGTGCGTGCGCTCTCGGAGGGGACGACTCACTCGACGGGAGTTGTGATGCTCTGGACAATGCTGTTTGCGGCCCTCAGCCTGATCCTGTTGATCCTTGCCCGGCCGACGCTGCGTACACCCTCGCGCCGGGGCCCGCTTCGCTTTCTGGCCTTTGAGGCCCTGCTGGGGCTGGTCGTTCTTGGCGCGCCCGGCTGGTTCGTCGACCCATGGTCTGCGCGGCAACTGGTGTCTTGGGCACTGCTGGCCGCCTCGGCGGCGCTGGCGATCCATGGATTTGTCACACTGCATCGCCACGGGGACCCCGAGGCCGGGATCGAAACCACGCGGCTGCTGGTGGAGCGCGGCGCGTACCGGATGATCCGACATCCGCTCTACGCCTCGTTGCTGCTGGCCGGCGCCGGTGCGTGGCTGAAGCGCCCGATCGCCTGGGGCGGTGTGGTCCTGCTCGCCCTGGCCGGCCTGCTCGCCGTCGTGGCGCGGATCGAAGAGGGCGAGAATCTGCTCCGGTTCGGCCCGGCTTACCGTGCGTACATACGCCGGACCTGGCGGTTCGTACCCTGGCTCTACTGACGCCCGTAGGCCCCGGAAGCCCGGATGGTATAATCCAAAAGAGCGACATTCTGGGCGAGCCATCCCCGGCGCCGCCCTCAAAGGTAGAACCATGTCCGGTCATTCCAAGTGGTCGACGATCAAGCGCAAGAAGGCTGCCAATGATGCCAAGCGCGGCAACATGTTTACGCGCCTGGCACGCGAGATCGCCATCGCCGCCCGCGAGGGCGGGGGCGATCTCGACGCCAACTTCGGCCTGCGCCTGGCCGTCGACCGCGCCCGGTCCGCCAACATGCCCAAGGAGAACATCGAGCGGGCGATCAAGCGCGGCACCGGGGACGATAAGGACGCCGCGGCGTTCGAACACGTGGTCTACGAGGGCTACGCACCGCACGGCGTGGCGATGATGATCGAGGTCATCACCGATAACCGCAACCGCACGGTGGCCGAGATTCGCCACCTGCTTTCGCGATCCGGCGGAAACATGGCCGAGGCCGGTTCGGTCGCCTGGCAATTCAAGCGCGTCGCCTACTTCGCCCTCCCGACGGCGGGGTTGGACTCAGACAAGATCTTCGAGCTGGCGGTGGAAGCCGGGGCGGATGATGTGGCCATCGGGGACGACAGCATCGAGATCACGGCCCCGGTCGAGGCCTTCAAGGCGGTGAACGATCGACTCACCAGCGCCGGCGCCAAGCCGGCCGAAGCCGAGCTGCGCCTCAATCCGACGACGCTGGTCGAGCTCCCGCCGGAGCAGGCGCTGCAGGTGATGCGGATCACGGAGAACCTGGAGGAGCTGGACGACATCCAGCGCGTGTACTCGACCCTCCAGGTCACCGACGAAGCCGTCGCGCTGCTCGAAACGGCCTGACGCCCGGCGGAGCCCGGGCACGCATGCTGGTCCTCGGCATCGACCCCGGTATCGCTACGACTGGCTACGGCTTCATCCGGCCGTCACCCACCGGGGGGCTGGAGGCGGTCGCCTACGGGGTCCTGCAGACGGATGCCCGAATGCCCCTGCCTGAGCGCCTGGCGCATCTCCACCAAAGCTTGACCGAATTGCTCGCTCTCCATCGACCCGACGCGTCGGCGGTGGAGCGCCTCTACTTCCAGCGCAACGTCTCGACGGCGATGGTGGTGGGAGAGGCGCGCGGCGTGCTGGTGCTGGCGCTGGCGCAAGCCGGCATCCCTGTCGGCGAGTACACGCCCGGGGAGATCAAACAGGCGGTCACCGCCTATGGCGGGGCAGAAAAGCGGCAGATGCAGGAGATGATTCGACTGCTGTTGGGGTTGGCAGAGATCCCACGGCCCGACGACGCCGCCGATGCGCTGGCGGTGGCCGTGTGCCATCTTCAGCGCGCCGGGCTCGAGCGGCGAGCGGGAGGAGTGCCATGATCGCCTCGGTGCGAGGCATCGTGCAGCATGTCGGAGTCCAGGAGGTCGTCCTGGAAGTAGGGGGGATCGGCGTGCTGGTCGTCGTTCCTCAGCCGGCGCTGAATCCCGCGCCCATCGTCGGCCAGGCAGTGTTCCTGCATACTCGGCTGGTCGTGCGCGAGGAGTCGCTGAGCCTGTATGGGTTCAGCACACAGGAGCAGCGGGAGGTATTCGACCTGCTGCTTCAGGTCAACGGGGTCGGCCCGCGGCTGGCGGTGATGATCCTCTCGCACCTCCCTCCGGACGGACTGCGCTCGGCGGTGGCGGCTGATCAGCCGATGGCCCTGACGAAGGTCCCGGGGATCGGGCGCAAGACCGCCGAGAAGATCATCTTCCATCTGAAGGACCGGCTGGCGGCGCCCGAGGCGATGGCCAGCCTGGCGCTGGAGGCGGACAACGACGTCGTCAGTGCGCTGACGGCGCTGGGATACAGCCTGGTCGAGGCGCAGTCGGCCGTGCAGTCGATCCCGGCCCAGGCGACGACGGATGTCGCCGCGCGAGTTCGGCTGGCCCTGCAGTACTTCTCCCGGCACTAGAAGCCCACCCAACTTCGATCTTCAAGAAGCGCCCCCGAGTTGTTGCTGGACTCCCCGGAGGGTTTCCCCTCCGGGGAACCAGTTAGCATTCCCAAGCGAGGGGACTACCTCCCTAAGGCGTGAGCCCACATCGGAACCCGAGGGTGATGTCGGTATCCTCGGGGGTGGCCCAGCCGCGGTAGGCCGCCCGGTTGCCGTCCTCGGGATCGTGCCACGAGCCGCCGCGTAGAACGCGATATTCACCGGACTCTGGGCCGCCAGGATTGGCGGGAGGCGAACTCTGGTAATACGCCTCGTCCACCCAGTCACTTACCCATTCCCATGCGTTCCCGACCATGTCCAAGGCTCCGTACGGGCTGGCACCTTGTGGATAACTCCCCACCGGCGCGGTAAGTTGAAAACCGTCATCGAAGGTGTTATTGCCCCGACCCGCTCCTAGATTGACGTCTGCGGAATTCAAGAGTGTCCCGTCAAACTCATTGCCCCAGGGAAAAGTCCTGCCGTCTGTGCCACGGGCGGCTTTCTCCCATTCGGCCTCGGTCAGCAGGCGGCGTCCTGCCCATTCACAATACGCGCGGGCATCGTTCCACGAAACATGCACCACTGGGTGTTCTTCGAGATCCGACAGGCCGGATTCGGGCCCCAGCGGGTGTTCCCAGTCTGCGCCCTGGGTCAGCTGAGACTTACCGGTATCGGTATCGTAACCACGGGACGAGCCCGTCCTTTCGGCATCCGTCTGATAGCCGGTCTGAGTGACAAAGGCCTCGAACATGGCGTTGGTCACTTCGGTCTGGTCGATCCAGTAGGACTCCAGGAAGACCGTATGGAGAGGCCTTTCATTGGCGTAGCTGCTGTCGTCGCTGCCCATTGTGAAATCCCCGCCCGGCACGAAGACCAGGGTCATGCCGTCGGTCTCCGAGATCCGGGTGGAGCCCAACCCGGGCACCTCCGTCTTCACGGGCGCTTCCGTCTGCACGGGTACTTCAGATTTCGCCGGCAGTTCCGTCTTCACCGGCAGGTCGGGGGCAGGGGGCGTGACCGTTCCCGAGACACTGCAAGCCCCCAACACGATCACAAGAACAGCCAACGCAAGAGCAACTTGCTTCATTGTTTCTCCTTCATTCATGCACGAATTGACTTCTGGTTACTACTCGTCCTGGACTTGCCCCCCCCTGACGCCGCGAGATCCACCTACCCAATTCCTCGCGACCCTTGCACCTGGGTCCACACTTGCACGGTCACAGGTGCCGGGGAGAGCAGAGCACACCCTCCCAGCGGGAGGGGGAAGTCAACTGGGCGAACGCGCTCCAGTATGCGGCGAGCAAAGCCCTGTGAAGCCAAGGTCACAATTCAATCCACGTGTGAGATGTCCTTCGTCGGAATAGACCGGATCTCCATGCCGGCCGCGTTGGCAGCCTGCAGGTAATCAAGTCGCGTTCCGTCTTTTTCCGGAAGCACCCGCCTCCGTTACTTGTCGCATTCGGCTGGAATGGCAATTTGGAGGGAGCCGTCGTCCACGAGGACGTAGTTGTAGATGCGGCTGATGTCAATCAAGCGACTGGGGTCAAACCCAAATCGCTGTTCATTCGCCTGAGATTGAAGTTCGAAGCGCGTGATGAAACCGCCTTCACGAGCCACGTACACGAACGCACCGACCAACCCTTCGGCCCCCGCCAGATTGGCGTTTGAGAGTTCGTACTTGTCGGTGACCAGCCCATTGACCTCGGCTCCGGCTTCCACGCGCGGCGCCTGGCCGGCGAGCCACTCCTGAATCCTGGGGGTGGACTCCGACAGGCTTGGTCCCTGCATCTCGGAAGCGAGGCCGGTATTGCAGAACAGCTCCGGGGCTGCACCGTTGACGCTGACCATCTGTGCGCTGGTCATCTGGTCGCCGATGATGACCGTGTCCGATGACAGGATATTGATGCTGCCCGACGACCCGGCGTCATCGACATAGCCCTCCAGGCTGGACAAGAAACGCTGCGTGACCTGTGGCTGAGTTTGGACCTCCGCAAAGCCGTTCTCAGTGACTTCCTTGGCGGCCCCGCTCTTGTCGGTCCCGGTGTACCGGATGGTGCTGTCGAAGTGATACGCCGGAGCATTGGGAAGGAGGTAGAGCGCAGGGCTGGTCAGGTCGATTGACTCGGGACCGGCTGAACCGTCAGCGTTGGCTGCCTCCTGGGATGGGGCTGTTGCCGCATCGGGGTTGGAGGGAGCACTTTCCGTCGCGGCGGCAGGCGAACCTGCCAGGGCCTGATCATCGCCTGCGCCCGCAGGCTGTGCCCCGCCGGCGGCAGCACACGCCGAGGCCGTGATGAGAACGAATGCCAGTGCGACATACAAAGAGCTTCGATTGTTCATTTCATCCTTGTCTTTTCCAGAACCATATTTCGGCGGACGGGCTCCACCATCTTTGGGTACGAGTTCGTTCATGAAGCCCGCTTGATTCCAGACCCGCCTCCCTTGAGGCGGATGGGACGGCGGTCTACGGGCCGGCGCGCATCCACACGATCGGCTCGATGGGGATGCCCTCGACGGGCGGCCAAGTGGACAGGGTATCGCCCTCACACGTGTAACGGGTGGGGTAGCCCGGTCTGAACAGCAAGTCCTCCGGATCGAGGGGGTCTACGCTCTCGCCCAGGGAAACGCCATTCAAGAAGATCTCCACGGACAACGAGATGTTGGTTGTATCGGTGAAAGCGGTCAGTTCGGAGCCATCCGCGGAATACCGACCGCTGGCGGTGCCATCCAGCAGGACGATCACGTCAACGCCCTCGATGTCGCCGGAACCCTTCTCTCGCACGCTGAGCCTTTCGTATGCGCTGCTGCCAACCCCGGTTTCTTCGAAACGCGACAGCATGCGGCCGTTGACGCTCATGATCTCCGGGCCGGCGGCTTCGCCGGCCACACCGGCTGCCTGCATAAACGCCTTCATGCTTTCGTTCGTCGCCTCCCAGTTGCCGATCAGGCACCGGTCGCAGAATGTCTCGGTGATCATGGTGGCGGTGATGGTCTCCGTGACCTCCAGGTCGTCGGGCGCGGTGGTAATGACATACAGGAGATACGCCAGCTCATCACACCCTCCGACCGTTGTGGGGATCGATGCC
Organism: uncultured Chloroflexia bacterium; assembly: GCA_963743255.1. Lineage (GTDB taxonomy): Bacteria > Chloroflexota > Anaerolineae > Anaerolineales > E44-bin32 > DYJB01. The sequence goes on from CAVUPD010000018.1 coordinate 119,166, forward strand.
CAGTTGCCCTTGGTTCCCTCGAGGTGCGCTCCCGTCTCAAAGAGCGCGGAGTTGGACTCGATGAAGAGTTCGTACTCCCTCTCGCCTGCGAACTTAAGCCTGTAGCGAGAAACAACGAAGGGGAGCTGGCTGGAAAAGACCTTGCTGCTGAGATCGGAAAACGCAACCTCCTCGGTGTACCTGGCCGGAAGAGGGATCAGCGTCAGATCGGTGTCCTTCAAAGTGTTGTCCATCACGGTGCGCACAAACTCCTCGAAGGCAGCATCGATCCCGGGAACGGCTGCCAGCGCGGCCGTCTGGGCAGAATACGTGGGTGTGGTCGGCATCGTGTGCAGCATGTCGATTACGCCTTGCGTCCCGATGCGGTCGCCCAGGAATTGGAAGAAAGCGAAGTTCTCGTGACTCATGTGGATGAGCGAGGTGTGGGTCGACAGACTGGAGAAGGGAGGTGCGAAACGATGCTCGTAGTTGACGCTCGGGTAGACCAGGTTGCTGAAGTACTCGGCCGTGCCCTCCGACCACCATTTTTGTTCCTGGCGTATTCCCGTCCCGAGTAATTGCCCGGTGAGGTTCTGGGCCTGGTAACAGTGGAAGACTGCGTGGGCTATGCTCTGCATGTAATCATCCGGCTCCATGTCCAACGCGGTTGGATAGATGATCACCGGGCAGGCATCCGTGTCCGGCCTGAAGGAACGGTAAATGGTTTCGACCGCCATATCCAAACCCCAGCCATCCTGGTTCAGCGTGGTGAAGACGAAATAGATGTGCGGGATTTCGAGGCCGAATTCTTGGAACGTGGAAATCAACTCAGTACCTGCTAGGACCGTATCCAGGTAGTACGGAAACTTGCTGTCATCCCCCTCCCAGGCCAGCGGGTAGAACACCCCGAATTCGGACCTGCCGACAAGTTGATAGAAGAAAAGGAAGCACGGGAATCTCGTCGTCGTACTCTCCAGGGGGAAGCCGTCGGACCAAAGAGTCTCACACTTCAGTAGGTCTTGGCTTACCGGGGCTGCCACCTTGGGACCGTGGGCGGAGGCCTGGTCGTCCGGGATCGAATACCGTTCGAGTGCTTCCTGGGAGGGGATGATGATATTCAGCAGGCGGGCGAGTTCGTCCTTCGTGGCCTGATCGGTTCCCGTCTGTAAGTAACCACCCGCCATCTGAAGGACGCCGGTGCCCTCGGTCTCCAGGACCCCGGGTCCCAAGTCCGCCTGGCTGGCCGGGATTTCTCCTGCAAAGAGTCTGAGCATCGTCACCAGCCCCGCCTCCGGGGTCCACTCGCCGGAGTCGATCTTCTCCTGCAGAAAGTCCATATAGCCGGTAGGCACAGGCTCGGGCTCCGCGGTCGGAGCTGGAGTGGCGAACACTGGTTCAGAGGTTGCCGTCGGGGCAACTGTGCTTGCCTCTGGCGTACCCGCCTCGGGCGACGCACAGCTTGCCAATGAAAGGATGAACAGCGCGGATAGGATGTTTGCGATCGCCTTCTTCACGCTTCTCTCCAGTCGTTCCGGTCCATTCGTGGGTGATTGGCCAAGCAGCGTTCTTGTGAAGAATTTCCCCCCATCCTGTTATCGCTTCGCGTCCTTGCGTCGCTTAAGTAGAGATATTGTATCACAATTGTCATACTCGCCACCTGCTTCTGGGCCTGCGATCAGCCTTCAAGATCGGCGGATGTGGACCTTCGATATCGAAGGCAGCGGCCCCCCTTAAAGGTTCGGCGGGTCACCTGAGAGATACGCTTCCCTTCGGCAACATTTCAGCGGAGGGAAGACGCCCAATGGCTATCTCTGGAGAGGAGCGGGTAGAATTCCATTTGTGCCGTGCCGCCGTCGTCATGCACCCGGAGCCATCGCATGCAATGGAAGCTCGTCACCGGCCCTCAAGCCGGCAGGCTTCGGAATCTCGCCAGCCGCACTTGGAGCTCCGATCCCGGTCGCTCCCTCTACGGCCGTGAGACTTCATTGCCCGGCGATGCTCCCGTTGGAAGTCGAGCTCTCTCAGGAATGGGGACAGGGGGGTGAGGACAAGTGGGGTATATCCTGAGCGCGCTCAAGCGAGGGCGGATCCCTTGCCGTACCCAGGCCCGTTCACTTTGACCTGCGGGGTTGGCAGGCGCGAGCCAAGAGCTTGTATCGATAGCCGTGAGGTGAACCATGTTCGAAGGTGAGAAGTTTGCGTTCATCGGTCCGGGGGTGATGGCGGAGGCGATGCTGCATGGCCTGCTCGATCGTGCCGGGGTCAACCCGGACAGCCTGACCGCCAGCGGCCCGCGCCCCGAGCGACTGCGCGAGCTTGCCGAACGCCACGGGATTGGCATCACCACCGATAACCGGGCTGCGGCGTCTGTTGCGACGGTCGTCGTGATGAGCGTCAAGCCGCAAAGTCTGCCTGGCGTGCTCGAAGGACTGCAAGGGGGAATCCCCGCCGGGGCCCTCGTCCTGTCGATCGTTGCCGGTGCGCGCCTGAGCGACCTGACCGGCAAGCTCGCCCACGCCGCGGCGGTGCGTGCCATGCCCAACACTCCTGCCCAGATCGGGCAGGGGATTACCGTCTGGACGGCCACCAATGCCGTCAGCCCCGCCCAGCGCGAGATCGCCCGCCAGGTGCTCGAGTGCATGGGCAAACAGATCTTCGCTGCGGACGAGGATGAGCTCGACATGGCGACCGCGCTCTCCGGCACAGGGCCGGCCTACGCCTTCCTGTTCATGGAGGCGATGGTCGACGCTGGCGTCCATCTGGGCTTCCCGCGTCGGATCGCCGAGCAGTTGGTCGTCCAAACGCTCAAGGGATCGGTGGCGTACTACGAGAGCTCTCCCAGCCATCTGGCGCGGCTGCGCAACCAGGTCACATCTCCGGCGGGGACCACGGCCGCCGCGCTCTACTACCTGGAGAAGGCGGGCTTCCGGCCGGCCATTTCGCGCGCCATATGGGCCGCTTATGAGCGGTCGGTGCAGCTCGGGCGAGGGCAGAAACGGGCGCCCGTTGGCCCGGATTGATCCCCGCGATTGTGAATGACTTTACAAAACGGAGCGGTTCAGTTATCATTCGACGGTTCATCCCGTAGGCCCACGAAGGCAGTGGTGCGCAACCGGCGCGGGCAGGTCCGTCGGGCCGCGGCATGCATCTGGCCGCAGTCGGCGCCTGCCCGAAGAGTCAAACCCCCCGTCCTGGAGGCATGATGACGGACCCGCTCCAGAACCTTGTCCTCTGAGCTACTCCGCCAGATCGAAGCATTCTCCCCGATCGTCGAGATCAAGAACATCGGGACCGTCCTGGAATCCGGGGATGGGATCGCTCGCGTCTCCGGCCTGGCCGACGTGCGCTCTCAGGAGCTCGTCCAGTTTTCCAACGGCGTGATGGGCATCGCCTTCAACCTTGAGGCAGACGCCGTCGGTGTGATCGTGATGGGCGACTATGCCGGGATCGAAGAAGGGATGACGGTCTCCGCCACCGGCCGCATCGCCTCCGTTCCTGTGGGAGACGCGCTGGTGGGCAGGGTGGTGAACGCGCTGGGGCAGCCGATCGACGGAAAGGGGCCGGTGCAGTCGTCCACCTACCGGCCGATCGAGCGCATTGCGCCGGGCGTCGTCCGCCGGCAGGACGTCGACACGCCGGTGCAGACGGGCATCACCGCCATCGACGCCATGATCCCGATCGGCCGCGGCCAGCGTGAGCTGATCATTGGCGACCGCCAGACGGGCAAGACGGCAATCGCCATCGATGCCATCATCAACCAGAAGGGCAAAGGCCTGATCTGCATCTACGTTGCCATCGGGCAGAAGCGCGCCGCGGTCGCGCGCAGCGTCGCCACGCTGGAGCGCCACGGCGCCATGGAGCACACGGTGGTGGTGGTGGCGGCGGCCGACGAGCCGGCGGCCTTGCAGTACATCGCACCGTATGCCGGCTGCGCCATGGGTGAGGAGTTCCTCGAGAGCGGGCGCGACGCGCTGGTCGTGTACGACGACCTGTCCAAGCACGCCTGGGCCTACCGGCAGGTCTCGCTGCTGTTGCGCCGACCGCCCGGCCGCGAGGCCTATCCGGGCGATGTGTTCTATCTCCACAGCCGGCTGCTCGAACGGGCGGTGCGCATGGCCGACCGATATGTCCTGGCGCCGGCGGGCACCGACGGGGAAGCCGAGGCGGGTCAGTCCGTCGACGGGAAGGTGTTTGACGGACCCATGGCGCGCCACGACGCCGAGCTGGCCCTCAAGGCCGCCGACGGCTCGAAGGTGCGCCTGGCCAAGGTGCGCGGGTCGGGCGGCTCGCTGACGGCCCTGCCGATCATCGAGACGCTGCTCGGCGACGTTTCGGCTTACATCCCGACCAACGTGATCTCGATCACCGACGGCCAGATCTACCTGGAGAGCGACCTGTTCTACGCCGGCATCCGCCCGGCGATCAACGTCGGCCTTTCCGTGTCACGCGTCGGAGGCTCGGCGCAGGTGCGCGCCATGCGCCAGGTGGCGGGCAAGCTGCGCCTCGACATGGCCCAGTTCCGCGAGGTGGCAGCCTTCGCGCAGTTCGGCTCGGACCTGGACAAGGCCACCCAGGCTCAGCTCAACCGGGGCCAGCGACTGCAGGAGATCCTCAAGCAGCCGCAGTACCAGCCCATGTCGCTCGAGCACCAGGTGGTCTCCCTGTTCGCAGGCACGAACGGTTACGCCGACGCGGTGCCCGCGACCGGCGTCAAGGCCTGGCAGGCGGCGATGCTGCGCAGTTTCGAGACCTCCCACGCCGAATTGCTGGCCGACATCGCCGAGCGAAAGCAGATCACAGGCGAGACCGAGGCCAAAGTTCGACAGGCGCTCGACGCCTTCAACCGCACCTGGCAGGCGGTCGTCTGAGCCCGGAGCGCTGAGCGATGCCTTCCGCCCGGGAGATGCGCTCCCGCATCCGCAGCGTCGGCAACATCGCCCAGGTTACGCGCGCCCTGCAGGCGGTCAGCGCCAGCCGAGCGCGCAAGGCCGAGCAGGCGGTGGCGGCCACTCGCCCGTACGCCTCCAAGGCCTGGCAGGTGCTGCAGCACCTTTCGAACCAACCGGGGCGCGCCTACCTGCACCCGCTGCTGACCGAACGCGCCGAACAGCGGCGGATCCTGGTGGTGCTGGTCACCAGCGATCGGGGATTGTGCGGCGCCTACAACATCAACGTGGTGCGTTTCGCCCTCGATCGATTCCGCCAGGCCGAGGCGGAGGTACGCTACGTCGTCATCGGCCGCAAGGGCCGCGAGATGCTCGTCCGACGCCGCGGGCAGCTGCGGGCGGAGTTCAGCGGCCTGCCGGCCGAGCCGGCCTTTGCGGATGTCTCGGCCATCGGCCGGCTGACGGTGGACGATTTCCTCAGCGGGCAGGCGGATCAGGTGCACCTGGTCTACACCGACTACGTCAACCTGCTGACCCAGATCCCGCGCCAGGTCAAGCTGCTGCCGTTGGAACTCGAAACGCGCGGCGGACGGGTGTCGGAGTTCGCCGGAGGAATCGCTGCGACCTTCGGCCTACATCTACGAGCCGGGCGAGACCGAGCTCCTCGATCAGCTCGTCCCGCGCTTCACGGCGCTGCAGGTGTTCCAGGCGATTCTGGAGTCGCAGGCCAGCGAGCATGCTGCCCGCATGGTGGCGATGCGCAACGCCACCGAGAACGCCAAGGAACTGGTCTCGGCGCTGCGGCTCGACTACAACAAGGTCCGCCAGCAGGTGATCACCAGCGACATGTTGGATATCGCCGGCGGAGCGGAAGCGCTGGCACAGGCCCGCCGGGAATAATCCGGCGATTGGACGGAGGCGTGCATGGGTAGGTCGATCGGAACCGTGGTGCAGGTCCAGGGTGGCGTGGTGGACTGTGAATTCCCCCCCAACCAGCTCCCGGAGATGTTCGAGGCGGTGGAGGTCGAGCGGCCGGACGCCGAACCGCTGGTGCTGGAAGTGCAGCGCCACCTGGGCGATCACTGGGTGCGCACCGTGGCCATGGACAGCACCGACGGACTCCCGCGGGGCGCCACGGCCGTGGCCCTCGGCACGCCCATCCTCGTTCCGGTAGGCGAGGCCGCACTGGGGCGGGTGTTCAACGTGCTCGGCCGGCCGATCGACGGCAAGGGGCCGGTGGACACGCGCCTGACCTATCCGATCCACCGCCCGGCGCCGGCCTTCGCCGATCAGTCGCGGCGGGTCGAGGTCTTCGAAACGGGGCTCAAGGTCATCGACCTGATCGCCCCGTTCACCCGCGGCGGCAAGACCGGCATCTTCGGCGGCGCCGGGCGTCGGCAAGACGATCATCATTCAGGAGCTGATCCGCTCCATCGCCACCGTTCACAAGGGCAACTCGGTCTTCGCCGGCATCGGCGAGCGCACGCGCGAGGGGACGCAGATGTACCGCGAGATGATCGAGTCCGGCGTGCTCAAGGATACCGTGCTGGTCTACGGCCAGATGAACGAGCCGCCGGGCGTGCGGCTGCGCGTCGGTTTGACGGCGCTGACCATGGCGGAGTACTTCCGCGACCAGGGCCGCGATGTGCTGCTGTTTATCGACAACATCTTCCGCTTCAGCATGTCCGGCTCCGAGGTCTCGGCGCTGCTCGGGCGTATGCCGTCGGCCGTCGGCTACCAGCCGACGCTGGCGACCGAGATGGGCGAACTGCAGGAGCGCATTACCTCGACCCGCACCGGATCGATCACCTCGATGCAGGCCGTGTACGTGCCGGCCGACGACTACTCCGATCCGGCGCCGGTGGCGACCTTCACCCACCTCGACGCCACCATCGCGCTGGAGCGCTCGATCGTTGAGAAGGGCATCTACCCGGCGGTCGACCCGCTGTCGTCCACGTCGCGCATCCTCGACCCGGTGATCGTGGGCGAGGAACACTACGCCACTGCCCGCGAGGTCCAGCGCGTGCTCCAGCGCTACAAGGACCTGCAGGACATCATCGCCATCCTGGGCATCGACGAGCTGGGCGAGGATGACAAACTGCTGGTGGCGCGCGCCCGCAAGATCGAGCGCTTCTTCTCGCAGCCGATGTCGGTTGCCGAGCAGTTCACGGGCCGCCCGGGGCGTTACGTCCCGCTGACGGAGACCATCCGCGGCTTCCGCGAGATCCTGGACGGCAAGCACGATGACCTGCCCGAGCAGGCCTTCCTGCTGGTCGGGACGATCGAGGATGCGGTCGAACAGGCCGAGCGGCTGGCCGCCGCGGCCTAACGCGCCGCTTCGGCGACAACGGGAGACCCCATGGCACTGCGGTGTGAGATCGCCACCCAGGACAAGCTGCTCTTCGAGGGGCAGGTCGATATGGTTGTGGCGCCGGGCAGCGAGGGCGAGATGGGCATCTTGCCCAATCATGCGCCGTTGCTCACCACGCTGGGGTTCGGCGTGCTGCGCGTCCGCCAGGGGGCCATGGAGCACGCGTTTACGATTGCCGGCGGCTTCATGGAGGTCCAGCCGGAAGTCGTGACCGTGCTGGCTGATGTCGGCGAGAACGTCGACGAGATCGATCTGACGCGCGCCCAGGAGGCGCGATCCAGGGCCGAGGCGATGCTCAAGTCCGTCACCCCGGCCGACGCCGATCGTTACCAGGCGCTCGAGGACAGCGCTGCGCCGCTCGACGCTGCGCCTGGAAGCTGCCCGGCGCTACCGGCGCGCGGGGCGGGCCGGCCTTCGGCCGCCGCGCACACCGGAAGAAAGCTGACCCATGGCCCTTTTTGGCCGCGACCTGGGGATCGACCTCGGCACGATCAACACGCTGATCTGCGAAGGCGGCGATATCGTCCTGCACGAGCCGACGGTGGTCGCCATCGACGTCGATGAATTGAAGATCGTCGAAGTCGGGCAGGCGGCGCGCGAGATGGACGGCCGGGTCCCGGAAACCATTCAGGTCATGCGTCCGCTGCGCCATGGCGTGATCGCCGATTTCGAGGTCACCCAGCGCATGCTGGGACACTTCATCGAGAAGGCCTGCGGCCCGACGCGGCTGTTCAAACCGCGGGTGATGATCACCGTTCCGTACGGGGTGACGAGCGTTGAGAGCCGTGCCGTCCACGAGGCGGCGCTGCAGGCCGGCAGCCGCGACGTGCACCTGATCCAGCAGCCGCTGGCGGCGGCGATCGGCGTGGGGCTGCCGGTTGCTACGCCGTCTGGCAACATGGTCGTGCAGTTGGGCGGGGGCGTGACCCAGGCGGCGGTGCTGGCGATGAGCGGCATCGTTTCGGCCGATGCCGTGCGCATCGCCGGCAACGAGCTGGATGAGGCGATCGCCGTATACGTGCGCAAGAAGTACGGCCTGATCATCGGGCAGCGCACCGCAGCCGAAGCCAAGATCCGCATCGGCGCCGCCGTCCCTCAGGACGAGGATCGGTCGATTGAGGTCCAGGGTCAGGATCAGGTGACCAGCCTGCCGCGCCCCGTCGTCCTGACGACGCACGAGCTGGTCGAGGCCATCCAGGAAACGCTGCACTTGATGCTGGCCGCGGTGCGCAATGTCCTCGAACGGACGCCGCCCGAGCTCGCCTCGGATATCATCGATAAGGGGATGGTGGTGTGCGGGGGGACGGCGCTGTTGCGCGGGATGGACAAGTGGTTGACGCGCGAGACGGGCATCCCGGCTTATCTGGCCGAGGAGCCGGTGGCGTGTGTGGCGAAGGGTGCGGCCAAGTCCTTGACGATGCTCGAACGACTGCGCAGGGCCCTGCCGCCGGTTTAGGACGGATCGATTTGCGATTTTCCACGAGCGGCCGCAAGGCCGCTCGTGCGATTCAGTGGCCGGGTCCGCGGTTCGCGGCGCGACGAATCCGCCCCTGCCTCCAACCCGTCGGCACGTTTTGCGGGCGAACGCCCGGCCCTTACAGGTAGTAGGTCATCTGCTGCAGGCGCAGCACGGGGTCGATGTACACGATCCGGATGTTGGCGGGGAGGGTGATCGAGGTGGGGGCATAGCACAGGATCGCCTGGATCCCGGCCTCGACGAGCTGCTCGGCCGCGGCTTGCGCCTGGGGCGCCGGCACGGCAAGCATGGCGACGCGCAGCCCCCGTGCCCGGATCGACTCGGGCATGTGGTTCGTGGCTTCAACGGTGAGGTCGCCGATCTGAAGCCCGACCTTCTCGGGATCATTGTCGAACAGGGCGACTATGCGGAAGCCGCGGTCGACAAAGCCGGCGTAGTGCGCCACGGCGCGTCCCAGGTCCCCGACCCCGATCAGCGCGACGTCCCACACCTTCTCGACCTTCAGGATGCGCTTGAGCTGGGCGACCAGGAAGGCGATGTTGTACCCGGTGCCCTGCTTGCCGAACTCCCCGAACTGCGACAGATCCTTGCGGATCTGAGCCGAAGAGATGCCCAAGTCGCTCGCCGAGTTCTTGCGATGAGGTGACTTCCTTCCCCTCGGCACCCATTTGGACCAGCGCGCGCAGGTAGAGGGGCAGTCGGCCCACGACGATCTCCGGCACCTGCACTCCAGCCATCCGAACCTCCGGTGCGCCGCGGCCAGCGGCCGACAGCAGAAGGATACTCCTGGACCCGTGGGGCGCAAAGGGCTTCCGCAAAGGCGGAAGGTATAATTCCGCTGTCGGGAAGGAATTGGCATGTTCCTCGATCAGGTCGACATCACGGTCGCTTCCGGTCGCGGCGGGGACGGGGCGATCCATTTCCGGCGTGAAAAGTTCGTGCCGCGGGGCGGACCGGACGGAGGAAATGGCGGACGGGGCGGGCACGTGATCCTCGAGGTCTCGGCAACCCTCAACACCCTGACCGCCTTCCGCCACCGAAGCGCCTACCGCGGCCCCGACGGCGAGCGCGGTGGGCGGAGCGACCGCACCGGGAAGAACGCCGACGACCTGAAGCTGCTCGGTGCCCCCGGGGACCCTCGTCCGGGATGCAATCACCAGTGAGCTGCTGGGCGACTTGACTGCAGCCGGGATGCGGTTGAGGGTCTGTCGCGGAGGTCGCGGCGGCCGAGGCAACGCCCGCTTCGCCAACTCGCGCAACCAGGCGCCGCGTATGGCGGAGCACGGCGAACCGGGTGAGGAACGAAGGCTGCGCCTGGAACTTCGTCTGATCGCCGACCTGGGGATCATCGGCGTCCCGAACGCGGGCAAGTCGACCCTCCTGGCCGCACTGACCAATGCCCGCCCGAAGATCGCAGATTACCCCTTCACCACGCTGCAGCCGAATCTCGGGGTCGCAAACTTGGATGACGAAACGGCCGTCGTGCTGGCCGACATCCCGGGCCTGCTGGAAGGTGCACACCGCGGCGCTGGCCTGGGCGCCGACTTCCTGCGCCACATCCAGCGCACGCGGGCGCTGATCCATCTGGTCGACGGTCTGGCGGAAGACCCGATCGCCGATTTCTCCCAGGTCAACACCGAGCTTGCCCTGTTCGATGCGCGGCTCAAGAGCCGGCCTCAGGTCGTGGCGATCAACAAGGTCGATCAGCCCCAGGTGATCGCGCGCCTGGCCGAGCTCGAGGCCCGGTTCCAGCAGCTCGGGGTCCGGCCGCTGCGGATCTCCGCCCTCGCCCGCACCGGGACACGGGACCTGCTGCGCGCCGGCGTGCAGGCCATGCTAAGCGCCGCGCCTGAACCGGAGCCCGAACAAGTGCCGGTGTACAGGCCGGACGAGCAGGCGACGGCGTTTTCGGTGCAGCCCGAAGGCGCGCGGACGTGGCGACTGTCGGGCAAGGCGATCGAGCGCGCCGCCGCCATGACCTACTGGGAGTACGACGAAGCCGTTCGGCGTTTCCAGCGCATCCTGGAGCGGCTGGGCGTCGATGGGGTGCTGCGGCAGGCGGGCGCCAAGCAGGGGGACGTCGTGCGGATCGGGGAGTACGAGCTCGAATGGCAGGATTGACCGGCGTCTTCGGAGGCACCTTCGATCCGCCGCACTTCGGTCACCTGGTTCTGGCCGAGACCGGGCGGGAGGCCCTTGAGCTGGATCGCGTGCTGTGGGTGGTGACCGCCCAGCCGCCGCACAAGCCCGACGAACGGCGGACGCCGGTCGAGGTGCGGCTGGACATGGTGGAAGCGGCCATTCGAGGCAACCCGGCGTTCGAAATCTCGCGCGCCGATATCGACCGGCCGCCGCCTCACTACGCAGTCGATACCCTACGCCACCTCTCCGCCCTGCAGCCCCAAGCTCGCTTCGTCTATTTGATGGGCGAGGATTCGCTCCGCGACTTGCACGCCTGGCACACGCCGCAGGAGTTTCTCGAGGCATGCGAGTCAATCGGCGTGATGGAACGAAGTGGAGCGGAGCCGAATCTGGAGGAGCTTGAGAAAGTGCTTCCCGGGCTGTCTGCCCGTGTGACGCTTCTTCCGTGCGCCGATCATCGACCTGGCCTCCCATGATCTCAGGCGCCGCGTGCAGGCCGCCGAGTCGATCCGTTACCTGGTCCCGGAAGGCGTGGAAACCATCATCCGCGACCAGGGCCTGTACCGGTGAGCCTGTTCCGCGATCGATCGTTCCGGGCCGTTGTCCTCGGCCATTTGATCGTCGATCTGCTCAACGCCGAGCGTCCACTGCTCCTGGCGGTGTTGAGCGTCCCCCTGGGCCTGACCAACGCCCTGATCGGGCTCGTCAGCCTGCTCCATACCATCAGTGGTTCGCTCCTCCAGCCGGTCTTCGGCTGGCTGGCCGATCGCATCGGCCCACGCCCTCTGGTCGCCGGCGGGATTCTGTGGATGACCGTCAGCTTCAGCCTGGCGGTCGTGGCGCCGGGACCGGCCGCGCTGGTTCTCCTCGTCCTCGGGGGCATTGGCTCGGCGGCTTTCCATCCGGCGGGCGCCATGGAAGCCACGCGTGCCGCTCGGGCTGCACCTCGAGCTTCAGGAGACAACGGCCGCCTCGTACTTCTTCTTGCTCGGCCAGATCGGATTCATTGTGGCGCCGGCCGTGGGGGGGCCGCTGCTCGATCGTTGGGGGCCGGCCGGGCTGTTGGCCTTGATCCCTTTCGCACTGCCGACGGGCCTGCTCGCCTCGCGCGACGTAGCCGATCTCCCGCGCGACCCGTCCCCTCCATCGGCGGAGTTGCCGGCTTCCGGGACAAGCCTGAAGTTCGGGTTTGCGTCAATCGCCTTCGCCGCGGTCACCGCGCTGCAGTCGTGGGCGCAGACGAACATGGTGACCTACCTGCCCAAGTACTACAGCGACCTTGGGTTCCGGCCGTCGGTCTATGGGTTGCTGGCGGCGACGTTCATGGTCGGGACGGCAGTGGGCGGCCTGGCCGGCGGTTGGCTTGGGGATCGCGCCTCGCGGCGCTGGATCGTCAGCCTGACGCTGATCTCTGCCGGCGTGCCGTTGGCGCTGTATCCGTCCCTGGGGCCGACGGCATGGGGATACGTCCTGGCGCTTGGCTCGGGTGCGCTGACGGGTGCCTCCTGGAGCATCCTGATCGTTCAGGGGCAGAAGCTGCTCCCCGGACGACGAGGCGCTTCCTCCGGACTGGTCATGGGCTTCGCTTTCGCCTCTGGGTCACTGGGCACTCTCCTGAGCGGCATCCAGGCGGATCGGGTGGGCTTCGCACCGGTGTTCCTGTGGACCGCCGCCATCTGTGTGCTGGCTGGGGCGCTCGCGCACTTTGCGCGGATCGAGTAGCGAGACGACGTGACATGTGGCATCGCCACATGTCACGCCGCGGGGTGGGCATCGACCTGATGGTGACTTTGCCACCCGTCAGGTCGTGTCGAATTCCAGCCGGAGGGTGATGACCTGGTGGGGGCCCGCCGTGAGGCGGACGGTGTTGCGATCGACGAGGGGGAGGTCGCGGATGTGCGTCTCGTCGAGTCGGACGATGGAAGCATGGCTGATCGGGAGATGCGTCCTGAGGGTCGTATGCGTCTCGTCGGACGACAGGTTGACCAGGCGCACGATCGCGCCCTGTCCATCCTCGGCGGCCTTCATCGCGGTCAGCTTGAGGTCGGATGAATCGATTGCCAGGAGCGAGACACTCGCAGGCAATCGGCCGGGGTGAACCGGAGTGACCTCGGCGCGCAACCCGGCCTCGAAGATGTCCGCCTCGGGGACCGCGTGACGCACCTCGCCGGAGAACGGGATCAAGCTTAGTTCGAAGCTGTGCGCCCCGCGCTCCTGACCGCCGGGAGTCTCCAGCAGCGGACCGGCGGCTCCCTTGCGCGTCGTCAGGTCATCGCGCGACAGCCAGCCAAAGCAGCGGAGCAGCGTCACGCCGATCCGCCCGTCGGGCGCGACGCTTGCCTCCCGCAGCCCGCGGGTCGCAACCATCAGGCCATCGACGCCGCGGTCGGCAACGAAGTCGCGCATCGGGAATTCGAGAACAGGCTGTTCGGCCCAATCCGCGCCTCCCGGATGCAGAGCGCTCGAGCGGGCATTGATCTCGTAGGCCCCATCGCATACCGCCTCCGACGAGGGCGTCCCGGTGGGGAACATCACCTGAAGCCGATGGTCTTCGGCCTGGTTGTCTACCTCGATCTCGAGGTCCAGTCGCGGGACCCCGGGGGTGAGGCTGGCTCGCACCTGGATGGGGAGCGCGCAAGTCTTCTCCGACCGCCGTCCCCGATCGTCGCTCAGCCGTTGGGGGAGCCGAAACTCAAGTCGTACGACCAGCGTGTCGCCGGTCGCATCGTGCAGGCTTTCGATCTCAGGAGGGGCGGCAGGCGCTTCGATCGGCGGATCGTCGCCGAGAGGGCAGTGGGTGTATGAGTCGCCACGGTCCCCTCGATCGGAGAACCGCAGCAAACCTGCATACATCCGGCCGGAGCGCTTGTTGGTCAGTCGAAGCGTCCCCTCGGCCTCGACCTCGGCGATCAGGCTCTCGTTCTCGATTCGCCGGCCGGCGTCCGCCGGCGCGTCGAGTGAGTCGGGCGTTCCCGGGCGCAGCCACCAAGTGCGGAGTCCATGCGCGGGGGTCTGCGGCGGGGCCCATTCAATACGTGCCCGGCTCGCGAACCGGACGAGCAATCGGAAAGTTGTCCGCGATCGATCGGCCAGCAGATCGTCGATCTGATGCCCGGCGGCCACGAGCACGCCCGGGTCTGGCACGGCATTCTCCCCCAAGACGACGTCGATCAGGCCGCCACCAGGTCGTGGCACGACCGCCACCGCCTCGACCGTCAGGCCCAGAACACGCCCATCCTGGACCATTGAGACCATCCCGCGCAACCCGTCGGCGTCCAGATCCATATCCGCCAGGTTCTTGTCGAACCGTCGCAGGAGTCGGTAGCCGACTGGCCGGCCATCCGAGCCGACGATCTCGAACTCTGCCAGTCCGGCAGGCAAGTTGAACTCCGTCTCGAGGCGCTGTCGGGCGGGAGCGCCAGCCGGGTTGAACACGACCAGCGCGGCCGATGCCCCGTGTGGGGCGTGGGTGATCGTATCGACCTGGTCGGCAAGTGAACGCAGGCTCTGATGGGTCAGTTCCTCGCCGATCTGTTCGACCTGAGCGAACCGGCTGCGCATCTCGTCGTGAACGGCGTCGATCGAGCACCCGCAGATCGAGTCGTGCGGCTGGCACTGCAGAAGCAGCCGCCATGTGCTCCGAACGAGCGGTTGGACGTTGCGGATTCGCGGCGTCTCGAGGTGCCCGGTGAACACGGACCGATCGGGCAGGGGGCCGACAAGCAGCTCGGCCCAGGCGGCGAAGGGCTCCACCCATCGTTCGAGGAGCGTCTCACAGGCGTGGTTGCGCTGCTTGATCCACGTCCGGCTGGAGAGCACGCCGGGCAGCAGATGGTGCCGCCTGGGGCTGCGCAATTCGCCGCGGATCGAGGGGATCACGCAGCCGGCCTCGAGTTCCGCCCGCACTGCTTCCAGATAGCGCGGGAGCGTCGAAAGGATCAGCGTGTCCGGCTGGGCCCAGGCGGTCGCCACCAGGCGCGGGATCTCGGGCTGTGGTTCCTGATGGTCGGTGCCGTTCAGCAACAGACGTTGGTCGGTAGCGCAGTGCGGGCTGAGTGAATCGCGGCGGGCGGCGATGGCATCGGCGAATGCCTGCGGCGCGGTCGGCAGTCGGGCGGCGTTGTCGTACCCGTCGCGCAGGTAGGCGGTCAGCACGCGCGACCCATCGGGCGCCTCCCACCACAACTCGCACGCCTCGTCATCCAGCCCGCGGCGGAATGCCGCGCCATCGATGCCGAACCCGCGCAGGATCTGCGGCATCTGGCCGATATGGCCGAATGGATCGGGCAGGTAGCCGACCTCCATCCGGCGGCCGAAACGGGCGCAGTCGTCCCGGCCGGCGAGCAAGTTGCGGATCAGCGCCTCGGGGCTGACGAGGAACTCGTCGGGAAGGATGTACCATGGGCCGATCAGTACGCGCCCAGTTCGAACCCAGTTCTCAAACGAAGTACGTCGCTCCGGCCGCAGGCTCAGGTAATCCTCAAGGACGATCGTCTGCCCGTCGAGGGTGAACGCGCCGAATGCCGGATCGTTCTCCAATGTGTCAGACAGCAAATCGAGCAGGTGGACCAGCTTAAGGCGGAAGACCTGGAAAGGAAGATACCACTCGCGATCCCAATGCGTGTGGGGGACGAGGTGCAGGGTCGCCATGAATTCGGTTTGAGGCCGTCAGGCCTGATCCCCGGTGGCCACCGGATGCGAAGGATCGGCACACCATTCGGACCATGAGCCGGGATATAGCCGGGCGCCCTCCAGCCCGGCGGCCGCCATCGCCAAGAGGACGTGGCAGGCGCTGACCCCCGATCCGCAGTACACAACCGACTGGTCGGAAGGGACGCCGGCCAGCGCCCCTTCCAACTGAGCGCGCAGCGCCGGCGCCGGGAGGAGCCGCCCATCCGCCCCGAGGCTGCGCCGCCACTCATAGGAACGCGCCCCGGGAATGTGGCCGGCCACGCGGTCCAACGGCTCGACCTCGCCGCGAAAGCGTTCGGGGGCGCGCGCATCCAGCAGTCGCCCGGCGCCCGGGACATCCGCAGCCAGCACGATGTGCTCGGGGTGTAGCATGGGGGAGGAAGTGCCGCGCAGGGCGAGACTTCCTCACCCGCAGAGGTGGGCAGCCGGGCAGCCTGCCAGGCGTCGAAACCGCCTTCGAGCACTTGGACTTGCGGATGGCCGAGATAGCGCAGCGACCACCACAGCCGCGCGGCGAAGAAGTCCGCGCCCGCGTCGTAGGCCACCACCTGCACGCCGGCGCCGATCCCCCAACGCGAGAACACTGCCGCCAGGTCGTCGGGCGAGGGGAGCGGATGACGGCCGTTCCGTCCGGTGATCGGGGCGGAGAGATCGGTCTCGAGGTCCGCGTGCAGCGCGCCGGGGATGTGCGATTGTCGGTAGGCACCCCGTCCCCAGGCGGGATTGGCCAGGTCGGACCGGCAATCGACGATCGCCCACGCAGGGTCCCCGAGGTGGGCGGCCAGCTCCCGCGGCGCAATCATGGGGGAGGGATCGGGCATAAGGCCTCCACGGGACGGCGGCCAGTATAGGTTGTGGCCCCTGCGTGTCAACCTGAGTGCACGAAGGGCGTGCGTCGTGCGCCGAGGCGAAGTCGTGTAGGATTGACCCACCACACGGCGCCATGGAGTTGGACGGTGATGTCTTCGATGCCTGCCTTTCAAGACTTCTATGCCGACGAGTTCGCCCAGTGCTACGGGTGCGGCCGCCTGAACGAACACGGACTGCACATTCGCAGCCGGTGGGAAGGGGACGAGACGGTGTGCACGTTCGTCCCGCGGCCGGAGCACACCGCCATCCCGGGCTTCGTCTACGGCGGGCTGATCGCCTCGCTTATTGATTGTCACAGCACCGGCACGGCGGCCGGGGCGGCGCTGCGGGCGCGCGGGGGTGAGCCGGGAACGGCGCCCATGCCGCGTTTCGTCACCGGCTCGCTGCACGTCGAGTACCTGCGTCCGACGCCGCTCGGCCCGACGATCGAGATTCGCGGAACGATCAAGGAGATCAAGGGACGCAAGGTCGTCGTCACCTCGACGCTGAGCGCCAATGGCGAGGTGTGTGCGCGGGGGGAAGTCGTGGCGGTGGAGATTCCGGAGGGGTTCGGCGCGCCGGGGAGGTAATCCGGCGGAATGCGCTGAGTGCGAAGCGCGTGGGTCTTGTGCCGCCCGTGCGCGCGCCCGGGATGAAGAGGCGCGCGGGTTCAGACGCAACCTGACGCTGGGAACGCCGCAACCTGGAAACGAAGGCGCTGATTGGGGTTGTCGCTGAGACGTTCCCCACCGGCGGGCCGGCGCCCCACGCGCCGAGGCAACGCCGGCCCCGGTGCCACGTCAGGTCAGGCGGAGGGCTTTCCTTCTTCCGCGCGGGGCGGGCGGGGCAGGGTGCGCTTCAACTGTTCGAGCGAAACGTTGTTGGCGCGTTTGCAGCGCGGGCAGTGGGCGTCGTAGTGCCCTCCGCCGGATGCCTCCAGCGACTCAACCGCCGCGGCGATCACGTCCTTGCCGATCGCGAAACTCCATCCACATTGATAGCAGCGCAGCTGCATACCTAGCCTCCCTGGGATTCGCGCAGCGATGCCCGCCGCCGGGTGGCAACAACGATCCCGGCCAGGATCATGGCTGCCCCTGCCAGCTTCAGCCCGGAGGGCGTCTCGCCCAGCAGGATCAGGGCCAACGCCGTCGAGCCCAACGGTTCGCCGAGCAGGCTGATCGAGACGAAAGCCGCCGGCAGGTACCTCAGGGCCCAATTGTACGTCGAGTGCGCCACGAGTTGAGGGATGAGCGCCAGCAACAAGAACCAGCCGTAAGCCGGGGCAGGGAAGCCGGTTAGCGGTTGGCGGGCGACCAGGACGATCAACAGCAGCACCACCGCCGCCGAGCCATAGCTCAACGTGATGTACGGGATGAGCTCGAGGCGTGCACGAAGCCTGCGACCGATCATCATGTAGCCGGCGATGGCCGCCGCTCCGGCGAGCGCCAGAAGGTCGCCCTTGACCGCGTCGCCGCCGAGCAGCTCGCCCAAGGCTGGGCACGACAACACCCCGGCGGTGAGGTGCACGCGTCGTTGGCGGCGATCACAAGTGTCCCCAGGAAGGCCAGCCCGATCCCGAGGGCGACATGGAGGGTGATCCGCTCGCGCAGCACGAGCGGGGAGAGCAGGGCGACAAACAGCGGGGCGATCGAGACCAGGACGACCGAACTGGCGACGCTGGTGTAGGCGAGAGAGGAGATCCACGTGGCGAAGTGCACCGCCAGCAGCGCGCCGGAGAGCCCGATGACGGCCAGGTCCCGGCGACCGAGCGCCGCCAGATCCGCTCGATGCCGGGCGAGCGCCAGGGGCAGGAGGACGGCGGTGGCGATGGTCATGCGCCAGGCGGCGATCGAAAGCGAAGGTGCGTAGGCCTGGGCGTAGCGAATGAACAGCGAGGCGGTCGAGGCGGCGCAGACCGCCAGCAGGACTGCGGCAACGGGAGACACGCCGGGGCGGTCGGTCTCGGCCAGCGGCTGCCTGTCCATGCTCTCACGACCCCCTAACCAATGAAGCTTGACAAAGACGGGATGAATTGTCTATACTAGCAATAGTCTAACTTGACCATTCAGGGCGCTCGGCGGTTACGATGGTACCGACGTCAAGAGCCCAGGTCAACCGCAGGGGTTCCTGCTCCAGGAGGATTGAATCATGCCGCACGAACTAGTCACACTCCCGTACGCGTACAATGCGCTCGAGCCGCACATCGACGCCCGCACGATGGAGATCCATCACTCCAAGCACCACGCCACCTATGTCACCAATCTGAACAACGCCCTGCAGCCGCACGCCGATCTGCAGTCCAAGTCGGTCGAGGCGCTGCTCAAGGACCTGGCCTCGGTCCCCGAGGCGATTCGCACCGCGGTGCGCAACAACGGCGGCGGGGTGCTCAACCACAACATGTTCTGGACGATGATGGCGCCGAAAGCCGGCGGCGATCCTAAGGGCGAACTGGCCAAGGAGATCGACTCGGCCTTCGGTTCCTTCGCGGCCTTCAAAGAGCTGTTCGTCAAGGCCGGGCTGGGACGTTTCGGCAGCGGCTGGGCATGGCTGGTGGTCGACAACGCCGGCAAGCTGGCGATCACCTCGACCGCCAATCAGGACTCCCCGGTCAGCGAAGGACTCCGCCCGATCCTGACCGTCGATGTGTGGGAGCACGCGTACTACCTGCATTACCAGAACCGCCGCGCCGACTACCTGGCCGCGTGGTGGAACGTGGTAAACTGGGACACGGTGACCCGTCTCTTCAAGGCCTAGGTGCCTGTCGATCCCCATCCTGGTGCAGGTGCCCGGCCTCACAGACCACACGGAGGCTCAAGCGATGACCCATATCATCACCAGTCTGTGCCTGCGCGATGCGGGATGTGTCGATGTCTGCCCGGTGGAGTGCATCGTGCCGGGCAAACCGGTCGAGCAATGGCCGTGGTACTACATCGACCCCGACACATGCATCGACTGCGGCGCCTGCATCCCCGAGTGTCCCTACTCGGCGATCTTCACCGAGGATGAGGTGCCTTCGGCCTATAAGGCCAAGGGTGGTGAGCTGCAGGCGATGCCCGCCGGCACGGCGGGGTTTGACGCCAAGTTCGATGGCAAGAACCATCACGGCGACGCGGTTCACCTGGATCACACCAAGGCCCTGACGGCCGGGGAGACGGTGGACCTGACGCCCGATATCAAGCCCAACTACGAGTACTTCAAGGGCGGACCGGGCTACAAAGCCCTGGAGAAGTAGCTGACCCGGACGACACGACATGAGGGAGCCGACAGGCTCCCTCTGTGATTCCTGCCCCCTGCCTGCCCTCGGGAGGTCCGCAATGGCTGCACCACCTTCCACCCGACCGGAGATCACCGTGCGCATCGAACGGGACTCGCTCGGCGATGTCCAAGTGCCGCGCACGGCGTTGTACGGCGCGCAGACGCAGCGGGCGTTGGAGAACTTCCCGATCTCGGGGCTGCGCCCTTGGCGAGCGTTCGTGTGGTCGATGGCGACGATCAAGCAGGCCGCCGCGGAAGTCAACCGCGACCTCGGCCTGCTGGATGCCGCCCGGGCCAACGCCATCGCACAGGCGGCGGCGGAAGTGATCGCCGGAAAACACGACGACCAATTCGTCGTCGACCCTTTTCAGGCCGGCGCCGGCACCAGCCACCATATGAACGTCAACGAGGTGCTGGCCAACCGCGCCACGCAACTGCTCGGCGGATCCTGGGCGAGTACCGCGTCCATCCCAATGACCATGTCAATATGGCCCAGTCCACCAACGACACGATCCCGACCGCCATCCGGCTGGGGTGCCTGGGGCGGCTGGAACAGCTGCTCGGCGCCGTCGGCGCACTGGCCGATGCCCTGCGTTCGAAGGCCGCCGAATTCGATCCCATCGTCAAGTCCGGCCGGACGCACTTGCAGGACGCCGTCCCCATCCGCCTGGGGCAGGAATTCGGCGGGTACGCACGCGCGGTTGAGCGCGACGCCGAACGCATCCGGCACGCGGCCGACGGCCTGCGCCGGCTTGGGATCGGCGGGACGGCCGTCGGGACCGGACTGAACGCACATCCGGAGTATCGGGGGCGGGTCGTACAGCGGCTGACCGAGCTGACCGGGCTCGAGCTCACGCCCTCGGGCAATCTGTTCGAGAGCATGCAGTCGATGGCCGACATGGCTGACTTCTCGGCCAGCCTGCGCACGCTGGCGCTGACGCTGCTGCGGATCAGCAACGACCTGCGACTGCTTGCCTCCGGCCCGACGACCGGGCTGGATGAGATCCGGCTTCCCGCCGTGCAGCCGGGCTCGAGCATCATGCCGGGTAAGGTCAACCCGGTGATGGCCGAGATGTTGGGCATGGCCATGATCCACGTCATCGGCTGCGACACGGCCGTGGCGCTGGCGAGCCAGGCCGGTCAGCTCGAGTTGAACGTGATGATGCCCGTCCTGGCGCACAACCTTTTCGAGATGATGCAGGTCTTGATCGGCGCCTGCCAGGCGTTCACCGAGCGGGCGGCACGCGGCATCACCGCCAATCGCGCCCGTGCCGAAGGTTGGCTGGCCCGCAACCCGATCATCGCCACCGCCCTCAACCCATTGATCGGCTACCACGCCGGCGCTGAACTGGTGAAGGAAGCCGGGCGTCGCGGGGTCAGCCTGCGCGAGGTCGCCGCTGAGCACATCGCCCGGGGCGACCTGCGCCACATTGACGACACGACGCGTGTGATCACGCTCGACGAGGTCGATGCGGTCCTGGGAAACCTCCGTCGCATGACGGAAGGCGGCATCCAGGGGCGGGGCGCCGGGAGTTAGCTCGAACTCAGTCGACACCGGCTGAGCGCAGTCCAGGGCCTCCGGCCACAAGCGCCTGAGGCGCCCCCGATGAATCCGTCGCAATTGGCCTCGCTCGCGCGGTCAGGGGGCGCGCTGGCGCTCCAGGGAGACATCGTGGGAGCGAAACCTCTCAGGCTAGCGGTATAATGCGCGGCGGTGTCCCCGTCCGATCGCCTGCTCATCCCCAACGAACATTGGCATACCATGCTGGATCACGTCCGGGCATGCCTGCCGGAAGAGGCGTGCGGCGTGCTGGCCGGACGGACCGGTCGGGTGAGCCATGTTCGCACCGTCGAGAATGCTGCCCACAGCCCGGTCCGGTTCCGCATGCAGCCCCGCGCCCAGGTGCGGGCACTTCTCGACCTCGAGGCGCAGGGACTTGAGTTGCTGGCCATCTACCATTCGCATCCGTCCGGGCCGTCTTACCCCTCTCCGACCGATCTGGCCGAAGCGTTTTACCCCGAGGCTGCGGCCTTGATTTGGTGTTCTGATTCCGGGAGATGGCAGGTGAGGGCCTTCGATCTCAGCCGACCTGCGCCTGTGGAACTGCCTCTGGAGATCTTGCCTGCGGAATGACACGGAGTGCCTGAGGGCAAAGGAATGCTCGCTTCCATCGCATGGGGTCTGATCAGCGTCGCGGCGGGTTACCTGCTGGGTTCGATTCCCACGGGCGTGCTCCTCGTTCGCCTTTCGACCGGCAAGGACCTGCGCCGCGAGCATAGCGGCAGGACGGGCGGGACGAACGCAGCACGAGCAGCCGGGGCGTGGGCAGGCATCGGCACGACGATCGGAGATGGCCTGAAGGCCGCCGGTGCCGTCTGGCTGGCGCACGCACTCACCGGCGGGCAGCCCTGGGTGGAAGCCGCCACCGGCATCGCTGCCGTTCTGGGCCACAACTACTCGCTGTTCCTGGCCGAGCGGCGCGACGGTCGGATCCGCCTGCGAGGCGGCGCCGGAGGCGCGCCGACGGTCGGGGCGGCCATCGGATTGTGGGTCCCCAGCGCTCTATTCATGATCCCCACCGGGGTCGGCGTGCTGCTGTTGATCGGCTACGCTTCCGTGGCGACGATCAGCGTGGGCGTTGCGGCGACGATCGTGTTCCTGATACGTGCCGCGATCGGCGCCGGACCTTGGGGGTATGTCGTCTTCGGCCCCGTGGTGGTCATCCTGCTGCTGGTGGCGCTCAAGCCAAACCTGGAGCGCCTGCGGCAGGGAACCGAACGCGTCGTCGGGCTGCGCGCGTGGCGCAAGAAGAGGGCCGAGGCCGCCTCCGGCCGACGCGAGCCCGCCAGCCTGATCACTCCGCGACAGACACCCGCATTGTCGGACGCCGCCGGGCTGACCCCTTCCTTTTGAATCCGAACAGATCGAAGACGGAGGATTAATCCGGCGGCTGTGCTTTTGCGCCTTGCGCCGGCTGCGGGATCGAGCCGGAGTGGAGGTCACGCGGGGGCAGGAGCACCCTTCGACCGGTGGTGGTAGCTCGATGTGAAGCCGCGCCCCGTCGGATCAGACGAACAGCAGGATCGCAAGCAGAGCTAAGGCGCAGACGCTGCCGATCTCGATCAGGCGCGCGCGTCCCAGGCGACCCTGTCGATAGGCAAGGATGAAGCTGACGAGCAAGTAGGCTAGAAGCCCAAGGAGAAGTGCCTGGCGCAGGGGCGTGACCCGCCAGTAGTGCAGACCCCAATCGACCTGCGAGGCGGCCATGCCGACCAGGGTGGCGTCCAACCAGGCCGAAGATGCCGGCTCGTCCAAACGGAGCAGACGCCAGGTGACGCCGGTGACGCCGGCGAACACCAGGGGCAAAGACAGGATGGCGCGTGGGGCACCGACGCGGATGGCAAACAGCGCCCCGATCAGGAGCAACCATGCCAGCGCGCGCAGGCTAATGGCGGCGCGGTCGAAGCGCGGGTCGTCGCGGTCGAGCGCGATGAACTCCGCCTGCACGACGGCTACCAGCAGCCCCGCCGAGAGCGCCAGGCCAAGCCAGAACCAGACGCCGTAAGGAAGCCGGATGACGATCCCGCCCAGGGCGAAGGCGGCCAATCCCGGAATGATCCAGTGCTCGAACGACGGCCGCAGGCCTTCTGCCCGCGGGTGGGAGCGGATGATCCAGTCCGTCCCAGCCACCGCCAGGCAGGCGGCGAGGATCAACAGAATCGCCGTGGCATTCAGGTCGATCCGGACGGTGATCCCGAACAGCGCCGGGTTGAGCGAGGTTGTGGGCAGCTGAACGACGCGCACGAGGCAATAGGCGAGCAGGACCAGGGCGGCCAGCGTGCTCAGCTTGCGGGGCTCGACGACCGGCGAAGTGGGAACCATGCCCGCATTCTAGCATCAGGCGGAATGTCCTGACGGGATGCCCCACCGCATACCGGTTCGTCCGGCTTCCTCGTCTGAACCGCATGATGCACCGATCGTGCGACGGGCGCGAGCCGGGCTGTATAATGGCCGGCGTGATCGCTCTCTACGCGCTCCTCGGCTGGGTCTTGGGCGTGGTTGCGAATCTGCTGGCTGACTCGCTTCCCGTCCGGCGCCGACCGCACGCGCCCCGCTGCCCGCGCTGTTCCGCCCCCCGAAAGCTGACCGCCTGGTCGTCCCTCGCCGCTCGGGTGGCCGGCAGCGATCGCTGCGCGTATTGCGGCACGGCCCGCGGGATCCGCCCGGTGATCGTCGAACTGGTGGGCACGATCGGGGCAATCCTGCTGGTTCGGCGAGACCCCGGTGTCTCGGCCCTCCTGGCCGGGGCGGCCGTCGGGTTCGTCTTCCTCCTGATCACCGTCATCGACATCGAACACCGCCTGGTCCCGCACGTCGTCGTCGTCCCCGCCGCGCTGGTGCTGGGCCTGCTGCAGGCCGTCGATCCATCGCGCGGCCCGGTCAAGACGCTGCTCGGCGGCCTGGCCGGTGCCGGCTCGTTCTACGTGCTCTACCTGCTGGGCGAGGCCTTCGCCCGGTTGCTGGCACGCGCCCGCGGGCGTTCGTTGGATGAGGTCGCCTTCGGCTTCGGCGACGTTACGCTGGCCGGCCTGATCGGGCTGATCGTCGGCTGGCCAGCCGTCGTGCTGGCGCTCCTGATTGGGATTCTGGCCGCCGGCTTGTTCAGCCTCGCCTACGTGCTGGTGATGCTGGCCCGCCGCCGTTACACCGCCTTCACCCCCATCCCCTACGGCCCCTTCCTTATCCTGGGCGCCTCGTTGGTCTACTACGGCGGGCGGAGCCTGTTCGAGTCGGTTTTGCTGCGCTGACCCGCGCCAGTGTTACCGTCTCGTTCCAGCCGTGTCGCGGGCGGGCGACAGCCTGGTCCTTGAACCTGCGGTACTACCGGAAGGGCGACCCATAAGCTCCTATAATAGGGCATCGGTAGCGTACGGGCCGTCGGGCCCGGAGTGAGGCATGGCATGAGCGCGAAGCAGCCGTGGTTTCGGCGTGGGCGCGTCAAGAGCAGGGGGCAGAGCCTGGTGGAGTTCACCGTGCTGCTGCCCGTGCTCTTGATCATGATCTCGGGACTGATCGAGTTCGGGATCATGCTCAACTATTACCTCGACTTGATCGACGCCGCGCGCGAGGCGGCGCGTTGGGCGTCGGATGCCGATCCGATCCGCGATCCCAATACCGGCGCCTACGTCGACCCCAATACGGTCTTCTACACCAACGTTCAGACGCTGGCAAAGGAAGCCCTCCTGGCCGCGTCGGACAATCGCATCGACTGGATCGACAATCCGCTGGATGCCATGGACAACGACGATGACGACTGCACGATCACGATCAACGGCGGCAACGACATCGTGATCTCGGCCTTCGGCATCCGCAACAACTGCCGGCAGCCCGGTGGTGGACCGGCGCTTCCCCGCCGGCTACGGCGACAACGGGCATCAGCCTGTGCAACAACCGCGTCTCGGAATTCACGTCCGCTGAGATCCAGTCGCGGCTCGACCCCGTGGCGCCCGACCAGCGGGCTGGTGATGGTCGAGATCTTCTACGACTACCACATGGTGCTGGCCCTGCCGTGGATCACGGCCTTCGTGCCGAATCCGATCCCTTTGCACGCCTACACCATCATGCCCAATGCCAATGTTGAACCGCACAGCCGACGCCGTGATGCAGGGGACCGACCGATGAGCACACCGGATGCAGCGCGGACAAGCCCTGATCCTGATCGCCCTGGCCTTCGTCGGCCTGGCGGCCTTCATCGGCCTGGCCGTCGACGCCGGCATTCTGTTCACCGACGTCGGCCACCTGCGGCGCGCCGTCGATGCCGCCTCGCTTTCGGCCGCCAACCAGTTCCGCGAGGGCCGCACGATCGCCCAGTTGACGGCCTCCGCCCGCCAGGTGCTGGCCCTCAACGGCATGGACGCCGTCTCGGTCGGCGTGGCGGTGGAGACCTGCGACACCAACCCCGGCGACACCGAGCTGTGCTATACCCCGCCGCGCAAGCTGGTGCGCGTGCGCGCCGACCTGCCGGTCTATTTCGCCTTCCTGCCGATCATCGGCTTCAACACCGTCACGATCCACGCCAACGCCATCTCGGAGGCCGCCTCGATCGACATCGTCCTGACGATCGACACCTCCGAGTTCCAGGCCTACGATGCCTCGTGCAGCAACGGGACGGATGATGACGCCTGGGCCGAGATCAACCTCGGCGGGGGGACGGCTGACGGCGTGGCCGATGACGGTTGCGGCGCCAATCCCGTGGCGGGCGTCGTTCGTCGACGATTACATGCGCGACCCGGACAACTGTAACGGACCGAAGCAGTGCCGGCCGTTCCGCGACGTCCAGGATGCCGCCGTCTCGCTGACCTCGCGCCTGCTGCCGCCCTACGACCGCATGGCGATCGTCACCTTCGACCGCAATGCCGGCGTCCGATGAACCTAAACCACCAGACGGCATTCGGCTCACCAACGCTCAATACCTGACCGCGTTGGGCACGCAGATCATGGCGCTCGACATCTACAAGTTCCCCGGCTGCGCCGGATATCCCCCGAGCCCGGCGGGCTGCACCTCGACCAACACCGCCGACGGGTTGAAGGCGGCCGGGAACCAGTTCGGGCTGTTCAAGCGGGAAGAAGCCGTCTGGATCGTCATCCTGCTGTCGGACGGCGGCGCAAACGCCGCCACCGACTTCGCTCGGCGCCTGGATCTGCCCCGGCGGCCCGGGGCCGCCAACTGGGTCGAGCCGTTCTGCCGCGACCCGATCGCCGGCACGCGCCACATCTCGACGGACGCCGCCTACGATCCGGATGATGCCGCCCGTGATCTGGGCGACTGGGTCGGCTGCCTGGACTCGAACTCCGCGCACCCATCCCGGCAGCTGCGCCGCTTTGGCCCCGACCTACGGGCAGGGAGCGGTGATCTTCACCATCGGCCTGGGCGAGCTGGTGACGAACAACACCAACTGCGACGCCACGACCTGGGGCGGCTCGTGTGAGCCGGACGTCGGCGAGCAGCTGCTGCGCTACATCGCCTCGGTGGGCGACGACGGCGACCCGACCACCAACCCGTGCTCGACCGCCGGAGTGGGCGCCGACTGTGGCAACTACTACTACTCGCCGACCGGCGCCGGACTGCTGGAGGTCTTCGAGGCGATCGCCTCGCGCATCTTCACCCGGATCACGCACTAAGACCGGGCACCGCCCTGCGGCGCGGCGCGAGCCGCGCCGCTCAAGAACGACTGCAATTATCAGTTGCATAGAAAGGCGATCGTGATGGACAGGGTGCCAGCCAGCCATCCGCCCGCCGCTGCGTCCGTGCGCCGCCGTTGGCGCGGCCAGGGAGTGGTGGAGTTTGCCCTCATCCTTCCCGTCATGCTCCTGGTGCTGTTCGTGCTCGTCGAGCTGGCGCGCGTGCTGCAGCGCCTGGCTGGCCGTCGAGAACGGGGCGCGCTTCGGCGTGCGCTACGCCGTCACCGGGGAGTACGATCTGGCGCTGTGCGTGGACTCGGACTGCCAGCGGCACGGCCTGCGACAACAACGCCGAGCGGGACGCGGCACGCATGCCGTCGATCACGAACGCGGCGCGCGCCGGCTCGGTGTCCATCCTGCGCGACGCCAGCGCCGCCCCCCAAACGCGCGGCTACTTCAAGGTGACCATCTGCTCCAACCGGACTGGATTCACGTACTTCGCCGCCGATCCCAGTTCGCTGACCGCCGCCTACTGTAACCCGGGGAACGACCCCGGCGGCCCCGGCGACCGCGTCTCGGTCACGGTCGACTTCGATCACCCGTTGATCGTTCCGATCCTGAGCAACTGGTTCCCGGTCCTGCACCTGACGGCCAAGCGCGAGGGCATCGTCGAGCAGTTCCGCGTGGCACGCGTCGTCGGCCTGCCGGCGACGATCTCGATCCCGACCTTCACGGCAACCAAGTCGCCCACGCCGACGATCACGCCGACGGTGACCGAAACCCCGACGATCACCGAGACGCCGACGACCACGCTGACCGTGACGCCCACCGCCACCCTCGATTGCTCGCTGATCACCGTCGATACGTCCAGGCGTTGGCAGGTACGTACGCACTGGGATACGATTACTTCCACTTCACGGTGACCAATGGCACCGGCCGCACGATCTACCTCACGGCGGGAACCATGGATTGGACCAAGTACTACGGCGGCCAGAACGTCAACGGCTGTCTCTTCCAAGCCCAGCTGGTACCACCTCGGGACTGGCCGACCTGACGCCGCCGTCCAGTGCCACGCCCGCCATCGCCGATCGCGCTTGCGCCGGCGGGCGCCAGCTGGACTGGTACGCGCTCTTCCAGGGGAGTCAGCGGACCGCTGTACGGCGAGCTACAGCGCCACGCTGACCTTCGATGGCGTGTGCAATGTCACCGCCTCGATCGACACGGCCACGCCGACGTCGACGCTGACGCCGACGGTCACGCTCACGCCGACGATCACGCTCACGCCGACGATCACGCTCACGCCGACGATCACGCTGACGCGGACGATCACGCCCACGCCGACCGAGACGCGTACGCCGACGATCACGCTGCCGCCGACGAACACCTCGACGGTCACGCTGACGCCGACGGTCACCCTGACGCCGACGCGCACGCTGACGCCGACGGTCACGCTGACGCCGACGATCACGCTCACGCCGACCGAAACCCTGACGCCGACGTCGACGGTGACGCGCACGCCCACACCCACGCCCACCGCGACCCTGACGACCACACTCACGGCGACGGTCACGCTCACGCGGACGATCACGCCGACGCCGACGGACACCCCGCCGGCCACGCCAACGAAGACACCCACCAACACGCCGACGCACTGCTTCGACTGTTAGGCGGGCTCGCACTCGGATCGACCTCATCGGCCCCGCCCGTCAGGCGGGGCCGATGCGCGTGACCTGGAGCATGCGGGCGTTCCCGATGTCCGGGCGCCCGGGGCGTTTGTCCGCCGGGGACGGCGTGGCTACAATCCCACCTCGCAAGCGCGCGGCGTCCGCTCGCGCGAAGAGAGGCACTCGAACGGTATGACCGATGGCGCAGTGAGAGACGCCCTCCGAGCCCGGCCGGGTCAAACACTCCGCAGGCGCTTCCTCGCGTGGTGGCCCTGGGCTCTGCTTGCCGTTTCCGTCGCCTACGCCGCGTCGTCCGCCTGGCTTCAGGCTGTCGGTGGGATGACGGCCGTCGGCGCCGCCCTTTCGGTGACGGCCGGCGGCCTGGCGACGGCTACGGTGCTGGTTACGCTGGACGTCGAATGGCGACCCGCCGCCCGGCGCGCCCGGCGTCTTTTGGGCACGGCGTTGTTCCTGTGGACCTTGGCCGAGGGTTACCGCGCCCTGGTGTGGGCGTTGGCCGGGAACGCCCCGGGGGTGCCGTCGCTGGCCGACCTGCTCCGGCTGGCCGGCTACCTGGCGATGCTGGCCGCCGCTGTCTCGTACGCCGCCTCCGCCGGCGGACGCTACGGCCGGCTGCGCGAGTTGCTCGATACGGCCATCCTGGCGATCGCCGGCACGGCCCTCTCCTGGCTGATCGTCATCCGCCCGGTCTCGATGGCACTCCCAACAAACGAAGTGCTGCTCGGTTGGGCGGCCTTCTCGTCGACCTTCGACCTGGTCCTGGTCCTGATGGCGCTGCGCCTGCTGGTGGGGGCCGCCTCGACCGCAGAGGCGCGTGGGTTCCTCGTGCTGGCCGGAGCCTTCCTCGCCCTCCAGGTGGGTGACCTGGTGCGCGGCTACCTCACCCTCGGCGGCGAGATCGGCGTGCCGACCTGGGTGGCAGGTGGGTGGGGGATCGCGGCCGGCCTGATCGGCCTGGTCGTCGTCCACGCGCCGACCCCAGGCGGCCGCTGACCTGCCCGAATCTCCGGTTGCCCGGCCCTTGCGCCAGCGGATGGAATTGGTCCTGCCGATCGCGCTGACGTATGCCGTGGTGGGATTCACGCTGCTCAACTGGCGCCTGGCGGGCGTGATCGACTGGGCCGGGGTGGGGGCAGCGGTCGCCCTCAG
This sequence comes from uncultured Chloroflexia bacterium, assembly GCA_963743255.1. Classification (GTDB taxonomy): domain Bacteria; phylum Chloroflexota; class Anaerolineae; order Anaerolineales; family E44-bin32; genus DYJB01. The sequence continues at coordinate 148,834 of CAVUPD010000018.1, forward strand.
CCTGCTGCTGGTCGCTCGTCAGGGCGTCATCGGGGGGCAATCCGAGATGCGCCAGTATGCGGCGCTGGTCAACGCATCGGCCGACATGGCCTTCGTGTGTCAGGCGGACGGGTTGCTGCGACTGTCCAATCCGGCCGCGGCGGCCGTCCTGCGCGTGGACACGCCCCCGGCAAGCCTGGAGGAGTTCCTGGCGACGCCCAAGCCGTCGCGCGCCTTTCTGCAGTCTGCGGTTGACGGGGGGTGGTCCGGCGAGGTCGAGCTGCGCCGCGGCGACGGCACGTTGTTCCCCGCTTCGCTCAGCCTGCGCCCGGTGTGGGATGAACGACTCGGCCGCCCCCTGCTGGTCGGCACGGCGCACGACCTGACCTACATCCGCGAACGGGAGGACGATCTCCGTGCGGCACTCAGCCAGGTGGCGGTGGCTCGAAGCGATCTGGAGACACTCAACACCGTGCTCGAGCACCGGGTGTCCGAGCGCACGCGCGAGCTGGCCGAATTCGTCGAACGGCTGCACCGGATGAACCTCGAGCTGCAGGAACTCGGCCGGCTCAAGTCGGAGTTCGTCACGCTGGTCAGCCACGAACTGCGGGCGCCCCTGACCAACATCTCGCATCGGCGTCGAGCTGACGTTGGCCGCCAATCCGGATCTCGACGCCGAGGTGCACGAGCGATTGACGCTCGTGGCGGCGGAAACCGAACGGCTGGGGAGGTTCGTGGAGACGATCCTCGACCTTTCGGCGCTGGAAGCGGGGCGGTTCCCGCTGCGTCCCGGGCCGGTGGATCTGGCCCAGGCGGCGGCGCGGGTCGCCGCGCGCCTGGGTGCTCCACTCCGGGGGATCGCGAGTGCGGCTCGAGCTGCCGGACTCCCTCCCGCCGGTCCAGGCCGACGAGCGGGCGATCGAGAGCGTCTTCTTTCACCTGCTCGACAACGCCCTGAAATACGCGCCCGAGGGAGAAGTGCGAGTGCAGGCGGAGGGCGAGTTCCGGGGGAGTGGTCCGTGCGCGTGATCGATCGCGGTCCGGGAATCCCGCCGGACGAGCGCGAGCGGGTCTTCGAGATGTTCCACCGACTGGATGCGCGCGACGCGCGCGAGGTGTACGGCCATGGCCTGGGCCTGCACCTGACCCGCCTCCTCCTGGAAGCGATGGGGGGCCGGATTCGCGCCGATGGTGCCCCCGGCGGAGGCACCCAGTTGAGCTTCTGGCTGCCGCTGGCCACGGACGAACCGTGATCGGCGGCTCGGCCGAGCCTGAGGAAACCGATCCCTGTGCGAGTGGGCGCCGGCGGCTTGCGGCGGACCGGGAAGCGGGCGGCCTGCAGCGATGGGATTGGCTGGGCATGCGGGGCTTCTCCGCGCGGCGCGGGGATCACTTGCGTTGAGGGGCGATTGCGTTAGGCTAGTGGACGGTGGCGACTGAGGGCGCATGCCTGGCGAAAAACTGCTCATCGTAGACGACGACACGACACTCCTGCGTTTCCTGACCGACTATCTGGAAGGCGAGGGCTACGCCGTGCAGTCGGCCGATCGTGGGCAGGCGGCGCTGCGGCTGTTCTATGAGGCGCGCCCCGATCTCGTCGTCCTCGACGTGATGATGCCGGGCATGGATGGCTGGGAAGTGTGCGCCCGGCTGCGGGAACTGGCCGAGACGCCCGTCATCCTGCTCACCGCCAAGACCAGCGAAGCAGACAAGCTGCGCGGTTTCCGCCTCGGCGTCGATGACTACATCACCAAGCCCTTCAGCCTGGCCGAGCTCAGGGCGCGCGTCCGGGCGGTGCTCTCGCGTACCTCCGGCCAGCGCGCCGAACAAGGGGCGGTTCTGCAGGTCGGCGCGCTGCGGGTTGACCTCGGGCGGCGTGAGGCGACGGTCGAGGGCCGGCCCCTCGAACTCACCCCGACCGAGTTCCGCCTGCTGGCGGCGCTGGCCGCCAAGCCTGGTCAGGCGCTGGCGCAGGCCGAGCTGGTTGAAGAAGCCTGGGGGGCCTATCGCCAGGAGACCGGAAGCGCGCTGCGGCGCTACGTGTGGTTCCTGCGACAGAAGATCGAAGTCGATCCCAACAAACCCACTCGTCTGCTCACCGTGCGCGGGTACGGGTATCGCCTCGAGCCCTGATCCGCGGCCAGAGCCACCCGGTTACCCTATCCCTCTTTCCACGAACGCATCGAGAACGTCCCCGCCGCCAGGGCCACAACGCGTCGGCGCGCCCCGACGCGCGTAGTGGAGGGCACAAGCCGCGCGGGACCTGGGTACTAGTCGGCCGTCAATCCCCTGTAACAGGACTGTAAGGACAATTCCGGCTTCGACCAACTAGACTGGCTATGGCGTAATGGCCTGGCTAGTGAAGGCCGATTCCAGGAGTGGTCATCCATGACCGTCCATCGAGAGCAGGGTGCCAAGAGCAGGGGCCAGGGGTTGGCCGAGTTCGCGTTGATCCTTCCCCTGGTATTGTTCACCATCTTCGTGATGATCGAATTGGCGCGCCTGCTGCACGCCTGGATCTCGGTCGAGAACGGCGCGCGGTTCGGCGTGCGCTATGCCGTCACCGGCGAGTACGACTTCGCCTACTGCACCTCGCTCTACGGCGGGCCGTGCGACACACAGGCCAAGCGGGACGGCGCGCGGCTGCCTTCGATCCGCGACGCCACCAACTCGGGCTCGGTCGGCCTGCTCAAGAACTCGCTGGCCGTCCGTCGGTACGCCGGGCTTCTTCAAGATCACGATCTGTTCCAACAAGCCGGGTCTGGTCTACTTCCCGTCGGACGCCAACACCAGCACCCCCGCCGACTGCCAACCACTGGAGGACGGCGGAGGCCCGGGTGACCGGGTGATCGTGACCGTCGACTTCGATCACCCGCTGATCGCCCCGATCCTGAGCTCGACCTGGCCGAAGATCCATCTCACCGCCAAGCGCGAGGGCATCGTCGAGCAGTTCCGTGTGGCGCGCGTCGTCGGTCTGCCAGCGACCATCTCCATCCCGACCTTCACCGCCACCGTCACCTCGACGGCGACGATCACCACCACGCCGACGCCGTCGCTGACGCCGACGCCGACGCCGGATTGTTCGCTGATTACCGTCGAGAGCGCCGTGCTGAACGGCGACTACTTCGACGTCGTCGTGCACAATGGGAACGCAGCCAACGTGTCGCTGACCGGGGCCTGGCTGCAGTGGTAAAGTATTACCCCGGGCAGAACTTCAACGGCGCCGAATTCGCCGGTGACCTGTACCGCGACGGCCCGTCGCTGCCGACCTCGCCCAGCCTGGCCGATCCGATCGTGCCCATCCCGATGGTCGCCGGCGGCACCGAGACGTGGCGGGCATCATTCGTCGGCGTGGGCGGGGGCGGGCTGGTCGGCGATTTCACCGCCCTGCTGACCTTCGACGGCGTGTGCACCGTCACCGCCGTCTCCGAGCTGCCGACGCCCACGACGACGACGACTGTAACGCCGACGCCGACGCTGACGCCGACGACGACGCTGACGCGGACGCTGACGCCGACGACGACGCTGACGCCGACGACGACACTGACGCCGACGATCACGCGCACGCCGACCGTGACGCCGACGCCCTCGTGCGCCAATATCACCATCACGACAACGTCGTTTACCTTGCCCAGACGGATCAATGTCAATGTGCGCAGCACCAACCCGATGACGGTCTACCTCACCGCATCGACGTTGGCTTGGACGGACGCTTACCACCCGGGGCAGTACGTGGACGAGTTCCGCTGGAACGGATCGCGCTACTACTCCGGTAATGACTTCGACCCGCCGACGAGCTCCAACCCGGCGGCCGGGACGCAGGCCCTGACCAGCGGCGCGACTCGCCAGTGGTATGCGCTGTTCGGGGGCGTTCCAGCCGGGCAGGGACTGGACGGCAGCTTCACCGTGACGTTGACCTTCGATGGTGTGTGCACCGTCTCGACGACGCTGTCCCGCACCGCACCGACGGCGACACCGACGCGCACGCCGACCGTGACGGCGACTTTCCCCAACACGGCGACGACCACGAGCACGCGGACCATCACGCCCACCGTCACGCTGACCTACACCCGGACGATCACGCCCACGGTTACGCGGACGCCGACCGTCACGCTGACCTACACGCGCACGCTGACTCCGACGGTCACACTTACGCCGACGATCACGCTCACGCCGACGATCACGTTCACGCCGACGGTGACGCGGACCGTGACGCGGACGCCGACCGTCACCCTGACCCCCACGGTCACGCGGACCGGGACGCCGATCACGCCGACGATCACACTCACGCCGACGATTACGCTCACACCGCTTGCGACGAAGACGCCGACGATCACGCCGTCGCCCACCAACACGCTCTGCTTCGACTGCTAGGCTGGCACCTGGCGTTTGGAATGAGAGCCGCACCCCCTGAGGGTGCGGCTCTCGCGTTACGGGATGGTCCCTTCGGCCGCGGCAGTCTCGAGAGAAGAGAGGACCTTCACCCGGTCCGGGTGCCATTGGTCCGGGGGGGGCTTCTCGGCGCGCCACTCTCGCAGTCCCGCCGGGGCCGCCGCGCCCTTTCTGGGTGGCAGGGCCGAGGCAGTACCCGGGGACTAGGGGGACGGCTCGGGGCGGCATCCTGCGTTTCGAGTATGATTCCCGGCAATGTAGGCAGCCTGAAAGGTGTTTCCAGACCCTTTTCCATTAGACTGGGAGCAGTACGCGATGGACCGCAAGAGCGAGGTTTCGACCGATGACGGTCCTCTCGATGAGGGAGTGGAGCGTGGTTGAACGGGATGGTCCGCCGCCCGGCGGAAGGATCCTGATCGCCGACGATGACACCGATTTCCGCAGCGTGCTCGTTCGCAGGGCGCGGCGGATGGGTCTCGACGTCGTCGAAGCCGGGGATGGTCCGGAAGCCCGGGGGCTGCTCGAGGGCCAGTCGTACGACGCGCTGGTCGTCGACCTGTACATGCCGGGCGCCACGGGCCTGGAAGTCGTCGAACATGCGCAGCGGCTCGACCCCAACATCCAGGCGATCATCCTGACGGCCAGCGCCTCGGTCGAGACGGCCGTCGAAGCCCTGCGGGCCGGCGTCTACGACTACATGACCAAGCCGTTCGAATCCATGGCGGCCTTCGAGCTGGCCCTGACGCGTGCTCTGGAGCATCGCCGCCTGATCGAGGAGAACGCCCGGCTGTTCGCCGAGGTCCAGCGCCTGGCGGTGACCGATCCGGTCACAGGGCTGTTCAATCGTCACAAGCTCAACGAGTTTCTGGAGCTAGAGGTGGAGCGGGCGAGGCGCTACGGACGCCCGTTGTCGTTGATCATGCTCGACCTGGACGACATGAAGAAGATCAATGACACCTTCGGGCACCCGGTGGGGGACGAAGCGCTGCGGCGTGTGGCAGCGGCCATTCGGTCGCAGGTGCGTCGTGTCGATCTGCCCACCCGGTATGGGGGCGACGAGTTCATGATCGTCCTGCCGGAGGCGAAGGCCGACGAGGCGCAGGCGATCTCCATGCGCATAGGCATCGAGATCGAGAAGGGTAGTTTCGACGGCGTCCGGCTTTCGGCCAGCGCCGGAGTGTCTGAGTGGAAGCCCGGGTTCGCCACGGTGGAGGATTTTGTCCGCGACGTGGACCAATCCTTGTATCGGGATAAGCGCGGGGAGCAGACGTCCGAAGGCTCCCGCGAGTAAGGGGTACGGGCGCCCTGAGTGCGGGCCGTGTGTTGCGGCCCAGGCGCGGGCGCAGGCGTGCAGCCAGGGCGGTGCCCGGCTGCGGTTCTGCACGCCAGCGGGTGAGCGGAGAAGACCGGTGACGGAACAGAGCGACAACGGCTCGGAAGGGATCTCGGAAGCGCCTCGCGACGGCCTGCGGGTCGGGCTGCGAGCGCGTCCGGCGCCGGCTGGGTACCCTCCGCGGCCAGCTGATCATCCCCTACGTCCTGTTGACGCTGGTGACGGCCATGGTCGGCACCTACATCGTCACGCGGCCTGGTGACCTCCTCGGTCCGCGAGCGCTTTGTCAACCAGATGTACGAGGCCAGCCGCGTAGTGGCTGACGGCGTCGTGCGACGGGAGCGATCGCAGCTTCGAGCCTTGCGGCTGGCGACCTTCACGTCCGGGATGCCCGAGGCGCTGCTTCAGGGCGAAGCGGACCTGGTTGTGGCGTTGATGCAGCCGATTGCCGTCAACCAGGACGCCGAGGCGGTGATCGCCCTCGACCGGCAGGGGCGCGAGATCGCCGGGCTGACCCTCCTCCGGGTGAATATGCCTACACAGCGGTCGACCGGATCGGACTTCTCCTCCGAGCCTTCCGTGATGCAGGTCCTTTCCGGGACGGCCGATGCACGTGGCGACAAGTACATCGGGCTGATCAAAACCTCGTTCGGTCTCTACTTCTTCACCGCCGCACCGGTCTACAACGCCGCCGGCGATCTGACCGGCGCCGTACTCGTCGGCAGCCACCTGGACCAGATGGTGCAGGACCTGAAATGCCGAATCCCTGGCCGACATCCTGCTGCAGGCCAAGGATGGCACGCTCCTGACTACGACTATCGCCGAGCCCGATGAGGGCTACGGCGCTGTCCTGCTCGATCCCGGGCAGACCGCCACGCTCTCGACGACGATCCTGTCCGAGTTCGCGATGAGTGGGTGCGCAGGCGGCGTACAGCCCGTGGACCGTGCGCGACCAGTTTCGGGACGGTGGCGGTCGTCCTCCCGAGCAACTTCCTGGTGACCACGGAAGTCGCGCTTTAGGGACGTCGTCTCGTCCTCGGTCAGCCCCAAGCGGGCCAGATCGGCGATGTGCTTCACGTCCTTGCGGGTCAGGCTCACTTGCACCAGCAGTCGCTGAGGTGGACGTGAATGGCGATATTATAACATCGCCATCAGGGCCGAAGCAAGTCAATTCGGGCGTTCAGGCGCACGGGATTGTTGCACTCCGGCGGAAATGACGGTATCATCGTTCCGCCGACGACTGCGCTGCCAACGCTCGAGCTGCCAGCTTGAGGTTCAAATGAAGGGAAGGACATCATTACGACGATGACGCGGATCATCCTCGTCCGGCACGGACAGACGCAATGGAACCTGGTGGAGCATTTTTCGGGGGCAAGCCGACGTGCCGCTCAACGACACGGGGCTGGCTCAGGCCGAAGCCGTGGAGCGGCGGGTACACCGCCAGTGGTCGCCGGCAGCGCTGTACTCCAGCCCGCTGAGCCGCGCCGTGCGGACCGCGGAGGCCATCGCGCAACCGCTCGGGCTGCCGGTGCGGGTCCACCCCGGCCTGCTGGACATCCACTTCGGCCAGTGGCAGGGACTGACCGTGCCCGAGGTCCGCGCGCGCTGCGCCGGAGCTGTGCGCGGCGTGGCACCGCCGGCCGGACACGGTCCAAATCCCCGGCGGCGAAACGTTGGCCGGGGTGCGGGCGCGGGGACTGACCACTGTACACGAGCTATGCGCGACGCACCCGGAGCAGACCATCGTCCTGGTGGGGCACAACGTCATCAACCGGGTCATCCTGCTGGGAGTGCTGGGGCTGGAGAACGAGGGCTTCTGGCGCATTTCGCAGGACCGTGCGGCATCAACGTGATCGAGTGTACGCGTCGCCCGCCCACTCGATCACGTTGATCCCGCACGGGTCCTGCGAAATGCGCCAGAAGCCCTCATTCTCCAACCCCAGCACTCCCAGCAGAATGACGCGGTTGATGACGTTGTGCCCCACCAGGATGAGCGTCTGCTCCGGGTGCGTCGCGCCTAGCTCGCGAAGAGTCGCCAGTCCGCGCGCCCGCACGTCGGCCAGCATCTCGCCGCCGGGGACCTGGACCGTATCCGGCCGGCGGTGCCAGGCCTCGCACAACTCCGGCCAGCGCGAGCGGACCTCAGGCACGGTCAGCCCCTGCCACTCGCCGAAGTGGATGTCCAGCAGTCCAGGGTGGACTCGCACCGGCAGCCCGAGCGGCTCTGCGATGATCTCCGCGGTTCGCACCGCGCGGCTCAGCGGGCTGGCATACACCGCTGCCGGCGACCACTGGCGGTGTACCCGTCGGCTCACGGCTTCGGCTTGGGCCAGTCCCGTGTCGTTGAGCGGCACGTCGGCTTGCCCCCGAAAATGCTCGACCAGGTTCCATTGCGTCTGTCCGTGCCGGACTAGAATGATCCGCGTCATCGCCTCAAGGGTATCCTTCCCATCATTTTGCACCTCACGCTGGAAGCTCGAGCGTGAGCAGCGAAGTCAATGGCGGGTCGATGATACTGTCATTCACGCCGGAGTGCAAAAACCTGCGCGCCGCAATGCCCGAATCGACTTGCTCGGCCCCGCCGGCGATGCTATAATAGCACCATTCATTCATGCAGCGACTCTGACAGAGAGGTGACCGTGAGCCTCACCCGCGAGGAAGTGGAGCACATTGCCGACCTGGCCCGCCTGGGGGTGACCGAGGACGAGAAGATGTCCTGCGGAGCCAGGACTCGGTGGTCACCAGGAAGTTGCTCGGCAGGACGACCGCCACCGTCCCGAGGATCTGGTCGCGGACGGTCCACGGGCTGTACGCCGCCTGGTATTCGCGCCCGCTCATGGCGAACTCGGACAGGATCGTCGTCGAGAGCGTGGCGGTCTGCCCGGGATCGAGCAGGACAGCGCCGTAGCCCTCATCGGGCTCGGCGATGGTCGTGGTCAGGAGCGTGCCATCCTTGGCCTGCAGCAGGATGTCGGCCAGGGATTCGGATTTCAGGTCCTGCACCATCTGGTCCAGGTGGCTGCCGACGAGGACGGCGCCGGTCAGTTCGCCGGCGGCGTTGTAGACCGGTGCGGCGGTGAAGAAGTAGAGACCGAACGAGGTGTTGATCAGCCCGATGTACTTGTCGCCGCGCGCATCGGCCGTCCCGGAAAGGACCTGCATCACGGAAGGCTCGGAGGAGAAGTCCGATCCGGTCGACCGCGTGTAGGCATGTTCACCCGGAGGGAGGGTCAGCCCGGCGATCTCGCGCCCCTGCCGGTCGAGGGCGATCACCGCCTCGGCGTCCTGGTTGACGGCAATCGGCTGCATCAACGCCACAACCAGGTCCGCTTCGCCCTGAAGCAGCGCCTCGGGCATCCCGGACGTGAAGGTCGCCAGCCGCAAGGCTCGAAGCTGCGATCGCTCCCGTCGCACGACGCCGTCGGCCACTACGCGGCTGGCCTCGTACATCTGGTTGACAAAGCGCTCGCGGACCGAGGAGGTCACCAGCCGCGTGACGATGTAGGTGCCGACCATGGCCGTCACCAGCGTCAACAGGACGTAGGGGATGATCAGCTGGCCGCGGAGGGTGCCCAGCCGGCGGCGGACGCGCTGCAGCCCGTCCCGCAGGCCGTCGCGAGGCGCTTCCGAGGTCCCTTCCGAGCCGTTGTCGCTCTGTTCCGTCACCGGTCTTCTCCGCTCACCCGCTGGCGTGCAGAACCGCAGCCGGGCACCGCCCTGGCTGCACGCCTGCGCCCGGCGCCTGGGCCGCAACACACGGCCCGCACCTCAGGGCGCCCGTACCCCTTACTCGCGGGAGCCTTCGGACGTCTGCTCCCCGCGCTTATCCCGATACAAGGATTGGTCCACGTCGCGGACAAAATCCTCCACCGTGGCGAACCCGGGCTTCCACTCAGACACTCCGGCGCTGGCCGAAAGCCGGACGCCGTCGAAACTACCCTTCTCGATCTCGATGCCTATGCGCATGGAGATCGCCTGCGCCTCGTCGGCCTTCGCCTCCGGCAGGACGATCATGAACTCGTCGCCCCCGTACCGGGTGGGCAGATCGACACGACGCACCTGCGACCGAATGGCCGCTGCCACACGCCGCAGCGCTTCGTCCCCCACCGGGTGCCCGAAGGTGTCATTGATCTTCTTCATGTCGTCCAGGTCGAGCATGATCAACGACAACGGGCGTCCGTAGCGCCTCGCCCGCTCCACCTCCAGCTCCAGAAACTCGTTGAGCTTGTGACGATTGAACAGCCCGGTGACCGGATCGGTCACCGCCAGGCGCTGGACCTCGGCGAACAGCCGGGCGTTCTCCTCGATCAGGCGGCGATGCTCCAGAGCGCGCGTCAGGGCCAGCTCGAAGGCCGCCATGGATTCGAACGGCTTGGTCATGTAGTCGTAGACGCCGGCCCGCAGGGCTTCGACGGCCGTCTCGACCGAGGCGCTGGCCGTCAGGATGATCGCCTGGATGTTGGGGTCGAGCCGCTGCGCATGTTCGACGACTTCCAGGCCCGTGGCGCCCGGCATGTACAGGTCGACGACCAGCGCGTCGTACGACTGGCCCTCGAGCAGCCCCCGGGCTTCCGGACCATCCCCGGCTTCGACGACGTCGAGACCCATCCGCCGCGCCCTGCGAACGAGCACGCTGCGGAAATCGGTGTCATCGTCGGCGATCAGGATCCTTCCGCCGGGCGGCGGACCATCCCGTTCAACCACGCTCCACTCCCTCATCGACAGGACCGTCATCGGTCGAAACCTCGCTCTTGCGGTCCATCGCGTACTGCTCCCAGTCTAATGGAAAAGGGTCTGGAAACACCTTTCAGGCTGCCTACATTGCCGGGAATCATACACGAAACGCAGGATGCCGCCCCGAGCCGTCCCCCTAGTCCCCGGGTACTGCCTCGGCCCTGCCACCCAGAAAGGGCGCGGCGGCCCCGGCGGGACTGCGAGAGTGGAGCGCCGAGAAGCCCCCCCGGACCAATGGCACCCGGACCGGGTGAAGGTCCTCTCTTCTCTCGAGACTGCCGCGGCCGAAGGGACCATCCCGTAACGCGAGAGCCGCACCCTCAGGGGGTGCGGCTCTCATTCCAAACGCCAGGTGCCAGCCTAGCAGTCGAAGCAGAGCGTGTTGGTGGGCGACGGCGTGATCGTCGGCGTCTTGGTCGCCAGCGGTGTGAGCGTAATCGTCGGCGTGAGTGTGATCGTCGGCGTGATCGGCGTCCCGGTCCGCGTGACCGTGGGGGTCAGGGTGACGGTCGGCGTCCGCGTCACGGTCCGCGTCACCGTCGGCGTGAACGTGATCGTCGGCGTGAGCGTGATCGTCGGCGTGAGCGTGACCGTCGGAGTCAGCGTGCGCGTGTAGGTCAGCGTGACGGTCGGCGTGCGCGTAACCGTGGGCGTGATCGTCCGGGTGTAGGTCAGCGTGACGGTGGGCGTGATGGTCCGCGTGCTCGTGGTCGTCGCCGTGTTGGGGAGAGTCGCCGTCACGGTCGGGGTGCGCGTCGGTGTCGCCGTCGGCGCGGTGCGGGACAGCGTCGTCGAGACGGTGCACACACCATCGAAGGTCAACGTCACGGTGAAGCTGCCGTCCAGTCCCCGCCCGGCCGGGAACGCCGCCGAACAGCGCGTACCACTGGCGGGTCGCGCCGCTGGTCAGGGCCTGCGTCCCGGCCGCCGGGTTCGAGCTCGTCGGCGGGTCGAAGTCATTGCCGGAGTAGTAGCTGCGAGCCGTTCCAGCGGAACTGGTCGACGTACTGCGCCGGGTGGTACGCGTCGGTCCAGGCTAGCGTTGAGCCGGTGAGGTAGACCGTCATCGGGTTGGTGCTGCGGACATTGACGTTGATGCGAACAGGGACCGCTCCGAAAACGCCGCGCTCGTGATGGTGATGTTCGGAGCAGGAGGGCGTCGGCGTCACGGTCGGCGTGCGCGTGATCGTCGGCGTCAGCGTCGTCGTCGGCGTCAGCGTCGTCGTCGGCGTCAGCGTCCGCGTCAGCGTCGTCGTCGGCGTCAGCGTCGGCGTCGTCGTTACAGTCGTCGTCGTCGTGGGCGTCGGCAGCTCGGAGACGGCGGTGACGGTGCACACGCCGTCGAAGGTCAGCAGGGCGGTGAAATCGCCCACCAGCCCGCCCCCGCCCACGCCGACGAATGATGCCCGCCACGTCTCGGTGCCGCCGGCGACCATCGGGATGGGCACGATCGGATCGGCCAGGCTGGGCGAGGTCGGCAGCGACGGGCCGTCGCGGTACAGGTCACCGGCGAATTCGGCGCCGTTGAAGTTCTGCCCGGGGTAATACTTGTACCACTCCAGCCAGGCCCCGGTCAGCGACACGTTGGCTGCGTTCCCATTGTGCACGACGACGTCGAAGTAGTCGCCGTTCAGGACGGCGCTCTCGACGGTGATCAGCGAACAATCCGGCGTCGGCGTCGGCGTCAGCGACGGCGTCGGTGTGGTGGTGATCGTCGCCGTCGAGGTGACGGTGGCGGTGAAGGTCGGGATGGAGATGGTCGCTGGCAGACCGACGACGCGCGCCACGCGGAACTGCTCGACGATGCCCTCGCGCTTGGCGGTGAGATGGATCTTCGGCCAGGTCGAGCTCAGGATCGGGGCGATCAGCGGGTGATCGAAGTCGACGGTCACGATCACCCGGTCACCCGGGCCACCGCCGTCCTCCAGTGGTTGGCAGTCGGCGGGGGTGCTGGTGTTGGCGTCCGACGGGAAGTAGACCAGACCCGGCTTGTTCGAACAGATCGTGATCTTGAAGAAGCCCGGCGTACCGACGGACGCCAGCGAGTTCTTGAGCAGGCCGACCGAGCCCGAGTTGGTGGCGTCGCGGATCGAAGGCAACCGCGCGCCGTCCTGCTTGGCCTGTGTGTCGCACGGCCCACCGTAGAGCGAGGTGCAGTAGGCGAAGTCGTACTCGCCGGTGACGGCATAGCGCACGCCGAACCGCCGCGCCGTTCTCGACCGAGATCCAGGCGTGCAGCAGGCGCGCCAATTCGATCATCACGAAGATGGTGAACAATACCAGGGGAAGGATCAACGCGAACTCGGCCAACCCCTGGCCCCTGCTCTTGGCACCCTGCTCTCGATGGACGGTCATGGATGACCACTCCTGGAATCGGCCTTCACTAGCCAGGCCATTACGCCATAGCCAGTCTAGTTGGTCGAAGCCGGAATTGTCCTTACAGTCCTGTTACAGGGGATTGACGGCCGACTAGTACCCAGGTCCCGCGCGGCTTGTACCCTCCACTACGCGCAGTCGGGCGCGCCGACGCGTTGTGGCCCTGGCGGCGGGGACGTTCTCGATGCGTTCGTGGAAAGAGGGATAGGGTAACCGGGTGGCTCTGGCCACGGATCAGGGCTCGAGGCGATACCCGTACCCGCGCACGGTGAGCAGACGAGTGGGTTTGTTGGGATCGACTTCGATCTTCTGTCGCAGGAACCACACGTAGCGCCGCAGCGCGCTTCCGGTCTCCTGGCGATAGGCCCCCCAGGCTTCTTCAACCAGCTCGGCCTGCGCCAGCGCCTGACCAGGCTTGGCGGCCAGCGCCGCCAGCAGGCGGAACTCGGTCGGGGTGAGTTCGAGGGGCTGGCCCTCGACCGTCGCCTCACGCCGCCCGAGGTCAACCCGCAGCGCGCCGACCTGCAGAACCGCCCCTTGTTCGGCGCGCTGGCCGGAGGTACGCGAGAGCACCGCCCGGACGCGCGCCCTGAGCTCGGCCAGGCTGAAGGGTTTGGTGATGTAGTCATCGACGCCGAGGCGGAAACCGCGCAGCTTGTCTGCTTCGCTGGTCTTGGCGGTGAGCAGGATGACGGGCGTCTCGGCCAGTTCCCGCAGCCGGGCGCACACTTCCCAGCCATCCATGCCCGGCATCATCACGTCGAGGACGACGAGATCGGGGCGCGCCTCATAGAACAGCCGCAGCGCCGCCTGCCCACGATCGGCCGACTGCACGGCGTAGCCCTCGCCTTCCAGATAGTCGGTCAGGAAACGCAGGAGTGTCGTGTCGTCGTCTACGATGAGCAGTTTTTCGCCAGGCATGCGCCCTCAGTCGCCACCGTCCACTAGCCTAGCGCAATCGCCCCTCAACGCAAGTGATCCCCGCGCCGCGCGGAGAAGGCCCCGCATGCCCAGCCAATCCCATCGCTGCAGGCCGCCCGCTTCCCGGTCCGCCGCAAGCCGCCGGCGCCCACTCGCACAGGGATCGGTTTCCTCAGGCTCGGCCGAGCCGCCGATCACGGTTCGTCCGTGGCCAGCGGCAGCCAGAAGCTCAACTGCGGTGCCTCCGCCGGGGGCACCATCGGCGCGAATCCGGCCCCCCATCGCTTCCAGGAGGAGGCGGGTCAGGTGCAGGCCCAGGCCATGGCCGTACACCTCGCGGCTGTCGCGCGCATTCCAGTCGGTGGAACATCTCGAAGACCCGCTCGCGCTCGTCCGGCGGGATTCCCGGACCGCGATCGATCACGCGCACGGACACTCCCCCGGACTCGCCCTCCCCCTGCACTCGCACTTCTCCCTCGGGCGCGTATTTCAGGGCGTTGTCGAGCAGGTGAAAGAAGACGCTCTCGATCGCCCGCTCGTCGGCCTGGACCGGCGGGAGGAGTTCCGGCAGCTCGAGCCGCACTGCGAATCCCCCGGAGGGAGCACCCAGGCGGCGGGCGACCCGCGCCGCCGCCTGGGCCAGATCCACCGGCCCGGGACGCAGCGGGAACCGCCCCGCTTCCAGCGCCGAAAGGTCGAGGATCGTTCAATATCGTGCGCAACCAGCTCTGGACGGGCTGGCGCTACGGCGAGGCCGGTGGTCAAGATCTGGGGCTGGGTGTCTGCCTTCGACCTGACGCGTCCAGGATCGCTTTACGCACTCTGGTCGACGACGTGCTGCGCAATGAGATCGGGCTGCCTGCTTATCACATGACCTCCGCCGACCTACGTCGCTGGCCGGTCGTGCTGCACCAGCGCCGCCCCAGCCTGATGATCGGCTATGTCAATGCGATGATCGCCCTGGCGCAGGGCGGTGCGCTCCTTTCCGACGCCGGCTTGAAGGGCGTGGTCGCCACCGCTGAGACGCTCTTCCCCGCCCAGCGCAGCCTGTTAGACAAGCCTACGGCTGCAAGGTCTTCAACCGCTACGGCTGCCGCGAGCTGAGCACCATCGCCCATGAATGCGCTTATGGCAGGTTGCATGTTAATGAAGACTGGGTAAACGTTGAGGTCGTCGATAGCCACGGCGCCCCGGTGCCTGCAGGGCAGGTGGGGCAGATTGTGCTCACCGGCTACTTCACCTTCGGCATGCCCTTCATCCGCTATGCCATCGAGGATGCTGGCGCCTTCCCCGAGCAGGAGACCCCCTGCCCGTGCGGCTGCCGCTTCCGCTCGCTGGCCAGGCTGGAAGGCAAGCTGCAGGACCTGATCTCCCTGCCCGGCGGCGGGTATGTGAGCGGCGAGTTCTTTGCAGGGGTGGAATTTCCGAGCGGGTTGCCGCCAGCGTCCGTCACCGCGCCGGTGATGGTACCGCCCAAGTCCAAACCGAAGTCGATATTGGGCGTGTTCTGCCCCTCGACGACCGGGACGGGAGTGGCATCATCCCAGTTGCGCACGTTGTCGTAGTACTCGTCGATATAGCCGTCACACTCGACCTCCACGCGGTAGTCGTCCGTGGCGAGACCGTCTACCGTGTACATGCCGCCAGTGTCTGTGTTCCCGTATCCCCAGCTTCCGCCGCCATCCCACGAGTCGGCGTAGATGTCGCAGTTCCCGAGCGGGTTGCCGCCAGCGTCCGTCACCACGCCGGTGATGGTACCGCCCACATCCAAACTGAAGTTGATCCCGGGGGTTTCTTCGCCCTCGACGACGAAGACGGGCGTGGCGTCGTCCTGCCAGCGCGCTCCGTCGTAGTATTCGTCCAGGTAGCCTGTGGCCTCGGCTTCGAGCAGGTAATCGCCTGTGAGCAGCCCGCTGATCGTGTAGGCGCCGTTGGCGTCCGTGTAGGCCCATTCGTAGGCGCTGGGCTGGGGCCGTGGAGGCGGCGACTCGGAAGACGTGTATACGAGGTCGCCGGTCGGGTTGGCAAGGATAAGGACGTCCTCAAGCGGCATGCCACCGGCATCGGTCACCACGCCGCTGATCCTCTCCGCCGAGGTCGAGGGCGAAGTCAATACTCGACGTGTCGTTTCCATTCGTCACGGACACGAGAGTCGCGCCATCAGGATCACGCACGCCGTCGTAGTACTCGTCGACATAGCCCTGGACGAACACGCCGACCACGTAGTCCCCCTGAGCCACGCTGTCGATGTCGTATAGGAGCCGTCCACCCCGGAGTATGCGCCCGCGCCCTGCGTCGGAGGCATTGGCGGCGAGATAGGCACGTCGGAAGGGCTGGCGAAGACCCAGGCGTCCGCTATCGGGTTGCCCTCGGAGTCGTGAACGACGCCGGATATGGTGCCCGGCCCTTCGGTAGAGGGCGTTATCTCGGCCGTCATGGTCATCGCCGAGTGAGCTGATATCGCAAACGGCGAGGCCGCTGGCTCGCCGGCATAGGTCAGGTTATTGGGGGTCGAAAAAGCGTCGAAGCATATGTTCCCGTAGTCTCCGGGCCAGCAGTCGCTCCAGTCGCCGGAATTGTAGGCAAACTGGAGATCCCAATAGCCGTCCTCCTGTTCCACCATTACCATTGGATGCCAATCATTGTTCTGCGAGGCGTACTCGTCGACGTGGTAGATTAGGAGACCGTCCCCGGGCAGATAGTTGTCGAAGCCCATCATCTGTCTGTTCTCGACGAGGAAGTACTCGTTGGAGTGAAGGCCGCTCCAGAGCTTGACTACCGTCGGCGAAGTCTCGACGGCAGGGAATGCAACTGTCTGAGGGGTAGAGATGAGCTGAGGGTCAACCCAGCCCAGTTCGATCTTCGTCCAAGCATCAGGGTGGGCCGGTCGGCTGCCACCGGGATAGCCGTTCCAGCAGCCGTTGGCCATCAGGCTCCACTCCCCAAGTCCGTACGAGCTGTAGTCAGTGTCATAGAGATCAGGGAGGCCCAGGAGATGTCCGTATTCGTGAGCGAAGACGCCGATGGTGCTGTCGCCCGCGGAGTAGATGTACTCAGGCTGAATGGTGTAGTCGTAGACCTCGACGCCGTCGAGGAGCAGCGGCTGATGGAGGACCCATCGATGAGACCAGATGCAGGAGACGCATGAACCGTTGGTCTCGGCCCCCTGACCGGCGTGAATGACGATGAGATCGCTTACGACGCCGTTTTCAGCGTAGTGGCTGAAATCCACGTAGGGGTCGACAGCGGCAAGCAGGTTCTCGACGAATCTTTGAGCGTTGCAGGGGTAGTACCCCAGGCCGTAGTCATCGGAGGTCCCCTGCAATCCGTCGCAGTTAGCGTAGCTGGTGGCGTTGCCGGGAAACTCGCGGCCAGGACGCATAGACAGTCCCGGCGACGTCAAGCAGATCGTAGGATGCTTCGCGGTAGAACTCACGCATGCTGCCCAAGGGATAAGAGCCGACTGAGAAGAGAAGCTGCTGGTAAAGCGAGGGAGGTGACGTCGAAGCATTGTGATGGAGATCTGCGAAATCGCCAAGGAGCACCATTGGAGTTCTCGTGCCGGTCGTCGGTGCGGGCTGCACGACCGACCTCGGCGGAGTGCTCCCCGGGCGCTGCACGGGTGGCTGGTCCACTCCCAGAGCGCCTTTCCGTTCCTCGATCCGTTTGAGGTCGTCAAGTGTGAAGCCGGCGACCTTTCCTCTCTTGATCGCGTCGAGGATGGAGGGAGGGGGCGGAACTAAGGCCGGACCCGTCGGTCCTTGTGCCGCGACCGGATTGGCCATTCCGGGCGCCATGGCGTCGCAGGACGACGGCGTCGACGACATGCCGGTCGCCGGCAACGTCGCGTCAGACACGGAACTCACGGCTATCGCAGACTGATGAGAAGGAACCAGACTGCCGATGACCAAGGCCGCTGTCGACGCAGTGGAGGTGACAAAGAGGACGAATGCCAGGAGCCAGATCGAAAAGCGTGGAACATGCATCATGCATCTCCTTGAGGTCGTGGATCCCTCACTGGCGGGTGGACGGCCCAAGCATACGCGGGCACGCAAAAACTGTCAAGAGTGTTTACAGCTCATATACATTCCGTCACACGAACGTTTCGGCCTCGCCAGCGGGCAAGCAGGGAACGCGGGCTCGTTGCGTCAGGCTTCACGCTCGGCTATGTTGCGACAAAAGACAGGCGCGAAGAGAAGAGCCAGTCAGAACGATCGCGCGCCAAGCCAGATCGAGTGAAGGACTTCCCTAAGGTGCAGCCTCGATTCCGAAACCTGGTATTTCGCATCCTTCTTGTTGTGCCCCTGGCTCTGTGGGCCATCGGAGTGCTTCACTTCGCCAGCGAGGAGGGTAACCGCGATAAGCCTCGAGCCGAGACTCACGCCGTAACACCCTTCGGTGGCGATGCATCAGGCGCGCCGGTAGTTGTCGCGGCGCGTCTTGTGTGCTCGCTAGCCAACGACGACGCTGCCGCTGCTTCGATAAAGGAGTTCGACGGCGTAACCTCGGTTGCCGCCGGCGACGAGTCCTTCTGGCTATTCGGCGACTCATGGCTCTCACGCAAGAGAGGCGGATACCTATTCGCCAACGCGACCGCTGCGAGGTCGACCGACACCGACGCGAGCGACTGTATTACCCTGACCTACAAGACCTCGGGCGGCATAGCGGAACCATTGCTGGCCCTTGAGGAAGGCGAGTCAACGGCCTGGCCGGACGGCGCGATCGCGCTCGAGCCTGGTAGCGTCGACTTCTACTTCGCGAGCGTCAAACGGACTTCGTCGACAAAGTGGGGCGTGACTGCCGTGGGCCTCGGTCGCTTCGACACGATGACCATGGATTCGCGACGTCTCGTCGAGCGGCTGTGGGACGACAAGAGCGGGTTCGGTGATATCGTCAGGGGTGCCCGCTCGCCGCTGCCCCAGAACGGCGACGTCTTCGTCTTCTTGCACACAACGACGAATCGCCTCCTGCTGGCGCGTGTGCCTGCCGGCTCGATTGCGTCGCCCGCCGCCTATTCCTACTGGGACGGCACGGACTGGTCTCCTTCGCCATCGGAGGCGGAGAGCCTGTGGCCGGAGCCGGCAAGCGAAATCCCATCGAACAACGGACTGAGCGTCCGGCACAATGACTTCCTAGGCAAGTGGCTTGCCGTGTACGACCACGATCTGAACACGGTGAGCGTTCGCGTGTCCGATTCGCTCACGGGACCTTGGAGCAGCGAAGTGCAGTGGCTGGACTGCAAGACCCTCTTCCCGTCGTCCGTCTGGCCTTTCTGCTACTACGCTGAACAGCACGCAGAGTTGTCACGCGATGGAGGGCGGACAATCTATGTGACGGTGTCTTCCGCGCCGCCCTACGACGTGTACCTCCTAGAGCTCAGTTTGGGTGCCGCAGTCCATCAGTGGCGCGACGCCGAAAAGGGCATCGCCTATAGTCCTGTCGCGCCCAGGGAATCCTATTCAGACGAAGGGGTCAGCTTCTATGCCAGCGATATCCAGGTACCGGGCTGGTCCCCAATCTACCTGTGGACAACGCCGGAGGGTGAGCGCATGTATTCGCCGACGCAACCAGGCGCCTCCTTTTCACGCGGCGATGCGGCGTTCTACGCGCCCACTTCCTCGCAAGTATCCGGCTCGATGGTGCCCTACGCGCCCGTCTATCGTTGGGACGCAGGCCGCAGCCACCTTTATTCCACAGCGGCCGCCGGTCTGGACACGAAGGGATACGTCCGGGGAGAAGTCGCATTCTACGCTGTGTGTGGCGACGCTAATATGGACGGTACAGGCGATTGCCTGCAATGAGAGCAGCGACCCACTGATGGAAAGGAAGATGGGCAGGACAAACCTCATCTCCGAGCAACTCGATTCTACTTCTATTGCCGGAGATGGAAGGGTCCGCTTTCCTCGCAAGGTCCGACACGAAGTCTACTCGACGATTATCGATGCGGCGCGGGGCATCCGCCCCGATCTGGAGATTGCCCTTTGTCTTGAAGAGGAGGCGCTGTGGGAAAGCACCGGGTTGGTAGGAAACATGGGCCGCTGCAACTGCGGATTGTAGAGGTCCTGAGCCTGTCCCGCGGGACCGGTCCATCTACCCCACAGAGTCAACCGCTTTCAGATACGGATGGGGTTATGGCACTCTACCCACTGAGAGGAAGGGGACACAACATCAGGTGGCCGTACCCTGCCCGCCTCCGCGCGCCTGCATCAGCTCTTCCTTTAGGGCCTTCTTGACCACCTTGCCGGTGGGAGTCTTGGGGAGGTCCTCGCGGAACTTCACCTCGCGCGGTGTCTTGTAGCTGGCCAGGCGCTCCTTGCAGAAGCTCCTGCACCTCCTCGAGGGTCAGCGTCTGCGCCCGGCTGGGGCACGATGATAGCCACCACCTCTTCGCCCCAGATGGGGTCGGGACGGCCTATCACGGCTGCCTCGGCGATCTTGGGGTGGGTGAACAGCACCTCCTCGATCTCGCGGGGGTAGATATTCTCGCCACCGCGGATGATCATCTCCTTCTTGCGGTCAACGATGAAGAAGTAGCCGTCCTCATCCATGTAGCCGACGTCGCCTGTGCGCACCCAGCCATCGACGATCGTCTCGGCAGTCGCTTCCGGGTTGTTGTAGTAGCCCTGCATGACATTGGGCCCCTTGACCACGATCTCGCCCAGTTCCCTCGGTGGAAGCTCGTTCATGTTCTCGTCCACGATCTTCATGGGCTGGCCCCGCAGGGGGAGGCCGATCGACCCCACCTTGCGGATGCCCCAGTACGGGTTGAGGGACGAGACACACGTGGCCTCCGTGAGGCCGTAGCCCTCCAGGATGCGCAGGTCAAAGGTCTCCTCGAACCGCTCGAAGATGTCCAGGGGCAGCGGAGCGGCGCCGCAGATGACATAGCGGAGCGAACTGGTGTCCAATCCCTCCGGCCTGCGGCGCTGCCAGCAAGATGCTCAGCATCGTGGGCACGGACGAGAAGGTGGTGGGGCGGAAGCGTTGCACAGTCTCCCAGAAATCGCTGGGGCTGAACCGCTCCCACATAGCCACGGCGCCCCCAATGTAGATCTGGAAGAGGGTGGTGAGCTGGGCATTGACATGGAAAAGGGGCAGGATTAGTCCCAGGCGGTCCTGGCCCGGCTGAACGGGCATGACGTCCACCGCCGCCATGGTGTCCCAGACATAGTTGAAGTGGGAGAGCATCGCCCCCTTGGGCCGGCCGGTCGTGCCGGAGGTGTAGACGATCGCCGCCAGGTCATCGCGGGCCAGAGCGACCGGCTCCAGCTCCGGGAGGATGTTCCATCAGTTCCTCGAAGGCCATGACCCCCGGCGCCTCGCCCTCGAGGCAGATCACCTGGCGCAAGTGGAGCAGCAG
>CAVUPD010000019.1:0-33995 GCA_963743255.1 uncultured Chloroflexia bacterium
AACGGGGGCCCAGATTATGTGGGAGGCTGGCGTCATGAGGCGGCCGCCGAGTTCGTCTCGTAGCCCGCGCATGACAACTCAGGCTTCGCCCCGGATGGCAGCCTTTCGCCCGTTGCGCTTCACCGAAGCGATGCCGCGCTCCATCGCCGACTTGGACGAGTACATTTCGCTCCGTCCGATGATTTCTTTGTTGGCGGCGACGAGGACGAAGTAGGGCTGACCCTTGGCCGATTTCCTGCGCTCGTAGCGGCCGTCCGCCCGGCGCAGTTTGTCTTGACGGATTGGATGCCTGCCTGGGCGCCGCCCTTGTTGCGGTAGGTCTCGCTGGACAGGATGATCTTGTTGTTGGCCGCCTTGAGGTTGAAGTGGAACTGGCCGTTGGTGGACTTGCGGATGCTGAAAGCCGCAGACATGCTCCGCTCCTTGATCGGGGGCCCCTCCGCGGACGAATGCGAGTCCGCGTTTCTTGCGTCGTGTGTTCTTGGAAGGCTCAGGGCGCGTCGGCTCAGCCCATTCTCGCACGAATCCCCCGGCCGTGCCATGGGTCCAGGGGATTGCCTGCGGCCGAGGCGAGGCCGCAGCCGAAAGGCTGCGGCTACCAGTGCCGTGGGGAGAGGCCACAAACGAGGAGCCGCCCGATTTTCGGGGGGACTGCAACCCCGGCGATCGACACAGCGGCAAGCCGCGCCAAGATAACATGGAACGGGATGGGAAAGTCGCCTGCGCGCGGGTCCGGTAGGGGCACGGCACGCCGTGCCCCTACGTGTGGTCGGGAGGAGCGCGTGCGGGCCGCGGCCACGCGCGCAGTGAGGGGCATCAACAAACGATCATTAGCTAGCTTGCGGCAAGTAACCGCAGGCTTCAGCCTGCGTGCATCTCCGGCGATCGCCATCCGGCCGCGGCCGCGCGCAGTGAGGGGTATCAACAAACGATGATCAGCTAGCTCGCGGCAGGTAGCCGCAGGCTTCAGCCTGCGTGTAACCCTGGCGATCGACACCCGGCCGCGAGAACCCGCACCGGAATTGGAGGGCGACAGGGAAACTTCACCTGCGCGGTTTGGGTAGGGGCACGGCATGCCGTGCCCCTACGTGCGGTCGGGAGAGGCGCGTGCGGCCGAGGCGAAGACGCAGCCCAAAGGCTGCGTCTACAGGCGCCGTGAAGCGGACCTCCCCCCAAGCATCCGCTCGATGACGGGCAGGTAGCCGGAGGCTTCAGCCTGAGCGAATCGCCTGTTCGAGGAGTGAAGAGGCTACGCGAGCACGTGGGGCGGGTTTCAAACCCGCCCCTACGCGTCAACGGCCGAGGCGGCGCGACACAGGCGCGCCCCTCCGGCATCCAGCCAGGCGTTGAGCGCCGGGGAATCCGTACGGCCGGATGCGGCGTCGGCATAAATGGCCGACCCCCAGGCGACGTAGCGCCGGGTCTCATCGGGCCACAGCTCGGCGGATTGTGCAATTCGTGAGTGCCCGCCGTTAAACCCGGCCAGGGCCAGATCGACGCGTCCTTTGGCCAAGCGGAGGCTTCCGGCCAGGTAGGCTAGCCCGCGACGTGCATTGGTCTCGGGATCAAACGCCGCCTCGCCGGAGGAGAAGTGGAAAGGCATGACCTGGAACAGACCCTGCGCGCCGGCGCCGGAATGCGCTCCTGGGTCGCCGCACGATTCGATCTGCATTACCGTGGCGACCAGAGCCGCGGGCAACCCGTAGCGCGCCGACCAGGTTTCGATCTTGGACGACCAACGCTGGACTTCGGGCGTGAAGAGCGGGGAGGCTGCTCTGGCTCACCCCTGTTTCCGACGCAGGCGTCGAGTTCGATCCGCTGGATCAGCGTGGAACCGATGGGGATCGCGGCGGCGAACGCGGCGGCGGCCAGCAGAAGTGGGACTGCCCGCGCCAGCCAGAGCGGCGCGGTGAGCCCCCCGGGCGATGCCTGCAAGCCCGGGGGGCTCCATGTCCCGCGCAGCGAGCGGGAGGAGGAGGCGATCACGAACTCGTTGCTGTGAATGAACGCCGGGGCCGGGACGTTGGCGGGCTCGCGGCGAACCGGGCGTCCCACCGGAACGTTTGCACCGCGTACGTCAGGGCGTTGCGAGCGGCCGGCCAGCGGCCGGAGCATCAGCTGTGAGCGGCGCTCGTCGGCGGCGAACAACCGGCCGCTGCCGAGCGTAAACGACCCGATGATCAGCACACGGATCAGCAGCACGAGCAGCGCCACGAACACCGGCACGCTTCGGATCAGTTCCTGCCGGCCGACAATCTCGTTGCCCAGCCCGGGATGCGACAGCACCGCCAGCGACACGGCCCACCAGGTGAGCATGCCGTTCATCGCCGCCGCGACCGCCCACGCGCGCCGAGCAGGTACCAGGATTCGGTCGACGTGCGCGGGCCCTTCTCGGGAGTGAGAAGGCGGGCGATGCCGGCGAAGTCCATCCCGCAGAACGCCAGCGCCAGCACCACCGACCAACGCACCGCGCCGAAGGTCAGGTCGCCCATCAGGTCGCGCAGGGCGAATTCGGTCGTCCCGTAGTTGAAGAACTCGAACGCCACCAGCGCGCCGAGCATGATCAGCCCGAAGGCGGTGGCGCGGCGGATCGACAGCCGAGAGACGAGGCGCCGGGCAAGGTCAACCGGCAGTGCCGATCCAGGAAGCGCATTCGAGGGCGAAGCATAGGTCGACATGGTGGTCCTCCTTGGTCTAAAGAACGCATGTTCTAACTACCAATGAGAGTAGAACAGCAGTTCTATTCTGTCAAGGGTCGACTTGTGGGGAGCGGCGAAGGTGGCATCCCACATATGGGGGATGCGCCCTGAGGTGGAGCGCTTGGGATGGGGAGGGTGCTGAAAGGACCGGGCTCAGCCGGCCGGAGAGGCGAGGCGCCTCCGTGTGTAGAGCCAGATCAGGCCGATGCCGACTGCCAGGGCGGGCACCAGGAGCAGGCCGGCCTCGGGGCCAAACGGGCCGCCGGTCAGGTAGGTCGGGCCGGTTGGCGTCTGGCGAACCAGACCGACGACGTCGATCCCGCTGACCGGAAAGCCAAAAACGATGCCTTCGAAGAAGTTCCACCCGATATGCACACCGATCGGCAGCCACAGCTGGCGCGTGCGCACCCACCCGAAGGCAAGAAAGAACCCGGCGGCGGTCAGCCCGGGGAGGATGGAGTACCAGGTGGCATTCGGGTTCCCCAGATGCATCAGGGCGAAGATGCCGGACGAGAGCAACAGCCCCCAGCGCAGGCCCATCCCGTCGCGCACGTTCTGCAGGATGTACCCGCGGTGGAGCAGCTCCTCCTGAAACCCAACCAGTGTGAAGGCCAGCAGTCCGGAAAGCAGCCCGAGGGCGACCGTGCCGGCCGGGAGCGTTTGCCAAGCCCAACCATCGAAACGCAGCCAACCGGCGGCGGCCTCGATGGCATAAATCACGCCCATCATCACGCCGGCGATCAGGAAGCCGACTACCACATCGGGCAGGGCGAGGGGATCGAACTCGGAGCCCGAGCGAGACAAACGAGCGCCGGTCGAACAGCCGCCGTGCGATCCAAACCGACAACGTCATGGCGATGGTCGTGGGGAGCAGATTGACGAGCGCCAGTGGTTGCAGGAGGTTGAGGTCCAGCCTGAGGACAAACGAGATGATCAGGACGGCGATCGATACCAGCGTGAGCAGGATCAGCAGCACGATCGACTGCAGCACGAGCCGCCAACCGGCGCGCAGCCGGCGCTCGTCGGGAGAGACGAAGACCTGGGCCAGGATCGAGCGCGGCGGTTGAATCAATTCGATGTCTCCCCGGGGGAATCGATCAGGGTGGTCAGCCCGCGCGGACCGGGCGCGCCAGCCGGCTGGCCAGCCCGCCGCCGAGCAGCGCCAGCCCGTCAGTCGTCATGTAATGGCTGGAGGCGGCGTCGAATAACACCGCCCCGCGCGCGGCGAACTCGTCGTCGCCCGGCCATAACACGGCTGCCAGGCGGATGCGCGGCAGGGGTTGGAAGGCGAAGGCCGTGGTACCAAGGTCGGTGATCGGCTCGCCGCCTTGCGCCGATGCGGCGCGCGCGAACGCCTCAGGCTGCGACCCGAAGGCCTGCGCAAGCCGGTTACCGCTGTAGCCCTGATAGGCCTGGTGGTAGAAGGCGCCGTCGGGAAGTTCGCGGTAACCGATCCACTGGCCAGCCAGCGGCGCGCCGTCGGCGCAGTTCAAGTAGTAGAGCAGCATCGCCTGGTCGAAGGTGGAGCACGGCTTACCGTCGGCCACGCGCTCGGCGGCCAGCTCGGGCCACGTCAGGCGGACCGCGTGGCGCCAGTAGTCGAGCAGCAGGGCGTGACCATCGAACTCGCACCCGGAGCGCGTGGCGAGGGCCAGCGGCTCGCGCCGGCGCAGCGCCCGCCCGAGCTCGTCGATCGGGCGGAGCATGCTCTCCGCCCACGCCTCCCGCACCCGGTCCAGCGTCTGCTCCGGCGTGCGCCTGCCGTCCGCCTGTTCGATCAATCCGCCCATCGCGCCTCAGGGATGCTGCTGTTCGTCGATGTACACGCGGATGGCGGGATGGCCGGTCAGTTTGGTGTGGAAGAAGTTGTTGACCAGGTTGATCACCTCGCCGCGGGCGGCTTCGGCCTGCGTCGTCCAAGCCAGCCGGCCGGCCTCGTCGCCGAGCGTATCGCGCAGCCGCTCGAGCCGGCGGACGATCTCGATCTCCTGCGTCCCCTCGAGAACGTCGCGGACCTCGGCGATCAACACTTCGGCCTGACGGTGCAGCGCCTCGAGCGGGATGCTCGAGCCGGGGACGAGCGCGTCGTCGAGCGTGCGAATCAGCGACCACACCTGATACAGGACGGTGGCCGGCTCGTCGAACAGCTCGCGGATGAAGGCCGCCTCCTCGTAGCGCCCGGTGAGGCGGAAGATGTTGTACATGCGCTTGGCGGCCTTGCCGTAGTTCAGGTCCTTGCCCAGGTACTTGTCGACCTCTTTCTGCAGCTGGGCGACGTATTCGTCGAGTGCGTCGGCCGAGACGTGCTTGGCCAGCTTGGAGAAGATCGGGATCGACCCGGCTTCGAGGTACACCTCCTGGAAGTACGGGTCGAGGTACCCGTCGAGCGGCGTGATCGTCCCGTCGGGCGCCTCCCAGGTGACGTCGAGCATGTTGGAGGCATTGGACAGCTGACCCCGCAGCGGGTCGGCGACCACCCAGTCGAGCTTGGTCCATCCCGGATCTTGCGCCGCCTGGTCCCAAGTGATCGTGACTGGCGCGCCGTCGGGCGATTGGAGCGCGATCTTGCCGGCGTGGATCTCGGCCGGCGTCCAGCCGATGGGCGACCCGGCTTTGAGCGTCTTGCCGCCGCGCACGACCTCGGCCGGGAACGAGCCGAACTTGACCTCGATCAACTGGTGCGTGGCGCCCTTCTCGGTTCCCAGGGCCTTGTCGCGGATCAGGCGTGAGAGGATGGCGATGCAGTCGGGGCGCGTGGCCGTGCGGATGTTGACCCGCTCAAAGAAGTCGCAGTCGCCCGGGTAGGACTGGATCTTCGACTGGGCGGCCGAGCCGGAGAGCGCCAGGGCGGTTTCGACCACGCCCGGCTCATCCTGGAATTCGACCAGTTGGCCGATGCGGCGGAAGTAGGCCAGCTCCTCGGGGGAGAAGTCGAGCATCGTGACCCGGTGGCCGAAGACCCCGGCGCGCATGTCGACGACCACGTCCCCGCCGCCGGGTCCGGCGGCCATAGCCGTCAGCCACTGCAGCGCCTCGTCCTCGTTGAGCTCGACGCCCAGGCGCCGGGCCAATTCGAGGATGCGGGTGATCTCGTCGGCAGGCTTCTCGGTCTTGGGCACGTCGTCCTCCGGGGGGGCGGGCTGGGTTGATGATACCCCATCGGCGGGGGAGCTGGGGGGGAGGAGATGTAGAATTGCTTGTTAGCCCGCTCGGAGGCTGTCTCGGCAGGGGCGGTCAGCTTAGGCCCAACATATCGAGGAGCAGGATGGAATCCGCTAAGAAGCTGCGCCGCACCCTCGTCCTCCTCGCAGTCATTCTATTCCAGCTGCTTATGACGCAGGTAGTGACCTTCTTGGTCTCCCTGCTCGTGCCTGACATTGAAGGTTTCCAGCAGGCTCATCCATTCCTCTTCGTTCTCATGCTGGGCGGGACGTTCACGATTGGAGTCTTCCTCGGCGGATGGCTGGCGCTGAGGCGGGGATGGCTGAAGGAGAAGCCGAAGTATCTGGCCAGGCTACTAGCCGCTCTCCTGGGTGCCTATTTGCCTCTAGTTGTTGCCCTGCTCCTGTATCAGACACTTGAGGCGGGGAATCCCTCCTTCTTCATCTCTATGGTGGCTGCTGTTGCAGGCTTCCACCTGCCTAGCTGGACACGGAAAGGGTAGGGGCATTCCCGTCGAAGCGAGAACGCGCTATGTTCTGCGAGGTCGATCGTACTCGGAGGGTTCCGAGCGGGCTAATAACTCGCTGAAGCCCTGGGAGATCGCCAGGATCTTCGACTGACCCGGCGGCCTGGGCCGCAAGTGCCGCTTGCTCGGCCCGCTAGCTTGCCGGACACTCATGCTGAGGTTGCCCGCTTCCGCCGGGCAGCTTAGCTCGAAGCCGTTAGGCTGCCGATCGTCGAGTCAATCGTGGAGGTAGCTCAGTGGCGAAGAAGCACATGTTATGGAAGAAGGGTAGAGGGAAACTCGGAGTGATGACACCCTTGATTGGGTCCTGGCGGGCGGTGTCGGACTCCCCTAGGGGTCGTGTAACCTGCACAAGGACCTTCACTCCGATCTTGGGCGGCGCCTACATTCAACTCGACGCCGAGTGGAAGTTCGCAAAGGGTAGCTACAGGGAGCTGGCGATCTATGGCCTTGATGAGGATCGATTAGTCAGCTTTTCGTCGTTCACCTCGGATGGCAAGAGCTCCCACGGCAAGCTTGCCGACGTGAGTGACCTTCACCCCCAGGCGCTTGGATTCGAAGCTGAGATGCCCGCAGGCTTGGCACGCATGGCCTACTGGCCCGATGAGACAGAAGGCCTACGGTGGGCAGTAGAAGCCAAGACGAAGAAAGGCTGGAAGCGCTTCAGTGAGCATCACTACTTCGGCAAGTAGTTCAATCGGCGGCCTGACAACTCGCTGAAGTCCTGGACGATTACCCCCGCCCACAACGCGGGGCCTTCGGCAGGATCCCGGCAAAGACTCCCGGGACGAACGGCCTCCGGCCCTGGGAAATCACCCCCGCCCACAACGCGGGGCCTGCGGCAGGACTTCGGCTGACCCCCCGGGAAGAACGCCGGGGACCTTCGGCCGGCGGGCTGCGGCATAGGGAGGCGCGCGCGTGGCCCGCCCGTGTGCGCGAGAATAGAGGCAGACACCCCGCTTCCGCCGGGCAGCTTCCCAATAACACCGTGGGAACTTGTCCTGCAACGAGCGCAGGATCCCGGTGAAGACATCCGGGACGAACGGTCTTCGATTGCTCGAGGCCGTTGGTCCGCTGCCTCGAGTAGAGGAGGAAGTGAGTGAGCAAGGTATTCGTAAACATTGTGCTGAGTCTCTGACGGCTACATGGCGCCGGAAGGAATGAGCCTGGAGCATTGGGATAGCCCCGAATACAAAGACTGGGGCGCTAAGTGGGGCGCGCTCGACGGGTTGGATTCTCAACCAGGAATACTTCCGCATGAATCTCAAGCTCG
The DNA here is from genome assembly GCA_963743255.1 of uncultured Chloroflexia bacterium. GTDB lineage: Bacteria > Chloroflexota > Anaerolineae > Anaerolineales > E44-bin32 > DYJB01. Next base: position 7,661 of record CAVUPD010000019.1, read on the forward strand.
GCCCCGGAGGAGAGACCGGCCCGGTGAACGATATGCTTCGACGCACCACGGAGCGCATTGGTGCCAGCATTATGGGAAAGCGCATGTTCGAGGGAGGTGAGCGCGGCTGGCCGGAGGAGGCCCCGTTTCACACTCCCGTATACGTGCTCACACACGAGAGGCGCGAAGCTTGGGTCCGTCCCGGCGGGACCACTTTCCACTTCGTCAACGATGGCCCGGAGATGGCGCTCGCTCAGGCTAGGCAATCCGCAGCCGGCAAAGACATTCGCATTGCGGGCGGCGCTGACGTGATCCAACAATACCTGAACCTCGGTGTCATCGAGGAGCTTGAGATAGCCTTGGTGCCGATCCTGTTCGCCGGCGGGAGACGCCTGTTCGAGAACCTTCGCGAATCTGTACCGGGCTTTCGGATCTCCAGCACTTTCGATACTCCCGCCGCCACCCATCTCAGGTACGTGCGGGGTTAGGGGAGCCGCCTAACAACTGGCTGAAGTCCTGCACGACCACCCCCGCCCACAACGCGGGGCCTTCGGCAGGATCCCGGTGAAGACTCCCGGGACGAACGGCCTCCGACCCTGGGAAGTCGCCCCCGCCAACGACGCCCCGCCAATGACGCGGGACCCCGGTAAGTCCATCCGGGGCGAACGGCCTACGGAGCGACCCCGGTAAGTACATCCGTGGCGAAGGGCCTCCGGCGGTGTTTGATCGTGTAAGGCCACCAGGACCCTCGGCTGACCCCCCGGGAAGAACGCCGGGGAACTTCGGGCAGGCGGGCTGGGTCTTAGGGGATGCTTGCTCTGCCCTGTGGCCCGGCGTAGAGTTGGGGAGAGCCTGCCCCCTTCGGCCGGGCAGCCTTCCACTAACAACGTGGGGCCTTGTCCCGCAACAAGCGCAGGATCCCGGTGAAGACATCCGGGACGAACGGTCTTCGACTGCTCGAGGCCGTTGGGCCGCCGAGGGCTACTCGCCTCGCCGAGAACAGCCCGACGTAGCTGGCTGATCTACTGGCAGCAGGGACGCTGAGCGCGGCGCTGAGCACCAGGACGCGTGTGTTGGCGCGGTGAGAAGCGAGGCCATTGATGCTCGAAACATCCGGAGTGCTGAGGGCGGTCGCCGATCAACTCTGCATCGGCCTAGTCCTCATCGACAAGGACAACCGAATTGTCCTGTTCAATCGGCTCGCCGGACTCATGCTCCAGGTGGAGCCTTCCGAACGCCTGGGGTCCACGGTATATAGCTGCCACCCGCATGAGTCGGACGCCGCCGTGCAGAAGCTAATCGAGGACATCCGGACAAGAGTCCTGGATCACTATGAAGGCTGGGTCAACTACCGGGGAAGGATGTTGTACGAGTACATCCGGCCCATCTGGACCGACGCTGGCGAGTACCTCGGGATGATCGAAGAGCTGCACGACGCGCAGGAGCGGGCGGAAGTGCTTCAGGCACGTGGGGAGTGGCAGGATGTTCATGTCTCCGGCGTCGGCCCCCGAGCTCCTCGAAAGCCGGAGTTCGGACATCCGTAACAGGCACGCAACCGGGTCTCGGTCGCGGCGGTGTGGACTGAGTAGCACCTGGCCGCCGTGCTGTTGGCCGGCGGCCCAACAACTGGCTGAAGTCCTGGACGAACACCCCGCCCAGAACGTCCCGCCAACGACGCCCCGCCAACGACGCGGGGCCGACGGCGGGACCCCGGTAAGTACATCCGTGGCGAACGGCCTACGTCGGTGTTCGACCCTGGAACGTCACCAGGGCCTTCGGTTGACCCGGCGGGCTGGGCCATAGGATGGGGCGCCTCGCCCCGCCGGCATGCGCGACAATCAATATGAATCCGCCCGCTTCCGCCGGGCAGCTTCCCACTAACAACGTGGGACCTTGTCCTGCAACGAGCGCAGGATCCCGGTGAAGACATCCGGGACGAACGGTCTTCGATAGCTCGAGACCGTTGGGCGCCTGGCTCATCGCTGACTGCGGCCGCCCTCCACAAGATGGGACATCAAGAAGGGTGGCCGAGGAGTCCATTATGAAGGTAGTCGCCATTGCACTTGCCGCTCTCGGAGCATCACTTCTCGCATGCGGACGGACTACTCCAGTCGTCGTGGCTCAGCCTTCAGGGGCCGGTGCGGTGCCCGCCGAACCCACTCTGCCCGCGCTTGGCGCTTCTCGGTTCAACCCCGCGCCGCTCGGCAATACGGTTCAGATCGACGACATGTCGCTGTCGATCACTGACCTGGTCTTCCCCGCCGATACCATCGTCCGGGACGGTAGCCTCTGGAATCCCACACCCGAGCCCGCCGCGGATTACATCCTTGTTGGCATTGCCGCCTCCTGTAACCTCTCGCCCGAATCAAGTTGTCGTCTCAACGGGCTTGAGTTTTCCGTGGTGGACACATCCGGCATCGCACACAATCCCCGCCTCTTCATTGCCGGAGTCCCCGGGAAGTTCGAGGGCAGTGAGTTCTTTGGTGGCGCCACCAAGGCGGGATACTTGATCTTCGAGGTCGAGGGCGAGCCCGCCGACTACGTGCTCAAGTACGAGGCGCTCTTCGGGGGAGAGGCATACCTTCGGCTCAACTGATTGTCTCGGCCGCACCTTGCCAGGCGCCCAACAACTCGTTGAAGTCCTGGACGATCACCCCCGCCCACAACGCGGGGCCTTCGGCAGGATCCCGGTGAAGACTTCCGGGACGAATCCCGCCAGAAACGCCCGGCCAACGACGCCCGGCCAACGACGCCCGGCCAACGACGCCCGGCCAACGACGCCCGGCCAACGACGCGGGACCCCGGTAAGTACATCCGGGGCGAACGGCCTACGGCGGTCTTCGATCCTGCGAGGCCACCGGGACCCTCGGCCGAGGCGGCGGGCGGCGCTTTCGGGGTCACTTGCTCGGCCCGCTTGCGTGCCACAATGTAGCGGGCGAATGCCCGCTTCCGCCGCGCAGCTCCCCACGAACAACGTGGGACCTTCAAGCTCGAGGCCATTGAGCGCACCGATGAGGAGGATCCATGACCGACTACAGAGTCGGAGAGACCATTTCCCCTGAGCAGTTCATAGACGTCCTCCGCCGTTCTTCGCTCGCCGACCGCAGGCCCGTTGACGATCCAGATTGCATTGCTGCAATGCTCCGTCATGCCGATCTGGTGGTTACCGCCTGGCAGAATGACCGTCTCGTTGGTGTCGCCCGGTCTGTCACCGATTTCACGTATTGCTGCTACCTGTCTGACCTAGCGGTCGATCAGGGCGTTCAACGGGAGGGGATTGGGCGCGAATTGATCCGTAACACCAGGGAGCAGCTTGGCCCCAGGTGCACGATCATTCTGCTCTCCGCCCCTGCAGCCACAGACTACTATCCGCGCATCGGATTCACCCGTCACGCGAGTGCCTGGGTCCTTTCCCCAGGGGACCGACTCACATAAGGGGGACGCCCAGCGACTCGCTTAACTCGCCAAAGAGCACACCCGCCCAGAACGCCCCGCACAGTGCGCCCCGCACAGTACGCGGGACCTACGGCGGGACCCCGGTAAGTACATCAGGGGCGAACGGCCTACGGCGGAACCTTCGGCGGCCTTCGGCTGCCCCGGCGGGCTGGGCCGAACTTGGACCTTGTCTGGTCCTTCGGCGTGCCGTAGAGTTAGGAGAGTGGCCGGCCTCCGCCGGACGGCTTCCCGGTACCAACCTGGGACCTTGTCGCCCGAGGCCGGCGGAGCCGTTCCACGACGCCTTCGGCTGAATGGCTCGGTTCCACTTCTGTGGGTGGCAGTTCTGAAGATGATGACTGTTAGGCAACTCCAGCGCATCATTCTGTGGACTTGCACGACCTTGCTCTTGCTCGCCGCGTGCACAGGCGGTGGCTTAGGGAGAAATGGTTCTGCAGAGACAGATCCAACACGGGTCCTCTTCATTGGGAACAGCTACACGTTTTTCAACGGTGGGATCGACAAGGAATTCAAGGGTCTGGCGCCCTCCAGCCGGGTTTCGCGCATCACTGCGGCCGGTTACACGCTTGAGGATCACTGGAACGACGGTGCGGCGGCCCGCAAGATCCGCGAAGAGGGCTGGACCTTTGTCGTCTTGCAGGAGCAAAGTCAGCGGCCAGTTACCGACTGGCAGAGCTTCTACAGATTCAGCCGCGAATTCGACATCGAGATTCGCGAAAGCGGCGCCAAGACAGTTCTTCTCATGACCTGGGAACGCCCCGATAGTGTCGCCGGGGGAGTCACGACGGCAACCCTGGCGAGTGCTTACGAAGCGGTCGGTACCCAGCTTGCTGCGGAGGTGGCGCCAGCGGGCCTGGCCTTTGCCCGCTCACTTCTTCAAAGGCCGGATCTGCCTCTCTACTCGCAAGATGGCCATCCAACCGAAGCCGGCACTTACCTGGCAGCCTGCATCCTCTACGGGGTGATCCTTCAGCAGACGCCGGTTGGCAACCCCTATCTTGGCCCGGGTGTGACCGAGGAAGATGCGGCGCACCTTCAACAAGTGGCGGCGGAGACGCTTGGCTTGTGACGTCGGGTGCCCCGTGCGTGCGCCCGACAACTCGCTGAAGTCCTGGAAGATCACCCCCGCCCAAGACGCCCCGCCAACGACGCGGGACCCCGGTAGGTCCCTCCGGGGCGAACGGCCTACGGCGAGACCTCCGGCGGCCTTCGGCCCTGGAGGGGTAAGATGGCCTTCAGCGGAGCCGGTGGGCTAGTCCTTTGGGGATGCTTGTCTTGCCCGCCCGCATGACCTAGAGTCCCGGTACCGTTGCCTGCTTCCGCCAGGCAGCTTCCCTTATAGAACACTCCGCCATTGGCGTCACGCCAAGCACGCGCCGCACAGTACGCGGGACCCCGGTAAGTTACATCCGGGGCGAACGGCCTACGGCGGCCTGAGGCGGGATCCCTTGGCTCCAGGGAACGGAGCTGCAGCTCGCTCGGTTCGAGGAGGCCGGAGATGGGTACAAAGAAGGAACTCAAGCCCCGCCCCTACTGGCACGTGGATGCAAAGTGGCTCACCGGCATTCTTCTCTTGTTCGTGTTGAACATCACCTTTCTGGCACTTATCCTGGTTCTGGCCACAACCCCCGAGCAAGGAATTGCCCTCCTGACAACGACGCTCGCGAGTTCTTTCAGTGCCGAAGGCGGAGGCCTGGACTCACCAACCGACATAGAGGTCATGCGGCAGAAGATCGCCGAGTTGCCTAACGGAGAATGGCAGCCCATTCCCGGAATGCGTATCGTTGTCCGGGAGGAGGATCTTGCCGGCAAGACCCCCCGGGAGGCGCGCTTGTGGTTCTTCCAGCAGTGGGCTGAGCCCCTCTATTATGACGGGGCGCAAGGGCTGGCAAGCCTCATGACCGAGCCTGACATGCAAGCGAGCATAGAGGGAGGACTTGGTCCACTGGGTTTCATCAACGCCGAAACACACGCCAGACTTCGGGCGGCACTTGCCATCTCGGGGCTAGTCTCGCTCTGCCTCCTCGGCTTGCTTGCCCTCTTCAGCTATCGGTTCGGGCGTTTGGGCAGTCCTGGATGTGTCATTCTGCTGGCCGCAGCTCCAGGATTGGTTCTCCTTGGTGGAATGCGTGGCTGGCTCGAACGGTCGGCCCAGCAGCCGGCCGCTGCTGGCGAAGTAACCTACATCACACGATATACGCAACTGGCGGTGGATGTCATGCCGGCCGTTGTGCAACGGGCCATGCAGGTATTCCTGGCCCTGACCATCCTGGGATTGGTCCTGATGCTAATCGCGTTGGTTGGCGCGCTCTTTGTCCGGGAGCGGAGGACCGAGGTGCCGCCGCCCTAACCATGGATCCGACCGGCCTTGCCGGTTCTGTCAGTACCGGATCAAGAGGCATCTCTCTGACCGCGATGGGTGCGCTTGGGCGCATGGGCCCAATGGCTGAATGCTGTGGACATCGCGGAGACGCGTTCCCGGTAAGCGTTCGTCTGGTTGCAGATCGTTTGCGGGGGTGCGGCTCAAGACCTGGCTCCTCCAGATCCGCCGAACGGTGAGGGCCAATCCAATGGCAAGATCTGGATTCTCGATTACACGCAGAGACGAGTTGTTAATCGCGTTGGTGGGAAAGACCGATCATACGACGCTGGCTGTCGGGGCCATGGACTGTGTTGAGCGTGTTCTGCCATATTTCGAGGAGAGGTATCCACAAGACCATCGCCCTCGGAACGCACTCCAAGCACTCCAGGCATGGAAAGATACCGGGGTGTTCAAGATGACCGAGATACGCAAGGCTTCGCTGGCATCTCATGCTGCTGCTCGCGAAGTGGGAGAGGATAGTGCCGCTCGCTCTGCGGCCCGGGCTGCTGGTCAAGCGGTGGCAACCGCCCATGTCCCCACCCACTCTATCGGGGCCGCGAACTATGCCCTACAGGCCATGCACAGGGCCAGCAGCTCCTCTCATGCCGATGATGCCGTAGCCAAAGAACGACATTGGCAATACCAACACCTGCTTGAGTTGAGAGACAAGTAGCCACCAGCCCGGTGCTGCGGGGTTCGATCCGCACAACAACTCGCGGAATCCTTGGAAGATCACCCCCGCCCAAGACGCTCCGCCAAGAACCCCCGCCAACGACGCGGGACCCCGGTAAGTACATCCGGGGCGAACGGCCTACGGCGTGACCTCCGGCGGCCTTTGATCCTGTAAGACCACCAGGACCCTCGGCTGACCCGGCGGGCCGGGTTTCTCCTGATGCTTGTCCTGCCTGCCGGCTGGGCGTAGAGTGAGGGAGAGCCGTCGGCAGCCCGGCTGGAGGCGATTTCCCAGGCAAGTCCCGCCGAGCGATATGGCTCGGTCCACGCTTAATCGGAGGTCCCCATGAACGTCAAGGAGGTCCTGTCGGAGCTGCGCTACGTGGGCGAGGCTCAGGGCGCCCGGCAGACGTACCACATCTTCCAGGGTCACCGGCACTTCCTGGTGATGTCGTTCAAGAAGGCAGATGCGGCGGCGGGCAATTTCAACATCGTCGAGGCGGACGCGGTGAGCTACGTCGAAGACAAATACCGCGGGGTGAAGGGCCTGACCTCCAAGCAGCTCTTCGAGGAGTCCAGCCGAAGCAGACATTTCAAGGACAGGTTTGTCGCCCTGAACGTGCTGTATGTGCTCGTCGCCGCCGGGAAGGCCGCCGTCGATCACCGTTTCAAACCCGGGACGTTGGTGTTCAACCTGCCGTGAGCGAGACGACCCGGCTGCTGGTGCACGTGACGGCCATGCTGTATGCCCGCGGGCTGATGACCGCTTCCGGCGGCAACGTCAGCGCGCGCGACCTCGGGTCGCCCGACCAGATCTGGATCACGCCGGCCGGGACGTTCAAGGGCGACCTGCGGCCGGAGCACATGGCCTGCATTGGCCTGGATGGCGATGCATGCAATGCGGATGGGCCGAGCCCATCGACCGAGTGGCGCGTCCACTGCGCCATCTACCGCAGGCGCACGGACGTGCGGGCCGTCGTGCACAGCCACGCGCCGCAGGCGACGCGGATGGCGCTTACTGGCACGCCGTACCTTCCGATCTCGCTGGAGGCCGTGCGGGTCGGGGAGCTCCCCGTGGTGCCCTTCCTCATGCCCGGATCGGAGGCGCTGGCCGAGGCGGTTGCCTCCGCCTTGGGCGCGGGCGTGGCAGTCCTGATGCAGAACCATGGGCTGGTCGTCGCCGCTGAAAGCCTGGAGCACGCCGCAGCGATCTCCGAAACGATCGAGGTGACAGCGGGGACACTGCTGTCCTGCCGCATGCTGGGCATCACCCCGCCGGTTCTCTCGGACGATGCGATCCGCGAAGCGCGCGGAAGAGGCTCATACAGCGGCTGAGGCATTTTTCTGGACAAGGGGATAGATAGCAGTTCCGGAGGGGCGGGTTTCAAACCCGCCCCTACGATATGTCCGGCGTAGGCCCCTCGTCCAAGAGTGTCCACGGACGGTGCAGGGGCGAAGCATGCCGGATGTCGCTGCTTGCGGAATGTATGTTGTGGGCGTACTTCGCCCCTACGTCCTCTGGACGGGGCTCCGGAATGCGGCGAGCCGCAACGTAAGGGGTCACGTTTGGGGCCAGGGTCGTTGATTGCAGATCGGTGCAGGGGTCACGGGATCGCGGGTCCCCGTCGCGAGCGGGATAGGCGATTTGTCTAGGTGCCCACGCGGACATCGTAGGGGCGAAGCATGCCGTCTCGCACCGGCGTGCCGCCGGGCTTCGCGGCACGAACGGTGCTTCGCCCCTACGATGTCTGAAGGGTGGCTCCGGGCTGCGGCGACGCGCAACATGCGGGTCACCGTAAGGTAGCGGGGTTGTTGATCATCATTCGGTGAGGACGTGCAGCACGCCATGCCTCTGCGATGCGCGCATGATAGACCCTTCGTCTGGGCGCCTCCGCGGATGTCGTAGGTGCGGGTTTCAAACCAGCCCCTACGCGGCATGGAGGGAGGTTCCGGGCCGCGGAAACGTGCCGGCGCGAAGGGATCGAGGGTCACCCATCGGGGTACGGGCACGGCGTGCCGTGCCCGTACGACGTCTAGCGGGACCTGCCCGGCCGGGAACACCTCTGGATGTGGCGAACCGGTCAACCCCGAATGCGATGCTCGGCGCGCATGCGGCGGAAGAGGGCGGCCTGGTCGATGGCGTCCTGGAGCGCGTTGTGCGTCAGCTGCGGGTGGTCGGGATACCGCACGGCGAGTGCGCGCTTGGTCGTGTCGCCCCATGCGCCGCCGGTCAGCCCCATGAAGTACGACTTGAGGTCGAGCGCGGTGTGGCCGAAGGGGTTGCGGCCGAGGAACCGGTCGAAGTAGTCGGCGACGAACATCCAATCGAAGGCGGCGTTGAACCCGACGAACACGGGCAGCGCGCCGGCGGGCACCACGGCCTTGAGCCAGGCCTCGAACTGCTTCATCGCCTCGGCCGGCGGCAGCCCGTCGCGCTTCAAGATCGCCAGGTCGAGGTTGTGCACCGCCATCGCCTCGGCCGTCGCCGCCTCGCCGACCGGCTGCAGCTCGGCGTAGAACGTGCGCCCCGGATCATCGACCAGGCACGCGCCGAGGGACAGCAGCGAATACCGGCCGGGCGCCGGGCCAGAGGCTTCGACGTCTACCGAGACGAAGACCTCGGGTGCAGTTACCTGCGGTTCGAACGGCATCCGTGTTCTCCCTGTGGGTCAGCCGGGGACGACGCCCTCGACCACGACCATCTTCGTCTTTGCCGTCTGGTGGCGCTGGCTGCGCGCCGGCCTGTACTCCGGAGACTCGAGCCACTGCCGGGAGCGAGCACGATCGGGGAGCTCGAGGATCACCAACCGGTTCAACGTCCAGTCGCCTTCGAGCGTCTCGACCTGCCCGCCGCGCGCCAGGTAGCGACCCGCGTACAAGGTAATCGTCGGCGGCGCCAGGCGCTTGTACTCCGCGTAACCCTCGGGATCGGTGACGTCGATGTCGACGATCACGTAGGCTGGCATGCGGTGTCTCCTTCGGCGTCGGCGAATGCACCCCCCACGCGCTACGGCCGTCCCTCGAGCGGCGGAACCCGGTCGAACTGATCGAGCAGCCAGCCGCAGACGACATGTCGCAGCCCGGCCCTCACGTCAGAGTATACGTGGTCGGCGCGCGGGAAGCGCACGCGCTCCAGCCGCTGCAGCGCGGCCGGCAAGTCGGTGTAGTGGTCGGGTGGGAAGACCTCGTCGGCATCGGCGGTGACGAGCAGGATGGGCATCCCGGCGAGGCGCGGGGCGATGGTGCTGAACGCCGGGACAGCGGCCCATTCGCGCACCAGTTGTTCGGGCGAGACACCGGTGAGCGACGGCGTGAACTCGCGGGCCAGCTCAAGCGGCAGCGGGAGGCGATGTGGATCGAGCAGCGGTGAGAGCGCCGCCACCGCGCAAATGCCTTCGGCCTGGCTGGCGAGGGTGAGCGCGACCCAGCCCCCCAGGCTGATGCCTACCAACGCGACGCGAACTCGGATCGACGCGCGGGTGGGCAGCCAGCCACTCGAGCGCCACCTGCGCGTCCGGGACCAGGTTGGCCAGCGCGTACTCGCCGCCCGAGCCCCACGAGCCGCGGTAGTGAATGTGCAGGCAATGCACGCCGCGATCGCGCAGATCGACGGCCAAGTCGAGGTTCTTCTCGTGGCCGGGGATCCCGTGCAGCAGGAGGACGGCCGGCCGGGGCTGCGGACCCGCGGCGCGGTGCAGCGCGCCCAGGAGGCGGAACCCGCCGGATTGAAGCACGACCCCGTCGAGGCCCGCCGCGTCACTCATCCCTCCGCTCCAAAGGTCGCGGCGAAGGCTTGCAGGGCGCGCAGGTGCTGCCCGGGTCCTTCCAGTCCGGCGCCCATCGTGTTCAGCGCCAGATGCGTGACGCCCAGATCTTCCCAGCCTCGGACCTGCTGTTCCAGGGCTGTCCCCTCGCCGCTGCCATACGCCATGCGCGCCTCGAGGCCGAAGGCGGGGCGAGACCTGCCTGCGTCCGCAAGGAACGCATCCAATCTATCGAGCGCCGGCCGGGCATCGGCGGGCAGTTTGAAACCGGTCATCATCCAGCCATCGGCCAGGCGCGCCGCACGCTGCAGCGCGGCGTCGACTGAGGCGCCAAACCAGATCGGAATCGGGCGTTGGACGGGCAGGGGGTTGAGGCCGGCATCGGCAATGGAGTCCCACTTGCCCTGGAATGTGACCAGTGGCCGCGTCCACAGCAGGCGCAGCAGCGCCACCTGCTCCTCGAGGCGCTTGCCGCGAGTGTGAAAGTCCTGTCCCAACGACTGATACTCGACGGCGTTCCACCCGAGCCCGACGCCCAGGCGCAGCCGCCCACCGCAGAGCACGTCGAGCGTGGCGGCCTGCTTGGCGACCACGGCGGTCTGGCGCTGGGGAAGGATGAGGATGCCCGGGGCAAACTCGATGCGCAGCGTGACGGCGGCCATGTGACTGAAGAGCACGAACGGTTCCAGGAACGCGGATTGGTGCGAGTACGGCCCGGACCAGCCGCCCGGCCGATCCGGATTCGCTCCCAGGATGTGATCGTAGGCGACGATGTGACTGTAGCCGGCCGCCTCGGCTGCCTGCGCGAAATCACGCACGGCGGCTGGATCGTGCCCGAACTCGGTTTGTGGAAAGACGATGCCGAAGCGCATCCCGGCCTCCGGACCCCGCTCGTCCGGCGAGGTACGGGCCGATTGTATCCCCGCCAGGCGCGAGACGCGTCAGGCATGCGCTGCTGGAGAGAACCCCGCATCCTCGAACCGGTCGCGGGGACGATCGCCTGCGGGCAGAGCGGGCCTCAGATCATATGGCGGCCGTCGAGAATCCCGCGATCGGTCTGCCGTACCAGGTGATGGCGCCGAAAACGCGAGGTCGAGTCTAACCGATCGGAGGCCGGGGCGTGTCCTGGGCGTGCAGGGAGTGGCGCGAGACGCGGGCGACGATCCGATAGCGATCGGCGAGGAAAGTCGCCACGGTCGAACTCGACCGGCAGGCCGGAGGCGTCATACGACACGCGCCGGACGCGCAACACCGGGCGGCCCGGCTTGAGACCGAGGGCGCGCGCTTCGGCGGCGTTGGCCGTTCCGGCGTTGATGTGGTCGACGGCCTGCTCCGGGTGCGCGTGATAGCGCGCCTCGAGCGTGGCGTACGTGGATCGGTCGTTCAGATCCAGTGTCGCCATGGCCGGGAAGCGGTCAAACGGGTAGTGCATCTCCTCCAGGGCGAACGGCTGGCGCCCGACGGTGCGCAGGCTGAGCAGCCGCACGACCGGAGCGCCACGCTCGAGGCGCAGGTCGCTGGCGATTCCTTCCGAGGCGGCAACGACCTCCTGGGCAAGGATGCGATTGGAGAACTCGAGGCCGTCGCGGGTGAGCTCCTCGGTCAGGCTGAACAACGGCCCTTCGACCAGGACCTTGTCCCGTCGCGGGACGGCGACGAAGGTGCCGCGGGAGCGCTGGCGCACGAGCAGCCCGTCGCCGACCAGCTCGCGCATGGCGCGGTGGACGGTCAGGCGGCTGATGCCAAGCTGCTCGCCCAGCGCCACCTCGCCCGGGAGCATGTCGCCGGGTTTCAGATCGCCGGAGATGATTCGCTCCCGGATGGCCTGCCTCACTTGCACGTAGAGCGGGATGGCGCTGGAGGGGTCAACCTTCAGCTTCATCACAGCAATCGCTCGGCGCTCACGGCCGCCGGCCTACGGCTCGTAGGTCGCATCGAGGAAGTCCAGCAGGAGTTCATCGAGCATGGCGCGGCCGCCGGCGGATCCGGCCAGGCCGTACATGGCGCCGCTCTCGGCCATCGGCTGTCCGGGGTCCTTGGCGTAGGTGACGGCATCGCGCAGGTCGTGCACGAAACGGTCGGCGACGCCGGGCAGCGTCTGGCGCAGTGTCATGCAGAAGTGGATCCCCGGCGGGCGCTGGCAGCCATTCAGGCGCCATCCAAGTTTGGCCAGGTAGTCGTTGACATGGAAGATGTCGACGTCCTCCGACAGAATCGAGATCAGGAACGTCGAGGCTCCGGCGACCTTGAGTTCGGGGATGGTGGCGATTCCGGCGCGGATCGTATCGGCCGCCTGCATGATGGCGCGCGCGGCTTCCAGGTAGCCCGCTTCGCCCATGGTGACCAGCGCAGCCCACGTGGCGGCAGTCAGTCCTTCGGAGCGGCTGCCTTGGAGTGTCGGCGAGACGTAGACGCCGCCCTGCCACTCGGAGGTCTTGAAGTACTGGAACCGGCGCAGGTGCCGGTTGCGGTACAGGACGGCGGATGTGCCCTTGAGGGCGTAGCCGTACTTGTGCGTGTCGCACGACATCGACGTCACGCCCGGCAGGCGGAAGTCGAACGGCGGCACCGCGTATCCGAGGCGTTCGATCCACGGGAGGATGAAACCGCCGAGGCAGCCGTCGACATGCAGGCCCAGGTTCTTTTCGACCGCCAGCTCCGAGAGCTGCTCGAGCGGGTCGATCAGGCCGTAGGGGTAGTTGCCGGCCGAGCCTGCCAGGGCGATGGTGTTGGGCGTGATGGCGGCGCGCATGGCGTCGACGTCGGCCAGGAAGTCGCGCACCGGCACGCGCACGAGGCGTAGATCGAAATAGTGTGCCGCCTTCTGAAAGGCGGGATGGATCGTCTCGGGGGCGACGATCTCCGGGTCGGCGATGCCGCGCTCGTGCCGGGCCCATTCGCGATAGACCAGCATAGCATTCAGGATGCTCTCGGTTCCCCCGGAGGTGATCGAGCCGCACACTTCCTCGCCCGGATGATGCTGCTGCACGGCGTCGCCGTGCAGCATGCGGGCGGTCATGGCCAGGATCTCCCCTTCCATCTTGGTGCCCGACGGGCACAGGTCGCGCTGCAGTAGGTTGGCGTGGGAGTACAGGCCGAAGACGCGGTTGAGGAAGGCGTAATGCTCCATGCCGCCGTGATAGAACGTGCCGGAGACCTGGCCGCGATTCCACTTCTGGTTCTCCGCCTCGGCCATGGCGGCGAGCTCGGCGAAGACCTCCTCGGACGGACGGCCTTGGGCGGGGATTTGTGTGTGTGCGGCGAAGCGGTCTCTGTACGGATGCAGGTCGCCGAACGCGGCGGAGGGTGAGTCGCTGGTCATCGTGGAGTCTCCTCAGCTGCCCATCAGCTGGCAGGGTTCAGGACGTGAAAGACGGGCTTGAGACTCTTCTGGCAGACGAGGAACTGCGTGAAGAGCCGGTCGTAGATGGCGCGGTTCTCCGGGCGCGGGTGGAACACGTGTGCAATGCTGACCATGCCCGGGATGTCCTCGAGGCGGATGCGTCCGAGGCGCAGGAAAGCCAGGCAGGCGATGCCGAGGACGTTGCCGTTGCGCGGGTCGGCCTGCTGGTGGATCGGCAGGTTGAGCACATCGGCCATGATCTGCGCCCAGGTGTCGGATAAGGCGCCGCCTCCGGAAAGGCGCAGATAAGGGAAGCGCCGGCCGACGAACTTCTCGGCCGGGCCGAGAAGCCAGCGCCAGTTGTAGGCGATCCCCTCGAGGACGGCACGGGTCATGTGGGCGCGGGTGGTGGTATGGGACAGGTTGAGGAAGCCGCCGCGCATGGCGGCGTCCTCCTTCGGGCACAGCGTGCCGTTGAACCAGGGCAGGAACAGCAGCCCGCCGCTTCCCGCCGGCGCTTGTTCGGCGGCCTGGTTCATGCGCTCGTAAACATCGGGCGAGTGCTCCATGCCTCCAAAGGCGTCCTTGCAGAAGACTTGGTTGGTGAGGAAGGAATTGAGCACCTTGCCGTTGTTGCCCAGGTCGCCGTAGATTAGGCGGCGTCCGGGCAGCGGGCTGGGCATGGTGGTGATCATGCTGCTGAGGTCGGTCTTCTTGAACGGGACGTGACAGCACAGCATGCCCGACGTTCCCATCACGGCGACGGCATCGAAGTCGCGCACGGCGCCGCTGCCGATGGCTGAGGTGTGATTGTCGGGTGCTCCGGCGATCACGACGGTCTTGGGCGAGAGGCCGAGTTCGGCGGCGACGGTGGGCAGCAGGGGCCCGACCAGGCCGTTGACGGGGATGAGCTCGGGCAGCTTGGCGGGATCGAGGCCGGCGTTACGCACCGCCCAGGCATCGTAGGAAGTGGCTTCCGGGCTTCGGTTGTCGACCAGGATTGTCGGGAAGAGCGTGCTCTGCGTGGCCACCGCTCTGCCGGTGAGGCGCAGATTGACGAAGTCCATCGGCTCCAGGAACTTGTAGGTTCGGCGGTAGATCTCGGGCCGTTCGTGCTGGATGAAGAGCATATGCCCGAGGGCGTCGACGCCGGAGTGCGTGGGCGGGGCGCCCACGACGCTGATGTAGCGCAGCAGCTTGTACAGGTTGTAGCCCTCGATCTCGGGAAACCCGCGCACGATCTGGCGGTTGTACTTCCCGCCCCGAGTGTCCATCCAGAAGATGGCCGGCATCAGCGGGTTGCCGTGCTCGTCGACGGCTACGGTCACCGACCACATGCTGGTGCAGGCGACGGCGAGGATCGACTCGGACGGCACGGCCGCCTCGGCCAGGACGTGTTTGGACGTGCGCAGGATGCTGGCCCACCACTCGTTGGCATCCTGCTCGGCGCCGCCGTCGGGCAGCAGGGTAATCGGGATGCGTTCAAAGGCGCTGGCGAGGATGCGTCCGGTGTTGTCGACCAGGCCGACCTTCGGCCCGCCGCTTCCAAGGTCGATGGCCAGGACGTATTGGCGGGGGTCGCTCATCGTGTCAACCTCCCAGACGGGTGCCGACCTGGCGGCGCAAGCCTACCCTTGGCACCCTTTGTATATACAAAGAGATCATACGGCAGGCGGGGGCCGGATGTCAACACCGGGGGGTCGTGTGCATCTTCGTGCAATGTGAGAGGTGGGTAGCCAGAGTGGCGGGCATGGCGCGCGGCAGGTAGCCGCAGACCTCCGGCCTGCGTCATCGGACGCAGGACCTCATCATTCGCGTGACCCTGCGATCACGTTCGCCGCGTGGGCTCAATCGCCGAGATAGCGGGGTTGGCTCGCAAGCGTCACGCGTCGTCGTCGGGCGGGGGGACACGTCGGCCGAGGGCGCGGCGCAGCATGCGGAAGCGGGCCGGCGAGGCGGCAGACCGCGCTGCCCTCCGCCGAAGAATCAAACCGAGAGCACACAGCGCCGCACCCCCGAGCAGGGCGCGCACGTCTGCCTGCTGCACGCTCAGGCCGAGGGCGAATACGACCAGCGTGATCAGGCCGATCAGGATCAGGGCGTTGCCGAGGCGAAAGGTCATGCGATCGAGAGCGGGTGCCTGCGGCCAATCGCCGCAGGCACCCGCGCGAGGGCGGACTACTTGATCAACGTCTGAAATCTGCTCGTGCATGTACAGCGGCAGGTAGTACAACCCGCCGGCATTCTTGCCCGACGAGCCCGAGCCCTTCCACCCGCCGAACGGCTGGAACCCAGGCCAGGCGCCGGTCGTGGCGCCCTGCGGGCGATTGACGTACGTCACACCGGCTTGGATCTTGTCGAAGAACCAGGCGGCTTCCTTCTCGCTCCCGTAGAAGCCCGCCGTCAACCCGTAATTGACGTCGTTGGCCAGGCCCATCGCCTGATCGAGGCTGTCGACCGGTGCGAGCGTCGTGATCGGCAGGAACATTTCGTACTTCCACAGGCGGTGCTCGAGCGGCAGATCGACAACAAGCGTCGGGGCGCAGAAGAACCCCTTGGCCAGTGCGCCGTCGGTCAGCACCTTGCCGCCGGTCAGGAACTTGCCGGACTTGCCAATCTCGCCGCAGAAGTCCTGGAAGTCCTTGTACGAAGAGCGGTTGATCACCGGTCCGGTGTAGACGCTGCGGTCGGTCGGGTCGCCGACAACGAGCTTACGGGTCAATTCGGCGAGGCGATCGACCAGCTTCTGATACACCGGCCGCTCGATGAACACGCGCGAGCAGGCCGAGCATTTCTGGCCCTGCAGGCCGAAAGCCGAACGCAGGATGCCGATGGCCGCCCGGTCGAGGTCGGCCTTGCGCGACACGATGGCCGGATTCTTGCCGCCCAACTCAAGGATCGTCGGGCGTGCGTATCGCCCATTGGCGAACGAGCGCAGGATGCCCATACCGATGTCGTACGAACCGGTGAAGGTGATGCCATCGACCTCGGGGTTGTCGATCAACTCCTGCCCGATGCTGCTGCCGGGCCCGGTAACGTAGTTGAACACACCGTCGGGGACGCCGGCATCGCGCAGACACTCGGCGAGCAGCCGCACGGTCCACGGCGTGTTAGTTGCCGGCTTCATGACCAGCGTGTTTCCGGCGACCAGCGCCGCGCCGGCCGGACCCGCGGTCAAGGCGCACGGGAAGTTGAACGGGCTGATGACGACCCACACGCCATACGGCCGCAGGACCGACGTGTTCGTGGCGCTGTAGCCCTTGAGAGGGTCCTTACCCATGCGCGCGACGTAGCCCTTGCTCGCTTCCATTTGATCGCAGGCATAGCGGATCAGGTCGGCCGATTCGGCCGCGTCCCCGAGCGACTCCATCCGGTTCTTGCCGACCTCGAGCGACATGACCACGCCGAACTCGTAGATCCGTTTGTCCATCAGATCGGCGGCCTTGCGCAGCAGCTTGACGCGCTCGTGCCACGGGGTGTGCGACCACTTGGGGAAGGCCCGGCGGGCTGCCGCCAGGGCGGCGCGGGCGTCGTCGGCATTGCCCTTCTGGAACACCGCCAGCAGCCAGTCCTGGTTGATCGGCGACCGGTGTTCGATCTTGTCGGGCGCCTTGACCTCCTTGCCGTCGATGATCATGCCGTACTCGCGCCCCAGGGAAGCCCTGGTCTTGGCCAGCTCCACGTCATACCGCGCGTGGAGTTCCTCGGGGGGGTTGAACATCGTGGCATAGGTCAGCTTGAAAGTGGACTTCTTCTTGGTCTTCGCCGGCATGCCTGCAGCCTCCTTAAGGATGGGACAAAAGGGTTTGCGCCATGGTGTTTGAGCGCGCCGTCGAGCGAGAGCGGCCTCCGGCGCTGTGCAACGGGCTCGCACCTTCCGAGGGTGTGCGGCGGCGGGCGTGGAACGATTGGGTGGACCGGGCCCCGGCCCGATGAGGCCAGCGGGTGGGTCCTCTCCTGATGATCAAGAGTATAGACCGGCGCTTCGGCGGCGTCAAAAGACGGGTGTCAGCCTGCGCACCAGGACGGATGCAACCTCTTGGGCGACTGGCCCCCGCCTCGACCGAGGACCCTGGCAGGCTGTGCCGCGGGTTGTATACTCGACTTTGATGGCCGATGCGGGGGTCCTGCACGCCCAGAGGCGGTCGGCCCGGGACAGGGATCGGCCGAACCGCCATGGAGAGGTAGACGCCTGCCATGAGACGACCCCAGCGCCCGATCTGGTTCCATCCACTGCTGTTTGCGCTCTACCCGGCGCTTTCGCTGTTGGCGTCCAACGCTGATCAGATCCCCTTGACCCAGGGGTTGCGGATCATGCTCGCCACTCTCCTGGTGGGGATCGTGGTGTACGCAGCCGCGCGCATGGCGCTGCGACGCGACGACACCGCCGCCCTGGTCGCCAGCCTGACCCTGATTGCGGCCCTGTCCTACGGCCGGCTGTATGACGGCCTGAAGGCGCTCGGCCTCTCCGGGGAAACGCTGGTTCGACATCGCTACCTGCTGCCGGTCTACGCGATCGTCGTCGGGGCGGGCATTCTCTGGTGTGCCCGGCGGCGCGAGGCGGCGGCCTGGAATCGCGTGCTGAATGTGGTCTCCGTCGTCGCCGTCGCGTTTCCCTTGGCGGTACTCGGCTCCGGGCTGGCGCAGTCGCTCTCGCCCAGCCGGCTTACCCAGGCGGAGTGCAGCCTGCAACCGCCGGCCGGCCAGCCTCTGCCCGACGTCTACGTGATCATCATGGACGCCTATGAACGAGATAGCGTTCTGCGGGAATTCCATGGCTATGACAACTCGCTCTTCCTGAACTCCCTGGAGGACATGGGCTTCTATGTGGCCTACGGAAGCCTCAGCAACTACCGGCACACGGAGCTGTCGCTTTCCTCCATGCTGAACATGGAGTACACGCAGGATTTCCCGGAACGATTCGGTGCACGCCCCCGGCGCGTCAAGGATGTCACCGAACTCATCCGCAACAGCCGGGTCCGGAGGGAACTCGAGTGCCTCGGATACCTGACCGTCGCCTTCGAGACCGGCCACATCTGGACGGAATGGCGGGACGCAGACTACTTCCTTCAGCGGGGCACAACCTCGCTCGGAGCCCTCGGGCTCAACCCGAGGATCAACCGGCTGGAGTACATCTTCCTCGAGACGACCCTCGCCCGGGTTGCACTGGATGGGATGATGGCTTCCCAGGCGGCGAAGACGCCTTCGGCGCTGGACCGCACGATCGACTTTCGCGATCGGATCCTCTTCGTGTTCGACCAACTGGCGGACGTACCGACCTTGCCATCGCCCAAACTGGTCTTCGTGCACATCCTTTCGCCGCATCCGCCGTTCGTGTTTGGCCCCCATGGCGAGCCGGTCAGCGCGGCCGAATTCGAGACGGCATCGCCGGGCACCGCTCGCGACAATCCCCTGCTGCAGGCCTATGCCGACCAGGTCACTTACCTGAACACACGCCTGCTGCAAGACATTGAGGCGATCCTGGCGCAATCCGAACCGCGGCCGATCATTCTGCTGATGGGCGATCACGGGTGGGCGGATCGCAACATGGAGGACAAACTCTCGATCCTCAATGCCTACCTGGTGCCGCCCGAAGCCGCTGCCCAGCTCGAGCAAACGATCACACCGGTCAACTCCTTTCGCGTGATCTTCGATGCCGTCTTCGGGGGATCGTATGGGCAGCTGTCGAATGTCAGCTACTTCTCAACTGAGACCGATGAATTCGACTTTGTGATCGTGCCAAACACCTGGATGTCGCCCTCGCCCTGACGCACAGAATGCGACACCGGGGCGCCGCAGGCAGGAGATCGAGGATCACGTGACGTGGGTCGAGGATCGCATCTTTGCCGCCGGCGGCGACCACATCCCCCGGACTTGGGCTGAGTTCGCCGAGCAGACCGGGATCACGGCCGTGGTTCACCTGCGCCCGGGTGCCCCTGCCGCGTTTCGGGGGCCCGTTCCCCAGGCCTGTCTCTGGCTGGGAATCGCCGAAGAAGGCGACGCCGCGCCCGCCGATCGCTGGTTGGCCGGCCAATTCGTTGCCGATTGCCTGCAGGCCGGGAGCAAGGTTCTGCTGCACAGCAGTCTGGGCCGCCACCGCACTCGTTGGGTGTACGTCGCCTGGGCCATCGTCGACGGGCGCTCGGCGCAGGCTGCCCTGCGCCAGGCAGGGGCGAAGCCCTGGCTCTCGCCCTATCACACGTCGCCGGAGCTCTGGGACGCCTTTGCCCGCGAAGTTCGTCGTGGTCGCCCGGGTGCGCCCGCGGGGCTGGCAGGAGACTAGGACAGGGAGGAAGGCATGTTGTTCAGCGACGCTCTTTACATCGGCATCGATCCCACGGCAGGCAAACGCCCGATGCACTTTGCAGCCCTCGACCGCGATCTCAAGCTGGTGGCGATGGACTCGGGGGATGCGGAAAGCGTGCTGGCCTTCATCGCCGGCGTGCAGTCGGGAGTCGTGGCCATCGACGCACCGCAGTCCCCGAACCAGGGCTTGATGCTGCGAGCCGAAGTGCGCCGGCGATTCAACCTGCGCCCCGGCAGCCGGACGTGGGGGCAGTGGAAGGTGTGCGAATACGAACTGCGGCGACGCAATATCCGCCTGTACAACACGCCGGCAAAGGAGAAGGACGCCCCGGCCTGGATGCGCCAGGGCTTCTCCCTTTACCGGCGGTTGTCGTCGATGGGCTTCACCCAATTCGTGGCCGGCGAATCGCGGACCGACCGGATGATGGTCGAAGTCCATCCGCACGCCTGCTTCGCCGCACTCCTTGGCCGCCGGCCATTCCTCAAAGGAACCTTGGAGGGCCGGCTGCAGAGGCAACTGGTGCTGTACGTGGAAGGTTTCGAGGTCGCCAACCCGGTGCACGTGTTGGAGGAGATCACGCGCCACCACTTGCTCACCGGCGACCTGCCGCTGAGCGGCCTGCACGACCACGATCAACTCGACGCGCTGATGGCGGCCTACACGGCCTACCTGGTGGGAATCAAACCGGCGCGCGTCTCGCAGGTCGGGGACCGGGATGAAGGATTGATCACGCTGCCCGCGGCGGAGCTCAGGCCGTTCTACCATTAGCCCGAGCGGCGACACCTGCGCCGGGCGCCGCAGGGCCTCCGCATCACACACGATGAGTAGAGCGGGGCACCCTTAGGGACCCCGCTCTCGATTCAGTCCCCGTGCGCCGGCGGCAGAGTCCGCCCATGGTCGAAGGCATGACTCCTCCGCGGCAAGGGCCCGACCCGCTTGTGACGCATGGCATGAGGGAGGGATTCGCGCGCTAGTCCGAGCGGGCGCGATCCGTGACGTTGATCATGTTGTACAGCCGGCTGTCGTCCAGGGTGAAGTAGCTCTCGTCAGGAAGAAGGGGCCGGCTTTCGCCGAGGAGGACTTCAAGCAGGATGCGGAAGGAGTTGACCGGGGAGATGGACGGATACAAGCGGCGCGTCACCTCCGCCGGAACCAGGTAGGCGTTCAGGATGCTCATGCGCTCTCGCATGTTGCTGGTGAGAGGCCGGGAATAGCTCATGTGGGCGCCCGGGCCGTGGTCGCCCTGCAGGATGATGATCGGGGGGTTCTCCGAGTTCTCTAGGATGCGCTCGATCGCAGTGCTGAGAAGCGTGTCAAGGGAGAGGAGCTGGTCCTTATAGCGCGCGATGTACTCTTCGGGGTCGTATTCCTCGATATCCATCAGGCGGAAAGGCCGTGTCTGGACAACCTCCTCGCCGTTGGGCCCAAAGACGAACGGCGGATGGGGCACGAGGATGTGGACGAAGACGAAGTGCGGGCCCTGAAGCTGGGCGACCACGGGCAGCTTCTCGAGGGTGAACAGGACCCGACGACGGTGATCGCGATAGGGCTGGCTGATCAGGCTTCGGGCAAGGTTCTGACCCTCGGAGATCTTGTCCAGCGCCGGGCGCAACGCAGTCGTCTGGAGAAGCAAGATCTCGAATTCGCTCACGCCACGCGCCGCCCATTCGAGCGGGGACGCATAGGAAGCCTCTCCTGGATCGGACAGGTACACGTCGGCGTCTGTGAGTTCGGTGGGGGGATAACCTGTCTCGAAGCCGACGGTGGAGTAGCCGGCTGTCCGGAGCGACTGCGCGACGAGGCTGTCCTGGATCATCTCGATCAGTGGCTGACGATTTGCCGAGTTAACGCCCTGGGATTTCGACAATCTCGTCCAGGTACTGCATGTTCAGGGCGGATGCGAGCGACAGGATGGTCTTGGAGTAGTTGCTCCTGGCGTCTGCGGCCACGTAGAAGCCTCGCTGTTCCAGGAAGCGCAAGAAATCCGTGTTGTCGATCCCATAGAGATCCGCGAGGACATCCGACCGGCCGTAGCCGTCCAGGATGATGTAGTAGATGTCGGGCAGGCCGGTGGCGGCGGACGGGGACGGCCGCGCCGAGACGGGGGCCGGCGGCGCGGGCTCGGAGGGGAGACCTGAAAGCGCCCGCGCTCCCAAGAGGATGACGGGCAAGACCACCAACACGGCGCCGGCGGCCAGGAGCGGAGTAACGGCAAACCTGCGGCTTCGGCCCCGAATTGCCACCCAGTACAGCCACAGCACGCCGGCCAGCCCCCAAACGGGGAACAGCCAGCGGTGGCGGCCAAGGATGACGCCGCCAAGCGTCAGGCCCTCCACGAGATCATAGACATGGCCGTAGGTGAAGAACAGGACGACGAAGCCCGCCGTGAGCAGGCTCGCCCGGGACCACTCACCCGTGACCCAACGCATCGCCACCAGCACCACCCAGCCGAGGAGAATCGTGACGAGCAGCGATCGAAGGGCATCCCGCACGGCTACCTGGTCGGCATTTGCCGCGAACAGCGAAACTACCGGGAAGGCCGTGAGCAAGGCGGTGGTCAGAAACGAGTGGCGTCTCATATCGGACTTGCATCCCCAGGCGGACACCCACCCGGAGTGGAGGGCGACTAGCGCCTCGAGGGTTGCCTGCCTCTTGGCGTTGGATTGTACCCGACGGCGTGCTCCCCCCGAGGAGGATGGATGTGGGCAATGACTGGGAGCACCCGCAGGCTTGGCGCGCCCTGGGCCGAGGCTCTTTGACTGCAGACACGATTCGCCAGAGTCTCCTTCACCCGCTGTCCGGCGATCCCCCGATGAAGGGCCTGCACGATCAGGATCAACTCGACGGGCTGATGGCCGCCTACCTGGTGCGGATCAAGCCGGCGCGAGGCTCGCTGATCCGGGACCGGAATGAGGAATTGGCCACGCGCCCGCGGCGGTGCTCAGGCCGTTGTGTCCTAGAGCCCCAAAGTCCGAGGTCTGGCGCGCCGTCGGGAGGTCGATCCCACCCCATCCGGCGACGGTGGGCACGCGCGGAGCTCGCCTTCATGCCCCTGCGGCCACGAATCTCGTTAGCGGTCCACCCAGTCACCTGACGCAATCGGCAGTATCATCGACGCTGCCGAGCCCCCCGACACACGAGGCAAGCCCATGACCGACATGCGGTTCCTGCGCGCCGTAGAAGCGACCTCGATCATGCTGTTCTTTCTGCAGGCGCTGCGGGTCGTCTTCTCCGTGCTGTTCGGCATCATCTACGACCAGGTTTTCGCCGGGTCGCCCGACGCCTGGCTGCCCGTCAGCGTGCTCCTGGTGTTCCTGGCCCTGGCGCTTCCGGCGCTGGCGCCGCGCAGCCCGGGCCACGCCTGGTTGGCGATCCTTGCCGGCTTGACCGCGGTGGCGCGCATCGCCCTGACCTTCAATGACGCATCACTTCGCTACTGGGGGGCGTTGGTCGTCCTGGCTTCCGCCGGGCTGTATCTGGCGGGCCTGCTGACGGCGCGGCGTTCGCTTGCCCTCCCATCGCTGCTCACGGCGTTGGCGCTCGACCAGGTCCTGCGCGCCGTCGGCCAGACGTTTGACCTCAGCCTGCAGCCCATCTGGCTGCCAGCCCAGATCCTTTGGGCGGCACTGATCATCGGCATCGCCTTGGCCCTGGCGTGGATGGGAGCCGTCGGTGATCGCCAGGCGAATCTGTTCGGCGTGCGCGCCTCGCTCGGGCTGGGCGGTTTGTTGTTCCTTGAGACTTCGTTGCTCGCGCTTCCAAACGGCGTGGCGCGCTGGAGCGGGGCGCCGTACGCCGTCTTTGCGCCCCTGCTGTTCGTGCTCACACTTCTGCCGACGGTGCCGCGGCTGCGACACGAGCTCGGGAACCGGTTGGCGTCGAGACCGCTGCTCCGGCTGGGCGTCCCGGTGGGTCTCGCCGCCAGCCTGATGGTGGCCTACTTCGGACGCGACCTGATCGGCGCCGTCGGGGTCGTCCTGGCGGCGATCCTGGCGCTCGGCTGCCTGGTGATCGTGCTGGACGGACGTTCTCCGCGGCAGCGCTCGGTCGGACAGATGCTGGCCCTGGCCTTCGGGCTGGTGCTCGTCCTCAACTTCCTCAACGCGTTCGCGTTCACCTATCCCTACGCCGTCCCGCAGATGCGCGGGATGGGGTGGATCGTCTACCTGGCGGCGTGTGTGGCGGTGATGGTCGGCGCCTCCTCCCAGCGCCCTGTCGCGTTGGCATGGCAGGAGTTCTCCGCTCGTCCGACGCGCACCCTCCTCGCCGGGCTGGGCGGCCTGGCGATCATCCTCGGCGCCGTCTGGCCGCAGCCGGCCGAGGCGCTGCCGTCCGATGGCACCCTGCGAGTGGCGACCTACAACATCCACTACGGCTACGACGCCGAGTGGCACTTCAATCTCGACCACATGGCCGACGCCATCGCCGAAGCCGGGGTCGACGCCATCGCGCTGCAGGAAGTGGACACCGGCCGGATGACGAGCTACGTCGTGGATGACGCGCTGTACCTGGCACACCGCCTGCGGATGAATGTCGCTTACCTCCCCGCGGTCGAGCATCTGACCGGCATCGCCGTGCTGTACAAAGGCCCCGCGGCGCCCACCTCGATGGCCCTGCTGAGCAGCCTGCAGGAGCAAACCGGCATCGTGGGGGTCCAACTTGAACTGGACCACAAGCCGGTGCACGCCTTCGGCATCTGGATGGGACTGTCTAACGAAGACACGCTTGGACAGATCATGGGGGCATTGGCATTCATCGGAGACCGGACGCCGGCGTCCTTCGGGGGCGACTTCAACACCGAGGATGGCAGCCCGGTCGCCCAGGCCGTCGTGCAGGCCAGTTTCGAGGACCCCTTCACCCGGCTCGGACAGACACCACCGCCGCCGACCGACCCTGCTCTGGATCCCGACAAGCGCATCGACTACGTCTGGCTGCGAGGGCTGACTCCCCTTCGGGCCTGGGTCGCCGACTCATTAGCCTCCGATCACCGGTTGGTTGTCGCCGAGGTGCAGGTTCGGCCCTGATCCCGGTGATGCCGCCCGCCGCGCGAACGCCCATCCGCCTGGAATACCGCCTGGACCTGTCTCCGGCAAAGGACGCCCCCGTCGTCCTTCTGCTGCATGGGCTGGGATCGTGCGGGGAGGATTGGGGGTTGCAGCGGCCCGCGTCTGCTGCCGCATTTCAGCATGCTCGCTCCTGACCTGCGCGGGCAAGGGGCATCGCCCATGCCCGCCGGGTGGCCGACGATCGCGGATCTGGCGAACGATGTCCGTCTCCTGCTCGATCGGCTGGAGATTCGATCGGCGCACATCGTCGGCCTGTCCTTGGGCGGGGCGGTGGCGCTGCAGTTGGCGGCCGAGGATCCGGCGCGAGTGCGCTCCCTGGTCGCCGTGAACGCCTTTGCCCGCCTGCGGGCCACGCGCGGCTCGCTCCGCCGAGGGATCGAACGGACGTGGCTGGCAGCCACGGGACGCATGGACGAGCTCGGCCGCCGCGTGGCCGATGGCCTGTTCCCCGACCGGGGGCAGGAGGCGTTTCGGGCCGCGGCCGCAGCGCGTCTGGCGGGTAATCGGCCGCTGACGTACATCAAGCTGTTGGCCGCCGTCGGCCGCTTCGACCTGCGTTCCCGCCTGGAGGAGATCCGCGCCCCGACGCTCGTCGTCGTCGGCGAACAGGACACCACCGTGCCGCTGCGCTGCAAGCTGGAGCTGGCGGCGCACATCCCGGGCGCCCGCCTCGCACGCTTCCCCGGCTCACGCCATGTGACGCCGCTCGACGACGCCGGAGCATTCTCGGCCCGACTGCTCGAGTTCCTCCAATCGGTCGAGCAGGGTGCGCCCTTTGATACAACCCCTCAGCAGGAGACGATTACATGAAATGGGAAGGCTGGCTGCCGGTTGCTGTTTCGATCGTGGTCATCGTCCTGGTGGCGGTGATCCAACGCTACTCGCGGACGCTGGCGGCCATCACTGCCACGATGCCGCTCAATATTCCGCTCTCGCTGTGGATCGTCTCCGAGGCGGCCGGCAACGACCGCGCCAGCGTGGTCTCGTTCATGGACGGGATGCTGTGGGGAATCTTTCCACCGTCGTGTTCGTCATCGTCGCCTGGGTGGCAGTACGGGCAGGTTGGAAAGCGGGGGCTACGATCGCCGTCGGATATGCGGCCTGGGCGGCGGCTGTGGCGGTGTTTTTTGGGGTTCGCCGATGGACCGGTAGCGGATAGGAAGCCGGTTCTAACCCTGCAGCTCGCTCTCGATCACCGCCTGGAACTCCGACAGCGGCTGTGCGCCGACAAGCGGCAAACCGTTGATGAAGAACGTCGGGGTTCCGCTGACGCCCAGGCCGGCGGCGTAGCGGGCATCCGCCTGAACCTCGTCGTCGTATTTCCCGGAATTGAGACAAGCCAGGAGCCCCTCGACGTTCAGCCCCAGGCGGGTCGCATACTGCTGA
>CAVUPD010000020.1:0-163676 GCA_963743255.1 uncultured Chloroflexia bacterium
CCAAATTGCTCATATTCTTTTGCCAATTGGCGCTGCCGGCCAGCGGGTCCCCGGTTATTTTTTACCGCTTTATTATTTCCGGCGGGGGGCCTACGCTACTTGGGCAGTAAAATGATTGTTAATTTATGAATGTAATGTTTGGCTTGTTTAATCTTGGCGGCGGGGAAATCATCCTGATTCTCGCTTTGGTATTGATCTTGTTTGGCGCCGAGCTGCCGGAGGTGCGGCCAAGGGCCTGGGCACGGGCATCAAGGAATTTAAGAAGGCGACGCGCGACGTGACGGATGAGATGCATAATGCCATGGACGAGACGCCGCACTCACCCACGCCAGGTAGTGTCAACTACCAGCGCCAAGCCAGGTTTTACCCCCGCCCCGACTCACGGAGGCGGAGCACAATTCCACTCCGACTCCCGGCACCAAGGCCGATTCGCTAAGCGGTTCCTGCCATGGCTGATGAACCCGTAGCGGAACACCTTGTGAACAGGCGGAGGAAGAGGGTGGGCCGATAAAGTCCTCCTTGAGCACCTCGAAGACCTTCGCTGGGGTGCTGATCAGAGCGGTGCCGCGCGGTGTGCACGCTCGGCTGCCTGCTGGCCGGCAACTATGCGGTCGGACGATACTGGAATGGCCGCTCAAGCAGGCCCGTCCGGCATTCCGCGAAGACCCAGCACGGTGCGAGTGGTCTTGGCACCGACCGACTGAGCGTGCTCCACCTCACCCCCAACGATCCGCTCGCCCCGCTCGTGGGCACCAACCGCTGACGCTGCGGCTGGAGCTGGTGCCGGGGTCCCGCGGGACGAACCAGCTTAACCGTGGCGGGCGCAGGATGACTCGGAATCGCCGCGCGAGCGGGGCTGGAGATTATCAACCTGAGCCCCGCCGGGTCCTTCATTGTGGCGACCAAGGTGGCCTTTTATGGCGGCCTGCCCGTGCTGGCCGCGCCGTTCATTTCTATTTATTTCGTGGCGAGCTTGTTTTCCCCGCGGTGTTACGGGAGAAGAGATACATTTACTGCGGCCTGGCCTTCGGCTTCGGCTGGGGGTTTGCTTCTGCTATTTCATCCTGATGCCGGTGGCGCTGGCCGCGTCGGTCCAGTATGCCGAATGGCTCGGCTCAGCGCCACCCAGCGAGCGGAGGATTACGTGGGCTTCGTGTGCAAGTTCAGTGGGCTTCGAGTTGCCCGTCGTGGTGCTGACGCTGGTAAAGATCGGCGTCCTCAACTATCGGCTGCTGGTGGTCGTGATCAGCGCAGTGCTCGGGGCGGTCCGCACTCACGCAAATATTGAGGATCCGGTCTCACGAGATTTGCGTATCGCCTGTAGTTACCGGAGCGGCAGGAAAAGAAGCGCGAGGCGCAGACTGCGCGGGGATGTCGTGACGGGGACGTGATGCGTGAAAAGCGTCATGCGTGAAACGTGAAACGTGAACACACGGAGGACGACTGTTCGATTCTGCTTCATCACGTTTCACGCATCACGTTCCACGTTTCCCGTTTCACGCATCACGTCTCAACCTTTTTTCAATTCGCTCTTTACAAGGCGCGGCCTAGGTACTGTACGAGTAACGAACATTTATGCGTAACATATTTTCCTTCCTTGCTACCTTGGCTATCGCCGGCAGTCCTGTGTTCCGGATGCGCTAACACGGAGAAGAAACTCGGGCGCGGCATGAGCAACATGACGGAATTTGTCCGCTTTGGAGAAATACGCCGCTCGGTTGAGACCGCTCTGTTCGACCAGCCCGGTGGGGTCATTACGCACCCCGGTTTGTTTCGGGGGCTCAACAAGACTTTGGTACGGACCGGCGTGGGCATTTATGAGGTTGTCACCTGTCCCTTCCCGCCTTACGCGGATCCGGTGTTCACCGATTACCTCTCACCCAACCCGGTGTATCCGGACAACTACGAGCCGGACCTCATTGCCGATCCGCTCTTCGCGACCGACAACGACATGGCTTCAGCGGCGGTGACATAGCGCCTTGGTTCCCGGGCAGCCGCTTTAAAGATTCTTAACACGCAGTAACCGTCCTTCGGGTGGACCCATCAGCTTTGCGCCAGCACTCTCCTCTGTGCTGGCGCTTTTTTGTCACCACCACCTGGGCAGCGGCTCCGAATCCTGGCCCGTTGGTCTGGGCACTGCACACCCGCTGCTAAAACGCCTTGCCAAAGCTCTTTGGACCATCGGGAGGCGGTCGAGCCCGAGTTTTAGTGTCCTTCCCCGTCTTTTTGTGGCAAATCAAACCACGTGATGCTGAACGATGATCGCCCTGCAAGGTCAACCTGCTGCTCAACATACTCGGGGCCGGCGCACGGTGGCTTGTAGTGGAAACGGCGCCGCAGCCGCTCCTATTGACCGGCTTCGCTTTGCGTGTGGTTTATGGGGATAGAATTGACCTGCAGCGCGCCGGGGCTCCCACGGATGTGCTGAACCTGGTGTATCGGGTACTGTCTCCTGGAGGTGGCCGGGTCAAAGATGGGGTCCGCTTGGAACTCCAGAAGGTATGCACCTGGGCGGAGGCTTAGGAGGCGGCAGCGGCAAATGCGGCGACGGCGTTGCTCGGGTCAAACCAGCTGTTCGGCGGGCCGCTCGGCGGGGAGAGTCTGCAGCGTCTCGCCGCGGCGCTCGGCTCCGATGCGCCGTTCTTCCTGCAAAGCCAGCCGGCGTTGGCCGACGGGCGCGGCCGAGCGGATTGAGCCGCTCGAATCGTTTCCGCCTTGTGCGGCACGCGCTTCCTGCTGGTTCATCCGGGAAGCGGGCCAATCGCTGATACGCCCACGGCGTGGCAATGCCGAAGCCCGGATGAACCAGCAGGAACGCCGTGCCGCGCAAGGCGGGAAACGATTCGAGCGGCTCAATCCGCTCGCCGCGCCCAGTCGCCAACGCCGGCTGGCTTTGCAGGAAGAACGGCACATTGGCAGACCAGCGCCGCGGCGAGACGCTGCAGCTCTCCCGCCCCGAGCGGCCCGCCGAACAGCTCGTTTAACCCGAGCAACGCCGTCGCCGCGTTGCCGCTGCCGCCTCCTAAGCCTGCCGCCAGGGGGATTTCTTCTGGAGTTCCAAGCGGACCCCGTCCTTGACCCCGGCCGCCTTCTCCAGCAAACAGCTCCGCTGCCCGATACACCAGGTTCCGCGCGTCCGTCGGGAGCCCCGGCGCGCTGCAGGTCAATTCTATCCCCTGGGGCGCCCGCGCAAAGCGAAGCCGGTCGAATAAGCGGAGCGGCTGGGCAGTACCGTTTCCAGCTCATGAAAGCCGCCCGTGCGCCGGCGAGTATGTTGAGCAGCAGGTTGACCTTGCAGGGCGATAATCGTTCCAGCATCACGCCGTTTGATTTGCCACAAAAAGACGGGGAAGGACACTAAAAGTTGCGGGCTCGAGGCTGCCAGCCGGCCTCCCGATGGTCCGAGGACTTTGGCGAGGCATTAGCAGCGGGTGTGCAGTGCCCAGACCAACGGGCCAGGATTCCGGAGCCGCTGCCGGGTGGTGGTGACAGTAAAAGCGCCAGCACAGGAGTGCTGGCGCAAAGCTGATCGGCCGCTCGAAGGACGGTTACTGCGTGTTAAAGATCTTGAAGCGGCTGCCCGGCAACGAAGGCGCTATGTCACCGCCGCTGAAGCCCATGTCGTTGTCGGTCGCGAAGAGCGGATCGGCAATGAGGTCCGGCTCGTAGTTGTTCGTATACACCGGGTTGGGTAGAGGTAATCGGTGAACACCGGATCGTAAGGCGGGAAGGGGACAGGTGACGACCTCATAAATGCCCACGCCCGTCCGTGCGAAAGTCTTGTTGAGCCCCCGAACGAAGCCGGTGGCGTAATGACCGCCGGGCTGGTCGAACAGAGCGGTTCGCTCAACCGAGCGGCGTATTTCTCCGAGGCGGACAAATTCCGTCATGTTGCTCATGCCGCGCCCGAGTTTCTTCTCCGTGTTAGCGCATCCGGAACACAGGACTGCGGCGATAGCCAAGGTAGCAAGGAAGGAAAATATGTTACGCATAAATGTTCGTTACTGGTACGGGCTTTAGCCAAGCTCCGCGCCTTGTAAAGAGCGAATTGAAAAAAGGTTGAGACGTGATGCGTGAAACGGGAAACGTGAAACGTGATGCGTGAAACGTGATGAAGCAGAATCGAACAGTCGTCCTCCGGTGTTCACGTTTCACGTTTCACGCCTCACGTTTCACGCATCACGTCCCCGTCACGACATCACCGGCGCTCTGCGCCGCCTCGCGCTTCTTTTCCTGCCGCTCCCAGTACCAGGCGATCCAGACGCAGATCTCGTAGAGCATATACAGCGGGACGGCCATCAAGATTTGCGTAATGATCTCGGGCGTCGTCAGGACCGCCCCGAGCACTGCGCTGATCACGACCACATAGCGCCGGCCGGCTCGCCAGCAGCCGATAGTTGAGGACGCCGATCTTGACCAGCGTCAGCACCACCACGGGCAAGTCGAAGCCCAGGCCCATGCCCAGCATGAACTTGCACACGAAGCCCACGTAATCCTCCGCTCGCCATTGGGTGGCGCTAAAGCCGAGCCATTCGGCATACTGCACCGACGCGGCCAGCGCCACCGGCATCAGGATGAAATAGCAGAAGCAAACCCCGGTGAGGAACAGCCCGCGTCGCCGGATGAAAGGCGCGTTCATAAAGGCGAAGCAGGCCTGCTCTTCAGCCACCGGCGGGTCAAGCTGTTGGAAGGAATTGGGCAACCCCACCGCATCGGTGATCTGGGACAACCGTCGTGGCAGAACAGCGCGCGCCTCCAAGCCGTTCCGGGTCTCCGGCCACTCGGCAAGCACTTGGCGGAAGCCGCCACGCCGCACTGTCCAGTCATCAAGTTTGATTCGGTAGTCCGTCCAGCACTCCTCGCCCACCTGACCGGACGGATCGATACCCATGAACGCGCCAACCACCGTCGCCTTCATGGAGTCGACGCCTGGGAAACACCGTTCAAGATTCACCGTGGTCGGGTCGAACCGCGCCAGCAGCCGCTGGTAGCAACCCGCGCTCAGGCGCGCCGCCAGCGCGACCTGCGCGCCGTGCATCGCCAGCGGTCGACCGGTCGAGTTCGCCTGCATGTCGAGCACATGGGAGATCACGTGTTCGAAGCCGGAGAGGGGTGTGGTGGCGTGCGAAAGCGACATCGCTAACCCGGCGAGCGCAATCCAGCGAGCCAGCGACCCCATCGCTCCCAGATCCGTCCGCCGAACAGCAGGACCCAGTTCGAGCAGCTCCTCGCCGAGCGACCCCATCATCGTCTCCGCTAGGGGTGTGTAGCCTTCGTCCATCCCCAGCCGGAACGCCAGGTACCAGTCGGCGAAGCTCACGCCGGCCACCAGCAGGTCTCCCACGCCGGCGGCCGTCATGGCGTACGGCGCGTCGCGAAGCGTCTCCAGGTCGCACACGAGCGCGTCGGGTAGCGCGACGGCAGCGTGCGCTTCACGCCGCGCACGAACGTCGGCGCCATGTTGGAGGTGTAGGCGCTCACGCTGTTGGCAGTCTGAACTGCCACGAAGGGGACGAGGTCCCCCGTGGCTTGTTCGAATTGATGGCAGGCCTGCTTGGCGATGTCGGTGATCGTGCCCGAGCCGACCGCGATCACGGCGCAGCCAGGGACCAGCCGCGCCTGGACCCGCCCGATCTGCTCGAGGTCGGTGTGCACCTGCCCGGAGGCATCCGGCTCCGCGATCGATGGCCTCGACCGCCCACCCGGACTCCTGCAGGATCGAATGCACCAGAGGCTTGAGATCGTCCGAGCCGCGGCGCATCGGCACGGGATCCATCACCAGCCGCAGCGGGACCTGCGTCGGTGCGTCGACCGACCGCAGGACCTCAGGCAGCCTATGCACGGCGTCTTCGGCAAAGAGCATCCGCCGCAAGCGGATGGCCTCACCGCGCGGGTAGCCGGGCAATCGCTCGATGTCAGACCAGAAGGCGTGTTCCTGTCCTGGATCGAACCTCAGCATCCTGCCCTTTCTCACGAACCCGCAGAGCGCAAGTGGTCGGCCACGGCCGCCAGGTCGGCGAAGATCATGTCGGGCTGATGCGGCGATCCTTCCACCTCGGACAAGCGGGTCTCACCGGAAAGGACGAGCAGCGTGGTGATCCCGCTGGTCTTCCCCAGGGCGATGTCGGTGTACAGGCGATCCCCGATCATCGCCAGCGCGCCCAGGGGAAGCCCAAGCTTGGCGGCGGCGGCCTCGACGAACATGCGGCTCGGTTTGCCGACGACCAGGTCGGGTTCACGCCCTGTGGAAGCGCGTACCAGCGCGATCATCGCCCCCACATCCGGCATGAACCCGGTGGGCGTCGGGCAGTTGAAGTCGGCATGTGTGGTGATGTAGGGCAGACCGGCGCGCACCAGATCGCACAGGCGCCATAGTTTTGCGTAGGTCAGCGTCGTGTCAAAGCCAAGCACGGCATGTGTCGGGTTGTCGTCGTCCAGGACGACGCCGTGCGCCCGGAACTCTGCATGCAGGGACGGCGGACCCACGAGGAAGACGCGCGCCTGCGGGTGCGCGGCCCGCAGGTGGCGGGCGGTTGCTTCGCCGGAAGTGAAGATCTTCTCTCGGTCGACCGGCAGGCCCAGCCGGGTGATCTTCTCAGCGTAGTCGTCCTGGCTGCGGGAAGAATTGTTGGTCAGGAACAGGAAGTCGCGCCCTTGTTCCCGCAGCACCTGGATGAACTCGAGTGCGCCGGGCAGCAGCGACTCGCCCAGATAGAAGGTGCCGTCCATGTCCAACAAAAAACAGCGCACGTGATCGAGGCTCGGCCGGCGAGCGGCGTTGGCAGCAGGGGTTGCGCGGTTCTTATCCGGCATGCCCTGCCCCCTAGCCCTTCGCCTGGAGCGCGGCTTGCAGCTCCTGGTGCGCCTGGTGCGCCGGCCAGCCGTCGCGGAAGATGCGGCTGATGGCCGCCGTTATCGCCTGGGGCGCTGGATGTTCGAACACGTTGCGGCCGACCGAGCAGCCTACGGCGCCGGCGGTTCGGGCCTGGTGGCATCCGTGTCAGCAGTTCAAGGTCGCCGATCCGACTGCCGCCGGCGAGGACCACGGGTTTGCCGCAGGCGCGGATGATCTCCTCGAACGACGCCGGGCTGCCGCTCCAGTTCACCTTGACGATGTCGGCCCCCAGCTCGGCGCACAGCCGGGCGTTGCGCTTCAGGTACTCCGGGCCGAGGACTCGGACATCGAGTCCAGGCTCTGATAGGCGTTGGGATACTCGGCTTCGGCGATCAACGGCATGCCTTTGTACTCGCACGTCTCCCCGACCCGCGACAGGAACGTGATCGCCTCGGGTTCGTTGTCACCGGCCAGGGCGACGTAGACGACGACCGCATCGGCCCCGGTCCGCAGCGCCTCCTCGACCGATCCGATGGGCGTGATCGCCGCGCCGGATGGCCGACCGGCGGCGGAGGCGGTGAGCATCAAAGCGAGCGAGGTCTCCCGCCGGAAGTGCTGCGCATGCGCCTTGGCCATCCCGCGGCCGAGCATCAGCACGTTGGCGCCTCCGGCGATCGCCTGCTCCACGCGTAGGCCGGTGTCGAACAGGCCGGGCAGGAAGCGCGGCGAGGTCATGCCGTGGTCGATGGCAACAATCAGGCAGGTACTCGTCTGCGTTTCGATCAACCGCTGCAGGCGGATCAACTTCCCGGTCGACGAGGACATTCCCACCTCCGTACGCCGCCACGTGGGCGGGTGTGGTCCGTGCTTATGCGCCGAGCAGCAGGATCAGCCCGCCCAGAAGGCGCAGGCCGGCAGCGCCGAGCATCGCCCCGCGCAGCTCGAAGGTTGCGGCCAGCGACGGCCCAAGCAGCGAGCCGAACAGGATGCCCAGGTTGAGCGCCAGGTTGTGAAGCGCCATATGCGCCGGCCGGTCGCCATCCGGTACCTTCTCCATCAGCCGGTTCACCAGGGCCGCATTCAGCAGCCCCCAGACCGCCCCGCCGGTCAGCGAGGCCGCCCAGAACAGCGTAGCGTCCACCGCCAGCCAGGTCAAGAACGGATAGACCGCATACAGCAGCGAACTGACATGCAGCAGCCGGCGGTGCCCAAGTCGGTTCGTGATCCGGCGAAGAGCGATCGAAGTGAAGATCATGGCCACGTAGAACATGGCACTTCCCAGGCTGATCGCACCGTCGGTCAGCTTGAGCTCGCGCACCCAGTAGATTGGAAAGATGGGGAGCGGGAGATACTGGAAGGTGTAGAACGCCAGATAGGCGAGCAGGAACCTGCCGAACGAACCTCGCAGCAGGTCCAGGCGGAGCAGGCGGCGCCCGTGGGAGCGCGCCAGGAATCGCAGGCCGGCCTCAGGGCGCTCAGCATCGGCCACGCGCAGTGCGCCCGGTCGGGCAGCGTCCAGAAGCGGCTGGTGGATGCGCGGTGGGAGATGGCCATCCGACGGTGCAGTGAGTCGCCCGATGTGATAGCTGCTGGCAACCGCCCCGAGTGCGCCGAGTGCGAACACCCATTGATAGTTGACCGGGAAGCGCACAGTGTCGAGCAGCCCTCCACACACCAACGCCGTCACCGACAGCGTGACCGCCAGGAGGGCGTTGCGGCGGCCAACTACCTGCGCGCGGAACTCGGGCGGCACCAGGTCGGCAAACAGGGCATTGAAGCTGATGGCCAAGAGCGTGCCGGGTACCGACATGACCAGAGTCGAGCGCGATCAATGACCAGATCTGTCCCGCCGGCGCAAACAGCGCCGGCAGAACAATCAGGGCCAGGTAACCGGCACGTGTCCAGACCGCCGCGTGGTAGCTGGTGCGCACCAGCCGCCGGCCTTCGAGCCAGTGGCCGAAGGGGATCGAGCCGATCAGGTTGACCACGGCCGGGCCAGCGGTCAGCAGCGCGATCTGAAACGGCGTGGCGCCTAACCGCGTGGCGAAGATGGACAGGAAGGCCATGCTGCTGGCAGCCAGGACGCCGTACCAGGCGACGTCGTGGAGCAGATGCCGGGAGTTGGCTCGAAGCGCTGCGGCTTCAGACGGAGCGACGGAAGGAAGCATCAAGGGCAGAACCTGGACGGGCATTCTACTTCCCCCGCGCGACTGCTGCCATACCGGACGCGGGGCGACTTCCGTCCCCACCCCCGAAGCCCGAACAGCCTTCGAGTGGCCGGTCGCTTCTGCACCTCCGAGACCATATCCCACCAAGTTGACCCCAGTCCGTCCTCTTTTGGTCGCCGTTGTTGTCTTCGATGTCCGCCAGGCCCCTCCACGGTAAGGCTATGCGCAGGATTGGCCCTTTGTTGACCCTCCTTGTCGATGGTGACGAATAGTCCGGCAAGCATAGAAGGGTGTTACGTCAACCCGGAAGCCAGCCGCTATAAAGTCAAGTGACCTCTCCGGCGGGTTCCGCGGGACGGACCATCACGCATGCCGAGAATGGAGCCAAGTCACCGATGAGCTTCAAAGTCATCCCCAAGACCGTGCTCCCGGACTGGGTCGAGCAGATGCGCCGCGACCAGCGCGTCGTCGGCCCAAAGCCTTTGCACGGCCAACACATCTTCGGCGACATCCAGTCCGCTGCCGAGATCGACCTCGACTACCCCACCACCGTCATCCCGCCCAAGAAGTACCTGTTCCCACAGCAGGAAGATCTGCTCACCTATCGCATGGACGGCAGCCCTCCCCAGGTCGTTCAGGACGCCGAGCCCACGGTCGTTCTCGGTCTGCACACCTGTGATCTGCACGCCCTGCACCTGCTGGACCGTGTGTTCGCGCAGACCTACGTGGATCAACCGTACATGGCGCGGCGCGAGAAGACCACGCTGGTCAGCATCGAGTGCCTTCGCCCGTGTATGGCGCACTCGTTCTGCAAGAGCATGGGCACCCTCAGCGTGACCGACGGATTTGATTTGCACCTGACCGATCTGGGCGACGACTACGCGGTCGATGTCGGCACCCCGAAAGGTGCGGCGCTCCTGGAGGGACTGCGAGGCGTGCGAGACCCCAGCGACGAAGACAGTCGCCGGGTCAATCGCGTGATGACCGAGAAGTGGCCGCGCTTCCCCCTGCGGCTGGATTTCGACGTCACCGAGCTGCCGAGCCTGCTTTCGGTCAGCTACGACTCCAAATTGTGGGACGAACTCGGGGAGCGCTGCCTGGCGTGCGCCATGTGCACCAACGTCTGCCCGACGTGCTACTGCTTCAACGTCGCCGACGAGGTCGAACTGACGCTGGAAGCCGGCAAGCGCTTCCGCGTTTGGGATTCGTGCCAGCTGGACAAGTTCGCCACCGTGGCCGACGGTCACAATTTCCGCGGCAAGCGCGCCGCCCGCCAGCGCCATCGCTTCTTCCGCAAGGGCAAGTATCAGACGGATGCTTTCGGGCTGCTCGGGTGCGTGGGATGCGGCCGCTGCGCCCAGGCCTGCCTGGTCGACATCACGCCCGTGGACACATTCAACGAGCTGTACCGCCGGCGACACCGCCCGGCCTCCAGCGAGACGAAGGAGGTGACGGCATGACACAGCCCCTGCGCGAGACGCTGACCGAGCCGTCCCTGTATCTACCGACGATGGCCACGATCGCCGATATCCGCACCGAGGGCAAGCGCGAGAAGCTCTTCACCATCAAGCTTCCCCCGGGGCTCTCCCTGGAACATCAGCCCGGGCAGTTCGTCGAGGTTTCGCCTGCTGGGCGTCGGCGAGGCGCCCATCAGCATCTCGTCCTCCCCCAGCCGCAGCAACGGGAGCTTCGAGCTGTGCGTGCGCAAGGTCGGCGACGTGACCGGCATGCTGCACACGATGAAGACCGGCGACACGATCGGCATCCGCGGTCCCTTCGGGCGCGGCTTCCCCATCGAGCGCTTCCGGGGCAAGGACATGCTCTTCGCCCCCGGCGGCCTCGGGCTGGCACCGCTGCGGTCGCTGATCAACCAGGTGCTCGATCGAGCGCGGCAACTTCGGCCGCGTGATCATCCTTACGGCGCCCGGGACCCGAGCGAGCTGCTGTTCAAGGACGAACTCGAGCGCTGGTCGCAAGCGCAGCGACATCGAGCTGTACCAGACCGTCGATCGCGGCGATGAGAGCTGGACCGGCACCGGTGGGCGTGATCACGACGCTCTTCCCCAAGATCGAAGTCCACGCCCGCAACACGGTCGCCGTGACCATCGGACCGCCGGTGATGTACCGCTTCGTCCTGATGGAGCTGCTGGGGAAGGGCATCTCGGAAGGCAACATCTGGCTCAGCCTCGAGCGGCGCATGAAGTGCGGCGTCGGCAAGTGCGGGCACTGCCAGATCAATCACCTGTACACCTGCCAGTCCGGCCCGTCCTTCTCCTACGCAGAGATCAAACACCTCGGGGAGGCGCTGTGATGGCCGTCCGACCCAAAGTCGCGTTCTTCGAGTTCACCAGCTGCGAAGGCTGCCAGCTGACGGTGGTCGACTCGCTGCAGACACACCCGGAGCTGCTCGAGGCGGTCGAGATCGTGCGCTTCCGCGAGGCGATGAGCGAGAAGGGGGACGATTACCTGCTCGCCTTCATCGAGGGCTCGTGCACCCGCCCGAGCGACGAGGCCCAGCTCAAGGCCATCCGCGAGCAGAGCCGGCGTGGTCGTGGCCCTCGGCGCCTGCGCCCATCTGGGCGGCGTCAACGCCATCCGCAACCGCCAGGATCTGCCGGACGTCCGGCGCTATGTCTACGGCGACAAGGCCGAGTGGTACGACACCTACCCCGCCCGGCCGATCTCGCGCCGTGATCCCGGTGGATGCCTTCATCCCCGGCTGCCCGATCGACCGCGACGAGTTCGTGAGCGTGGTCAAGGCCGTGCTGCAAGGACGCACGCCCGCAGCTGCCGGACTACCCCCTGTGCGTCGAGTGCAAGCTCAAGGAGAACGTCTGCCTGTACCTGCGCGGCAAGACCTGCCTGGGTCCGATCACCCGCGCCGGCTG
The DNA here is from genome assembly GCA_963743255.1 of uncultured Chloroflexia bacterium. GTDB lineage: Bacteria > Chloroflexota > Anaerolineae > Anaerolineales > E44-bin32 > DYJB01. Next base: position 11,892 of record CAVUPD010000020.1, read on the forward strand.
TGACGCCATCTGCCCGACCTACGGCGACTCGTGCGAGGGCTGTCGCGGGTCTGATCCCCAACCCGAACATCGAACTCACTCAAGACCGTCCTGGGTGAGCACGGGCTGAGCGTCGAACAGACGCATGGCCAAGATGACCATGTTCCTGACGTACCAGATGATGGAAAGCGAGGCGGCCGGTCATGGCAACGGGAAACGTTAGGATCGACGTCCATCACATCACCCGCGTCGAAGGCCACGGCAACATCGTCGTCGACGTCAAGAACGGCCAGCTCAAGCAGTGTCGACCTGGAGATTCCCGAGACGCCGCGTTTCTTCGAGGCCATGCTCCGCGGCCGCCCGTACGCCGAGTCGTCGCACATCACCTCGCGCATCTGCGGCATTTGCGCCGTCGGGCACGCCACCGCCTCGCTGCGCGCCACCGAGAAGGCGCTCGGCGTCGAGCCCACCGAACAGACCGTGCTGCTGCGCAAGCTCAACTTTCACGGCGAGATGCTCGACAGCCATATCCTTCACGCCTACATGCTGGTGGCGCCCGATCTGCTCGGCGTCCGCGAGCGTCGTCCCGCTGGCCAAGACCGCGCCCGACGTCGTCCTGCGTGCCCTGCGCATGAAGAAGCTGGCCGGCGACCTGTGCGCCGCCATCTGCGGGCGCCACACCCACCCGATCGCCATGACCGTCGGCGGCTTCACCCACTTCCCCTCGCCGCCTCGATCTCGAAACACTGCGCCAGCGGCTGATCGATGTCCGCACAGACGTCGACCTGACGGTCGAGCTGTTCCAGTCGCTGAAGCTGCCGGCCTTCGAGCGCGACACCGAGTACATCGCCCTGTCGAAGCCCGACGAGTACTGCTACATCGACGGCGTGATCAAGAGCACCGATGGCGGGACGTGGCCCATCGAGGACTACCGCCAGGTCACCAACGAGACCCTCGTCCGGCACTCCTCGGCCAAGCGCACGCGCAACCAGCGCGAGTCCTACATGGTCGGCGCTCTGGCGCGGGTCAACATCAATTACGACCAGCTGCATCCCAAAGCCAAAGCAGCCGCCGCGGCCCTGGGGCTGAAGCCCAAGTGCACCAACCCTTACATGAACACCACGGCCCAGGTGGTTGAGATTGCGCACTGTGTCGAGGACTGCCATCCGCCTGTGCGACGCCTTGCTGGCGCGCGGCATCACCTGGGAAGAGCCCGTCGCCCCGACCCGCCTGAGCGGTGAGGGCGCTGGTGCGTGCGACGTCCCGCGCGGCACGCTCTTCCACAACTACGTGATCCAGGACGGCCTGGTGGTCGGGGCCAACTGCATCATCCCCACCGGTCAGAACTTGAACAACATCGAAGCCGACATGCGCGCGCTCGTGCCGACGATCCTGGAGAAGCGGCCGGAGGAGATCACGCTCTCGCTCGAGATGCTCGTCAGGGCGTATGACCCGTGCATCTCCTGCTCGGCGCACATGCTCGATGTCGAGTACGTCTGAAGCGGGTCTGACCATGACTCCATTGCAGTCGACCCGGGCCGAACCCCCCGGGTCGACTGCGCCTACGCTCGTCCTGGCCCTGGGCAACCCGCAGCGGGGAGACGACGGCGCCGGTCCGGCCGTGCTGGAACGTCTGGCCTCGCAGCCCGTGCCCGAGGGAGTCGAACTCCTCGACGGCGGCCTCGCCGGACTGGAGACGGTGCTCCACCTTCAGCACCGACGACGTGCTATCATCCTGGACGCAGCCGATTTCGGCGCCGCCCCGGGCGCCTGGCGGAGGGTCTCGCTCGAGACGTTGAGGCTTGCGCCTCCCCACGATGCTCCCGGCCTACACTCCGCCGGACTGCGCGAGGCTCTCCAACTCAGCGAAGCTCTGGGGATCCTGCCGGCCGAGGTTGTCCTGTTCCTCATCCAGCCGAGGCAGACCGGTTGGGACGCCGGATTGAGTGAAGACGTCCACGCGTGCCTGGGACCGGTCTGCCGGGCCGTACGATCCGAACTCAGCGGCGAACCGCCGCCTGAAGACGAGGGAAGCTCACGATGGCGCACATCCTGATCATTGATGACGACCCCGACATGGTCCTGGCGACAAGGTTGTGCCTGGAAAGCGGCGGCCATACGGTGGACTCAGCCGGCGATCCCGTCGACGGCTTGAAACAGATCAAGGCCAAGCGCCCCGACCTGATCGTCCTGGACGTGATGATGGACTCGGCTACGGCCGGATTCCAGCTCGCCCTGCGCTTGCGCGGCCCCAGCCCGGACGCGGATCTGGCCCCCTTCTCCAAGATACCGATCCTGATGTTGACCGCCATCCACTCGACCACTCCCCTCCGCTTTGGCCCGGACGATGCCTACCTTCCGGTCGACGACTTCATCGACAAGCCGTTCGAGCCCGAGGCCTTTCTCAAGAAGGTCAACGCGCTGCTCAAATCGTAGGATTGCCGGGCCGGCGACGAAGACACCGGCCCGCAGCGTTGAGGGCCCCGCGTGGCGGATTCTCCCGGCGAACCCAGCGAGCTCGAGATCCTCCTGCCTCGCGATCTGGCAGCCGCCAGCACGCGGCTGATCCTCACCCGCTGGGCCGCCGGCGCGCTGGTGATCCTAGCCACCCTGGCCAGCCAACGCTTACTCGGCGTCGTCCTCCCGGCCATGGGTCTCTATTCCACCGGGCTGGCGATCCTGATATACAACTCCATCCTGTCGGTCCTGGCCCACCGCGCCCCGCGGCTGATCCCGCCGTCACCCTCGCCCGGCTCCGCCGCCTGGTCGTTCTGCAGGTCGGTCTCGACTGGTTGTGCATGGCGGTCTTCCTGCACCTCACCGGCGGCATTACCAGCCCGGGGATCGTCTTCCTGCTGATCCACATGCTGATGGTGACCATCCTGCTGCCGGGCGTCTCCTCCTACCTGTACGTGGCGCTTGGCGTCGGCGGTTTGCTCGTTTTGGCGCTGCTCGAATCCAGCCAGACGCTGCCCCACTTCACTTTGCTGCCTTCGCTGCCGGAGGGCCTGTACCGCGACCCGCTGTTCATCACCTCCGAGATCGTGTTCTTTGCCGCCGCGGCGTTCGCCACCGTCACGCTGGCCTCCGGGATCATGACGCAGCTCCAGCGACGTGAGCGCCAGATCTCTGCGTTGTTCCAGACGACGCGTGCTGTGTCCTCCAGCCTCAGCTTGTCGGAGGTCCTTGACCAACTGACGCGTAACGCGGCCCTGGCTCTGGGGACCACCCATTCCTCCATCCGTCTGCTGGACGAGACCGGCGAGAGGCTTCGACTGGTGGCCTCGTACGGCCTGAGCCCGGCCTACCAGGAGAAGGGGCCCGTCGAAGTCTCCCAAAATCCCCTGGCGCAGGAGGCGCTATCCGGCAGGCCGGCGCTTGTCCATGAGACGGCGGACGATGCGCGGCTACAGTACGCCCGGCAGGTGCTCGACGAAGGCATCCACAGCCTGGTGGTGGTCCCGATCATCGGCCGTACTGGCCCGCTGGGGATCCTGCGCGTCTACGCCGACCAACCGCGGCGCTTCACCGACGCCGACGCGCAATTCGTCATGGCGATCGCTCGACAAGGGGCCGTGGCCATTGAGAACGCCATGGCGCACGAAACGCTTCAGAGTGCCGAGACCGAACGCGCCCAGTTCGTCCGGACCGTCACGCACGAGCTCCGTTCCCCCGTCGGGGGTGCGCAGAGCTTGCTGCGCGTGCTGCTCAAACAGATGTCCGGCGAGCTCAATCCCACGCAGCAGGACATCATCCACCGGGTGGAGATCCGGCTGGATTCGCTCATGGCGCTGATCAACGACCTGCTGGCTCTGGCCGCCACGACCACTCGCGGGTTCCAGGACAAGCCGGAACCGGTGGCGCTTGTCCCGGAGGTCCGGGGGGCAGTCGAGCAGAGGGCGGCGGAGGCATTGGAGAAGAACATCACCCTGGTCTTCACCCCGCCGCACGGTAATCCACGGGTCCGGGCAGGGCATGAAGGTCTGGCGCACATCTTTGGCAACTTGATCGGCAATGCCGTCAAGTACACACCGAACGGCGGCCGGGTCACCGTCAGCCTCGAAACACGCGGCGCCAGTGCCATCGTCTCCGTGGCCGACACGGGGATCGGGATTCCCGAGGACGAGCTTCCCCGGTTGTGGCAAGAGTTTTTTCGAGCCAGCAACGCCAGGAAGTCCGGCATCGTCGGCACCGGGCTCGGACTGAGTATCGTTAAGCGACGGGTCGAAGCCTACGGCGGCATGATCAGCGTCCACAGCCGCGTCGGGGAAGGCACAACTTTCAGCGTCGCCCTTCCCTTGATCGCCGCGCCCGAATCCTGACCGCTCGCCTCCTGCCCTCCTCATCACAGCGCCGCCCTCGGGCGGCGCTGTTGACTCTCAATCGGGGCGATCGCAGCTTACGGGGTTGGGACGGGAGCGAGCCAGCCGCTCGCTGAATAGTAGATCAGCGCCATGACCTCGCGCAGCGCCTGCCGGCTGTCGCCCAACGCTCGTTCACTCGGCAGGAGTGGGCTGGTGGGCGACCGCGATTCGGTGTGCTCCCGGCTCGGAGAGCCAATCGGCCAGATGCCAACGGCCGCTAACGCACCCAGGGCGCGGCGCATGTGCGTCGGGGAGGTGACGACGATCACACGGCCCACGCCGCGCGCCGCCAGCAGTCCCTCCAGTGCGAGGGCTTCCTCGCGGGTGCTGGACGCCATGGCTTCCTCGACGATCACAGCCTCAGGGATCCCATGGGCCACAAGCACGCGCCGCATCACCGTGCTTTCGGGCTCCCCTCGCCCGGCCTCGCCTCCCGGGCCGCCTGAAGGAATCACCATCAGCGTCGGCACCATCGCGTAGACTCGCGCCGCCTCAAGCGCCCTCAACGCGCTGGCCTCGCTGGGCGCGCTAAAAGCCAGTTCGTCCGCGCGAAATGTTTCGCTCCCTCCCCCGAGGACAACGATCGCTTGGGCCCCGGGCGCGTCGGCAGCTTCCTGCAGGGGCCGGGAGGCTCCGGTCAGGGCGCGTTCGAGGCTAGTTGCAGTCACCGGGAGAGAAAGGAGCCAGTACGCGGCGGCCAACGCTGCCAGCCAGCCGACGCCCCAGCGGCGGGCTCGCTGCCCGGCCATCAGCAGCGCCACTCCGATTGTCACGCCCAGGAGCAGGAACCCGGTCGAGCCGGGAACCAGCATGGATTTCACCACTTCGATCAAGTCCACCCTCTCACTCCGTCGGCGATCGGGAAAGCCAGCCTGCAATGCGGTGTTGCGCGGGAATGCACCGCCGGTGAACCCCCGCGATGCGCGGCCGAGACTTCACGCGTGCTTCTTGAGCAGCGTGCCGTACAGGCTCAGGATCTGGTCGGCGATCAACGGCCAGGCGTAGCCTCGGGCGTACTCGGCCGCCTGTCGTCCAAGGCGAGTGCGAAGGACTTCATCCTCCACCAACCGGCGCAGCCGGTCGGCCAGCGCCACTGAGTTCGCCCGCCGGGACGTGGAAGCCCGTTTCGTTGTCGCGCACCAAGAAGGCCAGGCCGCCCGTCTCGGAGGCCACCACCGGTCTCCCGCAGGCCATCGCCTCCAGCGCCACGAGCCCGAAGGACTCGTAGTGGGAGGGCACAACCACAGCGATCGCGGCGGAGTAGTAGTACTGGAGCGTGTCCTGATCCTGCTTGCCGACGAACGTCACGATGTCATCGATCCCTAGTGTGGCCCGCATGGACTTCAGCCGGCCCATCTCCTGGGTCATCCGTGCGGGGTCGACATCCGGATCGCCGCCGATCACTGCCACGCACAGTGGATGTCTGGCCAGTGTGCCCTGTTGCGAGAGCAGGGCCATCGCTTCCAGGAGGGTGTCAATGCCCTTGAGGGGTTCGATGCGACCGACGAACAGGATCATGCTCCGGTCGGCCGGGACTCCGACGAACTCCCTGGCCTCGTCCACCGGGATCGGGTAGAACCGACTGGTGTCCACGCCCGGCGGGATGACAACAACGCGCCGAATGTCGGCGTGGTACAGCCACTGGAATTGTGCCAGCTCGGCCTGCGTGGAGGCCACGATGGTATCGGCGTCCCGCAGCAGCCGGGTCTCCAAGTCAAGGCGAAACGCCGACTCGGTCTCCTCCGCACTGCGCGCCACGCGGTTCTTCATGGCCGCCAACGTGTGGAACATCTGCACCACCGGAACCCCCCAGCTGGCGCGCAGGTCGAGCGCCGCAAGGCCGGAGAGCCAGTAGTGGCTGTGGATCAGATCGTAGCGAGTGCCTTTGGTCTCGGCGAAGGCCTCCACACCGGCAACGAACTCGCCCAGGTGATCTGGCAGGACGTCTTTGGGCAGCGGCGTCTCCGGCCCCGACCGCACGTGGACGATTCGGTTTCCGTACCCCAGGTCGTGCAGAACGTGCGGGACATGATCGTCCTGCGAACGGGTGAAGACGTCGACGCCGACGCCCCGCCGCCCCAGCTCGCGGGTCAGGTCCCGGACGTAGACGTTCATGCCGCCGGTGTCTTTGCCGCCGAGCGTCGCCAGCGGGCAGGTATGGTAGGAGATCATCGCCACGCGCACGCCGCGATTATCCTCCGAGTGCCCGGGATTGCCAAGGTGCACTCGCACATCGGACGGGCGCGCCCGAGTCCTGTTCATCCTTCGCGGCGGCTGGTATAATCCCGCCCGTTGCCACCATAGCTCAGCTGGCAGAGCGGGCGTTTCGTAAACGTCAGGTCGTGGGTTCGAATCCCACTGGTGGCTCTCCTCCCTGCTCCGGCCAAGCTCCCAGGTTTTGTCGGCTCCCGAATGCCAGGAAGCACACAAAAGTGACGCTGAGCATCGGGGTCACGGAAGCTCTCGCCGTTTGTCTGTGCACCTCCGTCGGCCTGATCAGCCTGTTTGCAGTGGCCCTGATCCTCATCGTCGCCTACCGACACTGAGGCCTTCGATGTCATCCGCGCCTGAGCCTCTTCCACCCGCCGCCCAACGCGTCCAGGATGCGCTCATCGCTCTTGGGCGGACCTATGTCGTCCACCAGCTCGACCGCTCGACACGGACCGCCGCCGAGGCGGCGCAGGCTGTCGGTTGCCAGGTCGGTCAGATTGCGAAGTCACTGGTCTTCCGCGGGCAGACTACCGGCCGTCCGGTCCTGGCGATCGCCTGTGGCGCGAACCGGGTGAGCGAGGTCCGGCTGGCTGAACTCCTGGGAGAACCGGTGGAGAAGGCCACCCCGGAATTCGTCCGTGAGACAACCGGCTTCGCCATCGGGGGCGTGCCCCCACTCGGACACGCAGCAGCGCTGCCGATCTATATCGATGAGGACCTGTTGCAGTTCGACGTGATCTGGGCGGCGGCTGGCACTCCGCACGCGGTCTTCCCGCTGCCTCCCGGCGACTTGCCGGCGCTGACCGGAGGCCAGGTCGCCGCATTGCGCGCCGATTGAGTCCGGTGCGAGCGGCCGCGCCGCCGTCGGTTTCCTGGCGCTCGAGGCGGTTGCCGGTGCGGCGACGGTATAATGAACTCATGCCCGACCGCCCGACGCCCGTGATCATCGGCATTGCCGGAGGCACCGGCTCCGGAAAGACCACCGTCGCCAACGTGATTCTCGAGCGTGCCGGCGCGGCGCACATCGCCTTCCTGCCGCACGATGCCTACTACAAGGACCTGGAGGATCTGCCCCGCTTCCAGCGCGAGACGCTGAACTTCGACCACCCCGAACTCGCTGGAGACCTCGCTGCTGGTGCAACACCTGCGCCGGCTGCGAGCAGGGGAGGCAGTCGAGATCCCCGTCTACGACTTCACCACCCACTCGCGCACACAGCGGACGACGCGCGTCGAACCTCAGCCGATCATCCTGGTGGAGGGCATCCTGATCTTCGCCGAGCCCGATCTGCGCGAGCTCTTCGACGTCTGCATCTTCGTCGATACGGCGCCCGACGTCCGATTCATCCGTCGCTTGCAGCGCGATGTCAAAGAACGCGGGCGGACGGTCGAGTTGGTCATCCACCAGTACGAGACATCCGTCCGACCGATGCATCTGGAGTTCGTCGAGCCGTCCAAGCGCTACGCCGACGTGATCATCCCCGAGGGCGGCCTCAATCTGGTCGCCATGGACATGGTCGTGGCCAGGATCGACACGCTGCTCCGTCAACGCTGACCCAAGGAGACCCGCATGCCCGCACAGAAGTTTTCCGCCCCGCCCACGATGGCCCTCAAACCGAACCAGCGCTACCAGGCACGCATTGAAACCGACTAGGGCGACATCCTGGTCGATCTGCACGCCGACCTGGCGCCGGTGACGGTCAACAATTTCGTCTTCCTGGCGCGCCAGGGGTTCTACGACGGGGTGATCTTCCACCGCGTGATCGCCAACTTCATGGCTCAAACCGGCGATCCGACCGGGACGGGCACCGGCGGCCCCGGCTACCAGTTCAAGGACGAATTCGATCAGACGCTTCGTCATTCCGGTCCGGGGGTGCTGTCGATGGCCAACGCCGGGCCGAACACCAACGGCTCGCAGTTCTTCCTGACGCATGTTGCCACGCCCTGGCTGGACGGCAAACACTCGGTCTTCGGCCAGGTGGTCGGCGGGATGGACGTGCTGATGTCGATCCCGGTGCGCGATCCCGCAATCGCAAGGCGCCGGCCGTCGCCATCCGACGGATCGAGATCCTCGAAGCGTGAGCGAACCGAAGCCTGACCCGCGGTGGCGGCTGACGATCCTGCGTCTGCTCGCCCTGCTGGCAGTCATCGGCATCACCGTTTTCATCTTCTCCATCCGAGACCGGGCGGAACAGATCGCCGGCTATGGGTACCCCGGCATCTTCCTCATTTCGGTTCTGGCCAATGCGACGCTGATCCTTCCGGCCCCCGGGTGGGCCGTCACCTTTGCCATGGGCGCGGTCTTCCACCCACTCGGCGTCGGACTCGCCGCGGCATCCGGCGCCACGCTGGGCGAGCTGACCGGATACATGGCCGGCTTCAGCGGCCAGGCGGTGATGGAGAACACCCACGTCTACGACCGCCTCTTGGACTGGACCCGCCGCTTCGGGGGACTGACCATCATCGCCCTGGCCGCCATCCCCAACCCGCTCTTCGATCTGGCAGGGATCGCTGCCGGAGCGCTGCGCATGCCGGTGGGCCTGTTCCTGCTTTACACCTGGATCGGGAAGATGATCAAGATGGTGCTGCTGGCCTACGGGGGCGCGGCCTCGATCGGCTGGCTGGAGGCGCTCGCACATTAGGCGCGAGCGCAAGGACAACCCTCCGTCTTCGCTTTTCCCCTACTCTGCAGCCGGCGGCGGCCCCCCCGATTGGCTCGCGGCGGAAAGAGACTTGTGGGTTCGCGTGGGTCGTGGCACGAATGTGATGGCAGTCGCCCCTCCCCTGCCAGGGCGGCTGGGCTCGCGTAGTCGCTTAGCTGAGGGTTCGCTCTCCATCGATCAACAAGTAGTAAGCCCGCGGCACGTGCTCGCCTCGGAGCCACAAGTAGTCGGTCAACCAGTAGCCTCGCGAGAATGCCTCGGAGAGAATTGTGTCCAAGTGGGCGCGCCATTCGTCCGCCAGCCCTGGGTCGCGCTCCCGCAAGTCCTGCATTGCATGCGGCACTTCCACGAGGGCAGTGGCGCCCTCGGGCGGGACATCGCCGCCCGTGGGATGGAGAAGGCCATCTTCGTCGAGCTGACCGGCATTGAGCTTCGGCGCCCCGGCATCGAGCGCGTGCGCCAGGTCTAACTCAGGCCGTCCGCCGGCAAGCCGCGATTGCACGCGGGGCGAGCTCACCCACCATTCGATCTCCAGCAAGCTACCGCGGCCGACGACCCCTGCGCCGCCAGACAGGCTCCGGCTCACCGCCCCCAGTTTGCGGACCGCCAGATGGGCCAGGCGCCCTTCCAGCGGGTCCTGATGCCAGGTAACGAGCTGTACCCCTTTTTGGATGGCCAGCAGGCGCTGCAGCCGCATCAGGCCGGCACCGATCCCCTTGCCGGAGGCGTCCGCCTGCACTGCCAGGCCGATGACATACAGGCGCGCCTGTTCGACCCGCGGTGGGCAAGGCGTCGTCGGGCACGAGCCGGCTCGCCGTCGCACCGACCAGCCTGTCCCGCTCGTACGCGCCGAGGACAACGCTTTCGGCGCCAAGGGTTGTCCCTGCTTCCATACCTTGCGCCTGTCCCAGTAGGGCTCCCGCCTGGCGCAACTCGTCCTCGCCGCCCAGCAACCGAAAGGAAACGCCCGGATCGATGCTCATCGGCCTCTCCGCGTGGCAAGCTGACGCGCCAACAACTCCCACTCCCAGTTCTTGCCGTGCAGGTGATCGAGGTGCGCCTCCAACCTGGCCGGCTGCAACCCAAACAGCCGCGGGACCGAGTTGATCTCCGCCGTGCGGTTGGCCGCCAGGTAGTCGAGGAAGAAGGGCGTGATCGGCGGGCGCGGCAGGAGGCGCCGCAGCACCGAGGCGCCGGCGCGAAGGTACGGCTGGCGCGTGGGAAGGATGATGCGGGTCAACCCGGCGGCAGCGAGCACCAGGCTCATGACCTGACGCAGGCTGTGATACTCAGGCCCCCCGAGCTCCAAAGCCGCTGCAGAGGGCGGCCGATCTTCTAGCGTCCATGTGATGGCCGTGGCCAGGTCTTCGACCCACAGCGGCTGGAGGAGCATGTCCCCTTCCCCCGGAAGCAGGAACACCAGCGGGACCGAGGCTGCCAGCATGGCCAGCGGGCGTGTGAAATGATCCTCGGCTCCGAACAGCACCGCCGGACGCAGAATCGTATGCGGCACACCGGCGATCCGAAGGTGCTCCTCGGCCTGCGCCTTGGCGCGCAGTACAGGGTAGGCCGATTCTCGATTGGCTCCCAGGTGGCTGACGTAGACCAGGTGCCGCACACCCGCCTGCGCGCCGGCTTCGGCCAGCGTGCGTGTGCCGTCCACATCCGTGCGCTGCAGCGCGGCGGGGTTCCCCGTGCGCTCCGCGCTGGCGAGGTGCACGATCGAATCCACTCCAACCAGCGCCGCCCGGATGCCGCGTGGATCGTTGAGCGATGCCAGTGCAACATCCACCGGCACCCCTGCCGGCAGGCGCGGGCTGCGCTGTGCCGGCTTGAGAAGTGTCCGAACCTGGAACCCGGCCGCGCTGAGATGCCGCAAGACGGTGCGTCCCACAAAGCCGGTCCCACCGGTGACCAGGATCATCGCACCGCGCCCAGAACGGACTCGGCTTGATCAAGATCGCCGCGTGAGGCGCCTGTGCGCCGAAGGTCTTGGCCCATCGCGGGCCGGATTGTAGCATAACGGCCTGCGCATCCCCTTCCGCACCGCGGGGTTAAGCAGGCGTGAGGGGTTGAAGTTCGGCGGAGGAGGAGAGCGTGTCGCGTTCGTCGGTCGTCATCACAGGGGTTGGCTGCCTCAGCCCTCTGGGCAACGATGTAGAGAGCAGCTGGCGAGGCGCGGTCACCGGCGTGTCCGGCGTCGGACCCATCCAGGCCTTCGATACTTCGGGGCACGAGACCCGCTTTGCCGCCGAGGTCAAGGGATTCGATGCCGACGGGCTCCTCGGTCGCCGCCTGGCGCGCCGCATGGACCGCTTCACGCAATTCGCCGTGGTGGCTACGCAGCAGGCATTGCAGCACGCCGGCTTGACAATCGACGAGCGAAACCGCGATCGCGTCGGCGTACTCGTCGGCACCGGCATCGGAGGCATCGGCACGCTGCTGGCCGAGGCCGAGCGCGCGCGGCAGTTCGGCGTGCGCCGGGTCTCGCCGTTCCTGGTACCCATGATGCTCCCCGATACGGCGAGCGGCCAGATCGCCATCGTCTTCGGGGCCCGCGGCCCCAATATGGCCGTCGTGACCGCCTGCGCAACTGGCGGGAATGCCATCGGAGAGGCGGCGGAGATCATCCGCCGCGGCGCGGCCGACGTGATGATCGCCGGGGGTGCGGAGGCCGCTATCCTGCCCCTGACGCTCGCCGGCTTCAACGTCATGGACGCCATCTCGCGCCGCAACGACGACCCCCCGGGCGCCTCCCGCCCCTTCGATCGGGACCGGGATGGGTTCGTCATGGGCGAGGGCGCCGGTGTGCTGATCCTCGAATTGCTCGAGCATGCGCTCCGCCGCGGCGCGGAGCCGCTGGCCGAGGTCACGGGCTACGCCGCCACCAACGACGCCTATCACCTCTCGGCCCCGGCCGAGAATGGCGCCGGCGCCGCCGCCTGCATGCGCCTGGCGCTCGAGTTCGGCGGGCCTGCAACCGCAGGACATCGGTTACATCAACGCGCACGGGACGAGCACGCGGCTGAACGACGCCAGCGAAACCGCGGCGATCAAGTCCGCCCTGGGCGAACACGCCCAGCATGTGCCGATCTCGTCGACCAAGTCGACGACCGGCCACCTGTTCGGCGCCGCCGGCGCACTCGAAGCCATCTTCTGTGTCCAGGCGCTGCGGGAGGGGATCCTACCCCCCACGATCAACTACACCACCCCCGACCCGGCCTGCGACCTGGACTACATACCGAATACGGCGCGGCGCGCGGCGCCGCGCCACGCCCTGAGCAACTCATTCGGATTCGGCGGACACAATGCCTGCCTGGTCCTCTCGCGCACGCCGCAGGATTGGAAGGTCGTATGACTCGTTACGCCCACATCACCGGCTGGGGAATGGCCGTCCCCGATACCATCCTGACCAACGCCGATCTGGAAGGCATGGTCGATACGACGGACGAATGGATCACCAGCCGCACCGGGATCCGCGAGCGGCGCATCGCCTCCAAGACCGAGAGCACGGCCACCCTGGCCGCCCGCGCCGGCCGCAAGGCCCTGGAATCCACGACCCTGTCGGCGCGGGATCTCGATCTGATCATCGTCGCCTCGGCCTCCCCTGAGCACCTGTTCCCCGCCACGGCCTGCCTGGTGCAGGATGCATTAGGGGCCGTCCGGGCAGGGGCTTTCGACCTCTCGGCGGCCTGCAGCGGGTTCATCTATGCTGTCCATCTGGCAACGCAGGCAATCCGCACCGGCGCCATCGACAACGTACTGGTCATCGGCGCCGAGACTCTGTCCCGGCTTGTGGACTGGGAAGACCGCGAGACCTGCGTCTTGTTCGGAGATGGGGCCGGGGCCTTTGTGCTGGAGGCTCGCACGACGCCCGGAGGCGTGTTGTCCGGGGTCCTGCGCTCGGACGGATCGGGCGGCAGCCTGCTGGCAGTTCCAGCCGGCGGCAGCCGCCTTCCCGCCTCGATCGAGACAGTCGAGCGAAAGCAGCACAAGATTCAAATGAACGGCCGGGAGGTCTACCGCTTCGCCACCCGCGTGATGGCCAGCGCCACCCGCGAGGTGGTCGCCGAAGCCGGCCTGACTCTGGACGACATCGAGCTGGTCGTCCCACACCAGGCCAACTTGCGCATCATCGAGGCAGCCGCCCGCGGGCTGCACCTACCGATGGAGCGCTTCATGGTCAATATCGAGCGCTACGGCAACACCTCCAGCGCCTCCATCCCCATCGCCGTATGTGAAGCGGTGCAGCAGGGGCGTGTCCGCCCCGGCGACCACCTCGTTCTGGTCGGCTTTGGCGCCGGCCTGACGTGGGGCGCGCTGGCCCTCCAGTGGGTCGAGACCCTGCGCCCCGCCCCCGCCGCCCGCACCGGCCTTTCGCTGTGGACCTTCCTGGCCCACCTGCGCTCGCTCGCCTTGCGCATCTGGCGCCGCATCGAAGGACTGTTCTGGAGCACTTCCTCCGACGACTAGCGCATCCGATGGCGCGAAGACACACCGGGGCCGTCCCATGGGACGGCCCCGGCCATTCCTCCTGTCGACGGGGATCAAGTCATGGACCTTCGCAGTGCGAACGAAAGGCCGCCAGGTTGCCCGGCGGCCAATGCTGGCTCTGGTGTCAGTTCAGGGCTAGTTGCTCGAGATCGGCGTGACAGAATTCAAGAACTCGTCGACCATGTCCCGCAGATACGGCTCGGGCACCGCGCCCACCTGCTGGTGCACGATCTTGCCGCCGGCGACAAACAGCATCGTCGGGATCCCCTGCACTCCGAACTTGGTTGCCCACTCGCCGTTCTCATCCGTGTTCACCTTTGAGACGACGAGCTTGCCGGCATACTCTTTGGCGATCTTCTCGAGGATCGGCGCTACCATGCGGCATGGGCCGCACCATGGCGCCCAGAAGTCGACGATGACCGGCAGTTGGGATTGCAGTACTTCTTTCTCAAACGCAGCATCGGTGACGTGGATCGGCTCTTCAATCATTGCGTTCTCTCCGTACCTTATTCTCTCCAGAATCATACCATGGTCACCGGCTCGGTACCCGCCGAGCTCGATGGAGTGTACCGGCTGCACCAGTGCGCGTGGGCCGGCGGCCGTTGCTCCGTACCTGCCTTCCAACTGCTCGATCGTGTTTCGCGCGTTACTCTACGTCTCGCGCGAGACCACGCACCCGATAAGTCATGTGCATACAGTTCAACTCCCACAGCCGCTCTGGTCACTGCCGTGCTCGCCAAGCAACAGAACTTCCAACCTGGCATGTGACGACCACCACGTGGCCAGGCTGCCCACTAAGTCAACCGCCGCAAGGTAAACCGGGGCGCCCCAACCAATCCAGCCGATCGAGCACACGGTGCTTTCTGGATCCCTCTTCGAGACGACGACCAGGCGCCTGACGTCGTTGAATCCAACGAACTCATCCATTGCCGGCCAGGCCCGGCGCGACGCACTCACACCGACATGCAGATCGCGCCTGCCTGCACTTTAGACGGGGTATAATCCCAAAGGTTACACCCCGGCACGACGGAGAATCGCTTGTCCACGCTCTGCCCTGAGTGCGGTGAAGCGACCATGGCACCCGACGATTTGGGTGCTTTGCATTGCCCAGCGTGCGGAGCGGTCGCGGCGGCGTCGCAACTGCCCTGTCCTGCGTGTGGGCTTGCTGTGGGGGAGGCTGCCGATACGTGCCCGGCGTGCGGAGAGCCGATCTCCCTATTTGGACAGGTGATGTCCCGCCACACCGATACCCGCCGCTCGCCCCTCTGGCTCGAGCAGGCCCGCGGGCAGGCCTCCGGTGTCCGGTTGGAGGAGGAACAAGCCTCCCAGCGGCGCTACGAGGTCCTGGAGGCCACCGATCGAAGGCGTCTGGAGGCCGTCGAACGGGCGGAGTGGGGACAACAGCGTAAGGACCGTCTCACCCTCCGGCTTGGCCTGGTGGCAGCCAGCGCCCTGGGCCTGCTGTTCCTCGGGCTCGCGCTGCTGTTCTGGCTCCGGTGAGTATGACTAGCGAGGCGTCCTATACCGTCCTGCTCCCGGTCTACGAGGGCCCCCTCGACCTGCTGCTCGAGCTGATCGAGCGCGCCGAGCTCGACATCACCCGCATCTCGCTGGCACAAGTCACCGACCAGTACCTCGAGTACCTGCGCCTGATTCCGACGCCCGACCTGGCCGACCTGGCGTCGTTCCTCGTCGTGGCTGCGCGGTTGCTGCAGATCAAGTCCGAGGCCTTGCTGCCTCGCCCCCCGACGCGCCAGCCCGGCGAAGAAGACCCGGGGGACGCGCTCGCGCGGCAACTGATCGCCTACAAGAAGTACAAGCAGGTCGCCGTCCTGCTGGCGGAACGCGAGGCCGCCGGCCTGCGCACCCACCTGCGCCTCGCCCCGCCTCCTGCCGCCGATCCCAAGCTCGATCCGACCGGACTTACGCTCGACGCTTTGCGTCGGGCGATGGTTGAGATGCTGGCTGATGCGGCTCGCGGTCCGGTGCTCGACGAAGTCGTCCGTCCGCCGGTGGTCCGCATTCGCGACAAGATTCGCCTGCTGCTCGAGGCGTTGCGCCTCAACGGCCGGACCACGTTCCGGAACATGCTGGCCAGGGCAGGCTCGCGCCTGGAGATCGTCGTCTCGTTCCTGGCCGTCCTCGAGCTGGTGAAACGTCAACAGGTGGTCGTGCAGCAGGCGGAGCTCTTCGGGGATATCGAGGTGCTGCCCGGGGAAGCCTGGCGCCCGGATCAGGAACCGGAACTCGAACTCGACTTCGAGCTGGAGGAGTAGAGCGCGGCGGCGAAGAGCGCCAGCGTCGCGCCGCCGGTATCGATCAGCACGTCGCGCAGCGCCGACGTCCGCCCCTCGACGAACGACTGATGGAACTCATCGCTCAGGGAGAACAGGATCGCCATCAGCAGTGCCATCACCGCCCGATACGGCACCGAAAGCCGGCGGGGAAGCGCGTGGAAGTACGACAGCCCCAGGAACGCATACCCCAGCGCATGCCCGCCCTTCTTCACCAGTACGTCGATGGCGCCGAAGAACGGGAGGCGGCTGGCGGGAGTCGATGAGGCGATGAAGATCAGGCCCATCATCACCACGGCCGGCGCCCAGCGGATCAAGCCTCGAGAGGAAAACACGCGGCCATTCTACCATCCGGATCTCCAGCCAAGTCCGGAGGGCGGACGGGCGTGACAAACCGACTGCAGTCCGCCTCCTCGCCCTATCTCCTCCAGCACGCCCACAACCCCGTCGATTGGTACCCGTGGGGTGAAGACGCGCTGGCCCGCGCCCGAGGGGAAGACAAGCCGATCTTCCTCAGCATCGGCTACGCCGCCTGTCACTGGTGCCACGTCATGGCCCACGAGTTGTTCGAGGACGGCCGGATCGCCGCCCTGATGAACTCGAACTTCGTCAACATCAAGGTCGATCGAGAGGAACGGCCCGACCTCGACTCGATCTACATGCAGGCCGTCGTCGGCCTGACCGGATCCGGCGGCTGGCCGCTCTCGGTCTTCCTCACGCCGGAGGGCCAGCCGTTCTACGGCGGCACCTACTGGCCCCCCCAGCCCCGCCATGGCCTGCCGGCCTTCGGGGAGGTGCTGGAGCGCGTCGCCGATGCCTGGCGCGACCGGCGGGAGACCGTCCTGGAAGCCGGAGCGGATCTCACCCGGGCGCTGCAGGCACACCCGCTGGCAACCGGACCGGCGCAAACCATCGATCCCCAGCTCCCGGCCGCCGCGGCGGAACGACTCTTCCGCACGTACGATTGGCAGGCCGGGAGCTGGGGCGGTGCGCCCAAGTTCCCTCAGCCGCAGGCCATCGAGTTCCTCCTCCGACGTGACCGTGTGCACCGCGACCGCCTGGCGCGCGACATGGCCAGGCACGCACTGACGGCGATGGCCGACGGAGGGATCCACGACCAGATCGGCGGCGGCTTCCACCGCTACGCCGTCGACGAGCATTGGACCGTCCCGCATTTCGAGAAGATGCTCTATGACAACGCCCTGCTTGGCCCGCGCCTACCTGCATGCCTGGCAGATCACCGCCGAACCGCGGTTCCGCCGCGTGCTCGATGCAACACTGGGCTTCCTGCTCCGCGAACTCCGCCATCCGGACGGCGGGCTGCTCGCGTCGTTGGATGCCGACTCCGACGGCGGCGAGGGGACGTTCTACGTGTGGTCGTTCGACGAAGCCCGTCAGGCCCTGGCCGGGGAAGCAGGGCGCGAGTTTGCGCTGGCGGCGCTCAGCCTGACACCCGAAGGCAACTTCGAAGGTCGCACCGTTCTCCGGCGCCCGTCCGATCTTGCCGCCGTAGCCGACGCCCACGGCGTACCGCCAGATGACGCCGAAGCGATCCTGCAGGCAGCTGCGGGGATCCTCCTCGAGCGACGCTCGCAGCGCCAGCGACCAGCATGCGATGACAAGATCGTCGCCGAGTGGAACGGGCTCGGGCTGATCGCCTTGGCGGAAGCGGCCCGTGCGACGGGCGACCGCACCTACTTCGATGCCGCTCGCTCCCTCTCCACCTTTCTGGCCGATTGCCTCATGGACGGAGATCGAGTTCACCGGACCTGGCGCGACGGCAAGCCCGGTCCCCCTGGCTTGCTCGCCGACCACGCCGCGCTCGCCCTTGGATTCCTAGCCCAGTATCAAACCGACTTCGATCTTCGCTGGTTCGACCTGGCCGACCGACTGATCGAGTCGCTCTTCCGTCGGTTCGCCGGCCCGGACGGCGAACTCTTCGACACGGCCACCGACCATCCGGCCCTCATCGTCCGGCCGCGGGTCGTTGAAGACAACCCGACACCCTGCGGGAACTCCATGGCCTGCGCCGCCGCGCTCCAGCTCGCGTCCTTCTCCGGCGAGACACGCGACCGCGAACGTGCCGAACGCCTCGTGCGGCAGTTGCCGGCTGCCGCCGCCCAGTTCCCGACCGGGTTCGCCTCCTGGCTCTCGGCTGCCGATTTCGCCCTCCAGCCGACCCGGCAGTTGGCCCTCGTCGGTCGGATCGACGACCCGGCACTCCAAGCGCTGGCGACAGCCGCCAGTCGAACCTATGCGCCGCAGCTTGTCATGGCCGCCGGAGAGGGGGACCGCCCGGCGCTGCTCCGTGGCCGCACGCTGCTCGACGGGAAACCGACGGCATACCTGTGCGCAGATTTCACCTGCCAGCTCCCAACGTCCGATCCGGAAGTGCTTGGTAGACAGCTCGAGCTTGGCGCGGGAACCGATTGAGCGCCCACCGGACAGTCGCTCACCGTCGGAGGACATCCTGAAGCAACTGCCGATCTGCGGCGCCAGACCCTTCCTCAGACGGCTTAGGGCAGCCTGAGTTCGACGATGCGGGCGCAACCATCAGCCCTCGCAAACCCGCCGGCATTCGTAATGCCAGGGGCGAGAAGGGGAGTCTCTCGTCCCCGCATCTGGCTTGGCCTATTCCCTCCCGGAGTCCTGCAGTGACATGCCTTTGACGCGCCCCTTTAACCGTCCAGTTGCCGTGCTCGGCACTCAGAACCGCGATTGGCCGGAGCCCGTGCCGCCGCCCGGCGATGGAGTTCCGCTCGAGAACGGGGACTGACGTTTGGCCCAATCCGGCGTAAGATTCCCCTGCGGGGCGACACCACCTCGCGCCGGACCCTTCGTGCAGCATGCTGATCTCGAGTCGGTTCTTCAACGCCATCCTGGAACAATACCGCCTGCACCCGGCTGGAGTGCATGGCGTGACGCACTGGGCGCGCGTGGCCGAGAACGGCAGACGCCTGGCCGATCTAACCGGCGCTCACCGCGACATCGTCACGCTGTTCGCCTATCTGCACGATGCCTGCCGCGCCAGCGAGGATTGGGACCCCGAGCGCGGCCCGCGTTCCGCGCAGCTGGCGGCCCGATGGCGCGGCACCTACTTCGACCTCTCCCGCCAGAACTTCGACTTGCTGTACACCGCCTGCGCCGCACAGGGGGACGGACTGCTCGAGGGAGACATCACCCTGCAGACGTGCTGGGACGCCGATCGCCTTGACATCGGCCGCGTCGGGGTAACGGTCATCCCCTCGCGGTTGTGCACGCCGGCCGCGCGCGATCCGGAGATGATCGAATGGGCCAGCCGCCGCGCTCGGCACCGCGTCGTACCCGAGTGGCTGCAACCGCTTTGGACCCCCCCGCCCACAGAGTCGCCTCCCGATCCCCTCCAGGGCCTTCCGTAGCCATCCTGAACCCTGCGTGTTGGGCCTCCGCCGGCGCCCCCTCGTCTCCGCCTCATGCGCCGGCTCCAGCTGAAGCGTTGCGCCCGCGGGAGGACGTCACAATCGTCGCCGGGGACTCAACGGGGGCTCCCACCTGGGGAGCCCCCGCACTTGCGATGCTCGACGGACGAGGGTCGCGCGTCTGCCGCGCCTACTCGACCGTCACGCTCTTGGCCAGATTGCGCGGCTGATCGACATCTGCGCCACGCAGCACAGCCGTGTGGTACGCAAGCAGCTGCAACGGGATCACGGTCGTCACCGGGCTGAGGAGCCACGGCGTCGGCGGGACCCACAGGATCTGGTCGGCGATTGGCTTCAACAAATCGTCGCCGTCGGTCGCCACGGCGATGACGATCCCCCCGCGCGCCTTGGTCTGCTCGATCTGGCTGAGCATCTTCTCGTACCA
Source organism: uncultured Chloroflexia bacterium (assembly GCA_963743255.1). Taxonomy (GTDB): domain Bacteria; phylum Chloroflexota; class Anaerolineae; order Anaerolineales; family E44-bin32; genus DYJB01. The sequence goes on from CAVUPD010000020.1 coordinate 31,737, forward strand.
CGCGTCGCGGGTGGCGATGGCGATCACCGGCATCTCTTTGTCGACGAGAGCGATGGGCCCATGCTTCATCTCGCCGCCCGGGTACGCCTCGGCATGGATATACGAGATCTCCTTGAGCTTGAGCGCACCCTCGTAGGCGATCGGCATGTTGATCCCGCGTCCGAGGTACAGGCAATGCGCCACGTCCTTCAGAGTCCAGGCCACTTTCTCGACGGCCTTCTCCCGGTCCAGGCACTGACCCACCAGATCGGGAATGCGACGCAGGTCGGCGGTTAGCTGGCGGCGGCGGGTGCCATCGATCGTGCCGCGCAGGTCGGCCAGCAGGATGGCGAGCATGTACAGGTCGATCAGCGGGGCCGTGAATGCCTTGCTCGAGGCCACCCCGATTTCCGGACCCACCTGCATCGTGATCGTGCCGTCGGCGACGCGCATCGCCTGACTGCCGACGGCGTTGACAATACTCCACAGCGTCGCCCCGCGTTGGCGCGCCTCATCCATCGCCGCCAGCGTGTCAGCCGTCTCGCCCGATTGACTGATGGCCAGGACGATCGTGTCCTGGTCGACCAGTGGATCGCGGTAGCGGAACTCGGAGGCGATGTCGACCTCGACCGGGATCCGGGCCAGGCGCTCGATCAACACTTTGCCGACCATGCCGGCGTTGGCCGCCGTCCCGCAGGCTGTGATGACGATGCGTCGGATGCGTTTGGCAAGTTCAGCCGTCAGCCCAAGTTGCGAGAACAGGATCCGCCCGGTTTCGAAGTCCACGCGTCCGCCGATCGTATCGGTCGTCGAGCGCACCTGTTCGTGGATCTCCTTAAGCATGAAATGCTTGTACTCGCCCTTCTCCGCTGCCACCGGGTCCCATGGGACGGTTTGCACGATGGCCTGCACCGGCCGGCCGTCCAGCGTTCGGAGTTCGAACCCATCGCGCCGGATCACGGCCATCTGGCCGGACTCGAGGAAGGTCATTCGCCGCGTGTGCTCGAGGATTGCCGGGATGTCGGAGGCGACGAACATCTCGCCGTCCCCCACCCCGACGACGACACCGCCGGCGTTCCCCAGGCGTGCCGCCACGATCTTGTCCGGCTCGCGGGAGGAGAGCAGCACAATGCCGTGGGCGCCTTTCAGCAGCGCCAGCGCGTGCTGCGCCGCCGTGGCCAGGTCGTGTCCCAGCGACATGTGGCGTTCGACCAGATGGACGATCACTTCGGTGTCGGTGTCCGAGCCGAAGTTCACGCCCTCGGCCGCCAGCTCATCGCGCAGCGCCAGGAAATTCTCCACGATCCCATTGTGGACAATGACGACCTCGCCGGAGGCCCCGACGTGCGGATGCGCATTGCGAGCCGTGGGCTCGCCGTGCGTCGCCCAGCGCGTATGCCCGATGCCGATGCTCCCGTGCACCGGCTGCGCCTCCAAGAGCGCCGCGAGCCGGTCGAGTTTGCCGGCATCGCGCCGGACCTGGATGGCACCGTCCTCCACCACAGCCAGCCCGGCCGAGTTGTAACCGCGATACTCCAGGCGTTTCAGCCCGGCGTAGATGATCGGCGCCGCGTCCCGCGGCCCGACGTACCCCACGATTCCGCACATGGAAACACTCCCCATATTGGTTGGCTGATCGTCCCACGCCTGCCGGCGTTTGTCCGTCCCGTTGCCGGGGCGGCGTTCGACGGCAGGCTCGACTGGGGAAAGGGGACGGGCGGTGGTGCGCCCGGAGGGCTTCCGCTGAACATTCGATTTTCCCGGCCGGGCGGTGGAGAGCCGCCCGCTTCGTCCGGTTGGCCCCGCCTCGCGGCGGGGAACCCTCATCCTCGTCACCCCGCAACCTTCCCGGGGCCATGCGCTGCCCTTTCCTGGGCTGTGTTGGTTGTCTCGCCGACACCTCCTTCAGCTTATGGTTGCAGCGCGCCGATTATACCTCGCGGCTACATCCCCTGTCGACATCGTGGCTATGCGCAGCACACAGAAAAGGCCCGCTCCCGTCACAATCTCTAGCGTCACCCGGGCACTGAGGGAAATATGCCCCAAGGCAGTATCGATTCACCTCTTGTCGAATGACGCATCGCCGTTCGGGTACTGTGCGTCCGTGCGCCAACGCAGGGGGTTCCGTTCGATGTAGCTGCGGATCCTTTGCAGGGCACTTGCGTCGCGAATGATGTGCTCGAAGTAGTCGCGCTGCCACAGTCGTCGGTGAAAGGGCGGCCACTGAGCCTCGCGCACGCCGTCGGCATACAGTTTGGTCGTCATGGTCTTGAAGCGGTGCATGACGTCTCCCAACGACAACGGCCGCCTGAATTGGGCATTTGTCCCACGACCCTCATCAACGGTTTCCGAGTCCACGGCATCGGTTGGGCCCGGCCCCCGAAAGGGTTCGGTCGGGGCAGGCCCCCGTGCCTGACCTGGACCGATCGGCCCGATAGGTGTCGAAGCGCGGTCGCGGGGGACCGACGAAACCGGGCGGCCACAGGGGGCCGCCCCAACATCGCGGCCAAGGGGGGCCGCCCCAACATCGCGGCCAAGGGGGGCCGCCCCGAAGTCGCGACCAAAGGGGGCCGCCCCAACGTCGCGACCAAAGGGGGCCGCCCCAACGTCGCGACCAAAGGGGGCCGCCCCAAAGTCGCGACCATAAGCGTCCGGCCAATCTTCCCGATCGGAGGCGGCCGGCCCATCGTCGAGTCCGTTGGGAAACCCACCGGACAAGATGACGATCCCATGCACGTGGTTTGGCATGACAACAAACGCGTCGATCCCCACGCCAGCATAGAAGCGCGGGAGTTCATCCCACACCCTGCGCACCATCAGCCCGGCGGCGCTCAGGCACACTCTCCCGTCGACAACGTTCCCAAACACGCACGCCCGGTCTTGCGCACAGATCGTCACGAAATACGCGCCCGCCTTGGCGTAGTCGAAGTCGCGCAGACGAATCGACCTGCGGCCGTCCGCACGGGTCTTCATCCCCCTCCCCTTGCCGGCCGAGATGCCTGTAGCGGCTAGCCGAAGTCGAGCAGATCTTGCCCGTGTTGCCGGGGGTCGCTGTACACGCCTCGCCGGCCCTCGGGGAGCATCGACGCCAGGATGCCCATCGCCTGATCGGTCATTCTGCGCAGCATCTCACGATCTGGCTTCACCGTTAGCTGGACAAATCGGAAGGGCTTGCCCACGCGGATCCGAACTCCGGGACCACGCCAGCGAGGCAGAAAGGGCAAAGTCGGGAAACCCGGTGTGCCATCGACTGCCACGGGGAGGATCGGCGCGCCAGTCCGATGTGCAAGGAACGCGACGCCTTCCTTGCCCGCCTGCAACGACGGGTGGCGCGTCCCTTCCGGAGCGACGAGCACCACCTCGCCCGCCCGCAGGACTTCCTCGGCGCTGCGCAAGGCCTTGCGATCCATCTCGCCCCGATGCACCGGGATCACCTCCCAGAGCCAGGGGAAGATGCCGAACACCGGCACCCGATAGACCTCGATTTTGGCCATCGGGACGATGTTGCGCGGCAGCACACCCAGCACCATCACGGGGTCGACCAACGCGATGTGGTTGATCATCACGATCGCCGGGCCGTCCGATGGGCAGTGTTCGACGCCTTCCACCTCCTCGAGCCGCACCAGGAACCGGAAGGCAATCTGATCGATCATCCAACGCAGGACGCGACGCTTGCGCTCGCGTCGCGCGTGGACATATCCGCCTCGCCACTGACTCATTCCCTGCATGGTCGTACTTGCCAAGGCGCCCCTCGCCCTCCCCCGCCCTGCCGGCGCGCTCATCGAAGCGGCGCTTCCCCCACGGCCAGCCTCCACACCTCTTCCACAACCTGGTCCACATCCATCGACGTGCTGTCCACGATCCTCGCGTCGGGAGCCGCCTTCAATGGCGCAACCAGACGCGTCGAGTCAATTCGGTCTCGTTCGCGCATCGCCCGCAGTACGTCATCGTACGCCCCCACCGCCTCCCCCCGCGCCTCGGCCTCCCGCCACCGTCGCATGGCCCGCTGCTCGACGCTCGCATCCAGGTAGATCTTGAGCTCGGCCTCCGGGAGCACCACGGTCCCGATGTCCCGACCGACCATCACCACACGACCCCGCAGGCCGATCTCACGCTGTCGGGCGGACATCGCCCGCCGGACACCGGCGTACATCGAGACGCGTGATACATTGGCGTCGACCGGCGGGGAGCGCAGTGCCCAGGTGACATCCTCCCCGTCGAGCAGCACGTCGTACTGCCTGCCATCCTCCACCGAAGGAGGGCGCACATCGATCGCCAAGGCTTGCGCCAGGGCTTCGACCGCGGCCTGTTCGTCAACCAAGACGCCGCGCTGGAGGCAAGCCAGCGTCGCCGCGCGGTACATCACGCCGGTGTCGAAGTACAAGTAACCCAGTCGCTGCGCCAGCCGCTGCGCGACGGTCGACTTTCCTGATCCGGCCGGGCCGTCGATGGCGATGATGCCCGCCAACTGCATGCTTTCAGCCTCCCGAACTCGGCAGGCGCCGGCTGGGCCGGGAATTCGCCGAAGCTGGCCACATCGGCGCGCACCAGGAGCAGCCACTGTTCCGGGAGCGCGGGCGCCTCCCGCAGCACCATCCACCGCAGCAGTCCAGAGGGCAGCACCCCGCTCCACGCCTTACGCTCGACGATCGAGAATGTCTGCCCGATGTAGTCGGCCGCCAGAGGGCGATCCTGGCCGTCGATCAGGCGCAAGATCACCTTCGGTTGGTCGCTGGCCAAGGCCCCCTCGGAGACATCCAACGGAAATCCGCGCAATGTCCACGCCAGTACAGGACTCGCCCCGGATTCCAGACGCAATGGCAGCGCGTCGGGCCAGCCGGTCTGGCTCATCGAGACGCCGTGGGCAGTTTCGAGCAACAGTTGCACTTCAGCCGTTGCCGCCTGCGGTCGCCACAACTCGCGCGAAGTCGCCGCCAGCGCTCCGTAGTTCAAGCTCCAACTGGCAGACACCGTCCCCGCCGCCAGCAACCCCAATGCCACCAGCCGAACGGCGTCTCCCGCCAATGGCCACGACCAGCCCAGCCCGAACAGGACCGTGATGACCAATCCCAGTGCCAGCGCGCCGATTGCCAGGCCGAGCTCCAGAGACGGGTCGAATTCGGGCCCTCGGCCGATCCCCCGGGCGTAACCCGCCAGCTGCAGGTAGGCGAACACCGCCAGCAGAATCAGGATCCCACCCAGGATTGCCAGGATCGGCTTGTGCTCCGCGATCGCCAACCGCTCAACGACGTCTTCCACCGCCTGGCCCGCGAGTAAGGCCAACGGGATCACGCTCCACGCCAGATCGGCTGCCGAACGGCTCGGGTAGATCAAAGCCACGAGAAGCGCGCCCAACGCCCACGTCGTCAAGCTGGGATTGAGGCTCCGCCGTGAGCGCAGCATTACGGCGGCATACACGCCCCCCACGAGCACCAGCGGCTCGTAGATGGCCAGGCCTGCCAACGCGGTGCCAATCCCGAGGTCCCCGGGGCGGGTCCAGCCCTGAAGCCATGCACTTAGCGAGGCGGCCAAACCGGCAAGCCCATCGGGGCGCGTGCCGATCGCGGTGGCGATCGCCAACAGGAGCCCCGCGAACATGATCAACTCGCGCCGCGCTGACCACGGCAGCGATCGCAGATCGGACCACGCGGGATCCGCCCCCCGGAACAGCGCCTTGTGGACGACAACCCCCACGGCGAGGCCAAGCAGCCCGGTCAGCGCCGACGGGCCCGAAGCGAGCGCCAAGGCCAGCAGACCGGCCATCCAGGCGGCCCGCGTCTTCGGCGACAGGTCCTCCCGCCCGAGAAACGCCCAGCCCAGACCCAGGCCCGCGAGCGCCAGGGCTCCGCCGCCTGCTGTCCGTGAAATCATCACCAGCGTCGGCGACAGGCCGAGGAGTATCACCGCCAGGAGTGCCGCTGATCGCCCCATACGGCGTCGCAGCACGAGTGGGAGACAAAGCAGGGCGATGCCTGCGGCGGCCGGGACCGTCCTCGCCAGGCGATCGCTCGAGCCGAAGGCGGTGAAAAGCAGTGCAGTCGTCGAGGCGTAGGCGGGCTCGAGCGGCGGGCCAGAGGACGGGTCGAGCGCGGAGGCGTCGGCGGTCGTCCGTGCGGCGTCCAGTGCGGCGACGGCTTCCGCCGGCGCCAACGGCGGCCAGGAGAGGCGCGTCACTCGCATCCCGATTGCGGCAACGAACAGGATGCCGAGAACCAGGCTCTCCAGTGAGACGGTTCGATCCGAGCGGTCCTTCATGGCACAAGCGCCTCCGGCCGGGCGTAGATCACGACTTCGCCGTTGCGGTAGATCTCCTTCAGGAACATGGCAAACTTCGTGAGGGCCAGCGGGCGATACGTTGAGGCCTCCAGCGGGCCGACGTATACGTAGTCGATCGCATAGCGATCCATGATCGCCTGGGCTTCGATCCAGTCCCGGGTCATGTACAACGTGGATAGGTCCTGAACCCGTGTCCCCTGCTCCGTCCAACTCCCACGCCATTGCCATTCATGGAAATCCCACCCCAGGACCGAGGTCAGACCGGTGTGCGTGGCGATGCGGCCGAACCCCGAGTAGCTGCTCCCGGTGCGCGCTGCTTCTGCGACAACTCCTCGCGGTAGCGTGGAGTTGATCCATTGGATGGCAGCGGAGTCGTCCTGCGCGTCGCGCGCCAGGTGCGCCGCGCCGTCAAGCGTCCAGCCGTTTGCCGGTGAGAGGCCATCGCTGATCGTCCACGTAGCGAGGAGCGGATAAGTCAGCCCGAGCACCAGCGGCAACAGGGCGAGGGTGCGCAGCGCTCCTCTCAGTGAAGGACGCCGCGGCCAGATCTCGGTTGCGGCATAGGCCGCCGCCAATCCCCACAGGATCCAGGCGGCGAAGTAGAACTTGAAGATCGTGTTCATGCGGTCGCCGAAACCGTCGCGCAGGTAGCCGAACTCCGGTGCCAGCGTCAGCAATGCGGCGACACCCACCAGCAATGCGATGAAGGGGCGCAGGTCCGTCTCGGGCTCGGTTCGCGGATCCGCGCCGCGTCGAATCTGGGCGAGCAAGATGACCGCCAGGGCGACAAGCCCTCCAAGCCCCAAGGCGGTCCACGAGCGGGTCAGGCGGCGTTCAGCGATCCCCGCCACCGCCTGACGCCAGGAATCGGCTCCCGCCTTGGACAGGAACAGATCGATTAGAGTCGGGTCGGCCGCCGCCAGGAGGCCGGCCAGCAGCCAGGACAGGACGAGGAGCCCCAGTGGGATCCCCAGCCCGAGGAGCACGAGCGTGCGTGTGTCCGTGCGCTTCCATCCGCCACGCACGGACCCGATCAGCCAGACCAGGATCGGCAGCAACGAGACCGCGAACATCACCCCGAATTGCGAGAGCCTCGTCGGGAAGGAGAGGTTCGGCAACACGCCGCCCAACTGGGAGCGGAAGCTCGGATACCACGGAAGGTACAGCAGCCCTGCACCGATCCCGATGGCGATCGCCGTGACAATCACCAGCCGCAGGCTGGATCCAGCCGTTTCGGTTCGGCTATTCCACCACAACACACCCAGCAAGATCACCAAGTAGATCGGGAGGTCCCAGGTGTTGAGAAACGCCAGCGCTCCGAAGGCGAAGGCGGCGAACCAGAACTCCTGCAGGCTGACGAGCACCGGGAGGGCGCCGAGGACCACGTACACGAACACGAGCAGCAGTCCACTCCCCACCCCCGCCAGGATTCCCCATCGCAGCCCGGCGGCGATGACCCCGGCCACAGGCGATTGTGCTGCTAGCGCCATCGCTGCCCCGGCCGCCGCAGCCCCCACCCCCAGCACGACCGCCCCCCAGAGAGCAGTCCCGATGGGTGGGAAGCTCAGGCGCGGTCGAACCATCGGCGCCGGCGTACGGCGCCCGGACAGGTAGACCTGGAGTGCGAGGGCAACCGCGAGCAGCACAAACGGCAGCGCCAACAGATGGGGATGGTTGTCGGCCAGCAGGAACGAGAAGAACGGGAACTCGTCGATGACCTCGACCTTCACGCCGGCCAAGGTTGCATCATGGATCACGCGTGACCCCCGCCACCACCACAGGTAACGCGAGGGCATGAAGCTGATGGCTCCCGCCGGCGGCTCAGAGAGGTCGAGAATATCGAGCCAGGTCCAGAAGCGCGAAGTCAGACTGCCATCGGGGAGTGTCCGCCAGAAAAGGCGCAGCGAGTGCAGGACCTCAAGAAAGCCCTGCAGGTTCCCCGCAATGACCACGAACAGCGGCCCCAGGAACGCCGGAAAGAGGCGCAGGCGCCCGTCCCGCACGGACAGCAGGTTCACCAGCAATGAGTAACAGCCGCTGATCGCCAGGGCGAACCACAAGGCGTTCCCAAGGTTGAAAGCGATCGACCCGGGCAAAGCTGTCAGCCGGGCGAGGTGGCCCGAGCAGAATGTAGCCGAAGTAATAGTACGAGATCCCGTAGCCGGACAGCCAGGGATCCGCCGGCGGGAAGGTCGGCGAGCGGAGGATGGAGTTGAGAAACGCCAGCTCCATCGGCTTCTCCGTCGCCACGATATCCGGGTTGCTGGCGCGGACGATCGCCCAGGTGACGAAGGCGGCAAGGAACAGGCCTTCGCCGGCCGCAACCAGCTTCCAGCGTTCCCGGATCCAGGCGCCGATCTCGCGCCATCGGCCTCTGCCTGCCCAAAGGCTCGCGGCGGCGAGGGCCAGCACGGCGGCGATCGACCCGCCCAGCCCGTTCCTCCACAGGCCGATCGATGATCCCAGCCACAGCGCGTAGCCGCTGGCCAGGATCCCGAGGGCGCGCGCGAACCCGATCCCGCGATCCGGCAGGCGCGTGAAGAGCCTCCAGCCGAGAGGGACGGCCAGCGCGCCCAACCCGGTGCCGACCAGCCACCAGCGGAGGATCTGTCCGATCACCGAACGACCTCGTAGATCGTCGTGCCTCCGTCCTGGAAGACGGCGATCAACAGGCCCTGCTTCTCCATAAGGGGGAATTTCTCCAGCCCGTGTGTCGGGCAAGCCAGCGCCGAGTCGGATGCCGAAGGATCGATGGCTGCGCAGTCGCCGGCAGGGACGTCGGGATTGGGCATGCCCATCGGCCAGCCGGCCAGATCGCACAATACTTGCGAGCCATCCAAGGAGGGGAGGCACGGCCGGATCGTCTCGAAGTAGATCCGTTCGATCTGCCCGACGATGACGTAGCTCACCTCATACCGTTCGAGGAAGTCCATGGCCTCGTCGACCGACCTCGTCAGATAGAAGTCGTTGATCGCCAGCGCCCGCTCGGTCACCACCTGGTCGCCTCCCACGGCGCGCTGCTGCCGCTGGTGCCAGTTCCAGCCCAGGACGCCCGGCAGTCCGGTGTAGATCGTGAAGCGCGAGCCCCAGCGGTACTCCGGCGTGTTGGCCTCGACGATCACCGGGGATCCCTGGACATGATCCTGCAGCCACAGGATGGCGCGGTAGTCCTCCTGGAGGCTGACCTCGCGCCCGAGGTCAGAGTACGTTGGGAACTGCATGAAGCTCATGCCATCCAGCCGGTGTGGCGCCTCGGTCGCCCACCGGTCGCGAACCTTGGCCGGCGCGGCCACCAGTGGATACGAGCGCGGCACCCCCAACGACGAATGCCAGCCCGGCGAGCCACAACCTTCGCCACGCTGGCGACCAGCCGGCGAGGTCCGCCACGAGCCAGGCCAGGGCCACACCACCGACGACGGAGAGGATTTCCCAGACCTGCAGGTAGAACTTGAAGACGGTGTTCATGCGGCTGATGTCGCCGACCGCAACGACGACTTCGACCAGCAGGGTCAGTGCGATCGCCGCGGCCGCCAGCGTGAGCACGATCCGGCGCTCGACGGGTTGATCACGCCGGAAGAAGACAAGGGCCACCCACAGGAGCAACGGCACGGCGAGCGGCGCAATCGCCAACCCGGCATTCGCCATCGCCACCGTCCCCCCGACCGCCAGGAGTACCGCCACGGCGATGACCCCGGTGTGGGGCCGGAGTCGGGCGAGCGCTGAGAGCGGCGTGTGCGCCATCCACTCGCGCGTCTCCCATGCCAACCATGACACGAGCACGAACAGGAACAGCCCGTGTACAACGAGGTAGGCGCTCAGCGGCGTGTGGGATCCGCGCCAGAGCTCCACCGAGCCATAGCCGGCGCCGTACCAGACGTGGAAGGGGAGATACACCACATACGCCAGCCCCAGGAGCACGGCAGGGGCGGCGACGGCCTCGATCACGGCGCGCAGCGATAGCCGCCGCTCATAGACCCAGCCGCCGGCGGCGGCTGCCAATGCTCCTAGGCCCCAGTAGGTCGGGTAGTCCCCCAGGTTCGTAGGGTACAGCGCACCGAGGGCCAACGCGCCCAGGAACAGACTGCCCACGATCTGTGCCGGCGCGCGCGGTTTGCGCGCATCCGCCCACAGCAGCCACGAGACCATCCATGCCAGCGCGAGCGTCGTCAGCAATCGGCTGATCATGTGGGCGTGCAGGTCGGCGTACAGGAAGGTGAAGAACGGGAACTCGGTGATCGGACCGGCTTCCCCGTTCTCCGGCGGAATCGCCCGGCTCGGGTTCCAGTACCACTGATCCATGGGGTACGGCATGCTGTCCTGCAGCGTCAGGTAGCGGCCGGCCCCCTGCACCGCATGCCACGCACCGACCAGCAGCTTCCCGGAGTCCTCCCCCGCCGGGGTCCCAAGGCGCTTGAGACCCTCGTAGTACATCTGGACTGTGCCGAGATTCCCAAGCAGGACAAGTGCCAGCGCCGCCGCCAAACCGGCCAGCCGCGGGTTCAGTCGCCTTCCCTCGACGCGACGGTCCGCAGCGTGCGCCACCAGGTTGTAGGCCAGGCTGTAGCCGGCCAGCCCGAGCATCGAGAAGATGGTCGGGATCGCCAGGTTGTAGGCCGCCGTCGGGATGATGCCGAGCAGCTTGATCGGCACCGCGATCAGCACGAATCCATAGTAGTAGTAGTTGATCATCCCGCCCGCAAGCCATGGATCGTACGGCGGGAAGGAAGTGCTCTTGAGGACCGCCGTGAGGTACGACAGGTCCATCGGTTTCTCGCCGCCCTTGGCCGGGTGCCACAGATCGGGGTTGCCCAGACGGATGGCGAGATCGAGGAGGAACAGCGCCAGCGCAAAGAGCTCGACCCAGGCGATCTCCCGCCGTCGTTCGCGCAGGAAGGCAATCAGGGACTTGCGATCCAGCCACGCCGCCAGGGCAGACGCCAGCGCCAGGACGAGCAGGACAACGAGGATCAGGCCGCGGGTGAAGGGAACGCGCAGGCTGCTCAGCACCCAGCTCGTCCAGGCCACGATCACCAGCCCGACGATTCGCGCCAGCGGGTAGCCGCCATCGCGCATGCCGGGCAGGAGCAGACGGGCAAGCGGGAAGGCCGCCCACCCAATCAGCCCCACAAGCAGCCACCAGGCCAGCGTGCCCAAGACGTCGGAGCGATTGAGCAAGCTGTCGCGGTCGAAGAGGTCAGACCACGTGCCGCCGGCGCGCTGTTCCGCCAGGCGGTCGGCGGGCAGCATCAGATCCGGCGTACTCACCGGCTTGTCGCTCGGGAGCAGGTGCTCGACGCGGCTCAGATCCACGGCCATGAGCCGCGGCACGGAGCATCTCGGCGGAGTAGGCGGCTGTCCGGGCGAAGATCAGCACCTTCGGGTGGTCGTAGACGGTGAACGCCTCTTCGGCGTATTGATCGTTGAACGAGAACGGGCCCAGTCGCGGATCGTTTTGGAAGACGGCGATCAAGTCGTACCCCAGCTCGCCGTGGACTTCTCCCGGCTGGGCGCGGGCCATGCAATCCGAAATGCTGCGCGGCGCCTGACACCCGAGTAGCGCCCGGTAGTAGGCTTCGGAGAGCGGATAGCGCTGGCTCACCCTCGGCACCGTCCCGTACTGACGGTTGGAGGTGATCGCCAGGACATCCGCTTGAGTGAGCGTGTCGACAATGCGTTCGAGCTTGTCCGAGACGCCATTGCGGTTGTCGTCCTGATCGTCCTGCCAGTACATCTCCTGATTGACGCCGGTGTAGCGCCCGCCAATATCCAGGCCGCCTGCAAGCCTGAGCGGCAGCCCGTCATCCCAGGTCGACTCACTGGCGATGACCGAACCGCGCATCGCCAGGGCCCCTTGCCCTTCGAGGACCACGCGGACGATGTAGGTTTCGCCCACGCTGATCTCGCCGCCCGGCGTGAGCGCTACTTGGAGCGACCCCTCACCGGACGTCGGCAGGTCGACCGGCAAGCTTCCGCTTCCGATCGCGACTTGCGAATCGCCCTGCCGCTCGAGCAGCGTGACGCTGAGCGTCGACGGCGCGCCTTCGCCGATCAGGGAGCGTGCATAGGGCAGGCTCAGCGCGACCGCCTGGCCGTCGAGGCTGGCGATGAAGGAATACTCCCGAGTCTCGCCGGACGGCACAAAGGTCTTCTGGCCTTCCAGCGGGACGGACGCCGTCTGATCCCCATCGGGCGTGCTGAGGGTCAGCATGCCCTGGCCGCCGAGCTGCATTGCGCCGTCATCGATCAGCGAGAGGCGCAGGAGGTAATTGCGGCCGCCCTCGAGCTCAGTCGGGAGCTCGAACACAAGTTGCAGCGCTTGCTCACCCGGCTCGCCCCCGATCCCGGAAGCCGTCGCGACGGCGATGGGGTCAGCGCTCGCAGCGTCGGCGAGCACCTCGGCCCGCAGCGTCTTGGGGCCACTGACCGGCGTCAGGTCGCGAGAGAATGGAATCGCCAGGCTCGAGACGATCCCGGTCTGGTTGTTGTGAAACTCGACCATGCGCGAAACGCCCGGCGCAAGGATGAAGTCCTGAGGCACGGGGACGACCTCGAGCAGCGGCCCTTCGTCCGTCTCTACGACGATGTTGACCGCTCCGGGCAAGTGCTGGAAGATCCAGTGGGAGGCGGCCACGCGTGTCGCCGGGCGGGTGTAGATGCTGACGAAGGCGAACGCCCAGATCGCCGTCCCGACGACAACCACCGAACCAACAAACCCAATCAGGCTGCGGGCAAGCGTGCGTCGTCGTTCGCGCAAGTTGCTCGCCCAATCCCAGGCCTCCCATAGCGCCCAGGCCGCCAGGAGGGCGAGCGTCGGGTAGATCGGCAGGAAATAACGCATCGAGGGGTTGAACGACGATGCCTGCCACACGAAATAGGCGCCGGTCCACAAGACCGGGATCAGGTGCCGACGCCACCGGCCGCGCACCATCTGCACCCCCGCCAGCGCCCAACCCAACCAGCTGATCAGCCCGAACGGGAGCCCCATGCCCCATACGACCAGGTTCAAGAACGGAAAGACGTAGGGCGTCCGGTTGAACCACTGCAAGTTGGGCGGCATGTCGACATCGCCGCCGGCTTGCCCCCGCTGTTCGCGAATGTTGGCCAGCCACTGAGGGTTCGGCTGGACGCCCAGGATCCCGGGGCCGGAGAACGCGTAGGGTTGGCAGATCCGGAAGACCAGCAGCGAGGCAACCGCGGCGATGATCAGGCCGCGGGCGACCTTGACGACCTCCGTGTCGACCCATCGGCGATCCTCGCCCAGCAGGCGCGGGAGCACCGCCAGTCCCACGACCGCGGCCAAAGGGACGGCGCTCAGTTTGGAGGCGACGGCCATGCCCAGCGCCGCACCGAAGCCGAGGTAGTCCTGCCACTCGCCGCGGTCCATCACCCGGATGGCAAAGTACAAGCCGGCTAGGACGAAGGTGTTGGCGAACGAATCGACGACAAAGAAGTGCGCCTGCTGGATCAACATCACGGATAGCGCCGCCAGGAGCGCCGCCAGCAGTCCAACTCGCCGGCGATACAACCGGGCACCGATCATGTACACCAGCCACACCGAGACGAGATCAAACGCCGCCGAGGCGGCCCGGCCGACCAGGTGCACCTGGTCGTAACCGGTTTGCTGGAGCGCCTCCGCCACAAGGCGCACCAGGAAGATCGGCAGCGTGCCGTAAACAAAGAAACCGAAGCCGCGGTTGTGCGGATTGAGAGGCGAGGTCTCGGTGTTGAAGTACTCGGCCATCCGCTCGGGGAATGCGATCCCCGATTCGACCATGGTCAGGAAACGCTCATCCGGGTGGATATGGGTGTAGTCGTCCCAGTTGAGACCGGTAAAACGCAGGTACGCAGCGACCACCAGGATCACCAGAAGAGTAAGGGGCGCCGCCAGGTCGCGGCGGCGTCGCTTTTCCACCGGAGGCGCAGGTGCAGGCTCGAGCCCGGCGTCGATCATGGGAGCGGCTCACCGGGAGCCGAGGGGTCGAGCCCGGTTCGGGCCGGAACGCTGAAGATCAGGAAGTCGTGCCCTTCCTGCGGCGAGTTGAACAGGGAGAAGGTGCCCTGCGGGAAGAGCGATTTCAACCGGTCGATACCCTGCTGGTCCTCGGGTTTGAGCAAGAAGAGCTGGGCGCGGGGCTCGTCCACGAGCGGATCGAGCTGATCCGGCCAGATGGCATAGTCAACGGTGGGTCGCCCGGCCCAGATGGCGGGCATGCGCGTGTCGACCCAGTATGGAAAGGCAACGACATGCGCCGTGTCGAAGGCGCCGACCGATTCGGCGAAGCCCCGGATCACGCGGCCCATGTCCGACGTGTTCCACGCCGACCGGCGGAACTGCTCGGCGTACTCGACGAACACGAGGCGGTAGTTGAGCAGCGCCGCGCCGACGGCCAGGATCAAGACCCCGGCGATCCCCCAGCGCCGGGCCTTCCGACCGCCCCACCAGCGCTCAGCCCATTCCGGCAGCGCCGCCAACGGCAGCGCTGCGATGGCGAAGACCGGTACCATCGCCCCCGCGGCCCGGTTTGGTGCCGGATTCTCCGAGGGGAACGCCAGCGACAGGATCGAAGGCAGCAGCAGCACCGGGATCGCGAGCAGTGTGAACAGATCCAGCCAATTCCTCCGCCGCAGGTAACGCAGCAGCAGGTAGGCGCTGCCCAGGTGGAACAGGCCGGCACTGATCCAGTCAAGCGCCGGACGGCCCGGGATCGAGTTCACCCACACTTCGCCGTTGTCCCAGCCGAACATCTTCAGCGCATTCCATGTGTTCGAGAAGAAGATCTGCAGCGCCGGCCCAGGCAAGGCGCGCTCGGTGCTGCCGACTCGGGTCAGCGACCGGAACATGACCATCTGCGGATCGTCGATGGCGTAGCGCAGCAGCGGCAGGGTCACGACCAGTGCCACCATCCCGGCGCCGATTAGCCAGGTGATGACCGCCCAGCGCTGGCCGCGTGCCGGAGGATGCAGGGCGTAAAGAAGTACACCGACCGTGACGGCGATTGGGATGGCGCGGGCCGGCGTGTAGCCGTGCAGTCCGAGACCGACGATCAACCCGCACCACAGCAGGTCGTTGCTCCGCCTGGTGCGCAGGCCGCGCACGAGGAAATAGAGCGCCGGCGCGGCGAAGAGGGGATAGAGAGGAAATCTCAGGCCGACGCGGCTGATGACATTCGGCCAGTAGGCGATGCCGGCCAGGAACATAGCCGCCAGCGCCACGCGCCGACCGCCGAGCTCTTTGGCGAACAGGTAGACAAACGGCAGCGTGACGACCCCGGCCAGCGCGGTCCCGATCTTGAGCGTCAGGAACGAGACGCCCGTGCCGAGCAGCCCGGCTGTGGCCGCAGCCAGATAGAACTGCAGGGCCTCGCGCCCGGTGTTGCGCGGGAAAGAAGATCGAGTACTGGCCATTCAAGACATCGACCACATCGAGCAACTTCTCGGCATGGTCGCTGACCATCTCGGCCGGGATGCGGGCGAGATCGGCGAAGCGGAACCAGACCAGCAGTGCGAATACGGCGACGACAGCGATCGCCCACCCGTCGAGCGTCACGCTCAGTCGCGGAGCCGCCACGCCGGCCAGCACTCGCCGCAGCCTGCCCAACAGATCGATTTCGCCGTCCCACAGGGCGATCATCACACAGGCCAATGCTCCGACCCAGAAGAACAGCGTCGAAGTGCGGAAGGTGTTGTCGGATGCGGCGAGCAGCGTGAAGACGGAGAAGGCCAGCGCTGCTCCCAACCAGGTCGGCCGGAAACGCAGGATGCGCAACGGTCGGTCCGCAGCCGGGGGGATCCGCAGGCCGAAGTCGCCCTCCCATGCCGCCCATCCGGCGAGCACCATTGCCATGCCGTACACAACGAGCGTCGGAACTATGTTGTCGGGTTTCCGCTCGAGCCCAAGCTGGGCGACGACCCCGAGGATCAGCGCCACCGGAAGCCGCAAGTGCCCCGCCCGAAGATGAACCTCAACCCGGATTGCCGGACGCTCGATCGGAGCGGACTCGAGACCTGTCGGCGTCTTCCGTCCCTGGCGCGAGCGCACCTGGAGCCGCCTTGGGGGTGATCGCGGCTGCCCCCTCGGCCTTCAGGGCGCGCGGTTCGCTCGTGCCAGCCGAGCTGTCGGAGGGCTCTCGCTGGAGCTGCGCAGCCGGCTCCCGCGGGGGCAGCGGGATTGGTTGTCGCTTGAGAATCGACCGGAGCCAATCCAGGACGGTCGGCTCGGGCGTACTCGGGCCTTCGGGTGGAGGAGGTGTTGGGGTCGGGAGATCCATGGTCCGCTCTGCCTGCTCATTCGGCACCGCACCGACTAGCCGGCAATGGCCCGGCCTGGTCGGCGCGCCGGCTAGGACTTCCGGGCCAGGTAATAGCTGTAGGTACCTTCCGGACTGGGCATCTCAAGATAGTAGCGCCGCGTCAACCGTTCCGTCAACCACAGGTTCCAGCGCTGTGGGGCGACGATCCAGCGCCGGGTGAGCCAGCGCGTGAGCAGAGAGGGCGCGCCCAGGTAGTGCCCCCACTCGAGGGCATGCAGCGCGGCAGGAGAGAAGTAGCGCGCTGTTCGCTCAACGGACAGCCCGACACGCTCCAGCCGCTCGCTCCATTCGGGCTCGTACATCATGTTGCGCGTCCGGGACATCCACATGAAGTAATCCTGGTAGGCACTTGCCGCTCGGCGCAGGCCGATGGAGGCCAGAGCGCGGGGCAGGCTGAGCTCGGACCGGTAGCCAGGGTTCGGCACGGTGAAGAACAGCGGTGCGCCCGGCTTGAGGGCACGGGCGATCTCGGCCAACACGCCGTCCAGATCCGGCAGATGCTCGAGCACCGAGTTGCTGAAGGCGCTGCCAAGGGAGCCGGAGCGGAGCGGCAGGCGGGTCCCGTTTGCGTCGAGCAGCATGCGATAGGCGCCCCGCCGCCCGGCCTCACGCAGCGACGGCATGTGTAGGTCGACTCCGACATCGATCCGGGACTCAAATGTCACCGCGGCGAAATGGCCGTCGCCGCAGCCAACATCCAGGATCGGGCGCGGCAGCTCGAGCCCCTGGTAAAAGCGCGCTTCGACGGCGCGCAGGATGGACCGGAAGTAGGGCAGCTCGCGCAAGTGCAGCCACAGGAAATCCCTGCCGGCAGCGCTCGGCCCGGCGAACGCGGATTCGCCGTTTGCCCTCACCATCCCGCGTGGCCCCTGTCCGGCAGAGTGCCCGCGAGAAGCGTCGGACCGGTGGAGAGCCGGAATGCGCACCCTGTCATCTTGCTTGTCCCAGGACCGAGGTGTAGAGCGTCTCGTACTCTTCGGCGACCGCCTCCGACGAGAAGCGCGCCGCCACAGCCCGCGGATCGCCGGCGAACCGGTCGGGTTGGTCGAGGACCTCGACCAACGCCTGCGCCAGCGCTCGGGCGTCGCCAGGTGGGACCGTGCGCCCCATGCCGGTCATGGCTGTCGGTTGGCGTACGCCCGGGAGATCGCTGGCGACCACCGGTGTGCCGCAGGCCATCGATTCCACCTGGACCATCCCGAAGCTTTCCGTGCTGTTCAGGCTGGGCAGGACGGTGACGTCGCACGCGGCGTAGAACGCACCCATCTCGCTGGCGGGCAGCACACCCAGAAACGTCCAGCGGTCGCCAAGGCGATCGAGCATCGGCTGCAGCCGGCGCGCATACGCTTCCTCGCCCATCACGTCCCGGTATTGGCCGACGTACAGGACGCGCGCCTGTGGATATCGTTCTCCGATCAAGGGCATCGCCTGCGCCAGGATCTCAGCGCCCTTCTCCGTCGCCAGGCGGGCAGCCATCCCGATCACCTTCTGGCCCGGAAGCACCCCCAGGCGCGCGCGGAAATTGTCTACCTCCATCACGGTTGGCACGGCCACCTCGATCGGAGGCGGGATCACCACCAGGTGATTCAGGTGATGCCTGAGCAGGGGCGAGGCTTCGGCGTAATCGCGCGTGTTCGTGACCACCGCCGACGCCAGCCCGGCCGTCGTCCGATCGGCGAGGTGCGACGCGGCGTTGGCCAGCCGGTTGAGCGGCGAGCGCGGCAGAACTCAAGTCACAGTGAAAGGTCATTACGACGGGCTTACCACGCAGCCTGGCCACCGCGGCGAGCAGGGCAGCATCGATCTGCGGGACATGCAGGTGAATGACGTCGTGTTCACCAGCCAGCGACCACCCCAGGGGTTGGAAGGCCGGCATGATCGGGCCCTTGCTGACGAAGAATGCCACGCCGGCGCGCCGCACGCGAACGCCGTCGAGGGTCTCCTCAGCCGGCAGGCGGCGGTCGTAGCGCGCCGACAAAACCGTGACCGAATGTCCCCGTCGAACCAGGGCGCGCGCCAGCCGCTCGGTGTAGACCGTCAGGCCCGAGTAGTGCGGACGGTAGTAGTAGAGGCAGTGCAAGATACGCATTCAGGCCGGTCGCACGAGGTAGGTCCGCGCCTGGTGATAGAGGCCGGTGAGCGTGTCACCGTCCAACACCAGCGCCGCGGCGCCGATCAGGCTGGCGATCGAGTACACCATGCCGTGCAGAACCAGTGCCGCCGCCAGAGCTTGATCCGGTGGAACGTCAAAGACGCTCAGTGCCGCGACCCCGGCGGCCTCGAACACGCCCACGTATCCCGGCAGCGATGGAACGGCAACACCCAGCAACGTTGCGGCAAGCATGAAGCCCGCCCACAGCGGCTGAGCGGCGGGCAGCACCGAACGCAGCACCAGCCAGTATTCGACCAGCGCCAATCCCCAACTCGCCAACATCCAGGCGAAGCTCAACGCCAGGCGGAGCGGAGTCTGAAGGACCGCCAGGCCATCTCGGAACGACTCCCACAGCCGTTGCCAGGCCGCGGTCGGCCCAGGCAGGCGCGCCACAAGCGCCTCGACCGTCTGCGGCCGTCTGAGGGCGAACGCCACGCACGCCAGGGCCAGCGCGATGGCCAGTGCACCGATCCATGCGGCGCGCGTCGCCCACACGGCCCCGGATGCCAGCGGCAGGAGCACGATCATCAGCCCGACGGCCAGGATCATGTCATACAGTCGCTCGATGACGATGGAGGAGAGAACCAGTGGGGCGGACAGGCCAGGCTGGCGGCCAAGCAGGATCGCCCGGCCGAGCTCACCCATCCTCCACGGGAGGACGTTGTTCAGCAGGTAGCCTTCGTTGAGCGCGGCCAGGACGCGCCCGAATCCGACCGGTCGGCCGATCAGCACCTTCCAGCACGCGACGCGCGCCAGCATGGACACGAGGAACACCAACACGCCGAGCAGCAGGGTTCCGACCTGAACCCGAAGCAGCGCCTCGCCCAGCTGGCCCCAGCCCGCCCAGCGCAGGACGAGCGCCAGCGCCACGGCGCTGACCGCCAGGCCGAGCAGAAGTCCGATCCAACGGCCTGCTTTCAACCCGCTCCCCCGCGTGAGCCGGCGTGAGGGAAGACTTTCGGAGTGGGTGCTCCGACCGGCAGCGAACCGCTCTCCGGTTTCACTCGTCCTCCAACCTCAGAATGGCCATGAAGGCCTCTTGAGGGATCTCAACGGCGCCGACGCGCTTCATGCGCTTCTTGCCCTTCTTCTGTTTCTCGAGCAGCTTCTTCTTGCGGGAGATGTCCCCACCGTAGCACTTCGCCAGCACATCCTTGCGAATCGGCTTGACGTTGGCGCGTGAGATCACGCGCCCACCCGAAATGGCCTGGATCGGCACGGCGAACATCTGCCGCGGGATGAGCTCCTTCAGCTTGGTGACCAGGCGCTGCCCTTTGTGGTAAGCCTCCTTCTTATGCACGATCATCGCCAGCGCATCGACCGGCTCCTCGTTGACCAGCAGCTCCAGTTTCACCAGGTCGTCCGCCCGGTAGCCAATGAAGTGATAGTCGAGCGACGCGTACCCCCGGGTGCGCGCCTTGAGTTGATCGTAGAACTCGACGATCAGCTCAGCCAGCGGGATGTCGAAGTGCAGGACAACGCGCTGCGGCGCCGGGTACTCCTGTTCGACGAAGGTCGCCCGGCGCTTGGTGGCCAGGTCCATCACCGTTCCGTAGAATTCCTCCGGCGTGAACACCTGGATGCGCATCCACGGCTCTCGCACTTCGGCGATCTGCGTTTCTTCCGGCAAGTCCGCCGGCTTCTCGATGATCCTCGTGCTGCCGTCGATCATCAGCACCTCGTACTCCACCGACGGCGCCGTGGCGATCAGGTCGACCTCGTGCTCGCGCTCCAGCCGCTCCTGGATGATCTCCATGTGGAACATCCCCAGGAACCCGCAGCGGAAACCGTAGTTGAGCGCCTGCGAAACGTCCGGCTCGAAGATCAGCGAGGCGTCGTTGAGCTGGAGCTTCTCCAGGGCGTCCTTCAGATTGGCGTAGTCCTCGCCCTCGACGGGGTAGAAGCCGGCAAAGACCATCGGCTTCGGGTGTCGGTAGCCCGGGAGCGCTTCGGTCGCCGGCTGTGCGATCGTGGTGAAGGTGTCCCCCACGCGGCACTCGCGCACGGTCTTGAGCCCGGTGGCGACGTAGCCGACCTCGCCAGCCTGCAGCTCCTTTCCCGGGAGCATGCGCGGGGCGAACGAGCCGATCTCCATCGGGTGCACATCGGCATTCGTCGCCATCAGATGCAGATTCTCACCACTGCGAAGCGTGCCGTCGAAGACGCGCACGTAGGCGACCACGCCCTTGTATGAGTCGTAGTGTGAATCGAAGATTAGCGCCCGCAGCGGCGCGCCGGGATCGCCCTTCGGCGGCGGGAACTTGGTCACCACCGCCTCCAGGACGGCGCCGATGTTGGTGCCATCCTTGGCCGAGATGCGCAGGATCTGGTCCGCCGGCGTCCCGATCAGCGCATGGATCTCCTCCGCCACCTCGTCCGGGCGCGCCGAACCCAGATCGATCTTGTTGATCACCGGCACGATCTCGAGGTCCGATTCCAGCGCCAGGTACAGATTCCCCAGCGTCTGCGCCTCGACTCCCTGGGTGGCATCGACGACCAACACGGCGCCTTCGCAGCCCGCCAAAGCACGGCTGACCTCGTAGGAGAAGTCCACGTGTCCGGGGGTGTCGATCAGGTTGAGCTCGTAGTCCTGCCCGTCCGAGGCGCGGTAAGACATTCGCACGGCCGACGCCTTGATCGTCACGCCCTTTTCCCGCTCCAGGTCCATGCTGTCCAGGACCTGTTCGGTCATCTCCCGGTCGGAGATGGTCCCCGTGAGCTGCAGCAGGCGGTCGGCCAGCGTCGACTTGCCGTGGTCAATGTGGGCGATGATGCAGAAATTGCGGATGTTAGAAGTCTGCATGCGAGAAACCGCGGGAGGCTGCCTCCCGCGAGTCGAAGTATACCGTAGGAGGCGGTCTGCGTCAGCCGGGCGGAGGGAAGAGGGCCGCGATCAGTGTCTCGGCGGCGTCCTGCGCCGGTCCCGCGTCGGCCCACAGCAGGAATTCCACGTTACCCTTCGGACCAACCAGGGGCGACCGGATCAGGCCGCGCGGCCCTAGGCCGATCGGGCCGAGGGCGGCGACCACGTCCTCGAGGACGCGGCGATGGATGCCCGGGTCGCGGACCACTCCGCCGCGCCCGACGGCCTCACGGCCGGCCTCGAATTGGGGTTTGACCAGCGCCACGATCCCGCCGCCAGGCTTGAGCCAGCGCACGGCGACCGGCAGCAGGAGCTTGAGGGAGATGAACGCGGCGTCCATCGTCACCCAGTCCACCGGCTCGGGCAGCGCCTCCAGGTAGCGTGCGTTCGTGGACTCCAGGACGACGACGCGGGGATCCTGTCGCAGCCTCCAGTGCAGGATGCCGTGCCCGACGTCGATGGCGAAGACGCGTGAGGCCCCGTGCTGCAGCAGGCAGTCGGTGAACCCGCCCGTCGACGCCCCGACGTCGGCGCAGGTCCGGCCCTCCACCGACAGGCCGAAGGTTGTCAAGCGCTGCCTCGAGCTTGTCGCCGCCGCGCGAGACGAAGCGCGGTCCGGGATCGACCTCGATGGCCGCCTGCCGATCGATTTCCCGCCCGGGTTTGAGCGCCACCTGCCCATCGACGCGCACTTCGCCGGCCATGATCAACCGCTGGGCGAGCGAGCGGCTTTCGGCAAGCCCGCGCTCCACCATCAGCGCATCCAGCCTGGCCTTGCGCGCCGATGCGGGGCCCTGCCGTTCGGTCACTGTCCCCTCCCGCGCCGCCGCGGCTCAGCCCCCATGCCCAAGACCAGAGCCGGGGTCACTTCTTCTCCCCGAACCGAGCGAAAGCGTCAGGGCCGTTGAGATCGGCGTGATGGCGACGGACGGGCTGCACAGTCCCTGAGGGACAGTCCGTCTGCACGCTTGCTCGAGGCACGTGCAGGCCAGCCGAATCACGGCCGGCACAGGCGTGCGGCACCGGGCTGCCAGGATCATCATTCTGCGCCCCTCCATCTGCAGCGGATTATAGCCACGCGGCCATACTGCGCATCGTACCTCGCGTGCTTGCCGCCCTCTGCCCTTCCTGCTATCATGGCCGCATGCTCCTCGGCCTGCTGCGCTCGATGCGGCCCACGCAGTGGGCCAAGAACGTCTTCGTCTTTGCCGCGCTGGTGTTCGACCAGAAGCTGCTGGCCCCTGCGCCGTTCATGCGCACGCTGGCCGGGTTCGGCCTCTTCTGCCTGGCCTCGAGCGTCGTCTACCTGGTCAATGATGTGGCCGACCGGGAGAGCGACCGACAGCATCCCACCAAGCGCAACCGTGCCATCGCCGCCGGGGTCGTCCCGGCCCGCGTGGCCCTGGCAGTCGCAGCGGGGTTGGCGACCCTAGCCCTCGTCGGCGGGTTCGCACTCGGAAGTGCCTTCGGCCTGATCCTCGTCGGCTTCCTGACGCTCAACCTGCTGTACTCGTTCTGGCTGAAGCACGTGCCGATCATCGACGTGTTCATCGTCGCCGCGGGCTTCGTCCTGCGCGTCGGCGCCGGCGTCTCGCTGATCGTGGTGACGCGTTTTTCGCCCTGGCTGTACGTGTGCACGACGCTTCTTGCCTTGTACATCGGGTTCGGCAAGCGCCGCGCCGAGATGGTCCTGGTCGCCGCGGCGTCGAAGGACACACGCCGGGTGCTGGACGGGTACACGATCTCGTTCCTCGATCAGTTGATCGTGATCGTCTCGGCCACCACCATCGTCGCCTACTCGCTCTACACTTTCTCGGCCGAGAACCTACCCAAGAATCACACCATGATGCTGACGATCCCGTTTGTGATCTACGGCATCTTCCGCTACCTGTACCTGATCCACGTCGAGAACTCCGGCGGCGCGCCGGAGGAGCTCGTGCTCAAGGATCGTCCCCTGATGGCCACGCTGGCGCTGTGGGGCCTCGCCTCGGTCGCCGTCCTGTACCTGGGGCAATGACCGTCGCCACCGCTCCCGGGAAAGCCATCCTGCTCGGGGAACACGCCGTCGTGTACGGCCGTCCGGCGATCGCCGTGCCGGTGAGCGAGGTGTGCGCCCGCGCCGAGGTCAACACGCTGCCGGGCGCCGCGGCGGGCACGATCGTCGTCGACGCCCCGGATGTCGGCCTGGCCGGCGAGTTGGCGGGGCTCGATCCCGCTCACCCGATCCCGAGGATCATCCTGGACACGCTCCACGCCCTCGGCCCGGGCCTCGCCCCGGCCCTCACGCTTCGGGTCACCTCCAGCATCCCGATGGCCTCCGGCATGGGGTCCGGCGCCGCCGTTTCGGTTGCCATTGCTCGCGCCCTCAGCCAGCACCTCGGGCTCCCGCTCGCGCCGGACCAGGTCTCCGCACTGGCCTTCGCCGTCGAGCGCATTCACCATGGGACACCTTCCGGCGTCGACAACACCGTCGTGACCTACGGGCTGCCAGTCTACTTCCGCCGCGGCGAACCCCCGGTCCCCTTCGAGATTGGCGGCCGGATGCATCTGCTGATCGGCGACACAGGCATCGCCTCGTCGACCGCCACGGCAGTGGGCGTGGTGCGAGAGCGGTGGCGCCTCGATCCGCAGGCCTATGAACAGCACTTCGACGCGCTGGGCGATCTCAGCGATCGCGCCCTCGGCCTGCTCGAAGCCGGGCACCTTGCCGATCTCGGCCCGCTTCTGGACGCCGCCCACGAAGTGCTGATGCAGATCGGCGTCTCGAGCCCGGCCCTCAACGTCCTCGTCTCGGCCGCTCGCGGAGCGGGCGCCTGGGGAGCTAAACTCTCCGGCGCCGGCCTCGGAGGCACGATGCTGGCGCTGACGGGGGAATCGGGTGTCGATCGGGTGCGCCAGGCGCTCGTGGCCGCCGGCGCCGTCCACACGATCCACACGCAGGTGGGCGCATGATCTTCCTCAAGCTCGGCGGTTCGTTGATCACCGACAAGAACAACCCCGAGACGCCGCACCTTGATGTCTTGCACCGCGTGGCCCACGAGATCGCCGCCGCGCGTGCATCCCAGCCCGCCCTGCAATTGCTGCTTGGCCATGGCTCGGGGTCTTACGGCCATCAGGCGGCTTCGCGTTACCGGACTCACCTGGGCGCCGCATCGCACGCGGAATGGCTCGGGTTTGCCGAGGTGTGGCGCGTCGCCAATCTCCTCAATCGCCTGGTGGTCGATGCCATGCTCGAAGTGGGCATGCCCGCCATCTCGTTCCCCCCGTCGGCGTCGGCCGTGACCCAGGCGGGAGAGATCGTCGAGCTGGCGGCCGAGCCGATCGCTCGGGCCCTCTCCACCGGCCTGCTGCCAGTCGTCGCCGGCGACGTCGCCTTCGACCGACAGCGGGGCTCGACGATCGTTTCGACCGAGCGCGTGTTCGCCCGTCTGGCGCAGAGCCTCCGGCCGACGCACCTGCTCCTGGCCGGAGTCGACCGTGGCGTCTTCGCCGACTATCCGGAGAATACGCGGATCTACGATCAGCTGCGCGAATCCGATCTCCACCCTTTGACGATCACCGGCTCGGCTGCGACGGATGTCACGGGCGGGATGGCCGAGAAGGTCCGCCATGCGCTGGCGATGGCACGCGAAGTCCCCGGGCTCCAGGTCCGCATCTTCTCGGGCGCCGAACCCGGGGCGATCCAGGCCGCGCTCTCGGGCGAGCCCATTGGGACGCTCATCCTGCCGGACTAGCAGCGAGTGGACTTCCGAAGTCCATGCGACTTCGGAAGTCTGGTGCTCGTGCCCGCCTCTTGCCCGCTCCTCACGGCGGGCCTAGACTCGGGCGACTCCAGAGCCCCTAACGGGCACCGCAAGCTCCAGGAGGGATCGCATGTCGGAACGCAAGAAGGTCACACTCCCCGCGCTGTTCGAAAAGGTCGCCAAGGGACTTCCCATCACCATGCTGACCTGCTACGACTACCCCACCGGGTATCTGCAGGAGCAGGCAGGGATCGACATGATCCTGGTCGGCGACAGCCTGGGGATGACGATGCTCGGCTACGAGAGCACGCTGCCGGTCACCATGGACGACATGATCCGTCACTCGCAGGCGGTCCGCCGCGGCTCGTCCAATGCCTGGCTGATCGGGGACATGCCCTACATGTCCTATCAGCCCTCGGTCGAGACGGCCATCCGCAGCGCGGGTCGGTTCATGGCCGAGGCCGGGTGCGACGCGATCAAGCTCGAGGGCGGCGTCGAGATGGCCGACCGGATGGCCGGCATCGTGCGCGCCGGCATCCCGGCGATGGGTCATCTCGGCCTGACGCCGCAAAGCGTCAGCGCACTGGGCGGGTTCCGGGTGCAGGGGAAAGGTGCGCAGCAGGCCAAGCGCATCGTCGAGAGCGCCAAAGCACTGGAAGACGCCGGCGCCTATGCCATTCTGCTCGAAATGGTCCCCGACCGGCTGTGCCAACTCATCACCGAGCGGGCAGAGAAGTGCTTCATCATCAGCCTCGGCTCGGGTCCGCACGCGCACGGGCAGCTCTTGATTTACCACGATATGTTCGGGCTGTACCCGCGCTTCAAGCCTAAGATGGCCAAGGTCTTCGGCGAGGCAGGCAAGGTCATCCTCGAGGGCCTGCAGCGCTATGTCACGGAGGTCGGCGGTCGCACGTTCCCGCAGCCGGAGAACTGGTTCGGCATGCCGGATGAAGAGTACGACGAGCTGCTGCGCCTGCTCCGCTGAGCCCGGCGACGAAACAGCACGAAGGGAGATCCCATGGACCACGACCTGCAGGCGCGCCTGAAGATCCCGGCCCCGCGCCTCGAGGCGATCAACGCCGTCCTCCTCGACCCAGGGATGACGGTCATGAAGGAGTTCCTGGAAATCGTGGCGCGCTTCGGCACGCCCGAAGAGATCAATCGCAAGGCCGCTGCCGCGGGCAGCCTGGCGTCTCTCCTGGGGCGCGTGCGCGCCACCCGGCCGGAGAACCTGAAGGACCTGCTGTGGCTGATCGAGCAGCGCGACCGCGGGGCGTTCATCCGGATTGCCGATTACCGTCGCAAAGTACTGGGCGAGAAGGCGGCGACGACGCCCTTCAAGGAAGACGTCGCCGTCACGCTGGAGGTCAGTGCCGCAAACTACTTCTCCTGGATCATCGACGCCGCACGGCGGGCGATCGAGCAAGGGTCGCTCATGCCCGGCCGCTACATCCAGGTGCGCAAGATGAAGGAGCAGGAGGCCGATGGTGACCTGCCGGCCTTCGCCGCGGCGATGCAGATCCTCGGCGCCAGCTACGTGTGCACGCTGGACACCAAGGGCACCGACGGCTCGAACGTCCACCTCGGCGGCCCGGAGACGATCACCGGGTACTTCGGCGGGATCGGACAGCCGAATGCACACGCGCTCGAGTGGCTGGAGGAGTTCCTGTACTACTACACCCATTACGGCGTCCGCGAAGTCCTCAACATCAACCCCGGCACGGTCCTGCTGGGGTACTTGCTCCACCGGCTGGGCGTCGATTTGAGGTTCAAGATCTCGGTCTTCATGGGGAACGACAACCCGTACGCCGCGTTGTGGACGCTCATCGGCGCCAAGTTGTTCTCGCGCGACGACGGTTCGATCGCCGTTGATCGGCTTCAACTGGAGCAACTCGATCGACAACCGGACGATGGAGATCACCGCCGAGTTCCGGCGTGACCTTGGGTTCGAGGACGTCGTGCGCTACGAGCACCACATCACCGAAGCCTACAAGAGCATCGTGCGGCAGCCTTACCTGCGTCGCGCTGAGCTGGTGGAGATTGCCGGCCACGTGGCCAACATCTCGGCCAAGCACGAAGGTGGCGATCCCGAGATTGATCAAACCCGGGCGCACCCGTCGGACATCCTGGACTACTTCCGAGAGCGCAAGGAGATCGTGGACTCAGGGGACTGGGAGAACCTGACGCTCAATTTCCTGGACAAGTACGAGGCTGCCAATCGGACGGCATGGGCACTGACCGAAGCGGGGCTGTCCTTCGTCGCCGCCAAACACCTGCATTTGTAGACGCGTTCGGCCCGCCGATTGGAATTCGACAGCCTCGCTGTGGAGCGAGGCTGTCGCGTGTCTTGGTTAGCGCTGCCAATGTGACTATGCGCATGACGCCGACCTGACCTAGGCCCCGATCCGAACATCGGTCAGGACGTTGGCGTCACCACCGGGATCAGCGCAGGATCGCCCACCAGCGTCACCGCCCCGGACCACACCCAGCCGTCCTTCCCCACGTCGATCCGCTGCAGCAAGTACCATGTGCCAATCGGCGTGTCATCGAACCGGCCGACCACGCGCGCCATCTGATCGGTCAACAAGAGATCCACCTGGGCGTAGCTTTCGCCCGGGCCCACCCGGACGCTTACCGGATATACGGCGGTCACCACCGGTCCTGAGACCGCAGGTGTGGCTGTCAGGACGACGGTCGGGGTCACCGGCATGAACGTAGCCGTGGGCGTGACAGGCGTCGGGCTGGAGGTCGGCGTGGCCGCCCGACGAGTTTGCTCGGCCATCGCTTCGGCCGTCCGGATCACATCTTCGGCCGAGGGTGTCGGGGTGCCGCGCGCGGCCCCGCCGCAAGCGGCCAGCACCACCGCCAGCCCCAAGATGCTGATCCTCAACCCTCGCCTCACCCCGTGCCTCCCTTGCCCAATTCACCCCGCTGGGCGAGCAGCAGTATACCCCAGCCGCGCCGATGCCCGCCGGCACGAATCCTGCTCCGTTGGTACCACAGTCCTCTGAACCGGGTGGCGAGCCCCATGTATGATGATGCCATGCCCAGCCAGTCTGCAGGGACCGAGGCGCGCACCCAGCGCGCGGATGCCCCGTCCTCCAATAAGGCCCCGGCCCAGGCTCCCGAGAAGAGGTCGGAGCTCGAGCTGGCGCGCGAGCAGATGGAGTCCGCCCGGCGCCGGATGCTTCAAGCCGGCATTGCCTTCTGCGACGGCTCGATCAGCGTCGGTCAGCTGCGCGCGGTTCGGGAGCTGCTTCGCGAACAGGAGCTGCGCGTCGTCCAACTGGAGGGCGTCGGCCAGAACCAGAGGCCCTTCGTTGAGCACCCCCGCGCCAGGCCCGTCGTCAAAACGACCGCCGCGCCGGCGCTGACGACCGAGGCGGATGATCCGGACGACGATTTCGAGGATCACGGCACGCCCGGCACCGGGGATATCGCCGATGACTTGAAGCGAATGCTAACCGGGCTCGAGCGCAAGATCGACCGGCTCGAGACCGACTTCCAGCAGGGACGCGTGAATGCCGCACAGTATCGCGCCATCCGACGCCACTACCTGGAACAACGCGACGTCGCCACACGTCTGCGCCAGGCGCACCCCGAGAGCGACCGCTGGAAGGTCGTGCTGGAAGAAGGCAAGACGTCCTTCCTGATGCAGCTCAACGAGGCCGTCTGCCACGCGCTGGCGCTGTACGACATCGCCAAGCGCGAACGTTTCTTCGTCCAGGGGACGATGCCCCCCTCGACCGAGGAAGCACTGGCCCTGCTGCGGACCTTCGGCCCCACGGGGTCTGACCCGAATGCCGGCCGCATTCTGGCGACCCAGGCCGAGGACGGCTCGGCGCTGCTGCTGATCCCAGGCGAGTTCACCGCTGCGCTGGTCGCCTTCTCCCAGCAGCCACCGGGCTGGCAGGTGCGGGCGCTGCGCGAGGTGCATCGCAATTTCGAAGCCGCCAACAAGGTTCCCCTGACCCGCGGCGACCGCCGTTCGCTGATCTTCCCCGATCTGAGCCGGTTCATTCGGCCTTAAGGCCAGGTCCTCCTCGACCGCCCAGACCATCGCCCAGGGCGCCCAGCAGGGCGCCCTGGCGTTTCAAGCGGGCACCCCGCCGCCTCCCCCCCTCCTCCCTGACGCGCGGGCGCACCCCCGAGAGGGTGCGCCCAGAACTTTGCATGACCGCCTTCCGACGTCTAAGGACTCCGGAAGTCGATTGGAGAAGGCCTACTTGTCCTCGTTCTTCGAGCCCAGCGCGGCCTGCGCTGCCGCCAGGCGGGCGATCGGGATGCGGAAGGGGGAGCACGAGACGTAGTTCAGACCGATCGTGTGGCAGAACCACATCGACTGCGGATCGCCGCCGTGCTCGCCGCAAATGCCGATCTCCAGGTCTGGCGGCGCGGCTTGCGCCCGTCCTTGACGGCCATTGCCATCAACTTCCCGACGCCCGGCTCGTCGATCGAGGCGAACGGATTCTCGGGCAGGATCTTGCGGTCCTGATATTCGACCAGGAAGCTCTTCTCGGCGTCGTCGCGCGAGATGCCGAAGGTCGTCTGCGTCAGATCGTTGGTCCCGAAGGAGAAGAACTGGGCATACTCGGCGATCTCGCCCGCCGTCAGCGCGGCGCGCGGGATCTCGATCATCGTCCCGAACTGGTACTCGATCTTCACGCCCTGCTCCTTCATCACCACCTTGGCGACCTCTTCCAGCGCCGTCTGCTGCACCTTGAGTTCGTTCACGTGGCAGGTGAGCGGGATCATGATCTCCGGGTGCACGTCGACCCCGTCCTTGGCGCAGATGCAGGCCGCCTCGATGATCGCCCGCACCTGCATCTTGGTCAGCTCGGGGATGTGGATCCCCAGGCGGACGCCGCGCAGGCCGAGCATCGGGTTGGCTTCGTGCATCGCTTCGACCGCCGCCAGCATCTTCTCGGCTTCGGCCAGCACGCTTCGGATCCTTGCCGTTCGTCCGCAGCTCGGTGACTTCCACCAACAGCGTCGTCATGCGACGGCAGGAACTCGTGCATCGGCGGGTCGATCAGCCGGATGATCACCGGCAGCCCGTCCATCGCGCGGAACAGGCCGTCGAAATCGCGAACGCTGGAAGGGCAGCAGCTTGTCGAGCGCCTGTCGCGCTGCTTGGCAGCGGCGGCCTTGTCGGGCAGTGTCTCGGCCAGGATCATCTTCTGGACGATCGGCAGTCGCTCGGTCTCGAAGAACATGTGCTCGGTGCGGCACAGCCCGATCCCCTCGGCGCCGAACTTGCGCGCCCGTCGGCATCGCGCGGGTAATCGGCGTTGGCCCACACCTGCAGCCGGCGGAACTTGTCCGCCCAACCCAGCAGCTTGCTCAGGTACGGGTCGCTCAAGGTCGGGGATCGACCGTCGGCATCTGGCCGGCGAAGACCTCGCCGGTCGTGCCGTCGATCGAGATCCAGTCGCCTTCCTTGTAGACCTTGCCGCACCGACGGTCATCTTGCGTTCGTCGACGTCGACGTCCATCGCGGCCACACCGACCACGGCCGGCTTGCCGAACTGGCGCGCGACCAGCGCGGCGTGCGACGTGCGCCCGCCCGGCTGGTCAGGATCCCGTTGGCCGCCAGCATGCCGTGCACGTCCGATCGGGCCGGTTTCCGGCCGGACCATGATGACTGCTTCTTCTCTTCCTTGGCCCACTTCTCGGCCAGGTCGGCGTGAAGGCGATCTGGCCGACGGCCGCGCCCGGGGAGACGTTCAGGCCGGTGGCGATCTTCGTCGCGCCGCCTTCTTAGCCTTGGCGTCGAACTGCGGGTGCAGGTAGAAATCGACCTGCTCGGGCTTCACGCGCCAGACGGCTTCCTTCTTGGTGATCAGTTCTTCGTCGGCCATGTCGACGGCGATGCGGATCGCGGCCTGCGCCGTGCGCTTGGCATTGCGGGTCTGGAGCATCCACAGCTTGCCGCGCTCGATGGTGAATTCGACGTCCTGCATGTTCGCGGTAGTGCTTTTCGAGCCGCGGGCAGACCTTCGCAAACTCGGTGTACATCTTGGGCATCTCCGTCTCCAGCTCCTCGATCGGCATCGTCAGGCGGATGCCGGCCACGACGTCTTCGCCCTGGGCGTTGATCAGGTAGTCGCCCTCGATCGCCTTGTCCGTCCGAGACGCCGCGCGTGGTCAGGCCACGCCGGTGCCGCAGTCGTCGCCCATGTTGCCGAAGACCATCGTGACGATGTTGACCGCCGTGCCGAGGTCGTGGGCGATCTTGGCCGCGTTGCGGTAGTCCACGGCCCGCTTGCCGTTCCAGGAATTGAAGACGGCTTCGGTCGCCAGCCTGCAGCTGATCCATCGGATCGTTCGGGAAATCGCGCCCGGCCTGCTTCTTGACAATGTCCTTGAACGTCTTCACCAGGTCCTTGAGCTCGTCCAGCCGAGAGCTTCGAGTCCTCCGTGGTGCCGGCCTTGGCCTTGGCCGCTTCCAGCGCGTCCTGAAATGGGCGTTGGCTCGAGCGCCCATGACCACCGTCCCGAACA
The DNA here is from genome assembly GCA_963743255.1 of uncultured Chloroflexia bacterium. GTDB lineage: Bacteria > Chloroflexota > Anaerolineae > Anaerolineales > E44-bin32 > DYJB01. The sequence goes on from CAVUPD010000020.1 coordinate 63,564, forward strand.
TCTGGATCAGCCGGCGGTAGGCGTCGTAGACGAAGCGGTCGTTCTTGGTCAGGGCGATCATGCCCTTCGGCGGTCTCGTCGTTGAGCCCGATGTTGAGCACCGTGTCCATCATGCCCGGCATCGAGAACTTGGAGCCGGAGCGGCAGGAGACCAGCAGCGGATTCTTCGGGATCGCCGAAGTTCTTGCCGGACGCCTTCTCGGTCGCCTTGAGCGCCCGCAGCGTCTGCTCCCACATCCCGTCGGGGAACTTGCTCTTCTTGGCCAGGTAGGCGTTGCAGGCTTCGGTGGTGATGGTGAACCCGGGCGGGACCGGCACGCCGATGCGTGTCATCTCCGCCAGGTTGGCGCCCTTGCCGCCCAGCAGTGAGCGCACGCCGTCCCAGGTCTTCATCTTCTTCTCGGCGAGGTCGACTTCGTCGAATCGGTACACCCACTTCGTCGGCATTTCCTCTATCCTCCCGTGATCGCACGGTTGCAGATTTCAGAATATGCGCCGCAACCCCTCTGCGGGCGGGCGCGGCGCAGTCCAGATCATCATACTCCAAACGCCGGAGCCGTTAAGCGGAGGGCGGCTTAATCCGTTGTGACGTATGTCACAAGGCGCCCCACCCCGGTCCTAGAAGGGCGGCAGGCCGACCTGGACGTCCTGCCCGACGACTCGGACGGGATAGGCCGGGATGTCGACCACCGCCGGCAGGCTCAGCGCCTTGCCCGTCTCGAGGTCGAAGCGCGCCCCGTGCCGCGGGCACTCGATCTCGTCGCCGAGCAGCTCACCTTCGCCCACCGGGCCGTCATCGTGCGAGCAAAGGTCGGCGATGGCGAAGTAGCGGCCGGCGATGTTGAACACCGCCACCGGCTCGCCGTCGACATCCACCAGCTTTCGCTGGCCGGGGCCCAATTCGGCAACCGTCGCCACGGTGACGTACTCGAGCTCGGAGGTTTGCGGCAGGCGGTAGTTGAACACGGGGCTCCCCTGCGAGACTCAGGTCAGGTCGGCTTCGAGCTGATCGATCCCGTAAACGCCGGCCTTGAGGACCTTGAGCGACAGGAGCGCGCACTTCAAGCGCACCGGGCCGAGCTCGATGCCGAGCATCTCGAGGATGTCGTCCTTGGTGAGCTGCTTGACCTCGTCGAGCGTCTTGCCGACCACCGATTCGGTCAGCAGATCGGCCGCGGCCTGCGAGATGGCGCAGCCCTGGCCCGAGAACGCCGCCGCCGTGACGCGGTCGTGGGCATCCACGCGCACGTCGATGCGGATGCGATCGCCACACAGCGGGTTGTCATCTTCATAGGTGAAATCGTGCGGGTCCAGCGTGCCCCGGCTGCGCGGGTTCTTGTAGCGGTCGATGATCTGCTCGCGGTACAGGTCGTCCATGGCAGGCGATCCTAGGCGAAGACATGCTTGACCTTATACAGCCCCTCGATCAGTTTGTCAATCTCGCCCGGTGTGGTGTACAGGTAGAACGAGGCACGGGTCGTCGCCGGCACGCCGAGCACTTCGTGGATCGGCATGGCGCAGTGATGCCCGGCCCGAACGGCGACCCCCAGGCTGTCCAGGATCTGGGCGACATCGTGCGGGTGCGCGTCCGCCATCGAGAATGACGCCAGCCCACCCCGCTCCGCGGCCGGCGGCCCGAAGACTTGCAGCCCGGGCACCTCGCTCAGTCGCTCGAGCGCGTACTCGGTGATCGCCGTCTCGTGCGCCTGTACGGCCGGCATCCCGATGGCGTCGAGGAAATCCACCGCCGCGCCCAATCCAATCGCCTCGGCGATGGCGGGCGTGCCGGCCTCGAACTTGTAGGGCACGTCGTTCGGGGTGAAGGCGTGCGAGCGTCACCCTTCGGATCATGTCGCCACCACCCTGATAGGGCGGCATCGACTCGAGCAGCTCGCGGCGAGCGTAGAGCACGCCGATCCCGGTCGGGCCGCACATCTTGTGCGCCGAGAACACGACGAAGTCGGCGCCCAGGGCACGCACGTCCGTCGCCAGGTGCGGGATCGATTGAGCGGCGTCCAGCAGCACGAGCGCTCCGGCGGCGTGCGCCTGCGCGGTCATCTCCGCCGCCGGCGTGATCGTGCCCAACACATTCGACATCGCCGAGAACGCCACGAGCTTCGGCCCGCGGGAAAGCAGCTCCCGATAGGCGTCGGGGTCGAGCCGGCCATTCGCATCTATCGGGACATGGGCCAGCCGCAGACCGCGCTCGGCGGCCAGCATCTGCCAGGGGACCAGGTTGGCGTGGTGCTCCATCACGGTCAGGACGATCAGGTCCCCGGCACTCAGCTTCGTCCGTCCCCAGGTCGAGGCGACCAGGTTGATCGATTCGGTGGCGTTGCGCGTGAAGACGAGCTCGGCCGGATCGGGCGCGCCGATGAAGGCGGCAATACGCCGCCGGGCCGACTCGTAGGCCTCGGTGGCCTCTTCCGCCAGCCGGTGGATGCCGCGATGGATGTTGGCGTTCTGGTGCTCGTAGAAGTCGGTCATCGCCTCGAGCACGGCCCGCGGCTTCTGGGACGTGGCGGCCGAATCGAGGTAGACCAGGTGGACGCCGGGACGCGTTTCGCGATCCAGTATCGGGAATTCGGCGCGCAGCCGATCGACGTCTAGGAGCGCGGGGCGGGCGGTGAGTGCATCCGGGTCAGCCGCGCACCTTGCGCCGTGCGGCCGGCCGCCGAACGCGCCGCCGCGTGGACGGCCGGATATTGGCGCCTGACTGCTGTGACCATAGGACGCGATCGGGCACCATCCACCCATCGGTCAGGTAGACGTCATCGACGAACTGGATCGCCAGCATCTTGCGGTCCGCCTGGACGACGACGCCCTGCAGCCAGTCGCGCACGCGCTCCCCGTCCAGGGTATGGTCGCAGTACACGTCCACCAGCTCCCCGACACGGAACCGCTGGTCGACGGCCGGCGCTCGCACCGGCGTGGAGATCGCACGTTTCATAGGACAGCCCTCGGTAGTCTAGCACGGCTGAGGCACCAGCCGGGAGTGTGCTTAGGGAGCTTCTCGTCGATCATCCGCTCGAAACGGTCGCGCACGCCGGCGAAGGGGATGCGCTCCATGATCGGGGCGAAGAAACCGTCGACCACGATGCGCTCGGCGTCGCCTCGCGGCAGACCGCGCGACATCAGATAGAAGATCGGTTCCTCTTCCAGCTGCCCGACGGTGGCGCCGTGGGTGCAGCGAACGTCGTCGGCCAGAATCTCTAGGCCCGGGATCGAGTTGGCCCGGGCGTTCGGGCTGAGCAGCAAGTTCCGGTTGGCCTGGTAGCCGTCGGACTTCTGCGCACCCGGCGCCACGTAGATCATCCCCTGCCATACTGTCCGGCTGCGGTCGATCAGCGCGCCCTTGAAGAGCAGATCGCTGGTGGTGTGCGGCGCCAGGTGATTCTGCTGCGTATCGTGGTCGAGGTGCTGCGACCCGTCGGCGAACGTGAACCCGGACATGCGCCCCTCGGCGCCCTGCCCGATCAGGTTGAGCTCGGTGAAGTTCTTCGTCACCTGGCTGCCCACGGCTCCGAAGATCCAGTCCAGCCGCCCATCGCGGGCGACGTTCGCCCGTTCGTGGGTGATGTTCCAGACGTGTTCTCCCCAGGTCTGCAGCTCGACGAACGTCAGCTGCGCCCCGGCGCCGAGGACCAGCTCGACAATTCCGCCGTGCAGCGAGTGCCCTTCGGGCTCGGTCGGCGAAGCGGCCTCGTGCACGTAGGTCACCGAAGCGCCGTCTTCGACGACGATCAGCAGCCGGGTGAAGAAGGCCCGGTCGCCGCCCGGCGCCCAGAGCACCGAGTGCAGAGGCTGCGAGACGTGCACGCCGGCTGGCACGTGCACGAGCACCCCGTCCGTCGCCAGCGCGCCGGCCAGCGCAGCGAAGTGGCCATCGTCGTCGGGCACGACCTTCCCCATCCAGCGTTCGAGAAGCGGCGCATGCTCGCGAACCGCCGTGCCCCAATCGGTGAAGACTACGTCCCGCCGCACCAGGTCCTTGCCGCCCTCACGCCGCGCCTCGTGCCCGGGCGTCAGGCTCAGCAGGGCGCCGTGCGTTTCGCCGGCCAGCGGCTGAAGGAGTTCCGCATCCACCGGAACCCCGTCCGCCGGGCGCAGTGCGAGCGACGGCCGCGGCATCGTCCGCAAGTCCGTCCGACGCCAGGCCTCCTCGGTGATCGTCGGGAAAGGCAGGCGTTCGTAAGCCTCCCAGGCACGCAACCGCCGTTCGAGCATCCAGGCGGGCTCGCCCAGCGCCGACGAGCGGGAGCGGACATCCTCCAGACGGTACGGGAAGCCGTCTTCGCTCTGCGGCGGGGCAGCGACGGTCGTGCGGGTGGTTACCGTGCGAGGGCTCATGCGTGTGCTTTCCCGATCCGGCGTCAGCCGATCGACCCTTCCATCTGCAGCTGAATCAGCCGGTTCATCTCGACGGCGTACTCCATCGGGAGTTCCTTGACCAGCGGTTCGATGAACCCCGAGACGACCATCGAGGTCGCCTCTTCCTGATTCAGCCCGCGGCTCATCAGGTAGAAGAGCTGCTCCTCGCCGACCTTGCTGACCGACGCCTCGTGCCCGATGGTGACGTTGTCTTCGTCGATCTCGATCGACGGGTAGGTGTCGCTGCGTGATTGCGGATCGAGAAGCAGGGCGTCACACACGACGCTGGACCGGGCGCCGACGGCGCCCTTGTGCACTTTCAGCAGGCCGCGGTAGGACGTGCGCCCGCCGCCCTTGCTGATCGACTTGGAGGTGACCTTACTGGTGGTGCGCGGCGCGGCGTGAATCACCTTCCCGCCGGCGTCCTGGTGCTGCCCCGGACCGGCGAACGCCAGCGACAGGATCTCGCCGCGGGCGCCTGGGCCGATCAGATAGCACGACGGATACTTCATCGTCAGCTTGCTGCCCAAGTTGGCGTCCACCCATTCCATGGTGGCGTTTTCGTGCACCAACGCCCTCTGGGTCACCAGGTTGTAGACGTTGACCGACCAGTTCTGGATGGTGGTGTAGCGCACGCGCGCGTCCTTGTGAACCACGATCTCGATCACGCCGCTGTGGAATGAGTCGGTCGTGTAGATCGGCGCCGTGCAGCCTTCGACGTAGTGCACCTGTGCGCCTTCATCGGCGATGATCAGCGTGCGCTCGAATTGCCCGATGTTCGCCTGGTTGAGCCGGAAGTACGCCTGCAGCGGCAGGTCGATCTTGACGCCCTTGGGTACGTAGATGAACGACCCGCCCGACCACACCGCGCCGTTGAGCGCGGCGAACTTGTTGTCGGTGTACGGGATGACCGTGCCGAAGTACTGGCGGAACAGCTCGGGGTGCTGACGCAGGCCGTCCTCGATGCTCAGGAAGATGACGCCCTGGTCCTCCAGATGCTTCTGGATGTTGTGGTAGACCATCTCCGACTCATACTGCGCGCCGACGCCGGCCAGGAATTTGCGTTCAGCTTCCGGAATCCCCAGCTTCTCGAAGGTGCTCTTGATCGTGTCGGGGACATCGTCCCACGACTTCTCCGACGCCTCCGACGGGCGGACGTAGTAGATGATCTCGTCCAGGTTCAGGTGCGAGAGGTCGCCGCCCCACAGCGGCATCGGCCGCTGCATGAAATGCTCGAGCGCCTTGAGGCGGAATTCGAGCATCCAGGCTGGCTCGCCCTTTAGCGACGAGATCTTCTCCACCACGTCGCGGCGCAGCCCGCGCGGCGTTTGGAACAGCGAGACGTCCTTGTCGCTGAACCCGTACTTGTATCCATCCAGGCCTTCCAGCGCCTTGACGTCCGACGGCGTTGCCATGACTAAACCTCCGCTACCGACTCCCCTGACTTCTCACGAATCCAATCGTACCCATGCTCCTCGAGGTGCTCGGCCAGCTCGGGGCCGCCGCTCTCGACGACGCGGCCCCCGAGCATGATGTGGACAAACCGCGGCTTGACGTAGTTCAAGATGCGTTGGTAGTGGGTGATGACCAGGACGCCCAGATCCGGGCCGGCCAGGTCGTTGACGCCCGAGGCGACGATGCGCAGGGCGTCGATGTCCAGGCCCGAGTCGGTCTCGTCCAGTACGGCGATTTCGGGCTCGAGGGTGGCCAGCTGCAGGATCTCGGCGCGCTTCTTCTCGCCGCCCGAGAACCCATCGTTCAGGTACCGTCCGGCGAACTCATGGGGCATCTTCAGCACGTCCATCTTCTGCTTGAGCAGCTTGCGGAACTCGGGGATCGGCATCCCTTTGTCCTCGGGATTGCCGGCCCGCCGGCGCGCGTTCAGCGCTGCGCGCAGGAAGTTGGCCAGCGAGACACCGGGGATGGCGACGGGATACTGGAAGGCCAAGAACAGCCCCAACCGCGAGCGCTCATCCGGCGCCATCCCGACCAGGTCCTGCCCCTTGAAGAGAATCTGCCCGTGCGTCACCTCGTAATTGGGGTGGCCCATCAGCGTATTGGCCAGCGTCGATTTGCCGGTCCCATTGGGCCCCATCAATGCGTGCACTTCACCCTGGCGCACCGTCAGGTTGACGCCCTTAAGGATCGGCTTGCCCTCCACCGAGACGTGCAGGTCCCGGATCTCCAACGCGCTGCCCATCAGCAACCCTCCCGAGCCCGCCGCTCGTCGCCAGGCGGGGAACGGGGCGGAGTATAGCATTGACGGCCCGAACTGTCAACATTTCTGTCATATATATCTGATAAATACCCCTTGTCGGGCGAACGGCGTGTGGTAATATGGATGATACATATAGCAAATATGAGCGTGTGACGGTAACCGGGGATGGGGTACGGAGAGAATGGCGACACCAACGCGTGACATTATCCTGAGGACCCTCCGGGCCCGCGGCAAGTGCAGCGTGATCGAGCTGGCCACGGCTTCGGACGTCTCGCCCGTTTCGGTCCGCCACCACCTGTCCAGCCTGCAGGCGGAGAGCCTGGTGGCCGTCGAGGACGAGCGCCACGGCGTCGGACGCCCGCGGCAACTATTCTCGCTCACCGAGACCGGTCTCGACTTGTTCCCCAGCCGTTACGTTCGGTTGACGAATCGACTGCTGGACGAGATCAAGGAAACGATCCCCGCCGGGAAGGTCGAGGAGCTGTTCTCCGGGGTGGCGTCCACCATGGCCGCCGATGTCGCCCAGCGCCTGGACGGACTCCCGCTGGAGAAACGCCTTGAGCGCATGGTTGAACTCCTGGCCGAAGAGGGCTTCGAGGCCCAGGTCGAGCATCAGGATGGGCAGCTCCTGATCCACGAGTTCAAGCTGTCCTTACTTCCGCATCGGGCGCAAGCACCCCGAGGTCTGCACCGTCGACCAGGAATTCATCGCCACGGCACTCTCGTTGCCCGTGGAGCGTGTGACCTGCCTGCTGCAAGGGGCCGACATGTGTACCTTTTCCGTCGCCCTCCAACCCCAACCGGGAGGTACCCCCGCATGAGCGACTCCCCACCCACCCCGAATCCTGTCTGGGAAGCCGACTCGACCCATCCGGCCGAATCGGAAGCCATCCGCACCGCGCTGCGCGAGGTCGTCGATCCGGAGATCGGATTGAACATCGTCGAGCTGGGATTGGTGCGCGAGCTGAAGATCGAGCCCGACCAGGTTCAGTTGAAGATGATCCTGACCACGCCCTTCTGCCCGTACGGCCCTGCCATGCTGGAGATGACGCGCAGCAAGGCGGCCGAGGCGTGCGGCAAGCCGATCGTTGTGGAGCTTGGAATGGACATGTGGGACCCGAGCATGATGGAAGAGGGCGCCGGCGCCGCGTGGGGCTTCTAGTCCGACCTCTGTTCCCTCCATCGAGAATCACACGGCGGGCCGCAGGGCCCGCCGGATCGTTATCCGGGAAGGTGCCAGACTAGCGTGCGAAGCGCGGCGGAGTCGGCCCGCCTTGCGCTGCCCTAGAAGGCCGAACATCCCGATCATCGCCAGGACCAGCCGCAGGGCCAACCCCATCCAGGCTGCCGCCACCAGCATGATCCCCACGCCGACGACGACCATCGTCCACACGGTCGGTCCGCTCCCGCCGCGCACGTGAACGAACCTACCCTGCAACCGCTTCACGAACTGCGGGCTCGGCTCAACCGGGATCAGGACCTGGCGAAGCATCCCTTCGAGCTGCTCTTCACTGAACGCCATTCCGAACACCCCACGCCCAGAAATCCACATCGGCGGCCGTTCCTGCGCGGCCTCCGCATTACTCGTCGAGCATCGATGACGTCGTCTCGTCCGCAGCCTGCCGGTCGTACTCTTCGCGGAGCGAGCTCAGGGTCCGGTGGTACAGGCTCTTGATCGCCCCTTCGGTTCGTCCCATGATCTGGCCGATCTCGGCGTTCGAAAGCCGCTCGGCGAACTTGAGGATCAACAGCTGCTGACGTTCCTCCGGCAGCCGCCGCACGAGCCGCAGCAGCGCATCTCCCTGCTCCCGCGCCACCGCCAGTGCCTCCGGGTGCTGCGCGCCCGGGGTCAGGACCAGATGCTCCTCCAGCGCGACGACGGGCCGGCGGCTGCGGTCGCGGTGCCAGTTGGCCACCAGGTTGTGGGCGATGCGGTACAGCCAGGCCGAGAAGGGAACGCCCATGTCCTGGAACGCGCCCACATGGCGCAGCGCTCGCTGGAAGACGCGCGCCGTCAGGTCCTCGGCGTCATGATGGTCGCCGGTCCGGTAGTAGATGTAGTTGTAGATCTTGCGCACGTGCCGCTCGTACAGCAGCCCGAATGCTTCACTGTCCTTTGCCGCCCGGCGCACGAGCTCGAGGTCAGGGACGTCCATAGCGTCCGCCCTGGCTTCGGGTCTCTGTATGTACAACCCCGCGCATTACCAAGAGTTCCCCTCACCCGGCCGGCGTGCCGGAACCATGCTGCGCCGCACCCGATCCCAACTCGCCAGCACAGCGCCGATCATCTCCGTGCTCTCCGGGATCTCACCATAACGGACAAGCAGGTAGGCCCGTGTGATCGCGTCCAGGTCCTCTCGGAGTTCCGGGCGCAGGCCGACCAGCGCAGCCCCGAATTCGAGCGGCGTCTCCGCGGGTCGTCGCGGCCGGCCCTCACCCGCTGCCCATTCCAGGAGTTGAGCATACACCCGCCGCACGAGGAGTGCGTGCACCCATCCCAGGGCGCGCCCACGCAATCGGACAACCAAGCGTAAAAAGCCGACCAGGCCGGGACGCTTTCCCCTGGTGGCCGGACCGATCACAGGCTCGAACTCCTCGGGCGCGCGACCGTCGGCGCTCTAACGCGGCCGCCGCGTCGTCCGCACCGCTATCCACAGCAGAACCCCGACGCCCACCGCCGCGATGAGGATGCGCAGCACGACGCCCAACTGCGCCAGCAGGCGGCTTACCACTTCGGATGTTCGGCCATCCTCCCCGCCGAATGAAAGCGGCGCGGGGAGGATGATCCGCGCCACTCCGGCGCCCTCCATCAACGATCTTAGCCACTTCCATGCCGACGATGACCGACAGGATACTCGTGCCAACTCGGCGCGCAAGTTCTTCGATCATCATCACCCTGCGGGGGGAATTCGCGCCGAGTATAGCATGCGGGTCATGTCCGGATGCTATAATGCCGCGGACATGCGGACGCTGATCGCCCTCGATCTCGAGACGACGGGGTTGGATCCGGAGCGCGACGCCGTCATCGAGATCGGTGCTGTGCGCTTCCGAGGCGCGCGCGTCGAAGACGAGTGGTCGACGCTGATCAACCCCGGGCGACCGATCCCACCTTTCATCTCCGAACTCACCGGCATCGACGACCTGATGGTCGCCCGCGCCCGCGCCTGAAACGAGGCGCTCGGCGATCTCTTGAAATTCGTCGGTGATCACGCCCTCCTCGGCCACAACATCGGCTTCGACCTCTCCTTCCTGCGACGCAAGGGGCTCTTCGAGTTCAACGAGGCGCACGACACGCTCGATATGGCCTCGGTCCTGCTGCCTACGGCATCACGTTATGGGCTGGCGTCGCTGGCCGCCGAGTTGGGAGTTCCGGTCGCCGCCTCTCATCGGGCGCTCGACGACGCGCAGACCTCACGTCAGGTCTTTCTGCACCTGTATGAGATCGCCCGCCAGCTCCCGGCTCCCGTCCTGGAGGAAGTCACCCGACTGGGAGCGGAGGTCGAATGGGGAGCGGCGCTGGTCTTCGACGAGGCCTACCGCGAGACCACGCACGATGGGCTGGACCTGACGGAGGCGCGGCAGCCGATTCGCTACCCCTTCCTCCCGCCTGACCGCGGCGCCGGTCCGCTGCACCCCACCGAGGACACTACACCGCTCGACGCCGAGGAGCTGGCATCGATCCTTGAGCCGGGCGGCCCGCTTGCGCGCCGCTTCGGCGCCTACGAGCACCGACCGCAGCAAGTGACCATGCTGCGCGCCGTCGCCCGCTCACTCTCTGAAGGCCGGCACCTGATGGTGGAAGCCGGCACCGGCACCGGGAAGAGCATGGCGTACCTCGTGCCGGCCTTCGCCTGGGCGGCGGCCAACGGACGGCGGGTGGTGGTCTCGACCAATACGATCAACCTCCAAGAACAGCTCATGCAGAAGGACATCCCCGACCTGGCCCAGGCGCTCGGGTTCGAGCTGCGGGCTTCGGTGCTCAAAGGGCGCGCCAACTACTTGTGTCCCCGCAAGCTGGACGCCCTCCGGCGACTTGGCCCGCGCACCAGTGAGGAGATGCGCCTGGCCGCCAAGGTCCTCGTCTGGCTCTCGGCCGGCGGCAGTGGCGACCGTGGGCAGGTCAACCTGCTTGGTCCGGCTGAGGCCGCTGCCTGGGCGCGGCTGTCGGCCGAAGGCGACGAATGCTCGACCGAAACCTGCGAACACTACGCCGGTGGTGCCTGTCCGTACTACAACGCCCGGATCCAGGCCGACACCTCGCATGTTCTGATCGTCAATCATGCGCTGCTCTTGGCCGACATCGCCACCGGGAACCGCGTCCTGCCCGAGTACCAGCACGTGATCGTGGACGAGGCCCATCACCTGGAGGCGGCCACGACGAAGGGCCTGAGCTTTCAGGTCACCGAATCGGAGCTGGCGCGCTGGCTGCGTGATCTGACCGCCCGGCCGGCGGGACTCCTGGCGCAAACTGCGGCCGCCGCCCGACGCGACCTGCCGCCGGATGACGCGGCGCAGGTCGAGGCCGCCGGGCACGAAATCGGACAGGCCTTCCAGGCCTGCCTCGAGCCGACGATGCGCCTGTTTGCCGCGGTGGGCGAGTTCCTCGCCGGCCGTCGCGACGGTCGCCCGCCCAGCAGCTACGGCCAACAGGAGCGAATCGTTCCGGGCACGCGCACGCTGTCCGAATGGTCCGAGGTCGAGTTTGCCTGGGAACGACTCCGCGAACCGCTGGCGCCCGGCATCCAGCGGCTGCAGACCATGGCCGAGGCGCTGTCGGCGACCTCGGAAGGCGGCGCCACAACGCTGGTGGACCTGGCGCAGGGACTGCGAACCGCGGGACGCTCGCTGGCCGACCTGTTCACCCAGCTCGATCACATGATCTTCGAGCCCGACCCCCAGCGAATCTATTGGGCGGAGATGGATGCCGCGCTCGGGCAGGACCTCGCTTCACACCGCCCCGCTCGACATCGGTCCTCTGGTCGAACGCCACTTGTGGCATGAGAAGGAGAGCGTGATCCTGACGTCGGCCACGCTGACGACGGCCGGGCATTTCGATTACCTTCGCCGCCGCCTGCACGCCGACGAGGCCGAGGAGCTGGCGCTCGGCTCGCCGTTCGATTTCGAGAACGCCACGCTGCTGTATCTGATCAACGACATCGCCGAGCCCCACGACCGCCAGGCCTACCAACGCGCCGTCGAGAAGGGGCTGATCGGCATGTGCCGTGCGACCCACGGCCGGACGCTGGTCCTGTTCACCTCCAACGAGCAGCTGCGCGTCACGGCGCGTGCCATCGACGAACCGCTTTCCTCGGCGGGCATCCAGGTCCTCGAACAATCGGAAGGCGCCTCACGCCAGGCACTCCTCGAGCGTTTTCGCACTTCGGAGGGCGCCGTGCTCCTGGGGACACGGTCCTTCTGGGAAGGCGTCGACGTGCCCGGCGAAGCGCTCTCCGTCCTGGCCATCGTCCGGCTGCCGTTTGACGTGCCGACCGACCCGATCATCGCCGCCCGCGCCGAGACATTCGAGACGCCGTTCGACGAGTATTCGCTCCCCGAAGCCGTGCTGCGCTTTCGACAGGGGTTCGGCCGGCTGATCCGCACACAATCCGATCGCGGCGTGGTGGTCGTCTTCGACCGGCGCATCACCTCCAAGCCCTACGGGCGCACGTTCCTCGACTCGCTTCCCCCGTGCACGGTGCGCGCCGGGCGTCTCGCCGATCTGCCCGCGGCCGCCGCCCGCTGGCTCGGCGCCTGACCGGGTGCACGAGGTCGCCCCTGGATTGACCCGCCCCGCGGCGGGTGTTAGAATGCCTCGACCACCATCCCCCGAGGCAAGATCTCGTGATCGACGTCAATGACCTGCGCAAAGGCGTAACCTTCGAACTCGACGGCAGCCTGTACAAGGTGCTCGAGTATTCCCACAACAAACCGGGGCGCGGCAACGCTACCATCCGCATCAAGATCCGCGACCTGCGCACCGGTACTGTGATGGAGAAGACCTTCAGTTCCGGCGACCGGGTGAAGGACGTCCGACTCGAGTACCACCAGGTGCAGTACCTCTACCGGGACGGCGACCTCTTCCACTTCATGGACACCGAGACGTATGACCAGCCTGTGCTGGGCGCCAAGACGATGGGCGAGGCGGTCGATTACCTGACCGACGGCCTCGAGGCCAAGCTCACCTACTTCGGCAGTGAGCCGCTGGACATCGAACTCCCGACGGCGGTCGACATGGACGTCGTCGAGGCGGAGTTCGCCGTCAAGGGCGACACCGCAACAGGCGCGACCAAGAGCGTGGTGACCAGCACCGGGCTCAAGGTTCAGGTGCCGCTGTTCGTCAACACCGGCGACAAAATCCGGGTGGATACGCGGAACGGGCAGTACCTGACCCGCGTCTGACCACTCCTTCCAACCCCATGCTCACTCCCGCCGGCACCGAGTGCCCCTTCTACTACGCGGATTTCCACCGCGGCCGCCAGCGACAGGAGTGCCGGCTGGTTGCCCGCACGCCGGGCGGCGGCCGTTGGGCGCCGGATCTTTGCGCGCGCTGTCGTGTGCCCGCGATCCACGTGGCCAACGCCTGTCCGAATCTCGTGCTGGAGGCGCGTGTCCAGCCCGGCGTACTCGGGCTGGGACGCGGCGTACGCGTCAGCGCCGTGTGCACCCGATCCGGCGGCCCGGTCACCGAACCCGAGATCGGTTGCGGCCAGTGCCACATCCTTCCCATGCTCGGCCCGGAGTCCGGCGCGTGATCAAGGCTCTGCTCCTCGATCTGGATGGAACGCTCCTCGACAACGACATCGATTCCTTCCTGCAGGCCTACCTGAAAAGTCTGGGCCGCCACATGGCGCCCTGGGTGCCACCCGATAGGTTCGTGCCCCAGCTCCTCCGGTCGACCGGCGTCATGCTGGCCAATCGCCACCCCACACGTACGCTTCAGCAAGCATTCGCCGACGACTTCTATCCTGCCCTCGGAACGACCGAGGAGGCCCTGCTCACACAGCTCGAGGCCTTCTATCGGGACGAGTTCCCCAAGCTTGAAAGCCAGACGCACCGGCGAGAAGCGGCCGCCAGGCTGGTGCGGTCTGCGCTGGACGCAGGCGTCATGGTGGCAGTCGCCACCAATCCGCTCTTCCCGCGCATGGCGATCGACCATCGGCTGAAATGGGCGGGCGTGCCGGTGCCCCCGACTCGGTTCTCTTTGGTGACCAGCTACGAGATGTTCCATTCGGCCAAGCCGCAGGCCTGCCTACTATGCCGAGATCCTCGGTCATCTGGGAGTGCATGCGGCTGAGGCCGCCATGGTTGGCGACAGCCTGCAGGACGACCTCGAACCGGCGCGGTCGCTTGGCATGGCCACCTTCCACGTTTCGCCGGAGGCGAAACCCGGTGACTTCCGCTGGAAGCCTCGAGGACGCGATCGCCTGGTTCCCGGACGCCAGCCAATGGACCGATCCCGAGGCCGCCAAGCGGCCCTCCAGCGTCCTGGCGCGGTTGCACGGTCAGTTGGGCGTCCTCCTGACGCTGCTAGGCAATCTGGCTCCCGAGGTCTGGTCCCGAAGACCGGCCCCCGGCGCGTGGTGCCTGACCGAGATCATCTGCCACCTGCGGGACATGGACCACGAGGTACATACCCCAAGATTGGACCTGATGCTGTCGAGCGAGTTTCCCTTCCTGCCGGCGATTGACATCAATCCCTGGGCGGAGGAACGGAATTACGCCGCGCAGTCCGGTCCGGAGGCGATGGCGGTCCTGGCCGAGCGCCGGGTGCGGCTGCTGCAGCGGCTCGAGTCTCTGGACCCGCTGTCCTGGGAGCGGCGGGCTCGTCACGCGCTGCTGGGCCCAACGACGTTGGCCGAAGTGGCCTTGATCGGCGCGGACCACGAGCTCCTTCACCTGGCGGACATCCGCCTGCAGGCGGGCCAGTCCATCCTCCGCGTCTGATACATCGTTAACGCCCCGCCTCCTTTACACGCCTCCTCGCGGACGCTATAATGCCGCCACGGGGGAAGTGCTGGAATTGGCAGACAGGCGTGACTTAGAATCACGTGCCGCGAGGCGTGAGGGTTCAAGTCCCTCCTTCCCCACTCGGCTGCCCCAGCGTCCCAGACCCAGGCTCGATGATCTCGCGCGCCCCGACGGCGCGTGCGGACTCAGGAAGGATCTCGCGGTTGAAGATCGAGAAACAGGATCTGGAGGACCGTCAGGTCCAGTTGACGGTCGAAGTGTCAGACGAGCAGGTCGATGCGGCGATGCAGTCGGCCGCCCGGCGCATCAGCGGCCGGACCAAGATCGCCGGGTTCAGGCCCGGCAAGGCGCCCTACAAGCTCGTCCTGCAGCGCTACGGCGAAGAAGCGATCTTCGAGGAGGCCCTCGACAATCTGGGCCAGGAAGTCTACCGCCGCGCGTTGGAGGAGTCGACTCTGGAGCCGTTCGCCCCCGGTGCATTGAATGAGGTTGTCTCCCGGCAGCCGCTCACCCTCCGCTATACCGTCCCTTTGCCTCCAGAGGTCGAACTGGGCGCCTACCGTGAGCTGCGCGCACCATTCGAACCGCCGACGGTCACCGACGACGCCGTCGACCAGGTGGTGGAAGAACTGCGCCAGCGGCGGGCGATCATCGAGCCCGTCCAGCGAGCGGCGATCGATTTCGGACGTGGTCGTCCTGGACGTTTCGGGAAACTTGCACGAGCCGCTCGAGGATGGTCACACATCGCTCCTGGATGAGAAGGGTGTCTCGGTCCTGGTCGAGGAACGCACCAACTGGCCCGTGGCAGGCGTCGCCGCCCACCTCCGCGGCCTGAGCGCCGGGGAGGAGAAGGACATCGAGCATACCTTCCCCGCCGACTACGCCACCGAGTCGCTCCGCGGCCGCCAGGCGACGTTCCATTTGCATTGCGTCGAGGTCCGCTCCCGCATGGTCCCTGAGCTCACCGATGACCAGGCGCGGGAGATGGGGACCTTCACCGACGTAATGGACCTGAAGCTCAAGGTCCGCCAGGAGCTGCTTGAGCAGGCGTCACGCGAGGCGGAAGGCGGCTACGCGCAGAAGGCGATCGACACGCTGGTAGCCGTCGGAACCTTCCACTATCCCCCGATCATGGTCCACGATGAGCTCGACCAGCTCCTGCGGGACCTCGATCGCCGGCTTCAGGGCCAGCGTCTGACCTTGGCGGACTACCTGAAGATCGAGAAGAAGACGGAAGACGACCTGCGCAAAGAGCTCGAGCCGCGCGCCACCGAGCGCGTCAAGCGCGCGCTGGCGCTGGGCAAGCTTGCGGAAGCCGAAGGCCTCGAGGTCGACGAGACCGAGGTCGATGGCGAGCTCGAGCGCTTGACCGTGGCATTGCACGCCAGCAAGGAAACGCTGCGTAAGGCAATCGACAACCCTGCCGGGCGCCGGACGCTGGCGCTCGACCTGTTGACTGACAAAGCCATTCGCCGCCTGGTCGCGATCGTGCGCGGCGATGGCGATTCGCCTATTCCACCGGCGGCACAGGACTTGCAGCCCGGCGACTTGCCGGCCGCCGACCAGCCTCAGGAGTGAAACATGCTCTCTCAGAATCCCCAGGCCCTCATCCCGATGGTGATCGAAAGCTCCGGACGCGGCGAGCGGGCGTACGACATCTACTCGCTGCTCCTCAAAGAACGCATCATCTTCCTCGGTTCGGTCATCAACGACCAGGTCTCCAACTTGATGGTCGCCCAGCTGCTGTATCTGGACAATGAGGACTCGGAGCGGCCGATCCACATGTACATCAACTCGCCGGGCGGCGCGATCTACGCCGGCCTGGCGATCTATGACACGATGCAGCAGACGCGTGCCCCGATCTCGACCGTCGCCGTCGGGGTGACGGCCTCCTTCGGCACGGTGCTGCTCACGGCCGGGACCAAGGGCATGCGCTACGCCCTGCCCCATGCCACCATCCACCTGCACCAGCCCCTGGGCGGCGCCCAGGGCCAGGCAACCGACATCGAGATCCAGGCCAAAGAGATCTTGCGCCTGCGAGAGGAATTGAATACGATTCTCATCAAGCACACCGGGCAGACGCTCGAGGTCATCGAACGGGACACCGAGCGCGACTTCTACATGGACGGCGAGGCTGCCAAGGTGTACGGGATCGTCGACCATGTGCTCTATCCCGGCGACGACGTGGCGTCGAAGACCAAGAAAGGCGGGTAGCCCATGACGCGGAAGGACCCGGCCGCCCCCGACGAGCGCCGGTGCTCGTTCTGCAATCGTGGCGAGGCCGAGGTCCAGCGGCTGATCACCGGTCCTGAGGCCGTCAATATCTGCAATGAGTGCGTCGAGCTGTGCCGGGACATCCTCGAAGGCGATGTCCCACGGGCCGGCCAGCCGCCTCTGGCGGCGTATGGCCGCCCGACCCTGGCCCCCCACCAGATCTACGCCAAGCTCGAGGAGTACGTCGTCGGCCAGGAGGATGCCAAACGCGTCCTGTCGGTGGCCGTCTACAACCACTACAAGCGCATCCTCAGCCGCGGCACGGCGGACGTCGAGCTCGACAAGAGCAACATCTTGCTGCTCGGCCCCACCGGATGCGGCAAGACGCTGCTGGCCCAGACGCTCGCCCGGAGCCTGGACGTCCCGTTCTGCATCGCCGACGCCACGGCCCTGACCGAGGCCGGTTATGTCGGCGAGGACGTCGAAAACATCCTGCTGCGCCTGTTGCAGGCGGCGGATTTCAACATCCCGCGCGCCGAGCGCGGCATCGTCTACATCGACGAGCTCGATAAGACGGCGCGCAAGACCGGCGACAACCCCAGCATCACCCGCGACGTGTCCGGCGAAGGGGTCCAGCAGGCGCTGCTCAAGATCATCGAGGGCGCCGTCGTCAACGTTCCTCCGCAGGGCGGCCGCAAGCACCCGCAGCAGGAGTTCATCCAGGTCAATACCGCCGATATCCTGTTCGTCTGCGGCGGGACATTCGACAGCCTGGCGGAGATCGTCGCCGAACGCGTCGGCCGCCGGGGGCGGCTCGGTTTCCCCGGGACGCGGGTCGAAGAGGAAGCGCGCAAGCTCAACGACAACGAACTGCTGCGCCTGGTGACGCCGGATGACCTGATGCGCTACGGCATGATCCCCGAGCTCGTCGGCCGGTTGCCGGTGACCGTGTGCGTCGACCCGCTCGACACGGAGGCTCTGCGCTGCCATCCTCACCCGGCCGCGCAACGCACTCGTGCGCCAGTACCAGCGGCTGTTCGAGATGGACGACGTCCAGCTCGAGTTCACCCCTTCCGCGCTGGATGCCGCTGCGGCGCTGCGCCCTCGCGCGCGAAACCGGCGCCCGCGGGCTGCGCGCCATCATCGAAGTGGCGCTGCTGCGGGTGATGTACGAAATCCCCTCCCGGCGGGAGGTGCGGCGGGTCGTCGTCGACGACGCGGTTATCCGCGATGGGAGCCTGCCGGTTCTGCTCGATGCCGAAGGCAACCCCGTCACGCTGGAACAGCCTCCGGCGCTCTCGGATGCGGCCTGAGGCCGCACCCCGCTCCACCCATCCGGCCTGGTCTCCTCTGCCGACCTATCGGATGCGCCCTTCCGCGCCGCACCCTTTGATCTCGCCCACGAGGCAAGCCATGCTTCGAATTGCCACTTTCTCGATCGTCGCCTACGACCCGGACGATGAGGCCTGGGGCGTTGCGGTCGCCTCCAAGTTCCCGGCCGTGGGGGCGGTGGTGCCGTGGGCTGAAGCGGCCTCCGGGGCAGTCGCCACCCAGTCGTATGCCAACACCAGCTACGGGCCGAACGGGCTGCAGTTGATGCGCCAGGGTCAGTCGGCCGAGCGCGCGCTGAAGTCGCTGCTCGATCAGGACCCGAACCAAAGTCAACGCCAGGCCGGGATGGTCGATGCACACGGGCAGCCGGCGACCTTCACCGGTGCGGACTGCCAGCCATGGGCCGGCGGTCTCACCGGAAGCCACTTCGCCGCTCAAGGCAACCTTCTGGCCGGACCCCAGGTCGTCCAGGCGATGGGCACCGCATTCGACGCGGCATCCGGTGACCTCGCTCATCGCCTCCTGGCTGCCCTGCTCGCCGGCGACGCGGCAGGTGGCGATCGACGCGGCCGGCAGAGCGCCGCCCTGTTGGTTGTTCGGGCGCAGGCCGGGTACGGCGGGTTCAACGACCGCTGGATCGACCACCGCGTCGATGATGATCCCACCCCCCTCGACCGGCTCTCCGAGCTGCTCAAGCTCCATTTCCTGTACTTCGGGAAGAGCGCGGCCGAAGACAAGCTGCCCCTCGAAGGCGCAGTGGCGCGCAGCCTGCTGTCGATCCTCCGCCGGCATGCGGGCTTTGCAGGCGAGCCGCAGGACCGGCTCGACCCGTTGGCGCAGCAGGCGCTGCGCGAGTTCATCGGGCGCGAGAACTTCGAGGACCGCACCGATTTCGAAGCGCAGCGCATCGACCGCCCGGTGTTCGAGTTCCTGATGGACCGCTTCGGTGGCTAGACCGACTTTCAGCGTGCCCGATCCCGCGGCGGCGCATTCCTTGGAGAATGGATGATCGACCTGCATGCGATCCGCGCCGTGATCAGCGACATCGATGGTGTGCTCTGGCGTGGGGAGACACCGCTGCCGGGCGTGGCCGAGTTCTTCGGCGCACTGCGGCAGCGACAGATCCCCTTCGTGCTGGCCACCAACAACGCCACGGCCACCTTCCCCCAGATCGCCCGCCGGCTGAAGGCCCTCGGCCTCGATCTGCGGAAGGAAGAGACTCTGACGTCGGCCAATGCGGCAGCCTCCTTTCTCCGACACCAGTTGCCCGCCGGTACCGCCGTGCTCGCCGTCGGCGAGGAAGGCTTGACGACGGCGTTGAGCCAGGCCGGCTTCCGCCTGGTGCAACACGCCGCAGGCGCTCAGGCCGTCGTCGCCGGCCTTGATCGGCACGTCACCTGGCAGAAACTTACGGAAGCCGCGCTGGCCATCCAGGCCGGCGCCATGTTCGTCGCCACCAATCAGGACCCGACCTTCCCCAGCGAACGCGGGCTGGTTCCCGGCGCCGGCGCCCTGATCGCCGCCCTCGAGACGGCCACGGGCTGCCGTCCGCTGCTTGATCGG
The DNA here is from genome assembly GCA_963743255.1 of uncultured Chloroflexia bacterium. Classification (GTDB taxonomy): domain Bacteria; phylum Chloroflexota; class Anaerolineae; order Anaerolineales; family E44-bin32; genus DYJB01. The sequence continues at coordinate 83,230 of CAVUPD010000020.1, forward strand.
CAAGCCCGAGCCGCTGCTCTTCCTCGAGGCCCTCGAAATTCTGCAGGCGCCGGCACCAGGCTACGCTCGTCCTGGGCGATCGGATCGAGACGGATATCCTCGGCGGCCAGCGCGCCGGCATGCCCACGGGGCTTGTGCTGACGGGGGTCACGACGCGCGAAATCCTCGCCGCCAGCCCGCACCAACCCGACTGGGTCTTCGAGGACCTGCCGGCGGTCCATCGAGCGATGCTGGATTGACGAGGCGCGCGTGCCACGTCGCTTGATCTACGACCTGACCCTCCCGGAGCTGACCGCGCTGCTTCACGAGTGGGGCGAGCCGGACTACCGCGCCCGACAGGTGTGGAAGCACGTGTACGCGCGCCTGGCGCCCACTCCGCAGGCCATGTCGGACGTACCGCGCCCGTTGCGCGAACGACTCACCGAAGCGCTCGACTTCGAGGGCCTCCGGCCGCTTGCTGAGGCGGCCTCGGCGGACGGTGGCACGAGCAAGACCCTGTTCTCACTCGGCGACGGCGAACGGGTTGAGGCCGTGCTGATGCGCTACGAGCGGCGCCGCACGATCTGCATCTCCACGCAGGTTGGCTGCGCCATGGGATGTGTGTTCTGCGCCACCGGGCAGATGGGGTATCAGCGCAACCTGACAGCCGGGGAGATCGTGGCTCAGGTGATGACCTATGCGCGCCGCCTGCAGGCGACGGGCGAGCGACTGACCAACATCGTCGTCATGGGCATGGGCGAGCCGTTCCACAACTACGAAGGGACGATGGCGGCGCTGGATCGCCTGAACGACCCCGAAGGGTTCGGTTTTGGGGAACGGCGAATGACGATCTCAACCGTGGGCCTGATCCCGGGGATCGACCGCTTCGCCGCAGAGAAGCGACAGGTCAATCTGGCGGTCTCGCTGCACGCCGCCACAGACGAACTGCGCTCGAGCTTGCTGCCCATCAACCGCCGCTATCCCCTCGAGCCCCTGTTCGACGCCTGCCGTCGGTACGTGCAGGCCACGCATCGACGGATCACCTTCGAGTGGGCGTTGATCGAGGGCGTCAATGACGGCGAGGACCAGGCGCTCGCTCTGGCCGGTCTGGCGCAGGGATTGCTGTGCCACGTGAACCTGATTCCCTTAAACCCGACCCAGGGCTACACGGGCGGCGCCACATCCCGCGATCGAGCCCAGGCGTTCCGCCGGGCGCTGGAGTCGCACGGGATCCCTGCCACAGTCCGCATGCGGCGCGGGATCGACATCCAGGCCGGCTGCGGGCAATTGGCGACCAGCCAGGCAGAGAATCGCAACGAAGCTTCCCGAGGGTAGAGCCGGACGCACCTCGCACTCGCCTACCGCGTCCAGGGTAAGCAGGCTCACCCCCACCCTCCCGAATACCCGGTGCCTACTCGGGCAATCACAGCAGGTGGTCAAGTGGAATCGGGACAGGGACGGCGTTTGGCAGGTTTGTGATTCGGTGGTGATTGGGAAGCCGTCAGGAAAGTAAAGAGAGGGTCAGGACTTGAACCCGGGCCGGTGCAGCCGATCGGCCTCTTCCGATGTCAGCGGCACCAGCGCCACGATCCGAGTGCCCTGGCCGCGGGCCGAATCGATTCGCATCAGCCCGTTCAGCATCTCGGCACGTTCGTGCAGGTTGATCATCCCCAGGCTGCCGCGCTGCTCGTAGTTGGCTGCCACCTGGGCGACATCGAACCCGGCTCCGTCGTCCTGGATCTCCAACGTAAGCAGGTCGCCGGACTTCTTCAGCCGCACCCAGATATGGGTCGCCTTGGCATGCTTGCGGGCGTTGGTGACCGCTTCCTCGGCGATGTAGAACAAGACGCCTTGCTTGCCGATCTCGAGATCGTCCACTGCGCCGGCGTCGGCCTCCACCAGGACCTGCTGGCCGTGCGTATCGTCCATTTTGCCGGCCAGGTGGCGCAAAGCGGCCACCAGGCCTTCGGACTCGAGGATCAGCGGACGCAGGGTGAAGAGCATCTGGCGAATCTCTTTCGTCGTTCGCCGCGCCAGCTCCTCGATCTTGTACAACTCATCAGCCGCCGCCTTAACATCCCGCTCCATCAACCGCCGGGCGAAATTGACCCGCATGGCGATCGCCCCAACCGACTGGGTGGGGCCGTCGTGCAGATCGCGCGCCAGTTTCTTGCGCGCCTCCTCCTGCGCCTCGGTCAGGTGCTCCTTTTCCAGCTGCAGATCGTGATACAGCTTGGCGTTCTGCAACGCGACCAGGGCTTGCTGAGAGATGGACTCCAGGAGTTCGACGCGATCGGCGGTGAAGAAGGCCGGGTTCGGATGCACGAACAGAAGCAGGCCGTAGACCTCGAGCCCGACCACCAGGGGCAGGCATACCCCCGACCGGCACTGGTGCATGGCGGCGAACCGCTGCAGCTCGGAGTCTTTGCCTGGATCGGCGATCTCGACCAGATTGCCGCCCGTCAGCGCTCGCTCGATTGCTCCGCTCTCCCCTCGCAGGCGGACGCGCTGGTCGGCCGTCGTCAGCCCGCGGGCCAGCGCGACCTCCAGACAATCGCCGGAGACCAAGAGCAGGACGCTGATCAGCTGCCGGTCCTCGGGGTTCCCGTTGCTGATCGCCGAGGCGGAGACGTCCAGGACGCGTTCGAGGACGCGGTCGTAGCTCAGGGTGGCGTTCAGACTGGCCGTCTGGCGGATGACGCTTCGCAGTCGCTCCAGCTCATGTTCGAGCTCGGTCACGCGCGCTTCAGGGCGCGGAGGTCGTCCACCATTTCCGGAGATCCCGGTGCGTCCCAGGAACCCAAGCAGCGGCAGCCCCAGGGCAAGAGCCGCCAGCCCGGCCGGCATGCCGGCGAGGATGTTTGCGATCTGGGCGGCATCTGTCAAGACCAATGCATAGACTCCGGCTCGCGGCAACGGATGGAACGCGCCTCTGCCCCGTGCCAAGTGAGGCCGCGCCTGCCACCTTCCAGCGAGCGCCTCCAGTATCCTATAGCCTGACTGCAGACCACCTTACAGCCAGATTACAGCCCGCGGCGATGTCCGGGACCTCCCCGCCGGTCGTCGGGGGCACGCCTTGTAAAGTCCGCAGCGGGAAGGTATCATAAGGATATGGCGCAATCGGTCCTGCTTTCCCCATCCATCCTGTCGGCGGACTTCACCCGCCTGGGCGATCAGATCAAGGAAGCGGAACAAGCAGGTGCCGACTGGTTCCACATCGATGTGATGGACGGGCATTTTGTGCCCAACCTGACCATGGGCCCCTTCATCGTCGAAGCCTGCCGGAGGGCCACCCGCCTCCCGCTGGACGTTCACCTGATGATCGAGGCCCCGGAGGGGCTGCTGAAGCCATTCGCCGATGCCGGCGCCGACTGGCTGACCGTCCATCAGGAGACCTGCCCCCACTTGCACCGAACGCTGGAGTCGATCCGCGGCCTGGGAATCAAGGCCGGGGCATCTCTGAACCCGGGTACGCCGTCAAGCACCCTCTCGGAAGTCCTGCCCTCGCTGGACTTGATCCTGATCATGACCGTCGACCCGGGATTCTCCGGGGGCCAGTACATCCCCCTACTGGACAAGATCCGGATGGTCAGCGAATGGCGCAGCGAAGGCCGGACGTCCGCCCGGATCGCGGTCGACGGAGGCATCACTCCGAGGACTGCGCCGGAAGTGGTGCTGGCCGGGGCCGACGTGCTGATCGCCGCCAGCGCTGTGTTCAAACATCCGGAAGGCATCCGAGCGGGGATGGAGAGCCTGCGGGCCTCGATCCAGCGGATTCCGGCCTGAGAAAGCATCTCGGCCGCCCGGGGGGGCGGCCGAAAGACGTAACGAGCATGCGCGCAGTCGTTTGGGCCCGGTCTACACGCGGGCGAGGCGCTTGATGCACTTGGCGCACAGCGTCCGGTGAACGTGCCGGCCGCCCTCCATCACCCGGACCTTCTGCAGGTTCGGCCGGAAGGTGCGCCGGGTCGCGCGCATCGAGAAGCTGCGCGACTGACCGAACGTCGTTGTCTTGCCGCAGTGTTCACAACGTGCCATCGGAACTCGATCCTTTCAGGACGATCCGGGTATGACAGAGCGGCGATAATCTTACCACAAGAAGCCATCGACGATCAACGGCAGTTGCCTGCCGCGGAGGCACCGCACCCATGAGCGAAACCCCACAGCCCCCTGGCCGCGTGGTGATCACCCACAGAGCCATTGCCACCCTGGCCTCGCAGGCCGCCCTGCGGTCCTACGGGGTGGTGGGGATGGCGTCGCGCAACCTGGTCGACGGGATCGTCTACCTGCTCGCCCGCGATCCCCGCCGCGGTGTGGAAATCCGGATGGTCGACGGTCAGGTGTGCATCGACTTGTACATCGTCGTCGAGTACGGCACGCGTGTCTCGTCGGTGGCCGATAGCGTGGCGCACACCGTGCGCTATCAGGTCGAGCGCGCCCTGGGCATGTCGATCCTCTGCGTCAACATTCACGTTCAAGACCTGCGGGTCAGCAACGTCGACTGAGGCCAGGGGAGCAAACCGTATGAGCAACGGAGGCCCGCGCCCCCCGGAGAACCAGCGCCGCGAACTCGGCGAGCGCTACCGGATCATCGACGGCCGCATTCTGCGCCAGCTGACGGAAGCGGGTCTCACGTGGCTGCGGACCAACCAGCAGATCGTCAATGCCCTGAACGTCTTCCCGGTGCCGGACGGGGACACCGGGACGAATATGACCCTTACCATGCAGTCGGCGATCGACGCGATGGGCGAGACCGACGAGGCGTCGGTCGGCAAAGTCGCCAAGGCCGTCGCCCACGGCGCCCTGATGGGCGCCCGCGGGAATTCCGGGGTCATCCTGTCCCAACTCTGGCGCGGCTTCGCTCGCGCCCTGGACGATAAGACCACGGCCGACGCTGCACTGCTGGCCCGGGCTTTCCACGAGGCCCGCAACACAGCCTACAAAGGGGTCGTTCATCCGGTCGAAGGAACCATCCTGACCGTCGCCAAGGACAACGCACGCGCAGCTCAGGAGGCCGTGGATGCCGGCGCCACCTCGGCGCTCGAGATCCTTGAACGGGTGGTCGAAGAAGCCGACGCCTCCGTCCAGCGCACGCCGGATCTGCTGCCCGTGCTGCGCGAAGCGGGCGTGGTCGATTCCGGCGGCAAGGGGTTGTTCTTCATTCTGGAAGGGATGCTGCGCGATATCTACGGGCTGCCGCTTGACCAGGCCCTGGCCTCCGTCCAACCGCTGAGCGCCCTCAAGCTGCAGGACGCCGCCCAGTCGGTCGAGCCGGGGCAGGACTGGGAAGTCGTCATCGACTTCCGCCCGGCGTCGCCACTCGACGTCCAAGCCTTCTACGCGCGCCTGGAGGAGATCGGCACCTCGATCCAGGTCGGCGAGGGCGACGGCATCTACCGCATGCACATCCATGTCCCGACCAGCGCCAAGGCCGAGCCTGAGAAATACGTCGAAACGCTGGGGACGATCAAGCGCGTGATGTTCGAGAACTTGATGGAGCAGATGGCCGAGCAAACCGTGCAGGCGAGGTCCAGTGCGATCAAGCTGGCCCCGGTCACGCCGGGCCAGGTGGCCGTCGTCGCCGTCGCCCCGGGGTCCGGCATCGCCGAAGTGTTCGCCAGCCTGGGGGTAGCCGCCATCGTCGAGGGCGGTCAGACCATGAACCCAAGCACACAGGACATCCTGTCCGCCGTCGAGTCGCTCCCCACCGACCAGGTCATCATCCTGCCGAACAACAAGAACATTGTGCTTGCCGCCCAGCAGGCCTCGGGCCTGACGGCCAAGTCCCTGGCGGTCGTCCCAACGACTTCTGTCCCGCAAGGAATCGCCGCCTTGCTGGCGCTCGATCCCGAAGGCGAGTTGCAGTCGGTGAGCGAGGCGATGAGCCAGGCCGTGGGGGACATCAAGACGGTCGAGCTGACCGTGGCGACGCGCAGCGTCGAACTCGACGGAGTCGAGGTGCGCGAGGGCCAGGTCATCGGGCTCCTCAACGGCAAGCTCGCCGTCTCCGGCGACGACCTGGAGCCCGTGCTGCTGCAGGTCCTCGAGAAGGCAGGAGCCCAACAGGCCGAGCTGATCAGCCTGTACTATGGAGCGGGGTTGACCGCCATCCAGGCCAACAAGCTCGGTGATCGCGTCCGCGAGACCTGGCCGCGCCTGGAAGTCGAGATCGTGCGCGGCGGGCAGCCTCACTACCAATTCATCGCTTCCCTGGAATAATCATGGCCCGAGTCCGCATCGTCACCGACAGCGCCGCGCGCTTCTCCTCGCCCGACTTCCTGCACCGACATCCGGTGACCGTGGCGCCGATGACGCTGCGCTGCGGCAATGCAACCCTGACCGACGACCCTTACGCCGAGCTCGCCGCCGCCCAGGCGTTGTTCGATGACTGCCACCCCGCTCCGGTGGCCGAGCCGCCCAGCGTCGAAGCCTTCACCGAGATCTACACGCAGCTCCAGAAGGACGCCGACCAGATCGTCTCCATCCATACGTCCTCGCTGATGACCGGGACGTACGAGAACGCCCGCCAGGCCAGCCTACACTTCCTGGGCCGCTGCAACATTCAGGTGATCGACTCCCAGGCGGTCTCCCTCGGGCTCGGTTTGCTCGTCCGTGCCGCGGCGGAGGCGGCGGCCCGCGATGCTCCGTCCGACGAGATTGTGCGTATCGTGCGCGGGATGATGCCGCGGTTGTACACGGTCTTCTTTCTGGACGACATGTCGTACCTCGAACGCAACCATCTCGTCAGCCGCTCGCAGGCCGTCCTGGGCAACATGCTCGGCGTCATCCCCTTCCTGACGATCGAGGATGGCCGCATCGTCGCCATGGAGAAGGTTCGCTCGCGCACGCGGGCGCTGGAGAAGCTGCTCGAGTTCGTCACCGAATTCTCGACGGTCGATCACCTGGCCCTGCTTCACAGCCAGTCGCCCCTCACCGAGGAGACTCGACAGGTCATCGAGCGCCTCCAGGCGATGCACTCCGGCACACCGCTCTCCGTGCTCACCTACGGCCCCTCCCTGGCGACCTTCGTCGGCTTGAATGCCCTGGGCATCGTCGTCCTGGAGACCGAAGAGGAGGGCCTGTGACCCGTTCGCTCGCCGGCCGCGTGGCGGTGGTGACGGACAGCACCGCCGACGTCCCGGCCGAGGAGGCCGCCGCGCTCGACCTGACCGTCATCCCGGCGCTGCTCACCGTCGAGGGCCGGACCTTTGTCGACGGCCAGGGGTTCTCGCGCACCGACTTGTATCGACGCATGCGGGCGCTGGACGGCCTGCCCACCACGGCTGTGCCCTCGCCCGAACGGTTCGCCGCCGCCTACGAAAGCTTGCTGCGCGCCGGGGCGACGCACATCCTGTCGATCCACCTCTCGGAGCGCCTGAGCGGCATGTTGCAGACGGCGGCGCAGGCAGCGCAGGATTTCGGGGATCGCGTCCGGATCTTCGACAGCAGCCAGGTGTCGCTGGGCCTCGGCTTTCAGGCGATGGAGGCGGCTGCGGCCGCCCTGGCGGGAGACTCCATCCAGCTGGTCACCGATGTCGCCCGCCGGGCCCACGACCGGGTCCGTCTGATTGCCATGTTGAACACGCTTGAGTTCGTCCGCCGAAGCGGGCGCGTGAGCTGGCTGCGCGCCAACCTGGGTGGGCTGCTGAACATCAAGCAGCTGATCGAGGTCGTCGACGGCTCCATCCGGCGACTTGAGCGCGTGCGTACGCGATCCCGTGCGCTGGAGGCTCTGCGGACGCTGGCCTCCGGCTGGGGCCCGCTGCGCCGGCTTGCTGTCCTGCACACTGCCGTTCCCGATGAGGCCGCGGCATTGGGCACCGATTTGAACCACCTGTGCCCCCGGCCGCCGATCGTCGTCGAGGTCACCACGGTCATCGGTGCCCACGTCGGCCCGGAGTCCATCGGGTTGGCGGCCCTGTTGGCATGACGATGCCGCGCCCAACCCAATTCCGCCGTCGCCGTTTGTTCACCCAAACCCTCCTGCCAGGATAAGCCGGATGCCGCCTGTTATCGAGAAGCTTCTCAAATTCCTGCGCCTGGAGGCCGACCGCGGCTATGACAACCGCTCGGTCCTCGGGGGACTCGATCAGATGCTCGGCCCCTGGCAGGAGGAAGCCCGTCAGCAGGATGTGCCGGAGGCGGTCATCCAGGTGGTCGTCTCGCGCCTGCGTGACTATCCGCAGCTGTCTCCAGCCTCCCGCAAGGAGGTGCTGGGCGGCATCGGGGCTCGACTGCGCAACGCCTACCCGGACCTGGTTCAGGAAACTCGGGTTGCGCCGTCTCCTGGAGTCCCCGGTGTGACACCGCAACCCGAACCGCAGGCTCCGCCCCCTCGCCCGGCCTTCGGCGCTGACCCGGCATCCTCGCCTATCTCGAATCGCACCGAGTCAGAGGCACCGGGCGCTGCGGTCTCGGCTGCACCTTCGCCGGCGCCTTCCACGGAACAACCCCCGTCGGAGCCACAGGCAGTCGTTCCATCGGTCGCGCCATCCGCGCCGGCGGCTGCCTCAGCCCCCGAGCCCGCGCCAGACGGGGCCGTGCGCGGCGTTTGGGAACGCGCAGAGGCAGGGGAGGACGCGGACTGGATGGAGGACGCCCTCGAAGACGACGAACCTGAGGACATGCCGGACTCGGCCGATGCACCCCGGCGCCCGGCAGCCTCGATGCCGCAAGCGCAGCTTGCAGTGCCAGCGGCTCAATCCGGACCCGCCGCCCTCGGCGCGCCGCTGACGACGATCTCCGGGATTGGCCCCAAGTCGGCCGAGACGCTCTCCCGACTCGGGCTGGAAACGCTGGGCGACCTGCTGTGGTACCTGCCGCGGAGGTATGACGACTACTCCCAGCTGAAGACCATCAACCGCCTGTGGTATGGCGAGGAAGTGACCATCATCGGCACGGTACAGGAGATCCACCTGCGCCCGATCCGGGGTGGGAGCATGAAGCTGATTGACGCTGTCGTCAGTGATGGCAGCGGCGCCTTGCGCGTGACCTGGTTCAACCAACCCTGGATCGCGCAGCAGCTCACCCCGGGGCGCGCCGTCGTGCTCTCCGGTCGCGTCGACCAATATCTCGGCAAGCTGACCATGAGCAGCCCCGAATGGGAGCCGCTCGAGCGCCAGCAGCTGCACACCAATCGGATCGTCCCCGTCTACGGCCTGACGGCGGGCGTCACGCCGAAGTGGCTGCGCCGAGTGGTCAATGCCGTCGTCGAACGCTACGCCCCCCGTGTGCCGGATCCGCTGCCGCTGTCTGTCCGCGAGTCGGCCGGCGTGATACCGCTCGCGCAGGCACTGCAGCAGGTGCACTTCCCCGATAGCGCGGAGTCCCTGCAGCGCGCCCAGGCGCGGCTTGCCTTCGACGAAATGCTCTACCTGCAACTCGGCGTACTCCGTCAGAAGCAGGACTGGACGGCGCTGACCACGGAGCCACTCCCGGTCGAGGACGAGTGGGTGGAGCGTTTCCGCTCGGCACTGCCCTACGCGCTCACCGGCGCCCAGCAGACAGTCCTCCACGACCTTCGGCAGGATCTTGCCTCGGGCCGGCCGATGAACCGATTGCTCCAAGGCGATGTCGGATCCGGGAAGACCGTCGTCGCCGCCGGCGCGATTGGGATCGTCGCCGCCAACGGTGGACAGTCGGCGCTCCTGGCGCCCACGAGTATTCTGGCCGAGCAGCACTACCAGACGTTGTGCGCCTTGCTCCCCACGGCATGCTCCATCCCGGTTGAGCGCATCGGCCTGCTCCTGGGCAGCACGACTGATTCGGAGAAGGAGGCCGTGCGGCGGGCGCTTGCCGACGGCTCGCTGCAGGTGGTGGTGGGCACCCATGCCCTCCTGGAGGATCCGGTCGTCTTCCAGCGACTGGCGCTGGCCGTGATCGACGAGCAGCATCGCTTCGGTGTCGACCAGCGGGCGGAGCTCCGAGGCAAGGGCGAAAACCCCAACTTGCTGGTGATGACCGCCACGCCCATCCCGCGCTCGCTGGCGCTCACGCTGTACGGCGACCTGGACGTCAGCGTGCTGGACGAGATGCCCCCCGGCCGTCAGCCGATCGAGACGCGCATCCTGCGCCCGCCGGAACGTTCGCGCGCCCACCGTTTCATCGAGGCCCAGATCGAACAGGGTCGGCAGGCATTCGTGATCTTCCCCCTGATCGAGGAGTCCGAGAAGATCGATGCCAAGGCGGCCGTCGAAGAACAGCGGCGGCTGCAGGACGAGGTTTTTCCGACGCGGAAGGTGGGGCTGCTCCACGGTCGGATGCGCCCGGACGAGAAGGACAAGGTCATGCAGGCCTTCCGCTCCGGCGCGCTGCACATCCTGGTCTCCACCTCGGTGGTCGAAGTGGGCGTGGACATCCCGAATGCGACGGTGATGATGATCGAAGGGGCCAACCGATTCGGCCTAGCGCAGCTCCACCAGTTCCGGGGCCGCGTGGGCCGCAGCGGGTACGCGTCCTACTGTCTGCTGCTTCCCGACACCGAGGACGAAGCCAGCAGCGAACGCCTGAAGGCCATGGAGGCCACCGGTGACGGATTCCGCCTGGCGGAGCTCGATCTCGAGCAGCGCGGCCCAGGCGATTTCCTGGGCACACGCCAGTCTGGGTTCGCCGAGCTGCGCATGGCACGCCTGACCGACATTCACCTGATCGAGAAGGCGCGGCGCGAGGCACAGCGTCTGTTCGAGTCGGACCCGGGGCTGGCCGCTCCCGAGCACCAGGAGCTGAGTGCCGCCGTCGCCCGGTTCTGGACGGGCGGGAAGGGAGAGATCAGCTGATGGTCAGAGCGGTATTCCCGGGGACGTTCGACCCGATCCACAATGGCCACATCGACATCGCCTTGCGCGCTGAGAAGCCTGTTCGATGAGTTGATCGTGGCGGTCTACGACAAGCCGCTCAAGACGCTGGTCTTTTCCCCCGAGGAGCGGCTGGAGTATGGCCCATGTGTCCTTTGACGGCCAACCGGGGGTGAAAGTCGTGGGCTACTCGGGGCTGACGGTCGAATTCTGCCGCCAGGTGAAGGCCCAGGTCATTGTGCGAGGCCTGCGCGTCTTCTCCGATTTCGAGCACGAGTTTCGCATGGCCCTCTCGAATCACCGGCTGGCGCCGGACATCGAGGTCATGGCGTTGATCACCAGCGAAGAGCACAGCTTCCTTTCCGGCACGACGGTGCGGGAGATCGCTTCGCTGGGCGGGGACGTCAGCAGCCTGGTCCCCCCGCACGTCGCTGCCGCCCTGCGCAGGCGGTTCGGCGAGCTAGGGGAAGAAGGCTCCCGCGTGGTTCCGCTGACGGAGTTGCGCGACTAGGCCGGATTGACCCCGCAGGGCGTTCGGTGTAGGCTTCGGCCCGAATCCTGCACCGGGAGCCCTGACCTGTTGGGTCAACGAGGTGGACCGGAGGTAGTATGGACATCCTGCACCTGGTGGATCGCCTGGAGGAGCTCTTCAACGAGAGCCGTCCGATCCCCCTCACCCACAGCGTCATCGTCGACGAGGACCGCATCCTGGAGATCGTGGACCAGATGCGCATTTCGATTCCGGACGAGGTCAAGAAGGCTCAGCAGGTGATTGCCCAGCGAGATCGGGTGCTGGCACAGGCGCAGGAAGAGGCCAACCGCACCATCGGGATGGCTAAGCAGAAGGTGGACGAACTGATGGGCCGCGATGCCATCGTGCAGGCGGCACAGACCCGATCGGAGCAGATCCTGGCACAGGCGCGCGTCGACGCCAAGTCGGTCCGCCGTGAGGCCGATGACTACATCATCAACGCCCTGGCGGCCCTAGAGGGCGAGCTCAACCGGCTCCTCGGACAGGCCCGCAACGGCATCTCCAAGCTGAATGCCGACCGCCAGCGCACGCTGCGGTCACCCGACGAGACGGAAACCCCCAAATAGGATTGACACGAAGTCGACCTACGAAACGATAGGGCCACGGCTCGGCCGTGGCTCTTCTGCGTTTTCCCCCACCCGAGCGGCGCTAGGTCCTGGCCGCCGGCTCGGGGCTGCGAACGGCGGCCGTCGAGAGCACGCCCGCCCGTTCGGCGACGGCCTGTACGAAGCCGCGGAAGAGCGGATGCGGGCGGTTCGGCCGCGACAGGAATTCCGGGTGGAACTGGCTGCCGACCATGAAGGGATGGTCGGCGATTTCGGCGATCTCCACCAGGCGGCCGTCCGGCGACAATCCCGAGAAGACCAGCCCCTGGGCGCCGAGCACGTCACGGTAGTCGTTGTTGAATTCAAAGCGGTGGCGGTGGCGTTCTTCGAACGATCTGGCTGGGCCGTACGCTTCGCCGCCGCTGTCGTCCCGGGCGTCAGATGGCACGGGTACAGACCCGAGGCGCATCGTCCCGCCCAGGTTGCCGATGCCGCGCTGCTCCGGGCATCAGGTCGATCACCGGATGCGGCGTGTCCCGGTCGAATTCGGTCGAGTTGGCGATCCTCCGACCGCAGGAACGAACCGGGCGAACTCGACCACCATCACCTGCATCCCCAGGCACAGGCCGAGGTACGGGATCTTCTTCGTCGCGGGCATAGCGTGCGGCCGGGATCTTCCCCTCGATCCCGCGCGCGCCAAAGCCGCCCGGCACGACGATGCCGTCCGCCTGTCCTCAGATCGTCCCAGCCCTTGTCCTTCTCCAGCTCGGTCGAGTGCACCCACAGGATCTCCACATCCACACCCACAGACAGCGCCGGCGTGGCTGGAGGGCCTCGCGGACGCTCATGTAGGCATCCTGCAGCTCGACGTATTTGCCCACCAGCGCGATCTTGACCTTCGGCCGCTCGCTGGCGTCAGCTCTCCGACCAGGTGCTTCCAATCCGTCCAATTCGGGCGCTTGCGCGACTTCCAACCCCAGCCGGTCGATGATCAGGTCAGCCACTCCGGCTTCCGCTCGAGCACCAGCGGCGCCTCGTAGAGGACGGGAGGGTCGACGCAGCGGGACCACCGCGCGCGGTTCGACGTCGCAGAACAGGGCGATCTTGGTGCGCAGGTCCTCGGCCATCGGCAGATCGGAGCGGGCGACGATCATGTCCGGCTGAGATGCCGATCGAGCGCAGCTCGGCGACGGAGTGCTGGGTGGGCTTGGTCTTCAGCTCGCCGGTGGCGCCGATGTGCGGCAGCCAGGTGACGTGGACGAAGAAGGTGTTCCCGCGCCCGAGCTCCGTGCGCATCTGGCGCAGCGCCTCGAGGAACGGCAGGCTCTCGATGTCGCCCGACCGTCCCGCCGACCTCGACCAGGACGATCTCGGCGTCCAGGTCTCTTTGGGCACCAGCCCGATCCGGCGCTTGATCTCGTTGGTGATGTGCGGGATGACCTGGATCGTCCCGCCCAGGAAATCCCCGTGACGCTCCTTGGCGATGACCTCGGCGTAGACCTGGCCGGTGGTGACGTTGCACACCCGGCTCAGGCTCGATGTCGATGAACCGTTCGTAGTGGCCGAGGTCCAGGTCGGTTTCCGCGCCGTCGTCGAGCACGTACACTTCGCCGTGCTGGTACGGGCTCATCGTCCCGGGATCGACGTTGATGTACGGGTCGAGCTTCTGGATCGAGCCACCCGGAAGCCGCGCTCCTTGAGCAGCAGGCCGATGGCCGCCGCCGTCACACCCTTGCCGACCGAACTGACCACGCCGCCGGTAGGAAGATGTACTTGGTATCGGGTCCTCCATGCTGCCTCGCATCCGATCCTTCCGCGGCCCGACCGTTAAAAGGCGGTGGGGAGGCCGTCTTGCGGTGAGCCTCCCCACCGGTTATGCCGTCGTGGGATTGCCGAGATGTGCCTGGCGCCCTATCCCACCATCTGCGTCCAGGTCCTGCTGCCGCACGGCGCATCTCCAAAAGCACCAGCCCCAGCTTGGCGCTTTCGCGCGCCAGCACGGTCAACACGGCTTCCGCGCCGACCGCGGTCAGCAGGACATAGCCTTTATTCCCGTGGATGTAGACCTCGTCCAGAGCGCGCCCCGGCCCAGCTCGCCCGCGATCCGTTCGCCGAGCGCAGAGCATGGCGGCCGACATGGCCGAGACCCGGTCTTCCTCTACACCGGCCGGAAGCGACGAGGCGATGATCAACCCATCGACGCTGACCACGGCGGACGCTTCCACATCCGGCGTGCTGGCCTGCATATTCCGCAAGCGCGATCCACCATCTGATCGGTTCGCGTCTTGGCCATCTGGGCGTCCGTCAACCCGGGGAGTGTATCACAGCCGGAAATCTCGGGCAAGCCAGCATCGCTGCCTGCCCTGTGTCGGGTCGCGCGGAGGTGGCTCAGGACCAACACGTCAGGCTTGAGCCGGGGAACAGCGACCCCACACCGCCCGCACACCGGAGGAGAAGGGTTCGGGCCGTCGCCCGATTCAGATGGGCGACGGCCCGACGATCTCGCGACAGCACTCGGGCGGCAGCCAGAAGGCATGGCGTTGCTGCCTCCTTGCGTCAACGCACCTCGACCGTTGGCAAGGCGGGGTCGGGCGGTGAGACATTGCCCCACCTTGGCGTCCCTCCCGTCTCCTCAGGTTGGCGGGCGGGAGCCTTCGCTGCCGGGTCATAACCGAGGGCGCCTGCCAGGGTCAACTGATATCTTCGAAAGAGGTCGGCGTCATCCACCATCTGCGCGTCGCCGGCCAGAGCAGCCACCTCCCTCAGCTCGCGTTCCATGTTGGCCGCCACCAGCCAGGCTTGCTCATAAAGTCCTTGCTGCCACATCCCGTCGATGGTCCGAAGCGCCTGCGCGGAGCGCACAATGGTCCCGTTCCGTCGGATTTCGATATCATCCAACGGATCGTAGCTCGAGGCTCCGCCGAATTGCGCCCGAAGGTCGAACGCCACTTCGCGGGGACTCTGAGCAAAGACATCGAGGTAGCGGAGGGTCACGCGGGCGAAAGTCTGCTCGCCCTGCGGGGCGCCGAGGGCCCGTACCTGGGCCATGACGACCTGGCTGTCTCCGGAACCCATGTCCTGCAGCATGACTTCGGCCCCGCGTGCCGGCGGCACATCGTCCAATCCGGTGATCATCGTTAACGATGCGCCCGGGTACACCTCGATCGAGACACGGACATCGCTGGCGACCTTCTGGAGCAGGCCCTCCACTTCCTGTCGGAAGACCTTGTCCATCTCCTGCGCCGAGTCAACGAAGTGATAGGCACCGTGACCCTGGCGAGCAAGCGTGCTCAGTAAGGCGTCATTCATATCCAACCCCAGCCCTATCGTGGAGACGTTGATCCCGCGCTGGTTGTAGGCCAGGGCGCCGGCGGCGATCCGATCCGGATCGGTCTCTCCGACATTGGCGATTCCATCGGTCAGCAGGATCAACCGGTTGTTGCGGCGCAGGTCGAATGTGCGTTCAACTTCTGCCAGGCCCATCATCAGGCCGGCGTGCAAGTTGGTGCCCCCGCCGGGCTCGAGCATCTCAATGACGCTGCGAATCGACTGGATCGCTGCCCACCAAGTCGACCGGCCGCAGCAGGAACGCCTCATCGTTGTAGGCGACTATGCCAACCCGATCTGTCGGGCGCAGCTCCTGCAGGAACACACCAAGGGATTGCTTGAGGTACGGCATCTTCTTCGGGTCCGACATCGAGCCGGAGACATCTAGGACGAGCGCCAGGTTGACCGGAGTCGCTCTTCCGCATCATCCGTCCCGGCCTGTAATCCGATCTGGATCCAGACATCGCCGCCAGACGTTGGGATGTATGGGTTGCCCAAACGGAGATCAAGCCCCACCGCCTGGTCCGTGGGCTCCGGGAACCTCTGCTCGTAGTGGTTCAGGTACTCATGGACGCGGACAGAGTTGGCAGGAACGATCATCCCGCTATTGATGGCCCCCCGGCTGTA
This sequence comes from uncultured Chloroflexia bacterium, assembly GCA_963743255.1. GTDB lineage: Bacteria > Chloroflexota > Anaerolineae > Anaerolineales > E44-bin32 > DYJB01. The sequence goes on from CAVUPD010000020.1 coordinate 99,033, forward strand.
CGCCCTCGAGGCGTCGACGGCCGATCCGCATGCAGCGATGGGAACGACGGTCGCCATACACAGCACGAACCAGACAACAGCTCTCAGTGTGATCTTCATCGGAACCTCCTGGATGGGAAATCCCACTCCACCCCCATCCTCTGCTCCCAGGCGCCCACCACAAGAACCAGATGTGCTACATTTGCGTTGCATCCGCCGCAACCAGGCTGGCGCGGTGAAATCCTTCTCTGCCCTCCTGTCGGAATTTGTCGAACGCGTCGGCATACCAGACGCCGATCTGGCGCGCCGGATGGGGGTGAGTAGGCAAACCGTCTTCCGGTGGCGCGAGGGCGCAACCCGTGCGCCGCGCCGACGGGAGGACATCCTCCGCCTTGCCAGCCTGCTGCGCCTCAATTCCGGGGAACGCGATGACCTTCTCCTCGCGGCAGGGTTCCCCCCTGAGGCGGAAGCGCCCATCCGCCCGACACCATCTCCAGACCGTGCGGACGACCACGCGGATGCGGAGCCAGCACGCCAGTCAGGGAGCGGCCCGCTGCCTCAACGCCAACCTTCGCGTTTCATTCCGGTCTGTCGTCCTTACGCAGCTGACCCGCCTCAGTCCGTGGCAACACGCCGGTGTGCTGATTTGCTTGATGCTGCTGCTCACCGGGGTGACCTTGGCCTTGCGGATGACGATTTCGCGGCTGGACGGGGGCGGGCGGTGGAGATCGACCAGAGCCAGCGCTTCCTGGCGAAGTCCTGGTCTTGGTTAGCGAGTTTGCCAATTACAGTGGGGCTCAGGCGGGCTTCAATGTGGCCGGCCGCTTACGAGAGGCACTTGGGGCGGCCTTCACGTCCGCAGGGCTGGAAGATATCCGAGTGGAGCTGTGGCCCGAGACAATCAGGGACCAGAATGCGGCTTCGGCGCGTGCTGAGCTATCTGGCGCGACCGTGGTGGTCTGGGGGGAGTATGACAGTGGGCGGGTCGTAGCCCACGTCTCCGCCTATCCCCCCGGCCTCTCCATCGAGGGCGGCGAGCAGCGTTGGCTTCTCGCCGAGCCTTCTCTGCTCAACACAACGGTCAATTCCGACCTTCCGGCCGACGTCCAATGGATGGCCCTGTACGTGATTGGCCAAGTCGACTACTGGACGGATCGGCCCGAACAAGCTGAAGCCGCATTCCGCCAGGCCCTGGCTTCTCCGCCTGAAGATCCTGTTGCCGTGGCGACGGCGTATTCTTACTTGGCATCGCTGGAAGCGATGAAGACTGAGCCCGATTGGGATCAGCTCCTTGGCTACTACTCGGAAGCCCTTGTCCGCCAACCCGGCTTGACCACGATTCTCAACAACCGCGGCGTTGCCTATCTCCGGCGGGATTCGCCCGGCGACATCCGGCGGGCCGAGGCGGACCTGCGGGCTGCAATCTCCCTGGACCCTTCCTTCTCCCCCGCTCCGTTCAACCTTGCGCTTGCGCTCCTCCGCGAACAGACCGACGAAACGGAGGAAGCGCTTCAACTTCTAGGAATGGCCGAGTCACTCAACCCCGAGGCCCCGGGGGTTCAAAACGCCTTGTGCTGGACGCTGAGCCTCGAGGGAAGGCCGAGTGAAGCAATGCCCCACTGCGACGAGGCCGTCAGCCTCGACCTGACTGGCAACAGCCACGACAGCCGGGGGCTGGCTCTTGCCTTGCTCGGACGGTTGGAGGAGGCCGCCAAGGAGTTCGAGCGTTTCCTGGAGCTGTCGAAGGCCAATGCCCCTCAGCTCTACACCCAGCATGCTCGGACACGCGAGGGCTGGATCGAAGCACTTAGTCGAGGCCAGAACCCATTCGATGCGCAGACCCTTCAGGGCCTGCGGCGGGAGGTGCCCTAGGGTCCCTTCCTCCCACTTTGCAGGACGGCCTCTCTCAGCCTGGAGGGGAAACGTGCCGAGCGATGTGGGTACGACAGGAACCAGGAGCATTCGGTGCGAGGGGCGGGTCGGACGTTTGTGACGGATGGACTCGGCGAGACCCGGCAGAAGGTGAACGATCATCTGCCCGGCGAGCGGATCGACTTGCAGCACCACTTCCTGCGTCGCCGGCAGCAGGATCTCGCGCTCACCGCGCACCAGGTAGACGTCATTGGCGCCGGTCGGGAGAATCTCGGCCACCTGACCCAGGACCACTCCCTCATCGGTGATGACCGTCAGCCCGAGGATCTGCCAGTGGAAGTAGGTGCCGGCGGGCAGCGCCGGGGCGTTCTCCGCTGCCACGCTCACTTCGGCCGACCGCCAGGCCTCGGCGGCCTCCAGGCTCGTGCAGCCCTTCAGCTCCAACAGATAGCGCTCCCCGTGCTTGCGTACCCCGATGACTTCAGCAGGTAGCTTGGTTTCGCCGACAAACACGCGGGCATCCGGCACGAGCACGCTCACCAGCTCCGAGTACGCCTCGAACAACAGCCCGCCGCGCACACCGTGGGGACGAACGATGCGCCCGACCGCCAGGGTCTCCCCCAACGGTCGGGCGGCTGAAACGACTTCGGGCCGACGCTTGCGCGGCATGGCCTACAAGATGTCGAGCGAAGCCCGCGCACCGCGGCGAACCGCCGCCACGCGGAATAGGACACGCATGGCATTCGCCACCTTGCCGCTCCGGCCGATCACCCGACCCATATCCTCTTCGCCGACCTTCAGCTCGAGACGGACATCCTTGCCCCGGCCGTGTTCGACGACATGGACCTGCATCGGATCATCCACCAACGACTTGGCGATGTACTCGATCAACTCTTTCATGCTCTTGCCCTCACGAGCCGCGACTACGCTTCGGCCGGCTCAGCCTCGGCCTTTTTGGCCTGCTTCTTCGATGGCTTGGCGGCCGTCTCGGCCACGCGACGCGTACGTGGGTCGACCACGGTGGCGGCCGGTCGGCTGGAGAGGACCGCCTCGACCTCCTCGCCCTGCTGCACGCGCTCCCAGCGCCCCCAGGCGCCGCAGGTCTTCAGCACCTGCTGCACCGACTCGGACGGCACGGCGCCGGCCTTCATCCAGTGCATCAGCCGGTCTTCCTTGACGTCGATCGATGCCGGCTGCGTGCGCGGGTTGTAGTGGCCGATGATTTCCAGGAAGCGCCCGTCGCGCGGGCTTTCCTTCTCCGCCACGACCATGCGGTAGAACGGCTGATGGCGTGAACCTTCACGTCGAAAACGAATCCGAACCATGTTGACCTTCTCTCTGTCTCGAGTTTCGGGCCGGCCTTGCGAGCGGTGTGCTGCGGAGGAGGCCGGAAGGACGGCCGCGCCGCACGTCGATCGCTTGGCTGGCAGGCTTCATCGCAGCCGGGATCCCAGACTCCCCAGACCGCGCTTACCCACTTGCTTGTACAGCTTGTGCATCTGTTGGTACTGGCGCAAGAGCTGGTTGACCTCCTGCACCGACGTCCCCGAGCCGGCGGCGATCCGCCGCTTGCGGCTCCCATTGAGCACATTGGGCAGCGCGCCGTTCGCCACGCGTCATGGACGACAGGATCGCCTGTGTACGGCGCAGCTGCTGTTCGGCAGCCTCCCCGTCCACGGTTCGCCCGGCGCCGGCCAATCCCGCCGGCATCATTTCCAGAACCTTGGCCAGCGGCCCCATCTTTCTCATCTGGGCCAGCTGCTCGGCGAAATCCTCCAGGCTGAATTCCCCCTTCATCAGCCGGGCGGTTGCCGCCTGCACTTCGTGCTCGTCGAAGGCTTCTTGCGCCTTCTCGATCAGACCGACGACATCGCCCATCCCCAGGATGCGCGACGCCAACCGGTCCGGCTCGAACGCCTCGAGCGCCTCGCGTGCCTCGCCCGTCCCAAGGAATTTGATCGGTACGCCGGTGACCGACCGCATCGAGATGGCCGCCCCGCCTCGGGCATCGCCATCCATCTTGGTCAGGATCAAACCGGTCAGCCGCACGCGCCCCTGGAACCCGCGGGCGACGTTGACGGCCTCCTGGCCGGTCATGGCATCGGCGACCAGCAGCGCTTCCACCGGCCGGAGGCGATCGGCGATGGCCTCGACCTCGGCCATCATCTCGCCGTCGAGCTGCGATCGACCGGCACTGTCAATGAGGACAACGCTCGCCCCGCCCCGCGCAGCCGACTCCATCCCTGCGAGGCAGGTCTCCACCGGCGAGAGGCCCGGCGAATGAAAGACCGGGACGCCGATCTCCGCACCCAGCTGCGACAACTGTTGCACGGCCGCCGGGCGGTATGGATCGGCGGCGATCATCGCCACGCGTTCCCCTCGGCTTCTCAGCCAGCGGGCGAGCTTGGCGGCCGTCGTCGTTTTGCCGGAGCCCTGCAGGCCCATCAGCAAGACGGCTCGCGGCGTGGGGCCGGTCAGCGCCAATCGGCCGGGCTCTCCCAACAGCGAGAGCAGCTCGGCGTGCAGGATGCGGATCACCTGCTGGCCGGGGTTGAGCGCCTTGGCGACCTCCTCCGAGAGCGCCCGTTCTCGGACGCGCTCGAGAAGGTCTTTGACCACCTGGTAATGTACGTCGGCGTCGAGCAGCGCCAACCGGACATCTCTCAGCGCCGCGTCCACATCCTCGGGCCGCAGCTTGCCGTGGCGGCCCAACCCGTGGAAGATCTGCTGCAGGCGCTCGGTCAGAGCCTCGAACATCCGACACCCGGGTCGCGGCAGACACGCAACCGCCGATCGGTGCGCCCCAACTGGGGGCCCGGCCGGCGGGATCGGCTACCGCTCACCCACGGAAAGGCCATTGTAGCGGGTCCGGGAGGACCGGTCAAGGCTCGCCCCCGACGTCCTACCCCGGCCTCTCCACCCCCTAACCCATCTCGAGATCCCTGTTCAGGCATCGAGGAAGGACAAGGCCTGAAGTCCAATCCGCCACGCGTCGCCCAGCGTCCCATCTTCAAGCACGACGACCACGACAACCCCGGCCTGTCCCTCGGGCGAGCTCCCAGCGAACCAGTTGAGCCGCCGGCCACCTGCGCCGGTCACGGCAGATGCGAGCATGGCGCTGGTCCCGCCTGCTTCACGCTCAAGCGCTTGAAGAATCAGCGTGGCGGTGTCCCGCGCGACGGCGAATCGCGCTTCGGGAGGAGGTGCGGTTTCGATCCAGTTGCCATCTGGCGACTGCAAGGCGTCCACCAGCCGCACTTCCGAAAGCACGCCGCCCGAGCGAAGCGCGGCGTAGGCGCGGGCCACTTGCAGTGGGGAGACACCCAACCCCCCCTGTCCGATGGCCTCCAGACGGAGGTCGCCAAGCGTAGGCAGCCGGGGCTCGGCCGATGCGGCGGCCGCTTCGAGTTCCGGCAGCGCAGCCTCAACCAACCCGAAGGCTGCAACGGCATCCAGAATTCCAGTCTCACCGATGGTCCGGGCGAGGGTCGCGTAGAGGCGCCGGGCATCCGAAGCGCAGCGCGGTGGCGAAGTCGGGAGTCGTCTGCGCGAGCATAGTCGGTGGAGGCGCGATGGAACAATCCACCTGGTCTCCATCAACTGCCACCGGCGCGATGAGCGACTCGACCGCGTCATCGAGAGAAACCAGGCCCCCGTCGACCGCCTGCGCCAGCAGGAATGGAGCGAGGATCATTCCGGGTTGGTAGGTGCCTTGCGTGGCGCGGTTAAGCAGGGGCGCATCCGCCTGTGCCGTCAGGGCTTCCCAGTCCTCATCCAGCGTATTCGGGTCGAACCCCGGAGACGACGCCAGCGCCAGCAGGTTGCCGGTCGATGCTTCCAGCACGACGGCCGCGCCCCGATAAGGAGAGAGGGAATCAGCGACGGAGGCCTGGAGGCCGGCGTCGAGCGTCAGCCTGACCCCCAGGCCGGGCGGCGGCGTACCCTGGGTCAGGTGCTGCCACCACGTCGTAAGGACGTCGTGTCCCACCTCACCGCGCAACGTTTCATCCCGGCTTTGTTCGATGCCGGTCTGAGCGAAGCGGGCCGAGTTGTAACCCACGACGGCCGCCGCGGCGCTCCCCAGTGGGTAGGCACGGCGGTAGTCCCCCTGTACACCGACAGTCTCGGCAAGCGCGACACCGTTGCGGTCCACGATCGAGCCGCGGGCGTTGACACGCTCGGCCAGCGCGCGGCGGGGATTGTCGGTGCGAGTGGTGAGCGCCGGTCCGCGGACGATCGTCCACCATCCCAACGCCAGGGCCAGCCCAATCCAGCCGAGCGTGATCCCTGCCTGAAGGACGCTCACCGGCCGTGCGAACCGACTTCGGCGACTGCCGTCGGAGAGGATCAGCAGCAGGGCCAGGCCGAGGAGGCTGGTGATTAGCGACGAGCCGCCGTAGGAGATGAACGGCAGCGTGATCCCCGTGATGGGCAGCAGGCGCAGGACTCCGCCCAGGATCATGAGCGTTTGCAGGCCGAAGGCCGCAGCGATTCCGGCCGCCAGGAGGGCGCGGAACGGATCAGCGCTGCGCCCGGCAATCCGCAGCCCGCGCTGGACGAGCAGCGCATGAAGCCCGATGAGCGCCAGGCCTCCGGTGAGTCCCCATTCCTCACCGACGGCGGCGAAAATGTAGTCGCTCACGGCGATCGGCACCAGCCCGGGCGCTCCGATCCCTGGGCCCCGGCCGAACAGGCCCCCCGAAGCATAGGCGATCAGGCCCTGGATCACCTGATACGAGCCACCCAACGGATCGGCCCACGGATCGAGCCAGGCAAGGACACGCAGGCGTACGACGTCAAAAAGAAAATACCCGGCACCCGCCCCCAACACGGCCAAGACCATCGCCGCGTAGAAGCACCTGCCAGCGATCGGTGACCACGTACAGCATGATTGCCAGCAGGCTAAGGAGGAGCGTTCCGGTCCCAAGGTCTCTTTGCACCAGGACCATCCCGACCGAGATCCCCCACACAAAGAGCAACGGCAGAAGCGCGGTCCGCAGCCCGGGCTTGAATTCGGCCCAGCGAAACGCGAGATGATCGGCAAGGAAGGAAGCAAGGTAGGCCAGGAGCAACAATCGCAGGGGCTCCGAGGGCTGAAGGTAGATGCCGCAGCAGCCGAGCCACAGCCGTTCTTCCCCGCCGGACGGGTTGGTCCCGAAGAGCAGGGTCGCAGCGGTCAGCACTACACCGCCTGTCAACCATACATAGCGGTAGCGGCGCAGCCAGCGCAAGTCGGCCGGAAGGCGCAGGACGACCCATGCCAGGCTTGTGCCGACCGTCAGCCAGGCGAGCTGGCGCAGGCCGTAGGTCGGTGAGAGGCGGAGGATGAGGAGTACTCCCCAGCCCGCAAGCAACAGCCCCGTGGGGAGCAGGAGCGGATCACGATCCGGGTGACGCGCCGATAGCTGCCGGTGCAGAACGATGGCCGCCACTGCCCAGACCGGAAGCACGAGCAGCGCGCGCGCCGACGATCCGAACGCCGCCCAAGATCCTTCCCGGACGGCCGGCGCAAGGAGCGACGCCAGCGAGGTCAGTAGCAGGAAGGCGAAGGCGATGCCAAGCAGCCAGGCTTCACGCCGGCGCGTGCGGCACTCGGACTTCAGTCCAGGTAGCGTCCAAGAAGCAGGGCCAGATTGCGCCGCGCCTCAGGCGAGACGTGGCTGCGTGAGGTAATCAGGGCGTCCTTGAGGGCGGTGCCGCAGTCGCACGTGCGTTCGGTGGGGAGCGCCTCCACCACCGCGGCGATCGCCGCCTGGGCCAGGCGCGTGTTGGCTTGCAGCGTGCGCACAACCTTCTCGACGGTCACGGGATCTTCGGCGATGTGCCAGACGTCGTAGTCGGTGACATGCGCCATGACCGCATAGCACATCTCCGCCTCGCGGGCCAGGAAGGCCTCCGGGCACGTCGTCATGCCGATGATCGCCATCCCCCAGGCCCGGTAGGTATTGGACTTCAGCGCGGGTTGAGAAGCGTGGGCCGGGGATCGTCACCAGCGCGCCGCCTCGATGCACATTCCCCCCCGAGCGTTCGAGACCGGCTTCGAGCACCGTCGACAAGTCGTGGCAAAACGGCTCAGCCACGCTGACGTGCACCACCACGCCGTCCCCGAAGAAAGTGTTCTCGCGACCGGCGGTCCGATCGAAGAGTTGATCCGGAACCACGACATCGCCGGGCGCGTAGTCCTCGCGCAACGAGCCGCAGGCGCTGACCGAGATCACCCGCTCGATGCCCAGCGCTTTCAGGGCATAGATGTTGGCGCGGTAGTTGACTTCGGCGGGCGCGATCGTATGGCCGATCCCATGCCGCGCCAGGAAGGCCACCGTTTTGCCGCCCAGATCGCCGATCAGAATCGGGGAACTTGGCGCCCCGAACGGCGTCGACATCGTCCGCCGTTCAACAGAACCAAGGCCCTCCAGGTCATACACGCCCGAGCCGCCGATCACCCCTAACACTGGCCTGCGTTCCATCGACCCTCCGTTCCTCGCCGCGGCGCATGACCCCACGCTGGGCTTGCGGGGCATCTCCTGGATCAACCGATCGGTGGGTCGCTCCCGGAGCCTACGCCTCGGGGGCGCGCCCGGCCCGGAGCCCGAGCATGACCTCACCGAACTGGAGGTCGTCCCCGTAGGTGATCACCAGCGGGCCCTCGACCGCGATGCCGTTGACCCGCGTGCCGTTGCGGGATCCGAGATCCTCCAGGATCCATTGTCCGGATTGGAAGACGATCCGCGCGTGATGCTGCGAGACCGTCGTATCGTCGATGCGGATCGTGTTGTCTGCCGCCCGCCCGAACAGGCTGATCTCTCCCAATGGCATGGGTGCCTCGGGTGCCTCGATTTTCCCGAGCCGGACGAGGTGTGCAGCGGGCGCCGGAAGCGCGTGGCCTGGCCCCGTGCCGCGCAAATCGCGCCACAGGATCACGAGGGCCGCCGCCAGGAACGCGTACAGGCAGACGGCCAGGAGCAGGCGCACGATCAGCAGGACCACGGCCGGGCTCATTCGTCCTCGGAGGAGGTTGGCCGGCCGACGTACGTTTGCTGATCGCCTGCGGGCCGCGGCGGGAAAGGAGGCGAGTACGCCGGGGTCGAGTCGGGCGGCCCGTCCGGATCCTCACCGTAGACCAGGGTGGATTCGCCGATCGAGACGACGTCGCCCGGCCTCAGGACGTGCTGTTGGGCTCGCCGTCCGTTGACCTGCGTCCCCGCCGTGGAGCCCAGATCGAACAGCACAAACCTCCCGTCCCGGACGCGCAGCTGAGCATGCGTCCGCGACACGTGTGGATCTTCGAGGATGATCTGGTTATCGAGACGACGGCCGATGTTCACCACCGGCCGATCCAGAGGGAAGTGCCGGCCGGCATCGATGATCAGGAAGGCGCCGGCAGGCACGCGCCCCGGCTCGGTGCGCGCCTCGCGCGGCATGCCTTGGGTAAACACGAGGGGGCTGGAGCGGTGCCAGGCGACTACCCGCACGTCCCAACGCGTCAGCGTCGGATCAGCCGCCAGCGTGACCTCCGGCTCCGAGACCAGTAGGTAGCCATGCGAGCGGGCTGCCTCGGCCAGTCCATGCGCCAATTCGTCGCGCAAATCCGGCGCCTGTGAGAGCAGCGTCTCGACGTCTTCGGGGTGCAGTGTGAGCGCATACTGGTCCGGGGCAAACCCCTTGCCCCGGTCATCCCAGCGCAGCCCGTCTTCCATCGTACGCGCCAGCTGACCGGCGACCATCGGCGTCGAAAGACGGCTGCCCAGCAGACGGGGCAAGGCGCGTTCGACCAGGCCTTCGAGCTGTCGTTCGAGGGATTCGAGCGGCGTGGTCACAATCGGATTATACGCGCCCCAGGACGGGTTGGCAGGCCCCCACCTCTTCGCACCCAGGCGTGCGGCAGTCGCCCTCCCCGCCGCTGCAGCGAAGCGCGATCAGGCCCGATCTCGTGTAGCGGATTACGCGGGGGTCCAGAGCGGGTGCCGCAGTTCAGCTCTCGGGCTTGCGATCAGCCTCGGGCTTCTTGGGGAGCTCCCGGGTGGGCGCGCGAAGTTCTTGGGCAAAGCGCAGGTTGAGCGGCGTGACCCGATCGCGGTCGGAGGGCTGGGCGAACGGCGGGGCGTACGGGGGCGTGGCCTCCGGCGGGCCCGAGGGGTCTTGCCCATAGATCAACTCGATGCCGGAGATGGTAATCACATCTCCCGGGCGCAGGGTATGCTGACGAATGACGTTCCCGTTGACGCGTGTGCCACCCGTCGAGTTCAAGTCCACGAGCACGAACTTTCCCCGCTGCGAACGCAGCTGAGCGTGAGTGCGCGAGACGTGGGGGTCGTCCAATACCAGGTGATTGTCCAACCGCCGACCGATGCTGATGACTGGGAGGCTGAGCGGAAAGTGCCGCTTGCCGTCCACGACCAGGAATGCTCCTGGCGGTGGTTCATCGGTGGGGTCAGACGGCGTCTCCATCAAGGCAGAGAACGCCAGCGGATCACGGCTGTGCCAGGAGATCGCCCTGATTTCGCGGGAGGTGAGTGTCGGATCACTCGCCAGGGTGACGTGCGGGGGGTGGATCAGAGCCAGCTCTTGCTGCGCCAACACATTCGCCAGGCCCTCCGCCAGGACTGCCTGGGCGTGGGGCAGCTGGCTGGCGAAGAGGGCGATCTGGCCTGGGTGGAAAGTCAGGGTGAACTGATCGGGGGAGAACGTCCGGCCACGGTCGTCGCTGCGCGCCCCGCGCATGATTTCCTGCGCCAGACGGCGCCCGACATCACCCAGGGACTCGTGGTCAAAGACCAGCTTCCCCAGGGCTTCGTCCAGGACGGCGCGGATGCCCTCTTCAAGCCCGGTTGGGTCCATGGCTTCCTTAAAGGTCCATTATACGCCGCCGGGTTCGATGTTCAACATGACCTTGGGCTATACTGACTGCATGGCTTCCAGCGGCTTTGTGGACCTCGATCACACTGCCGACTGGGCAATCCGCGTCCGCGGTGTTGACCTCCCGGACCTGTTCCGGCAGGCCGCCGCCGGATTGCTCAGCCTGGCCGACCCCACGCCGGCCCCAGAGCACCCAAGCTCGCACCTCCGGCTCCGCCTGAAGTCGGCGGATCGGGAGACCCTGCTAGTGCGCTGGCTTGAGGAGCTCCATTTCCTGCTCGAAACGCAGCACCTGATCCCCCGATCGATCCAACTGCGTGTATCGCCCGAACTCAGCCTGATCGCTGACCTTGAATTGGGGGCAGCAGCCTCGACGGGTCGGGCGATTAAGGCCGTGACCTTCCACGGACTGCACGTCTCCGAAACGGCCGCCGGCCTCGAAGCGACCGTCGTGTTCGACGTCTAGGCGGCCATTCATGGTGCATCAGGGTGACCTCAGGCAACTCGGCCCCGTGACCTGGGAGATCCCCACCAGCTACCGGCAGGATATGCGCGTCCCGGTGCGCCTGTTCGCCAACGACCGGCTGCTGTCCGCTGCGCTGGGCGACCAATCGCTTACCCAGGCCGTCAACGCCTCGACGCTTCCTGGGCTCGTCGGCCACGTCACCGTCATGCCCGATGTTCACCAGGGATACGGGTTCCCCATCGGCGGCGTCGCCGCGGCGCGAACTCTCGGACGGGGTCGTCTCGCCCGGGGCGATCGGCTACGACATCAATTGCGGCGTCCGGCTGCTCTCGAGCTCGATTCCATACGAGGATGCGCGGCGCCACCTGGCCGAGTTGGCCAGCGCGTTGTACGCCCATTGTCCGTCCGGGGTAGGGACCAAGGGCAGCGTCCCGCTGACCTCCAAGGAACTCGAACGGGTGTGCCGCGAGGGCGCTGCATGGGCGCTCGAACGGGGCTGGGCCAGCGCCGAAGATCTCGCCTGCACCGAAGAGAGCGGACGCCTCGAGGGCGCCGACCCGACGTGCGTCAGCCCCAGGGCCAAGGAGCGGGGCCGTCCACAGCTCGGCACGCTCGGCGCTGGGAACCATTTCCTCGAGATCGATGTCGTCGACCAGGTCTTCAACTCACAGGCGGCGCAGGCGATGGGGTTACTGTCCGGCCATCTGGTGCTCCAGATTCACTGCGGGTCGCGCGGATTCGGCCATCAGGTGTGCTCTGACTACGTCGCCGAACTCCAGCCGGTCGTCCGGCGCTACGGGATCCAGCTGCCCGATCGCGAACTTGTGTGCGCGCCGATCAATTCGCCCGAGGGCCGGCGTTATCTGGCCGCCATGGCCTGCGCCGCCAACTACGCCTTCGCCAACCGCCAGATCCTTGCCCACCACGCGCGCACCGCGTTCGAGGAGGTGCTGCGTGGGCACGTCCGCCGCTGGGGACTGCATCAGGTCTACGACATCGCCCACAACATGGGGAAGATCGAGGAGCATACGATCGCCGGGCACGCCGAACGAGTCTGCGTGCACCGCAAGGGCGCCACGCGCGCCTTCGGCCCAGGGCATCCGGCCCTGCCGCCCCACTATCGGGCGATGGGCCAGCCGGTGCTCGTTCCCGGAAGCATGGGCACCGCCTCGTGGGTTCTGCTGGGGACCGCAGAGAGCATGACCCTGTCCTTCGGATCGTGCTGCCACGGCGCGGGGCGAACGATGAGCCGGCACCAGGCCAAGCGAACTGTGCGTGGCGATCAGCTTCGGCATGATTTACAGGTGCATGGCGTCGAGGTACGGGCCGGCTCCCTCGCGGGACTGGCGGAAGAGGCGCCACAGGCCTATAAAGATGTCGACGCAGTCGTGGAGGTCGTGACTCAGGCAGGCATCGCTACCCGCGTCGCCCGGCTTCGTCCGGTCGCCGTCGTCAAGGGCTGATCGGCCAGGCCGCTCGCTAGACCGCCCACCCGCTGCGGATTGACCCTCCTGGCCAGCCCGCCGCCCACCTATGAGGGAGCCCGATGTCCATCCTCCATGATCTGATCACGCCTCCGCTGCGCGCCGTGTTGACCTCGATGGGCCGCCGCCGCCTTCCCACCATCGCCGGAACCCTCACGCTGCCCGGCCTGCAGGCGCCGGTGGAAGTCCTGCGCGATCGGTGGGGCGTGCCCCACCTGTATGCGAAATCGGAACTCGACGTTTACATGGCCCAGGGCTATGTCCACGCGCAAGACCGTTTGTGGCAGATGGAGCTCAATCGACGCACGGCCAACGGGCGGCTGAGCGAGGTCTTTGGCAGCCTGGCCCTCGACACCGACCGCACCGCCCTGACCTTCGGCTTTCGCCGCCTCGGCCAGGCGGACTGGGCCCGCGCCGATCCGTTGATGCGTCAGGCGATGGAGGCGTACACCGCCGGAGTGAACGCCTACCTGACGTCGTCGGAGTATCGAGCCCCGGTGGAATTCACGCTGATCGGACTGAAACCTCAACCTTGGACGACCGACGACTCGATGGCCTTCTCCCGGGTGATGATCTGGCAGTTGTCGCACGCGTGGTACGGCGAGCTCCTGCGGGCGTGGATGGTCGAGAAGGTTGGGGCCCGCCATGCCGGTGAACTGGAGATCGAGTATCCGCGCCTGAGCCCGCTCACACTCCCGGACGGGATCGAGTTCAACGTGCGTTCAGCCAAGGGAGCGTTGCGGGCGGCACGCGGTCCCTTCCTGCATCGCGCCATGGGAAGCAATGCGTGGGTCGTAGCCGGGGGGCGAACGACCACCGGCATGCCGTTCCTGTGCAATGACATGCATCTGGCACTCAGCCTGCCGGGACTTTGGTACGAGATCCAACTCACAGCGGGGGACCTGAAGGTTGGGGGCGTTTCGCTGCCGGGCGTACCCATGGTGCTCGTCGGCCACACGGCGCACATCGCGTGGGGAATGACGCTGGCCTTCACCGATTGTGAAGACCTGTTCGTCGAACAGATCGAGGATGGCGCCTCGCCGCGCAGCCGCTTCGGGAAAAGCTGGAAGCCGGTGCAGGTGATCGAGGAGCGCATCCCCATCAAGGGAGCAAAGGAGCCGCACGTCGAGCGCATCCTGGTCACCCATCACGGCCCGATCATCTCGGACGTCACCGGTGCCTCAGACAGGCGCCTGGCCGTGTGCTCCATGGCACTCAGGCCCAGCACGGCGCTGGCCGGGTGGCATCGGCTGAACCTGGCGCGGGGCTGGGATGATTTCGTCGCCGCGATGAGGTTGATCGAGGCGCCGCAGCTCAACGTCGCCTTTGCTGACGTCTTGGGGAACATCGGGCACTGGGTCACCGGCAAGGTCCCGATTCGCGCCCGGGGCGACGGCCGGACCCCGGCCCCGGGGTACAGCGCCGACCATGAGTGGATCGGCGAGGTGCCGTTCGAGAAGATGCCGCACGCCCTCAACCCGCGTCGCGGGCTCATCGTGACCACCAACCAGAAACTGGTCAGCGACCGATATCCCTACGCGCTCGGCAAGGTATACATGAATGGATACCGGGCCCGGCGAATCGAGCAGGTGCTCAACTCCCGGCCGAAGGTCGGGCCGGACGATTTCCGGGCCCTGCAGACCGACTACACCTGCCTCCCGGGGCTCGAATTCGTCGCCCTGCTCCGAGGGTTCTCGACCACCGACGCGCGCGCCGGACTGGCGCTCGAACTGCTGGGCGCATGGGACGGCGTGCTCTCGGCCGAGACGATCGGCGGCACGGTCTACGAGATCACGCGAACCCGCCTGGTCCGCAACCTGCTCGAGCCCGGTCTGGGCAAGGAACTGACCACGCGGGTTATGGGACAGGGATTTCATCCGGTGCTGCTTGCGTCGCACGAGTTCTATGGCCATGACACGGTCGCTATGCTTCGCATGCTGGGCGACCCGAAATCTTGGTGGGTGCAGCAGGCTGGCGGGCGGCAGAAGGTCCTTGAGAGCAGCCTGATCGAGGCTGTCGAGTGGCTACGCGCAACCCTCGGGAACGAGCCGGGGCGGTGGCAGTGGGGGAAGATTCATCGCGCGCCGTTCGATCACCCGCTGGGCATGCAGAAGCCGCTCGATCGCATCTTCAGTCGCGGGCCGGTTCCCATCGGCGGGGACACCGACACGCCCTGCCAGACGGCCGTCGCACCCGAGCAGCCCTACGACAACCGGTCGTGGTCGCCCTCGTTCCGGCAGATTATTGACTTGCAGGACCTCTCGCGCTCGTGGAGCACGGCCGTCCCTGGCCAGTCTGGCAGGCTCGGCAGCCCGCACTACGACGACCGGATCGAGCCGTGGCGCAAGGGCGAACTGCACCCAATGTTGTGGACGCGCACCCAGGTGGAAAAGGAACTCGAGGGCCGGTTGGTCCTGAAGCCGTAGGAACTACGGGACCCCTCCGGCCTCACCCCCTGGCCTCCCACTCCGCGGACAGCGGACACTCTGGTTAAGTGTACTGGCGGAAAGGGCGTGGAATACACCGGAAAGGGGAGCGAAGCTCCCCACTTTCCTTTTGAATCCATTCCCTCCACCTGCCGGATTCACATCGCCGCGAGCACGACCGACTTCGGGACCAGGCCGGCGCGCAAGCCTTCTGCATCACCCCCGGGGGACCAACCGCACGAACTTGCGCTTGCCGGCGCGCAGCACCGCCTCGCCCGAAAGGGTTAGGACCGCGCTGGCGTCTTCCAAAACCTGATCCTCAAGGCGCACGGCCTTCTGCTCCACGAGCCTCCGCGCGGCGCTGCGCGTGGCTGCCAGGCCGGCCGCCACCAGCACATCAGTCAAAGACTGCCCTGGTGAAAGGAGGTAGCGGTCTATCCCCTCCGGCACCCCCTGCTCCTGGAAGACCTGCCGGAAGTCCTGCTCCGCCCCCGCGACCTGGTCTTCCCCGTGGTAGATCCCGACGATCTCACGCGCCAGCCGCATCTTGACATCCCGCGGGTGCAGCTCCCCGGCCGACATCCCGCGCTCGATCGCGGCGATCTCCGCCGGCGCCAGGCGCGTCACCAGCCGAAAGTAGCTGCCCATGGCCGCGTCCGGAATGCTCATCACCTTGCCGTACATGTCGTCCGGCGCTGCCCGAAGCGGGATGTGATTGCCCAACGACTTGCTCATCTTGACCACACCGTCGGTGCCCGGCAGGAGACCCAGGATGATGCCGATATTGGGCTTCTCACCCATGAACTCCATCAACTTCCGCGCCCCGGTGAGGATGTTGAACAACTGGTCCGTCCCGCCAACCTGGACGTCGGCGCGCAGGCTGTACGCATCGTAGCCCTGCATCAACGTGTAGAAGGTTTCGTGCAGGTAGATGGCGTCGCCGTCCTCCCAGCGCTTACGAAACGTGTCGCGTGTCAGGAACTGCTGCAGTGTGAAGTTGGATGCCAGGCGGATCAGGTCGGCGAAATCGAGCTTCGAGAGCCAGGTGTCGTTGTACTCGATCCGCGTCCGCTGCGGATCGAGGATCTTGAACGCCTGCTGAGCGTAGGACTCGGCGTTGGCGGCAGTCTCCGCCGGCGTCAACTGCGGCCGCAGCTTATCCTTGTCGGACGGATCGCCGATCAGCGAGGTGAACCGCCCGATCAGGAAGGTCACTTCGTGACCGAGCTCCTGGAACTGGCGCAGCTTGCGCATCGGGACGGTGTGCCCCAGGTGCAGGTCGCTGGTGCGTGGGTCGAAGCCGCAGTAGACGCGCAGCTGGCGGCCCTCGCGATCGGCCTCGATCAGCCGCTGCTTGAGTTCGGCTGCCATGGCCGCTTGCAGCGCCTGGTCGCCGTACTCGGTGCCCTGCATCAGCAGCGCGACCTGTTCGTCGATCCTCGTGCTAGGGGTCATGCTCGTGCCTCCCGTGGCCGGCAACGAAACAGCGTGGCACCCAGGGCGCCACGCTGCCACATCTCATTCCCCGCGACGGCCGGTCGTCACCTCGGCGCGGGGCGCATCCGGCCGGGGCAGCCCGTCGGGCGGCAGCCAGCGTAGATCGTCTCCCGGGCACGCAGCAGGTGGGTCGACATCGCAGGCACGAGCATACCACAGCCGCCCTGCCCCGGCTACCGATCTCGACGCCGCGTTGAACGGTCCCGGCTCCTGGCTTATAATCCTCGGTCATCCAGGAGGGTCGATGCCCCGTCCGTCATCATCCCCTGCGCCGTCGCGCACCGGTCACGCCATCCGCAAGTCGTTCCTCGACTTCTTCGCCGCGCGCGGCCACACCATCGTCCCCTCCATGTCGCTGGTGCCCGGCGGAGACCAGACGCTGCTGTTCACCAACTCAGGCATGGTGCAGTTCAAGGACGTCTTCCTGGGGACCGGCACGCGCTCCTACTCTCGGGTCGCCGACAGCCAGAAGTGCATGCGCGTGGCCGGCAAGCACAACGACCTGGACGACGTGGGGCGGGATGACTCGCACCACACCTTCTTCGAAATGCTCGGCAACTGGTCGTTCGGCGACTACTACAAGCCGGAAGCGATCGGGTGGGCCTGGGAGCTGCTGACCGGCGTCTGGGGCCTGCCGGCCGACCGCTTGTGGGCGACGTGCTTCGAGGACGAACAGGGCATCGTGCCGCGCGACGACGAGGCGGCCGACGTCTGGCGCCAACAGCCGGGGATGGCTCGTGATCGCGTGCTGTTCTACGGGCGCAAGGACAACTTCTGGGAGATGGCCGAGACCGGCCCCTGCGGCCCGGATAGCGAGATCCACATCGACCTCGGGCCGCAGGCCTGCGACCGATCGCAGGTTCCCGGCCACGTGTGCCGCGTCAACGGCGACTGCCAGCGGTTCCTCGAGCTGTGGAACCTGGTCTTCATCCAGTACAACCGCTCGAGCCCGACACAGCTCGAGCCGCTTCCGGCTAAACACGTCGACACGGGCATGGGGTTCGAGCGCATCGTCTCGGTCATCCAGGGTGTCGGATCGACCTATCGCACCGATCTGATCCAACCCATGTTCGACCGAATTCAATCCCTGGCCGGGCACTCCGCCTCGCAGCGCGACGAGCTGCTCACGCCCTACCGCGTGATCTCGGATCACGCGCGCGCGGCGGCCTTCCTGATCGCCGATGGCGTCGTGCCGGGCAACACCGGCCGCAACTACGTGTGCCGGATGATCATCCGGCGCGCCAGTCGCTTTGGGGGCAAGGCGGGGTTCACGCAGCCGTTCCTGGCCGGCGTGGCCGAAGCGGCGATCGAAACCTACGCCGAGGTCTACCCGGAGCTGGCGCGCCATCGCGCCGCCATCCTCTCGACCCTCACCGATGAGGAGCGCCGCTTCCAGCGCACGGTCGAGACTGGCGTATCGCAATGGATGGAACGATTGAGCGAGCTGCGTGCCGGCAGGGTGACCGTTGTACCGGGGAAATACTCGTCCGATGCTATACACGACCTTCGGTCTGCCGCTTCGAGATCATCGCGCGACATCGCCCGCGAACAAGGCATGGAGGTGGACGAGGCCGGCTTCCTGACTGCGATGGAGCAGCATCGCCAGGCCTCGAGCACCGGGCAGGCGCTCGGCGAGATGGTCGACGCCGGCGTCGAGGTCTACCAGACGCTGATTGCCGACCTGCAGCAGAGCGGTTCGCTGAGCGGCGACGGCGTGCGAGACGATCCGTATGCCGGGCTGGAGGTTGAGGCCCCGGTCCTGGCGCTGCTCGCCGACGGGCAGCGCGTTAGTGCGGCCGGCCCGGGGGACGTCGTCCAGGTTGTGCTGTCTGAGACCCCGTTCTACGTCGAGGCCGGGGGCCAGGTGTCGGATCACGGCACGATCGTCTCGGTGCGCGAGCCGCGCTGGGAGATCGCCGTCGACGATGTGCGCGAGCCTGTCGGCGGACTGGTCGTCCATCTCGGACGCGTCGTCGACGGCAGCCCGCGTCAGGGGGATCCGGCGCTGGCGGCGGTCGACGCCGGACGGCGGTGGGATATCATGCGCAACCATACCGCCACCCACCTGTTGCACGCCGCGCTGCACCAGGTCCTGGGCGAGCACGCCCGGCAGGCCGGATCGCTCGTCGCTCCCGACCGGCTGCGGTTCGACTTCACCCACCCGCAGGCAATGACGCCGGACGAGATCACCCGCGTCGAAATGCTGGTCAACGACGCCGTCCTGGAAAACTACCCCCTGGAGATCGTCGAGCGGCCCCGCGAGCAGGCGATCGCCGAGGGCGCCATGGCCCTCTTCGGCGAAACATACGGCGAACGCGTGCGCACGATTACCATCGGCCGCTCCGGCCTGCGGCTGTCGTATGAATTGTGTGGAGGGACTTACGTCCCCGAAACCGGCGTCATCGGCGTCTTCCTGATCACCAGCGAAGGCAGCGTCGCCGCCGGGATCCGGCGTATCGAGGCCGTCACGGGGCGAGGCGCCCTGCAGCGCATCCGCACCCATCTGCACAGCCTCGAATCGGCGGCGGAGCGGCTGGCAACCTCCCCCGAATCCGTCCCCGACCGTATCGAGACGTTGCTCAGCGAGAGGGACCGATTGCTGAAGGATCTCGGGGCGTCGAAAGCCCAGGCGGCGCAGGTTGCCCTCGAGGCGCTGACGCCGACGATCATCGGCGGCATTCCCGTCCTGACGGCGCTTCTCCCTGAGGCCGATGCCGATACGCTCCGGTCGCTGGTGGATCGATTCCGCGAGCGCCACCCGAGCAGCGTGGCCGTGCTGGCTTCCGTCCACGATGGAAAACCGGTGATCATCGCCGCGCTGACGCAGGACCTGGTCGCTCGCGGCTGGAAGGCCGGCGACCTGGTCAAGGAAGTCGCCCAGGTGGTCGGCGGCAGCGGCGGCGGCAAACCGATGCTGGCGCAAGCCGGCGGCAAGGACGCCTCCGCGCTCCCGGCGGCACTCGCCCGCGTGGGTCCGTGGGTGCAGGCCAGAGTCGAGCTGACCGCCGGAGCTCCCAGGGAACGACCGACGGAGCGGCGATGAAAGTCCAGATCCTCCAGCTCGACGCGCATGAAGACCTGGCCTCGGCCCGCGACAAGCTGGCCTGGGCCCAGGCCCCGCGCGTCGTGCTCGTGTGGCCCGACCGGGCGCGCGTCCTGCGCAAGCGGTTGGACCTGGTCTTGATCCGTCGCCAGGCGGCGCGCCAGGGTTGCGAGCTCGGGCTGGTGACGCGAGACCCGGTCGTCCTCGAACACGCCGCCGAATTGGGCATCCCGATCTTCCGCTCGACTACGCGCATGTCCGAAGAGACGTGGAAGACGGCGCCGATACCCTCCTTCCACCCGACCGGCCCGTTCCAGCGGGCGCGAGTCCGTGGTTCGTCCGCCGCGTGAGCAGCCCCGTGCTGTCCCCGCCTGGCTTCGGACCGCCGTGATCGGCGTGCTTGTGCTGGTGCTGGCGCTCGCGGCGATGGCGCTCGTGCCCTCGGCGACGATTACGATCTCTCCCGCTTTGCGCGAGCAGCAGGCAGAAGTCCCCATCACACTCGATCCGAAGGCCGACTCGGCGGATGCGGATGGGCACATCCCCGCCCGACTGGAATCTTTGCGGTTGACAGGCGAACTGCGGGTGACAACGACGGGCAAGACCCAGGTGCCGGGACAACCTGCCTCGGGCGAGGTCGTCTTCTCCAACCTGACGGACGAGTCGATCCTGGTGCCCGCCGGCACCGGCGTCCTGCCTACCGGCCGACCGGACCTGCGCTTCACAACCACTGCCGATCTTTCGATTCCGGCGGGCAAGGACGCCACGGCCCGTGTGAGGGTCGTCGCCGCTCGCCCCGGGCTGGCAGGCAACCTCCCGTCGAATTCGCTCGACGCGATCGACGGACCGTTGGGCCTCCGCGCGACCGTCGCCCAGCCGGATCGCCTGACGGGAGGAACAGAGATCGAGCGCAGTGCGGTCGCGCCGGCGGATCACGCCACTGCAATGCGACTGCTCACGGAGCAAATACTCACCGAGGCTGCATCCGAAATCGAAGACGCGCTGGAGGACGGCGAAGTGCTTGCGCCCGCCTCCCTGCGGGTCGTCCGCACGCCGCGAAGTACGTTCGACCGCGAGGTCGGCGCAACGGCCGACTCGGTGCACCTCGACCTCACCCTCGAGCTGACCGCCCTTGTGTACCGGACGGAGGATCTGCAAGCTGCCGCTGGCCTCGCATTGGAAGGAAGGCTGCCGCCCTCCTCGGACGCCGTCCCGGGTTCGCTGGCATGGACACTCCGCGAGCCGGATCTAACGCGTCCCGAAGTGCAGCGGTTGCACGCCGAGCAGCAGGTCTACACGCCGATCTCTGCCTCCGCCGTTCGCCGCCTTGCACGCGGGATGCAGCCGTCCGCGGCAAGCGCCCGGCTTGCCGCACTGCCCGGGCAGTCCCAGCCGGCGCAGGTCGAAACGGCGCCTGCCTGGTGGCCCTTCGTGCCCTGGCTTGAGGTTCGCGTTCGGGTCCGAATGCTGTGGGAGCCTGCGTGAAGTCACCGGTGCTGTCCGTCGATCCCGGAGAAGTGCGCATCGGGCTGGCGATCAGCGATCCCACCCGGACCATCGCCCGGCCGCTGGAGGTCATGCGCCACACCTCGCGCGCCGCGGATGCCCTCGCCATCCTCGAGCGCGCCGCCCGGCACGGCGCCGGGGCGATCGTGATCGGCGTTGCCCTCAACGCCGAAGGTGAGGTTGGGCCGCAGGCCCGTCGGGGACTGCGCCTGGCGGAGGCAATTCGCCAACATACATCTCTCCCGGTCGAGACGTGGGATGAGAGCGGCTCGACGCAGGCCGCCCGCCGCGGGGGCCGCGATGATCCGATGCTCGATGCGCGCGCAGCCGCGGTGATCCTTCAGGAGTTTCTGAATGCCCAGCGATCGCCGTAGCCGAGGCTGCACCTGCTTCGGGCTGCTGGCAGTCTCGGTGGCCTGCGGGCTGCTGGCCGGCGCGGCGTTGATCGGATTGACGCTGACCGATTCGACTGCGGCGCTTGGGCCGTCCGATCCATCGCTCGACCCTGTTCAGCGCGGCTTGCTGAGCGGCTTTCTGACGCTTCGCCGCGAGGCGCTCGACCAGCCGGCCGGGGACCTGGGGCCTCCTATCGATCTCGAGATATTGCCCGGCGAGTTGGCCTCCGCCATCCTCCAACGCCTGCAGGGGCAGGGGATCATCCGCGAAACACTCTTGCTCCGTGCCTATCTGCGATACCTGGGAGCCGACCGCACCATCCAGGCCGGCCACTACAGCCTCGGCGGCGGCATGACCCCGCGCGAACTGGCGCAGGCACTGCAGCACGCTTCTTCCCCGGCCATCATCTTCACCGTACCGGAAGGCTGGCGCATCGAGCAGATCGCCGCGGCATTGCCGGCGGCGCAGGCTCCCTTCCCGCCGGAGCAGTTCCTTGAAACTTCTCAATCGGGCTCCGTCCTGCCTGCCCTGTCTGCCGAGCTCCCCGATCCGGCGCGGCTGGAGGGTTTCCTGTTCCCCGACACTTACCACCTGACCCAGGACAGCCAAGCGGCCGATCTTGTGGCTAAGATGCTGGAGACCTTCGACCTGCGCGTGGGCCCGGAGTTGCGCAACGCCTTCGGCCAGCAGGGGCTCTCGCTCTACCAGGCGGTTACGCTGGCCTCGATCGTCGAACGCGAGGCCGTCGTCACCGACGAACGGCCGTTGATCGCCTCGGTGTTCCTCAACCGGCTGGCGCAGGACATCAAGCTCGACGCCGATCCAACGGTGCAGTACGCCCTTGGGCGCCAGCCGGACGGCGCGTGGTGGAAGCCGGGCCTCAGCCTCGAGGACCTGCAGATCGATTCGCCGTACAACACCTATCTTTACGCCGGACTGCCCCCCGGGCCCATCGCCAATCCGGGCCTGGCTTCCCTGCGCGCCGTGGCTTTCCCTGAGTCCTCCCCTTACCTGTACTTCCGCGCGGCGTGCGACGGTTCGGGCCGCCACACCTTTGCCGAGACGTTCGACGAACACCTTCTGAACGCGTGTCCGTGATTGCGGGACGGAGAGCGCAAGACACGTAGCGCGCTGCCTCGCGCCTGCATCCGGGGCACGGCCTCGGTCCCTCGCCTTGCACTTTCCCGTCTGCCGTTCGGCGCAATCGAAGGTGACAATCTTCCTCCGCTTGTTCCGCGATGACGTTTCTCGCCCAAAGGCGGGAGGGCTTGCACTGCCCGTCAATTCGCGCCCTCCGTTAAGGTATTCATGGAGTGCGCCACGGCGCGGGAGACCGCGCGCCAGACACAGTCCCGGCCCGCCGGGGAGGGAGCATGATGTCGTTCCGGAGACTTGCGTTCCTCCTGCTCGCGTTCACGCTGGTGATGGTGGTGGGCTTCACCGCTCGCGCGCCCCGCGCCGAAGCGATCGCCACCCTTCCGGTCGATGCTGTGGCGTTGGTACGGGCGTCCGAAGCGGTCGAAGTTCCGCCACCGCCCGCCGAACAGGATACTTGCCAGCACTGTCATCTGAGCGGCGAGATCACCGCCCTGCTCTATCCGTTCGGCCGCTGGATGGTCTTCGCCGTCTTCGGCGCCGTGTTCGCCTACGGCGGTTGGAGGCTGACCAGCAACTGGACGACGCGCGCTCCGTGGAAGCCGCTCATGTTGCGCGCCGTCGACTGGAC
Source organism: uncultured Chloroflexia bacterium (assembly GCA_963743255.1). Lineage (GTDB taxonomy): Bacteria > Chloroflexota > Anaerolineae > Anaerolineales > E44-bin32 > DYJB01. The sequence goes on from CAVUPD010000020.1 coordinate 122,284, forward strand.
CGAGGAGCGCTTCCACCTCAAGGAGCCGCTCGGGAAGGTCCTCTCCAAGCCCGTCCCGATGTTTGCCACCGCCTGGTACTACTGCCTGGGAGGGATCAGCTTCGCCCTCTTTGGCGTCCTGGGCATCACCGGAATCATGCTGGCCTTCTACTACCAGCCGACGCCCGAAGGCGCCTACGCCAGCATCCAGTACATCGAGACCTCCGTTCTCTTCGGCTCGGCGATCCGCGCCATCCACCATTGGGCTGCCAACGGCATGGTCATCGTGGTCGTCGCCCACATGCTGCGCGTGTTCATCACCGGCGCCTTCAAGGCACCGCGCGAGCTCAACTGGATCAGCGGCGTGTTTCTGCTGGTCATCACGCTGGCGTTCGGCCTGACGGGCTACCTCCTGCCGTGGGACCAGACGGCCTTCTGGGCCAGCACCGTGGCGACCGAGATCGCCGGCGCGGAGCCGGGGATCGGCAACCTGGCCCTGGTCTTCTTGCGCGGCGGCTGGGAAGTGACCGCCGTGACCCTCAGCCGCTTCTTCGCCCTGCATGTGCTGGTCCTGCCCGCCGTGATCATCCTGTTCCTGGTGGCCCATTTCTTCATGATCCGGCGCCAGGGCATCGCCCGGCCGCTGTAGGCCCGCCCGGAGTGCCGACATGACCGAGATCACAGACAAGGACAAGACGATCCCCTTCTTCCCGACCCACCTCAAGACCGAGGCGTGGGTCACGATCGGGTTGATGGCGATCGTCCTGGCGGTGGGGGTTCTCGGAAGCATCTGGCCGGTGGGGCTGGAAGAACCTGCCAACCCGATGAACACGCCGCTGCACGTCAAGGCGCACTGGTACTTCGTGTTTCTGCAGGAGATGCTCAAGTACGTCCCCAAGAACATCGGCGTCGTGCTCCCGATCCTGGGGATCGTCGCCATCATCTTGTGGCCGTTCTTCGACCGGCGCGCGGACAGCCCGCGCGGGCGGCGCGTTCGTATCCTGCTCGCCGTCGTCGTCATGGCCGGGATCGCCATCCTGACCGTGATGGGCATGCGCGCCTAGCGCAGCCGATGAGACCGATAGGGAGCCAACCATGACCTCGACGCAAGGGCCGGTCTCCCGGCGAGGGTTCATCAAGCTGCTCAACGGAATGTTGGCGGCACTGGGGCTGGGCGCGTTCGCCGCGCCGGCCGTGGCCTACTTCTGGCCATCGAAGCTCGTGGAGATCCCGACGGAGCCTGTCGCCGTCGGACCCGCCGACGAGCTCAAGGTCGGCGACTCACGCACGATCAGCTATGGACGCTACCCGGCGCTGGTGCTCAACACACCTGCCGGCATGCGGGCGTACACCGCGGTGTGTACCCACTTCGCCTGCCTGGTGAAGTACGACGGCGCCGAGGACATCATCGCCTGTCCCTGCCATGCCGGCTACTTCCGCTCCGATGACGGGTCGGTGATCGAGGGCCCGCCTCCCAAGGCGCTCAAGGCGATCCCCTATTTCGTCAAGGAAGGCACTCTCTTCATCGGGGGTGAAGCGTGACCACTCAGGCGGCCGCACTCCCCTCGGCCCCGGCTTCTCCCTCGCGCCGCCAGACATGGTCACGTGCCGGCCGTGAGCTTCTGCTGCACGCCGTCATCCAGGACCGTGTCCTGACACGGCTCTACCCGGGCGTGATGCACTTCATGCTCTTCTGGGGCGTGTCGATCCAGGTCCTGGGAACGGTCAGTCAACCTGCTGCAGTACCCGCTCTTCCTGCCCTTCACCCTCCCCTGGCCGACCGGAAGCTGGTACCTCGGGTTCGAGCTGGTGATGGACATCGCCGGCGGCATGATCCTGGTCGGTGTGGTGATGGCCGCACTTCGCCGGCTGTTCTTTCGACCGAAGCATCTGGAGAACCGCTGGGAAGACTGGGCGGCATTGATCCTGCTGGCGACGATCGCGGTCTTGGGGTTCCTGACCGAAGCGGTGCGCATGGCCGAGGTCGAACCCGCGTGGCGCGTCTGGTCCCCGATCGGCAATGCCACGGCCATCTGGCTGGGGCTGGGGGGCCCCGCCGGGCAGGCGATCCACGGTTGGCTGATCGCAGGGCACGTCGTCGTCTCGCTAGGCCTGGTGGCGCTGCTGCCCTACACCAAGATGCGCCACATCGTCGTCGGCCCGCTGAACATCGCCCTGCGCCCCTGGCGCAAGGACGGCGAACTCGGGACGATCGAGGACATCGAGAACACCGAGAAGCTCGGCGTGGGTGTCGCCACCGACTTCAGCGCGCCGTCGCTGGTGTCATTTGATGCCTGCGTCCAGTGTGGGCGGTGCGAGTCCGTGTGCCCGGCGGCGATCAGCGGCATGCCGTACAACCCTCGCACGCTGATCCGAGATCTGTGCCAGGACGCGCATACCACCTTCGGTCAGAAGCCGGGCCTCGAACCGCGACCCATCCTGAGCGGGGCCATCGGGAAGGACGCGCCGTGGATGTGCACGACCTGCGGCCACTGCGTGGCCGTGTGTCCGCTGTTCATCGATCCGGTCTCGGCCGTCGTCGACCTGCGCCGCTACGTGACGCTGACCACCGGCGACGTTCCCGGCTCAGTGGGCGAGGCGTTGACACAGATGGAGCGCCGGGGCAATCCGTGGGGCATCGAGAAATCGCAGCACGCCCCGTGGGTCAGCGAGCTGGGCGTGCGCGTGCTCCAGCCGGGCGAGGAGACCGACGTGCTGCTGTTTGTCGGCTGCGCGTACGCGTACGACGCCCGGAGCCAGAAGGCCGGCCGCGAGCTGGCGATCCTGCTCCGACGCGCCGGGATCGACTTCGCCGTCCTGGGGCAGGCGGAAGGCTGCTGTGGCGAGACCGCGCGGCGGCTCGGGCATGAGTACCTTTTCCAGACCATGGCCCGCGAGAATCTGGCGACGTTTGCCGGCGTGAAGTTCAAGCGCATGGTCACCGCCTGCGCCCACTGCTACAACACGATCAGGAATGAGTACCCGCACTTCGGGGCGGCGTTTGAGGTCGTCCACCACACCGAGCTGCTCGCCGAGCTGGTCCGGGGAGGCAAGTTGGGCGGGCTGGGCGCCGCCGACAGCGGCAAGACGGTCACCTTCCACGATTCGTGCTACCTGGGCCGCTACAACGATCTGTATGCCGAGCCACGGGCCGTGCTCGACGCCGTCCCCGGTTTGAAGCGCACGGAGATGCCCCGCAACCGCGCCGATGCTTTCTGCTGCGGCGGTGGAGGCGGCCAGATGTGGATGGAGACCGATCCCAACACGCGCATCAACAAGCGGCGCTTTGAGGAAGCCACACAGCGCGCCGGCGCCGAGGTTATCGTCACCGCCTGCCCGTACTGCCTGATCATGTTTGACGACGCCATCCGAACCGGCGGCGCCACCGAGCGCGTGGCGGTCAAGGACATCGCCGAGGTCCTGACCGAACGGCTGGGGAGCTGAGCCTTTTCGGCCGGCTCTCGAAGGGAGGCTGGATGGCCATCCAGAAGCTTCTCCCCGTGGGACCTGAAGGCCCCTTGGAGGCGACGCGCGCGTTCCTGCGGCACGTCTGGGATCGTGCCTCGCTTGATGGGATGTTCATCCCTGCCTGGGCGGACGGCCAGGACGATCCTCGCCCGGCGCTGCTCAGTTCTCCCGACCAGCTCGACCGCGCCGACCCCTTCGCACCGCTGATGGTGCTCAACACCGCGCCGCACATTGTCGCCCTGCTCGCCGAGAAACCGGGACAGCGCCTGGGTGCCGTCCTGCGGCCCTGCGAGCTGCGTAGTCTGCGGGAGCTGGCGCGCCGCCAACAAGTCGCCCTGGGCGGCCTGCTCTTGATCAGCCCAGACTGCCTGGCGACCTTTCCGCAGGAGGATTTCGACTGGCGCGTCCAACACGCCGCGGAGATCGAGAAGATCACCGACGAGGCACTTCACTTTGCCGCTCAGGGCGGGATCCTACCAAGCCGGCTTCGGCCAAGCTGCCAGGCGTGCGATCACCCTTACCCTACCGACGCCGATATCCACCTTGCAGTGTTGGGGCTCGAGACCAACCGGCATCTGATCGTCGGATTCCGGGATGCCGGTCTACTCGACAGACTGGATTTTCAGTCGCACCCCGAGCCCCCGGACGATCTGCTCGCCCGCCGCGACCGTGTCCTGACAAAGCTGACCGAATGGCGCCAGCGCTCGCGGGCATATGCAGAGTCCCATCTGGAGGAAGGTCAAGCCAGCCTGCAAGGGCTGATTCGCCATCTGCGCGGCTGTGAGAACTGCCGGACGTGGATCTCGAGGGCTTGCCCGTTCTTCTCCGAGGCCTGGGACCTGGCGGGATCCGGAGAGCAGGCTCAGGAGCTTGAGGACGGCTGGCTGCACTCGTGCGGCGGTTGCGGCATGTGCGATCATGCCTGCCCCGATGGTTTCGCCCTCTCAACCGTCATCGGCCACCTGGCACGCAAGGCCGGCGCGGCCGTCTTGTAGGATTCAGCCGCATCAGGGGTTCCTGCCGCACGCATGTTTGCCGGGGAAGCGCAGGCATGACCAGGGTTATGCTGACACGCCGCGAGCGATGGCCGCATAGCCTAGCCGAAAGCTCGCCGGGTGATGGCGCGCCTCGAGGCAAATGGTGGCCCGCCAGCCAGGCGATCGCGGGTCGATGGGATCGCTTGATGTCAGCGATGCGCTTCGAGGCAGCGCACGCCCTGCGGGCCGACGGAGGCCGCGTGCTCTACGCCCGCCGGCAGATCGAGCCGGTCCCCGGCCTGCAAGGCGGCCCTGCCCTCGGCCAGTGCGAAGGCAATCGAGCCCTCGATGACGTAGATCACTTTGGCGTACCCGTGGACGTGAGGCGGATAGACCTCGCCCGCCGCGTTTCCCCACCCGAACGCCTCCAGGCCTTCATCGGCCAGCAAGGCGCGCACAAGTGCCTCGTCCGGCGTCGCCTTGGCCTCCCAGCGACGTACGCTCACCAGTTCGAGGCTCATCGAAGAGTGCGGTAGAAGAGCGGCAACGCGGGAACAGTTCGCGGCGAAAGCCGGAAGGCTGGCTCGAGCTGTTGGAGCGCTTCCCGGGCTTTGCTCTTATCGGAGGCGTGGACGGTGCACAGGGGCGCGCCGGCGGAGAGTCGTTCGCCGACCTTAGCGTGCACTACAACCCCGACGGCCGGGTCGATCGGATCGCCCTTGCGCTCTCGGCCTGCCCCCAGGGCCACAGCCGTCATGCCAATGATGCGGGCATCGGCCCAGGCCAGGCTGCCTGCCTTCTCGGCTCGCAGCGTCTCGAGTCACCGGTGCCTGGGGGAGCCGGTCGGGTTGCTCAACGACCCTGGCGTCCCCCCCTTGCGCCTCGACCAGCGCGTGGAATTTCGCCTTCGCCGCGCCGCTGGCGAGCGCCTCGCTCGCCTGGAGGCGGGCGGCGCGCAGCGAGCTCGACCGCCCGGAGATGAGCAGCATGTGTGCCGCGACATGCAGACAGTGCTCGCGGAAATCTGCCGGACCGGCGCCGTGCAGCGTCTCGAGCGCCTCGCGCACTTCAAGCGCATTCCCGACGGCGCAGCCAAGGGGTTGGTTCATGTCCGACAGCAGGGCGACGACCCGCCGACCGGAGCGACGACCGATATCGACCATCAAGCGCGCCAGCTTGGACGCCTCGGGCACCGTCTGCATGAAGGCCCCTACGCCGACCTTGACATCCAGCACGATCGCCTGCGCTCCGGAGGCGATCTTCTTGCTCATGACCGACGAGGCGATCAACGGAATCGACGGAACCGTCCCGGTTACGTCGCGCAGCGCGTACAAGCATGCCGTCGGCCGGTGCGAGCTCGGCCGTCTGCCCGCTGAGCACTAGCCCGACGGTGCGCAGCTGCTCGAGGAACTCTTGCGTGGTCAGGTTCACCCGGAAGCCCGGGATCAACTCCATCTTGTCCAATGTGCCGCCGGAGAAGCCCAGCCCGCGACCCGACATCTTGCCCACCGGCACGCCGCAGGCCGCCACGATCGGCTCGACCACCAGCGTGGTCTTGTCCCCCACGCCGCCGGTCGAGTGCTTGTCGACGGCGATCGGGACGACGCCGGTCAGGTCGATCCGATCCCCGGAATCGGCCAGGGCCAGCGTCAGCGCATAGGTCTCGGCCGGCGTCATGCCGCGCAGCAGGATCGCCATCGCCCAGGCCGCCACCTGGTAGTCGGGGATCTCCCGGCGGTGAAACCCCGGACGAAGAAGGAGATCTCGTCCGGCGTCAGCTGGCCGCCGTCACGCTTCTTGACAATCAGATCTACGGCTCGCATGCCCAGCCTCCTGCTCGATTATACCCACGCCAGCGACTGCTATAATCCACGTCCTGCGGAGGGTCGGGGCATGAACCAGGCGGATCGCATCCTGAGCAACGCCCACGTCCTGACCATGGACGACTCCTACCACGCCTACCCCCGGGGCGCCGTCGTGCTGCGCGGCTCGATGATTGTGGCCGTGGGGGAAGAGGCTTCGCTGCGGCGCGAGTGGCAGGCGGCCGAGGTGGTCGACTGCGGCGGGCGGGTGCTCATGCCCGGGCTGGTCAACGCCCACACCCACGTGCCGATGACGCTGCTGCGCGGACTGACCGACGATCGCCGGCTGGACGTCTGGCTGCTGGGTTACATGATGCCGGTCGAGCGCGAGTTCGTCACTCCGGATTTCTGCCGCCTGGGGACGCTGCTGGCCTGCGCCGAGATGATCCGGGGCGGCATCACCTGCTTCGCCGACATGTACTACTTCGAGGATTCGGTGGCGACGGCCACGGCCGAGGCGGGCATGCGCGCAGTGTGCTCCCAGACCGTGCTGAAGTTCCCCACTCCCGACGCCGCGTCGTTCGAAGACTCCCTGGCGGCGGCGCGGGATTTCATCGCCCGCTGGAAGGACCACGCGCTCATCGTGCCGTCGGTCGCCCCGCACGCGCCCTATACCTGCACACCGGAGATCCTTCAGGCGTGCGCCGCTCTGGCGGTGGAGTTCGATGTTCCCTTGCACACGCACCTGGCCGAGACCGCCCTGGAGGTGGACGAGTGGCGGTCGGAGCACGGCATGCCGGTGATCCCGTGGGTCAAGAAGCAGGGGCTGTTCGACGCCAAGGTGCTGGCGGCGCACTGCGTGCACGTCGACGACGGCGAGATCAACACGCTGCAGCACGCCGGTGCCGGCATAGCCCACAATCCGTCGAGCAACCTGAAGCTGGCCTCCGGGTTTGCGCCGGTTGTCAGCATGCTCCAGGCGGGATTGAACGTCGGCGTGGGGACGGACGGCCCTGCCTCCAACAACGACCTGGACATGTTCGAGGAGCTTCGCCTGGCGACGTTCGTGGCCAAGGCCGTCAGCCGGGATCCCACGGCGCTGCCCGCCCGCGAGACGCTCGCCCTGGGCACCCGCCTGGGCGCCCGCGCCCTGCACATCGGCGATCGCACCGGCAGCCTCGAACCCGGCAAGCGCGCCGACTTGATCCTGTTGGACCTCGAAGGGGTGCACAGTTGGCCGCCGTTCGAGCGCGAAGCGGACGCCATCTACTCCCGGGTGATCTACTCGGCCAAGTCGACGGATGTCACCGACGTGATGGTCGAAGGTCGCTGGCTGATGCGCAATCGCGAGCTGAAGACCATCCAGCTCAGCCCGCTGCTCGAGGCCGCCGGGGAGTACGCTCGCCGCATCGATCAATTCCTGCTGGCGCGCGAGGGCTCCGTCCTTTCGAAGCTGATCGCCATCGGCGGCGCTGAACAGGAGGAGAGCTACGAGGTCCAGCTCAAGGTGCACGTCGAGGACGCCGCGCCCGTGCTGCGCGCTTTGCAGACCGGAAGCGTGCAGGTGACACGTAAGGCGCACTATCATGAGTACGATACCTACTTCTCCTTCGGCGGGACGGTGCCTGAGCGGCTCCGCCACCGGGAGGACGAGTTCATCGACGTCGCCGGCAACGTCTTCAACGTCCGCTACCGGCTGACGCTCACCGGCCCGGCGAAGGAGGGCGAGTATCCGAACTCGGTGCTGCTCTCCCGATCGCGCTTCATCGCTCCCGCCAAACACAGCCTGCGGTTCTACCGCGAGTACTTCAAGCCCACATCCGAGACCGAGGTCACCAAGGACCGCCTGCGCTGGCAGATTACCTACAAGGGTGAGGAGTTCTTCGTCAACATCGATCAGGTGACCCGCCCAGCATTGCCCGGGTTCTTCATCGAGATCAAATGCCGGACGTGGTCACGCGGCGATGCCGAGGAAAAGGCGGGGCTGATCAGCGAACTGCTGGCGAGCACTCGGCATCCAGGACGCCTGCTCCGGTTTCCCAGGAGTACACCGAGCTGACCGCCCCGGGGTCGAGCTAGCCGCTTCGCGCCGGTCCCATGCCGCCCGCAATGGCTCGGGAGGTGCGAATGCGATCCCATGCCCTCCAATTCCTGGTGGCGTCGCTCATGCTCTCCGGGTGCCGGTTCATCGCTTCCGCCCCGCCGCCGGCCACTGCCCCACCCCAGAACGAGCGAACGCAGGCGCAGTTCGACATGCCTTGGTCCGATCGGTCCGCGTTTGGCGCGGGGTTGGTCGAGTCTCAGCAGTCTGTGCTCAGCGGCCTGGCAGGTGCGAGCGTCTATCACCTGGCGCTGGAGATCGACCCGGACCTCTCGACGGTCGACGGCGCGCAGGAAGTTCTCTACACCAACACCGAATCGGAGCCGCTCGACCGGGTGGCGCTTCACCTGTTTCCCAACCTGCTCGGCGGGGAGATGACGCTCTCGGGCGTCCGTATCGATGGGACGGACGTCGAACCGGCGTACGGCGAAGGCGAGGGCTCGATCACGATCCCTTTGGATACCGCGCTCGCTCCCGGAGCCAGCATCGTCATCGGCGTCGACTTCCAGGTGCGCGTGCCGCAGGAGCTCGAACTGAACTACGGCGTGCTGGCCAATGCATCCGGGGTCCTGGCCTACGCCCACGGCTATCCAATGGTCGCCGTGTTCAATTCGAAGGGCTGGAACCTCGAGGTCCCGCCAGCGTACGGCGACGTCACCTACGCCGATGCCAGCTTCTACCTGGTGCGTGTGCGCGCCCCGGCTGAGTTGGTCCTGTGCGGCTCGGGCGTCGAGGTCGCCCGCCAGGCGTCCGGGGACCAGCAGGAGGTGTTGCTTGCGGTGGGACCGGCGCGCGATTTCTACCTGGCCGCCAGCCGGGACTATCGGATCACGACGAAGGCCTTCGGACCCATCACACTCCGGAGCTGCTCACCCGAGGGCTCCGAGGCGCGAGCGCTGCAAACGCTGGAGGTCGCCGCCCATGCCCTGGAGGTTTACGGTGAGCGCTACGGCGACTACCCGTACACCAAGTTGGATGTGGTGACGACGCCGACTTACGCACTGGGGATCGAATACCCCGGCGCCTTCGCACTGACCGACCGGCTGTACACCGCCACGCAGGACTTCGGTGACCTGCCCGAGGAGTCCCTGCTCGAGTGGGTCACGACGCACGAGGCGGCACACGAGTGGTTCTACAACCTGGTCGGGAACGATCAGATCGAGGATCCCTGGCTGGACGAGGCGCTGGCGCAATTCGCCACCCTGCAGTACGCCAGAGACCGCTATGGCGAGGAAGGTGTGGCCGGGATGCGAGCGTCGTTCTACGGCCGATGGGACCGCGTCGGCCGGGAGTCGATCCCGATCGGGATGCCGGTCGGGGCGTATGACGAAAACTCCTACTCGGCCATCGTCTACGGGCGCGGGCCCCTCTTCTTCGAGGCGCTCGAGAAGGAGCTGGGCGAAGCACAATTCGACGAGTTCCTGCACGCCTACACGGCGGCCTTCTCCTGGCAGGAGGCCATGCCGGAAGACCTGCAGCGGATGGCTGAAGCACAATGCGGTTGCGACCTGAGCCCGCTCTTCGCCGAGTGGGTGTACGCGCCTCCCTAGCCGCTCGCGTATGCGTCCTACCGGAAAGCAGAGCGCCCCACCTTCCGGTGGGGCGCTGTGTCTTGTACGCGCGCGTCCGTCCTAAAGAACGGTGACGCTGCTGGCCTGCGGGCCCTTCTGGCCCTGTTCGATGGTGAACTCGACCTTCTGACCCTCCTCCAGCGTGCGGAAACCCTCCGACTGGATGGCGGTGAAGTGGACGAATACGTCCGGGCCGCCTTCACGGGCGATGAAACCGTATCCCTTCCCGCTGTTGAACCACTTCACGGTGCCGACAACACGCTCTGCCATCTAACTTGTCTCCTTCGGGCAAATGAGTGTTAGGCGCTTGCTTCGTTCGTCAGCCGTCGGGAATCCGGTCGCCCGGTCCTTACCAACACGGCCCGAGCAGAGTCCGCTCAGGCCGTGGTCTTTCGACTTCCTGACTGAACTCACGCGCAACCTACGATTCGGGAGTTTAGCAGGATTTCTTCGCAAAGTAAAGACCCCGAAATCGGCAACCGCCTGGCGCCCATGCTCCGCCGGGCGCGGGAGCCGGCGGCGTCAGCCCAAGGTCAGCCGGGCTTCGTGCGGCCGCAACCGCCCATGCTATCCTTGTCCACGTGGATCGGCCGTCTCCCAGCCCCGGCACTGCCGGAACCGATCCGGGAGTGATGATGCGTACGGAACCCAAGAAGACGCCCTGGTACCTGTGGCCGTTTGTCGCTCTGTGGAGGCTGGTCACAGGGATCCTGGTGCTCACCGGCCGGCTCGTGTCGGTGATCCTGGGCCTGGTCCTGGCTCTCATTGGGGCATTGCTGAGCGCGACGGTCGTGGGCGCGATCATCGGCGTCCCATTGATCATATTCGGCGGATTGTTGATCGTGCGCGGGTTGTTCTAAGGATTCAGCCCCGTGGCGTGCCCGGTGTCCGCCCAAAGCGACCCTGCCACTCGAACAGCTTGTTCAATGCCTCTAGGGGCGTCAAGGACGCCACGTCAAGCGATTCGAGCTCCTTCAGAAGCGGGTCGTCCTGAGCGAAGAGCGCCAGCTGGCGGATCGGAGCACGATCCGAGCGCACCTGGCCGGCGTCCGCCTCGAGTTGCGCCAGGATCTCCTGCGCGCGGTTGATGACCGGCCGCGGCAAACCGGCCAGCTCGGCGACGTGGATCCCGTAGGACCGATCGGCGCCCCCGGGCACGATGCGGTGCAGGAAAACCACCTGCCCCCCCTCCTCGGAAACGGCTACGTTGTAGTTGCGCACGCCGGGGAGCACCTCGCCCAACCGGATCAGCTCGTGGTAGTGGGTGGCGAAGAGCGTGCGCGCCCGCAAGCGCGGATGGTTGTGGACGAATTCCACGACCGCCCAGGCGATCGATACCCCGTCGTAGGTGCTCGTCCCGCGCCCGACCTCGTCGAGGATCAGCAGGCTGCGCCGCGTTGCGTGGTGGAGGATGTTGGCCGTTTCCACCATCTCGACCATGAAGGTCGATTGCCCGGCGTGGATCTCATCCTGCGCCCCGATGCGAGTGAAGATCCGGTCGGTCAGCCCCACGCGTGCGGAACGGGCGGGAACGAAAGACCCCATGTGGGCCATCAGGACGATCAATGCCACCTGGCGCAAATACGTGCTCTTGCCCGCCATGTTCGGGCCAGTGAGGACTCGCACCCGCTCGCCCTCCTCAAACGCAGCGTCATTGGGGACGAAGCGCACCTCGCGAAGGAATTCCTCCACCACTGGATGGCGGCCGTCCCGGATCTCGAGCACGTCCTCTTCGACCACCTCAGGACGCACGTAGCCCCGGGCAACGGCCACCTCGGCCAGCGCAGACACCACGTCCAGGCGCGCCAGGGCGCGGGCGGTGCCCAGCAGCCGGGCCGCCTGCCCCCCGACTTCGCGGCACAACTGACGGAAGACCTCCGCCTCGATCTCGCGGATTCTCTCCTCGGCATTCAGGACGAGCAACTCGTACTCCTTCATCTCCGGAGTGATATAGCGCTCCGCGTTCACCAACGTCTGTTTGCGGATGTACTCCTCCGGCACCGCTCCAGCATTCGAACGCGTCACCTCGAGGTAATATCCGAAGATCTTGTTGTAGCCCACCTTGAGACTCTTGATGCCGGTCCGCTCGCGCTCGACCGCTTCGAGCCCGGCGATCCACTCGCGCGCATGCCGGGAGGCCTCGACGACGCTGTCCAGCTGTTCGGCAAATCCCGGCCGGATCACGCCGACGTGCGCCAGCGTCGCCGGCGGGTCGTCGACCAATGCGCGATCCAGCAACGCGCGCAGATCATCACAGGGATCGACCTGACCGGCCACGGGGCCGACCGATCCCAACCCTTCCGCTTGCGCGGCATGCTGGATGGCCGGGACCCGCCGCAGCGTCTCACGCAGGGATGCCAGATCGCGCGGAGTTCCCAGACCGGCGGTTGCGCGGTTAGCGAGGCGTTCCAGATCACCCAGCGGACGGAGAGCGCCGCGGACTTCGGTGCGGGCCATCCCGTCCGCGGCGAAGGCTTGAACCTGATCGAGCCGACGATCGATCCGGGCGCGATCCAACAAGGGCGACACCAGCCAGGTGCGCAGCAGCCGGCGGCCCATCGGGGTCAAGGTGGCATCCAGGACCCCGAGCAGCGAGCCGCGCACCTCCCCCGTGCGCAGCGTTTCGGTCAGCTCCAGGTTGCGCCGCGTGGCATGATCGAGCGCCATGAAATCGTCGAGGGTGTACGTGGAGAGGCGAGTCAGGAGCGGGAGGACGGCTTCCTGCGTCTCGGCCAGGTAGGCGAGCAGCGTCCCGGCGGCACGCGCAGCCTGGGGCTTGTCTTGCAGGCCGAAGCCGGCCAGCGTCGTCGTGCCAAAGTGCTCCCGGAGCCGCTCGTCTGCCCGCTGCAGGTCGAAGCGCCAGTCGGCGAGGATGGTTTGGTGGCCGTCCCACCCGATCTCCGCGGCGGACGATTCCGGGACCAGGGCCTCGGCCGGCCGCAGGCGGTTGAGCTCGAGACGCAGGGCCGTCCTGCGATCCGGCGCGGCGAACTCGGTGGCGGCAAACTCGCCGGTGCTGATGTCGGCGAACGCCACCCCGGCGATCTCGCCGTCGAGCACGACGGCCGCCAGGTAGTTGTTGGCGTCGCCGGGGAGCAGCCCGGGTTCGACGACGGTCCCCGGGGTCACCACGCGCACCACCTGGCGCGTGAACAGCCCGCGCGCAGGCATCTCACCCACCTGTTCGCAGATGGCGACGTGGTAGCCTTTCTCGATCAGCCGCGCCAGGTAGTTCTCCACGGCGTGGTAGGGAATGCCGGCCATCGGCACGCGCACGCCTTTGGCAACGTTGCGCGACGTGAGCACGATGTCGAGTTCCCGGGAGGTGACCTCGGCGTCCTGGTCGAAAGTTTCATAGAAATCGCCCAGGCGGAAGAATACGATTGCGTCCGGGTGCTGGCGCTTGATCTGCAGATACTGTTGCCGAACGGGGCTCAGGTCCTCAGTCACAGCGGGCGCATTCTAAATCCGCGAGGGTGGAACCGCAAGCGGATATGCTATACTGCGCGCATGCCTGCGGTGGTAGCCGTTGACTTCGGCGGGACGAGCACTCGCGCCGCGTATTATCCCGATGCCGAACCGCCGGCGACCGCGCAACACAAGCTCCCCACCCCGAGCGAGCGCGGCCCGGACGCGGTCCTGGACCGGATCGTCCAGGCGATCGAGGCGGTGCTCCCGCCGGGGACGCGACCCGAACGGATCGGCGTCGGGGCACCCGGCCCGCTGGATCCCTATCGCGGCCTGGTGCTCGACGCGCCCAACCTGCCCGGGTTGGTCGATATGCCGCTGCGTGACCGACTGAGCCAACGCCTCGGCTGCCCGGTTGCGATCGGGAACGACGCCAATCTGGCGGCCCTCGGCGAGCTGCGCTATGGTGCCGGGCGAGGCGCCAGCCATCTGCTCTATCTGACCATCGGCACGGGCATCGGCGGCGGGGTGATCGCCGACGGCCGCCTGCTCCTCGGGAAGCGCGGCATGGCTGCCGAGCTTGGCCATATGCAGGCGCACGCAGCCGGCGAGCGCTGCGGCTGCGGCCAGATCGGTCACCTGGAGGCGATCGCCTCCGGTCCAGCGATCGCCCGGTCAGCTCGGAAGAGGCTGCTCACCGGGGAACCGTCCAGCATGAGTTCGGCTGCCCGGTAGCCCGGACTCGCTAACGACCAACGACATTGGGCTTGCTGCACTGCAAGGGGATGTACTGGCCCGCTCCGTACTGGAAGACGCCGGGCGCGCCATCGGACGGCACTTGGCCAGCCTGGTCCACGCGTTCGACCCGGAGGTCATCGTCCTCGGAGGCGGAGTGTCGCTGATCGGCCCCTTGTTCTTCGAGCCGATCGAACGGGCAATGCGCGTGCACATCATGCACCCTGCGTACCTCGAAGGGCTGCGTCTGGTCGCAGCCGAACTGGGCGATGAGGCCGGGCTGATCGGCTCCATGATCCTCGCCCGCGAACTCTGAAGGGGACGCCTGGGATGCGCCTGAGGACTCTGTTCGCTGCGCTGCTCGTGCTTGCCGGGTTGTCTGCATGCACCCCGCCGGCAGCGCCCTCGGGCAGCCTGGTCTACGGCCTGACCCTGGCGCCGAGCGGGCTCGACCCGCATCTCAATGCCTCGTCGGAGCTTGGCATCCCGCTCAGCTCAGTCTATGACACCCTCGTCGCCCTCGATCCGCAGACCGGCACCTTCGTGCCCGGATTGGCCCGCGATTGGAGTATCTCGCCGGACGGGACGGAGTACACTTTTCACCTTCGCAGCGACGTGCGTTTTCACGACGGAACTCGGTTCGACGCTTCCGCCGTCCGCGCGAATCTCGAGTACACCCTCAATCCGGACCACCACTCTCAGAAGGCCGCCTTCATGCTCGGCCCATTCGACCGCGTGGAGACACCGGACGATTTCACCGCCGTCCTGATCTTGAAGGAACCCTACGCCCCGCTGCTCGACTCGCTCTCGCAGGTCTACCTCGGCATGGCTTCCCCTAAGGCCCTTGCCGATTGGGGACCGGTGGACTACCAGTTCCACCAGGTCGGCACCGGACCGTACACCTTCGTCGAGTACGTCCCGAATGACCACCTCACGTTGCGGGCCAACCCCGACTACGCGTGGGGACCATCAATCTACCAGCATCCCCGAGCCACGATCGAGACGATCACCTTTCGCTTTTTCACCGACCCGGCCACACGCGCCCTGGCCCTCGAGAGCGGGGCAGCGGACGTCGTCGGCGAGATTCCACCGCATGATGCCGAACGCCTGTCCTCCACCGGAGACTACACGCTGCTCCCGGCCGCCATTCCCGGCCAGCCGCTCCAGTTCCTTCTCAACACGGCCCGCGTCCCGACGGACGATCTCAGAAGTCCGGCAAGCCCTGATCCTCGGCGCCGACCGCGCCGCGATCGTTCGCACCGTCTTCGGCAGCACCTCGCCTGTCGCGCACGGCCCCTTCTCGGAAAACGTCACGGGGAGTTTCGAACAGGCCCCGCTCCCCGGGTATGACCCACAGGCGGCAGGCAGGTTGCTCGACGAGGCCGGCTGGTTGCTCGAAGCAGGACGGACGGTGCGCGTACGCGACGGGCAGCCATTGCAGCTCTTGCTCGTCTCCCCGCCGTGGGGTTCGAACACGGAGGTCGCCCAGCTCTTGCAGGCGGATTGGGCGCGTATGGGGATTGAGGTACGCATCGAGGCGGTCGCCGGATTTGGACCCCTCAGGGAAGCACAGGCCGCCGGTGAGTACAACCTGATCGGTGTGAACTTGTTCGGCACCGATCCTGATTTGCTGCGCCCGTTCTTCACCACGGACGGAAGTTACAACTGGTCCAACGTCCGTTCGGCCGAGCTGGACCGGCTCCTTCTCGAGGGCTCGCAGTTGACGGGGGACGGCGCCGGCCGCGCAGCGCTGTACACGCAGGCTGCCAACCTGATCCGCGAGCAAGCCCTCCTGCTGCCGATTCGCGACTACATCAATCTGGTGGTTGCCAACGCGCGCGTGCTCGATCTTCGGTTCTCGGCCCAGGGATGGTTCCCCAACCTGATCGACCTGCAGCTGGCATCCTGACGGCTGCTGGCCGGCGTGCGCTGGACGGGCTGCTCACTGCGTGGGCGGCCGTCAGCGTGACCTTCCTTGCTTTGCGCCTGGCCGGCGGAGACCCCGTGGCGAGCTTGCTGGCCCAAGGCCTCGCCTCGGTCGAGCAGGCGGAGGCGCTGCGGCATCAGCTCGGCCTCGATCTGCCACTCCTCCAGCAGTACCTGCACTTCCTGACGTCGATAGCGCGCGGGGATCTGGGCCGCTCGCTCTACACCGGGCAACCCGTCGCTCAGATCATCGGCGAGCAGATCCCGTACACGGCCCAATTAGCTGCGGCGGGACTCGCTGTGGCGCTTGTCCTCGGCCTGCTGCTAGGCCTGCTCGCAACCCGCGAAGACCGCCGTCGCAGCCTGCCGCTGGCGTCGGGCGTCGCCGGCCTCGCCACAGCCCTCCCGGTTGCTTTTACGGGCATCCTGGCGATCCTGGCCGCCATTGCCATCAACGCCGCGCCGATGCTGCTGCGCGGCATCACCCTCCCCGCCCTGGTCCTGGGGTTTGCCTCCTCCGGCGCCATTGCCCGGCTTGTCCAGGCCGGGCTGCTAGAGGCGATGAGCGCGCCGTTCATGCTGGCGGCTCGTGCTCGTGGTCTGCGGCGCGGCCCTCGGTTGTTGTGGCACGCACTGCGGCCTGCGCTGCCGCCCGTCATCTCCTTGATCGCCGTGGAGGCTGCCTTCCTGTTCGGAGGCACGGTCGTCACCGAAAGCGTCTTCTCGCGCCCGGGGCTGGGAAGGCTCCTAGTGGCGTCGATCCTGCAAGGCGACTACCCCATCGCACAGGGACTGGTCGTCCTCTCGGCCTTGGTGTACACGGCCACTCACGTCCTGGCGGATGTCTTCGGGCTGGCGCTCGATCCCCGACTGAGGCGCAGCGAATGACGCGCCGCGTCCTCGCAGCGGCCGCCTCCGGCTGGCTCGCCTTGGTCGTCCTCGGGGCGATCCTCGCACCGCTCCTGGCACCCTCCGGCCCGACCCAGCCCGTCGGCGCAGCGCTGGCAGCGCCAGGCGGCACGGCGTTGCTGGGTACCGATGCGCTGGGCCGCGACCTTTGGTCGCGGATGCTGTATGGCGCCCGCATTAGCCTGGCCGGCGCTCTGCTGGCCGCGTCGCTGGCCGTGTGCCTGGGCGGCGGATTCGGTCTGGCGGCCGCGATGAATGGTGGCTGGCTGGAGCGAGCGATCGTCTGGGGGGCGAACGCCATGCTGGCGATCCCGGGCCTACTCCTGGCATTCATGCTTCTGGCCGCGCTCGGCCCGGGGGTTGCGACGATCGTGCTGGCGGTCGGTCTCGGTGGCGCCCCCGGATTCGCACGACTTCTCGCGTTCGGTCTTCCTGGCCGCGCGCCAGAGCGACTACGTTCGCGCGGCGCACGCCCTTGGCGCCGACCGGGCGTGGGTCGCATTCCGACACGTCTTGCCGAACGCCCGTGCGGCATTGCTGTCGCTGGCGACGACGCACGTCGCCTGGGCATTCCTCGGGATCACCACACTCACCTTCCTGGGACTGGCGGGCGATCCATCGCTCCCCGAGTGGGGAGCCATGTTGAATGAAGGCCGCTCGCATCTGATCGACGCACCGCACCTGGCACTCTGGCCGGGATCGGCGATCGCCCTGTGCGTCCTGTCGATCCAGTTCCTTGGCGGCTGGTTCACGCGCCGCGTCCAGCGGGAGGAGGCGCGCGGCACGCACTTGGACGGGCGCGGGAACTGGAGTTGACGGACGGCCGACCCTTAGGTATCCTCCGAGCATTCATCCTCCGCAAGCCTGAGGTCCCATGGTCTACGTGCTGATCGGCCTGGCGCTGGTCTTCGATTTCCTGAACGGCTTCCATGACAGCTCGAACGTCGTTGCCACTCCGATCAGCAGCGGGGCGATGAACCCGCGCGCCGCGCTGTACACCGCGGCCGTGACGCATTTCGTGGCGCCGTTCCTGTTCGGCGTAGCCGTCGCCACCGCCATCGGCGATGGCCTGCTGGATGACCGTGCGATCACCATCAATGTCGTCGTCGCCGGCTTGTTTTCGGCCGTCGTCTGGAATCTTGTCACCTGGTACCTCGGCCTGCCGGCGTCGTCGTCGCACGCGTTGGTCGGCGGCCTGTTGGGAGCTGCCGTCCTGGCCGAAGGCGTCCGCGTCGTTCAGATCGACGGACTGACGAAGATCATGATCGCCCTGTTGGTCTCACCACCCCTCGGGCTGGTGGTCGGGTTCACCGTCATGAAGCTCACGCTGTGGCTGGCACGCAGGGCGCCGCCCAGCGTCAACACAGGTTTCCGCCGCGCGCAGATCATCACCTTGGTCGGGCTGGCATTGGGCCACGGGACGAATGATGCACAGAAGACGATGGGGGTGATCACCATGGGGCTTCTGGCCGGGGGGATGATCCCGAGCTTTCACGTGCCCTTGTGGGTGATCGCGCTGAGTTCGGGGGCAATCGCGGCGGGGACGGCGATGGGTGGCTGGCGGCTGATCCGGACGCTGGGAGCGAAGATCTACCGCATTCGCCCGATCCATGGCTTCGCCTCGCAGATTGCCGGCGCGACCGTCATCATGGGTGCGGCGCTTGTCGGTGGGCCGGTCAGCACGACGCAGGTCATGAGCTCGGCCATCATGGGCGTGGGGGCGGCGGAACGTCTGGGCAAGGTGCGCTGGCTCGTGCTGCGCGATCTGGCGGTCGCATGGCTGCTCACGATTCCGGCGACGGCCGCCCTCTCGGCGCTCGTCCTGCTAGGGTTGAACGTACTCGGCGTCTAGTCCGCTGCCGCCGCCAGCCAGCGCCGGACTTCGGCTTCCATTTCTTCCGCCACCCCCGTCCGGTAGTCGAACCAGGCAATGGACTCGTCGTCGGGCTTGAACCAGTTTGCCTGGCGGCGGACGAGCACGCGCGTGCGCCTGCGAATCTCGGACACCGCCTCTTCCAGGCTTCGTTTCCTCTGCACCACCTCGACGATCAGCGGATAGCCGATGGCCGAGAAGGACGGGAGCCCGGGGGCGAAGCCCTCATCGAGTAGGCGTCGCACTTCGTCCACCCACCCCTGCTCCAACATGCGGTCGATGCGTGCATCGATGCGGCCGTACAGTTCGACGCGCGGCGCCGTCAGCCCCAGGCGCAAGATCCGATAGGGCGGAGCCTGCCGGCGACGCTGCACCGAGGCTGGCAGTCCGGTCACCTCAAGGATCTCCAACGCCCGCACGACACGACGGACGTTGCGTGCGTCGATGCGGTCGGCGCTCGAAGGATCGACCAGCCGGAGCCGGGCGTGGAGGGCGTCCGGGCCTGCGTCTCGAGCGACGGCTTCGAGTCGCTGCCGGACCTGCGGGTCGTCGGCATGCGGTGGAGGAACCCAGCCTTCCAGGATGGCACGCACGTATTGGCCGGTTCCCCCCACCATCAAGGGCAGATGCCGGCGAGCCGTGATTCCTTCCATGGCTTGGAGTGCTGCCCCACGGACCCGTGCCAGGCTCCAGGTCTCATCCGGCGCGGCGACGTCGACCAGATGGTGAGGAATTCGCCGCAGCTCCTCCGGCGACGGCTTGGCCGTCCCGATGTCCATTCCCCGGTAGAGCAGGCGCGAGTCGGCGGAAATGATCTCGGCCCCCAGGCGTTCCGCCAGGAGGAGCGCGACTTGCGTCTTGCCGACGGCGGTCGGCCCGACCAGGCAGACGAGGGGCGGCAGACTCATGGGAGCCGCCCCTCGACGGCGTTGGAAAAGTGTTCGAGGTTCAGCACCTGGGGGCCCGGCCCGGCGGTGATGGCGATCACGTCGATGCGCAAGTCGATGTCCGTCAGGTGGTGCTGCTCGAGATAGCGTGAGGCGGCGAGGACCAGGTGCCTGGCCTTGCGAGGTCCCACCGCCTCCTGCGGCGCCCCGTAGCCTGTGCCGCGGCGCGTCTTGACCTCGACGAAGACCAGCGTGTCCTCGATCTCGGCGATCAGATCGATCTCGCCTTCCGGGCAGCGCCAGTTGACGTCGCGAACCACGTAGCCGTGAGAGATCAGATGGTCACGCGCCACCGCCTCGCCCCACGCGCCGAGAGAGGCGCGCGTCATGTCCAGCGGTCCACGACGCGCCGCCACAGCAGGCTGGCGCGCCGCTCTCGCCTGGGGCGCTCGAGCACGAGTTTGTCGTAATGCTGCAGGAGTCGCGCCGAGGTGCGTTCGATGGCGAACTCCTCGGCCGCCTGTCGAGCGAGCTGCGACATCTCGGCCCGGCGCGCCGGCTCGGCGACCAGCCTCGCCATCTTGGCCGTGAATGCGGGCAGGTCTTCCGAGGCGAGGTAGCCGGTCCGGCCGTCCTCGACCGTGTCCTCAATCCCTGGCGAAACGATCCCCAGCACCGGCAGCCCGGAGGCCATGGCCTCGATCACCGACAGCGGATGGACTTCGGTCACCGAGGCGGTGACGAACGCATCGGCCATCGCCAGGTAGCGCGGCAGCTCGGAGTATTCTATTAGACCGGTGAAGGCGACGCGACCGCGGAGCCCGCTGTGCAGGACCTGGTCCTCCAGCGTGTCGCGTTCCGGCCCCTCCCCCACCAGGAGCAGGCGCGGCTCAGGGAAGGCAGAAGCCACGCCGGCGAAGGCGCGGATCAGGAATGTCAGGTTCTTCTCTGGCCCGAGCCGGCCCACATAGATCAGAAGCATGCCACCCGGGCTGAGGCCGAGAGGACCGAGATCCACCGGCGCGAGGGGCCGACGGAAGGGCGCCAGATCGACTCCATTGGGCAGCACGGCAATGGGGGATTGAACGCCGAACCCGGCGAGTACTCGCTGCAGGCCAGCCGACGGCGCGATCACCAGGTCCACCTCACGGCACAGCCATGGCATATAGACGTGCAGGAACGCGGTGCCGATCTGATCCGGGAGCCCGGGGAGGTAAGCCTGGGCGTACAGATCGTAGCGTGTGTGGTTGGTGAAGGCGATCGGGATGTTGAAGGGCCGGCAGTAGCGCAGTGCCAACCGTGCGCTGAGAAACGGATGGTGGGCATGGACCAGGTCCATCGACTGCAGCATCCGGCGGATGCGGTGCGGGTAGCGGAAGCTCAGGTAGGCGCCAGTTTCGGCCAGGGGGATGCCCGGGGCGCGGATGACGTTCGGCTCATCGTCGACAATATCCGGGTCTCCGAAAGTGAACACGTAGACGTCGTGGCCCGCCCGCTCCAGCATGCGCTTGTTCAGGGCGATGAAGTTCGTCACCCCGCTCATATGCGGCTTGTACAGGTCGGCCATCATCCCGATGCGCATCACGGCCCTCAGGTGGACAGGCGAATCGTAAGCGGGGGCTGAGTCCCCGTCAAGCAAGCCCCGGCTGGCGACCGGCCGCTACGGAGGCTGACAGAACTTCGGTGCCCCTGCACCCAGGCCTGCCCGCCGCGGGCCCCCGGGGAGGGCGCGTTGACTATCCCGGCCTTCCGGTCTACACTCCAGCCAACTCCACGCCGAGCCGCCGTCGGATGCCCAATCTGCATGTCCTGCAGCAAACCGAGATCTTCTTCGAGTTCGCGCCCGAGCAGCTCGACCGGGTGGCCGCGCTGTGTACGGAGAAGCGCTTCGGCGTCGGCGACATGGTGTTCGAGGAGAATTCGGCCAGCGACGAACTATACGTCATCGCCGCCGGCGAGGTGGACATCCTGGTCGATCCTTCCCTGGTGGGTGACCGGGCTGGGGCTCCCAGCCGGCCGACGACCATCGCCACCTTGCGGCGGGGGCAGTGCTTTGGCGAGGTGGCCCTCGTGGACCAGGGACTGCGCTCCGCCAGCGCGCGGTCGGCCAGTCACGAGACGCGTCTCCTGGTCATCCCGCGGCAGGCGCTCATGGACTTGTGCGAGCGCGACCCCGCGCTCGGCTTCCGTCTGATGCGCAACCTCGCCGCGGACCTGGCGACGAAGATCCGCAACACCGACCTCCTAGTTCGCGAAGAGCTTCTTTACAGCCAGCGCGGGACGCGGCCGGGAAACGAGAGTTGACTTTGCCCGTCCATCGGCTATAGAATGTTCCCACTCGGCTGGCGGTGAGGCGCGGGCGATCCGGTTCAGCTGCCGCGGGTCCCCCTGCGGGGGACCGAAAGGAGGGGGGAGGCTCAGAGATCGTACCCATCCGGAACACGGACCTGATTCGGGGCCGAACAGGCCCCTCTCGACACTCCAGAGGAGGAGAAGAACCCATGAAACGCACGTTGTCCGCGATTTCGTTGCTCGTGCTCGTCAGCATGCTGCTCGCCGCCTGCGGCGGCGGTGCCGCTGGGGGCGGCGTGATCAAGGTCGCCACCCAGAGCCCGCTCTCGGGCGGCCAGTCGGCCATCGGTGTCGATATCAAGAACGGCGCCGAGCTCGCCCTCGAGCAGCTCAAGGGCCCGCTGGAGGAGATGGGCTTCACCGTCCAGCTCGCTCCGTACGATGACCAGGCCAACCCGGACAATGGCGTGGCGAACGCCAAGCAGATCGTTTCGGATCCGGCCGTCCTGTGCGTCGTCGGGCACTACAACTCGGGCGTGCAAATCCCCTCGTCCGAGGAATACCACAGCGCCGGGCTGGCGAACGTCTCGCCCGCCAATACCAACCCCAAGGTGACCACCCGAGGCTATCTCGAGGTCAACCGGATCGTCGGGCGCGATGACGTCCAGGGTGTGGTGGCGGCAGACTTCGCCGCCTCGAAGGGCGTCACGAGCGTGTATGTCCTGCACGACAAGACCGCGTACGGCCAGGGAATCGCCGAATTCTTCCGGATCGAGGCCGAAGCCAAGGGCATGCAGGTGCTGGGCTTCGAAGGCACGGAAGAGAAGGCCAACTTCGACGCCCTGCTCACGCCGCTGCTGGCATCCAATCCGGACGCCGTCTTCTTCGGCGGGATCTACGACCAGATCGCGGTGTTCATCAAGCAAGCACGTGAGAAGGGCTACATGGGCATCTTCGTCAGCGATGACGGCTTCGACTCACCCGAAGCGGTCAACATCGCCGGCGATGCGATCGTGGCGGGCGGCGGCACGTACTACTCCACAGTCGCCGGCCCGGCCATCCTCTACCCCGGCACGGCGAAGTTCCAGACGGACTTCGAGGCCAAGTACGGCGCCGGCCCCAAGCCGTTCGCCGCTCAGGGCTACGACTCGATGGCGATCTGCTTGAGGGCCATCGAAGACGCAGCCAAGGCCGCCGGGAATAAGATGCCGGAGCGCGCCGCGGTGGCCAACGCCATCCGCGCCCTCACGGACTATGCGGGCATCACCGGCACGATAAACTTCAACTCGATCGGCGACCTGACGACGGCCAAGTACTTCGTCATCCAGGTGGCTTCACCCGATCCTGCGAAGTGGAACGACAACCCGGTTGTCGAGACGTTGGATATCGCGCCGCCTAAGTAATACGGCCCGCGACCTGCCGGCCCCCTCCCTGCGGAGGGGGCCGGATCCTTCCCCCCGGGTGCCATCATGCTGCGACGCTTCGGGTCTGTGTACCTGCGTGAGCTCCTCCGCCCCCTCGGGCAGATGATCGTGTTCGTCCTGGGCAGCGGGTTCGTCCTCTCCGCTGTGATGGTCGTCTTGGCGCTCGTGATGCGCGGCTCGGCGGCTGACCAGGCGCTGCTGGCCCGCAACGGCACG
This sequence comes from uncultured Chloroflexia bacterium, assembly GCA_963743255.1. GTDB lineage: Bacteria > Chloroflexota > Anaerolineae > Anaerolineales > E44-bin32 > DYJB01. The sequence continues at coordinate 145,852 of CAVUPD010000020.1, forward strand.
GATCTCCTGACCTTCACGCTCGCCAACCTGCCTCAGGTGTTGATCGACAGCGTCACCCTTGGCTTCGTATATGCCGCCATCGCCCTCGGCTACTCGATGGTCTATGGCGTTCTCGAGTTCATCAACTTCGCCCACAGTGAAATCTTCGCCACCGGCGCCTTCATCGGCGTCGAGTTCCTGATCGTCCTGGAGGGTGCCGGGCGCCTCGAAGGGATCGGGAACCTGCTGGCCTATACCTGGCTGGTGGTGGCCATCATCCTGGGAATGCTGGGCGCCGGCCTGCTGGCGACCGGCGTCGAACGGATCGCCTACCGCCCGCTGCGCGGCGCCCCACGCCTGGTCCCTCTGATCTCCGCCATCGGCGTCTCCTTTTTCCTGCAGGACGCCATCCGGCTGATCGAGAGCCTGACGACGGGGCAGTTCCACCGCATCATCCCCACCTTTGGCAACTTCGATCAGCGCATCATGCTCGGCAGCATCCCTCTCTCGACCGGGGGGATCGAAATCGGTATCCAGGTTAAGTCGGTGATCGTGATCGTGGGCGCCATGCTGATGTTGATCGGCCTCAACTTCCTGGTGAACGCCACCAAGGTGGGCAAAGCCATCCGGGCCGTGGCGCAGGATCGGCCGACGGCCAGCCTGATGGGGATTAACGTCAACCGCATTATCTCGTTGACCTTTCTCGTCGGCGGCGCGTTGGGCGGTGCGGCAGGGGTGCTGTATGCCCTCAAGTTCACCCGGATCGATCCCTTCGTCGGCTTCTTCCCCGGCCTGAAGGCATTTACCGCTGCCGTGCTCGGCGGCATCGGCAATCTGACCGGCGCGCTCCTGGGCGGGGTCGTCCTCGGCATGCTGGAAAACTTCGCCGGCGCCTATCTCTCCGTCTTCACCATGGGCGCGGCCGGCGCCGAGTACAAGGACATCCTCGCCTTCGGCATCCTGATCCTGGTGCTCATTTTCCGACCCTCCGGACTTCTCGGCGAACAGGTAGGGCAGAAAGCCTAGTATGAAGACGCCGTCCCGCCTCTCGCTCACCCTCCGCGGTTTGCTCATGCGACTCACCCAGGGTCCGGCCGCCTACGGTCTGGCGATCGTGTGGCTGGCGTTCGGCGTGACCCTGGTCTATCTCAGCCCTCGATCGCTGATTGCCTTTCTGATCTTCGTTTCTTCGGCTCTGCTGATCTACTACCTCAAACTCAGCAACCTGGCCAAGCTCTCGCTGGCGATCCTGATCGCCCTCGTATTGATGCCGATCGTAGGCGTACGCAACATCTTCTACCTCGAGGTCGCCTTCCAGATTAGCGTCTTCGCCGCCCTGGCCCTCGGACTGAACATCGTCGTCGGCTTTGCCGGCCTGCTCGACCTCGGGTACGTCGCCTTCTACGCCGTCGGGGCGTACCTGTGGGCGTTCTTCGGCTCGCAGCAGCCCACCCTGCTGCACGCCGTTCCCGGCACGGCGCCGCCCGGCGCGCATTTCGTGATGTCGGGCAACATGTTCTACTTGTTCGTCATCCTGGGACTGGCCCTGGGCGCGATCACCGGCATCGTTCTCGGCCTGCCGGTCCTCCGCTTGCGGGGCGACTACCTGGCGATTGTCACCCTCGGCTTCGGCGAGGTCATTCGCGTTCTGGCCAACAATCTTGACAAGCCGATCAACCTGACCAACGGCCCACAAGGCATCACGCCAATTCAGCGCCCGACGCTGCCGGGCCCCCTGCTGGACGCCATCCGCGTCGTCCTGGAGCCAATCGTCGGGCGTCCGGTGACCGAGGCTCAGTTCTACAACTTGTTCTTCTACTTTGCCGCCCTGGTGGTCATCGTCATCGTCATCACCGTCGCCCGCCGGCTGGACGATTCCAAGATTGGCCGAGCCTGGACGGCGATCCGCGAAGACGAGGTGGCGGCGATCGCCATGGGCGTTCCCTTGGTGCGGATGAAGCTGTACGCCTTTGCTGCCGGCGCGTCCTTCGCCGGGGGGATGGGTGTGCTCTTCGCCGCCAGCCGCACGTTCGTCAGCCCCGAGTCGTTCTCCTTCATGCAATCGATCGGCGTGCTTTCGATGGTCATCCTGGGCGGGATCGGCAGCATCCCGGGCGTGATCGTCGGTGCGGCGGTCGTGATCATCCTCAATCTTCAGGTGCTTCAAGGCCTTTCCTTGTTCCTGAGCGAGCTCCGGCAGAGCGACGCCGTGATCCCGATTATCAACTTCGCCTGGAAGGACCTCTCCAATCAGCTCGATCCCGCCAAGTACCAGCGTATGCTGTTCGGGATCATCCTGATCGTCATGATGATCTACCGGCCGGCTGGGTTGATCCCCGCCGCCCGGCGGAAGAGCGAGCTGGCGAAAGAGGACCTGTTGGAACCGCCAGATGAGACCGGACAGGTGAACGATGGCACTGCTTGAAGCCAGGCATGTCACCAAGCGGTTCGGCGGGCTGACGGCCGTCAGCCACATGGACTTCGTCCTGGACGAGGGGCAGATCGTCAGCATCATTGGCCCGAATGGAGCCGGCAAGACGACCTTCTTCAACAGCCTGACCGGGATCTACCGTCCGGAGGAGGGCGAGATCCGCTTCGACGGGAAACCCCTGATCGGTCTGCGCTCCGATCAGATCGCGGCGCGGGGGATCTCCCGCACTTTCCAGAACATCCGCCTGTTTGGCAACATGACCGTCATCGAGAACATCCTGGTCGGCATGCACTCGCGTCTGCGTCAGGGCATGCTGCAGGCTCTCACCCGAACCCGCGCCTTCCACGAGGAAGAGGCGCAGGCCAAGGTGCAGGCGCGGAGTTTCATGGACTTCGTCGGCCTCTCCGGCGTCGGCGACGAACTGGCCCGCAACCTGCCTTACGGATTGCAGAGGCGAGTCGAGGTCGCCCGCGCCCTGGCCGCCCATCCCCGACTGCTCCTGCTGGACGAGCCGACGGCGGGCATGAACCCCAACGAGACCGACGAGGCCGTCGGCCTCTTCCGCCGGGTGCGGGATGAGCTTGGGGTGACGCTGCTTCTGATCGAGCATGACATGCGCGTGGTGATGGGTATTTCGGAACGAATCACGGTCATGGACTACGGCGAGGTGATCGCCGAGGGTCTGCCCGCCGAGATCCGCAGCAACCCGCGCGTGGTCGAAGCCTATCTCGGCCGCGGCATCGGCGAGCAGGCTGCCGCCTAGGAGACCGCCGTGAGTCTGCTTGCCCTCGAGAACGTCCACTCCTACTACGGCCGCATCCATGCCCTGCGCGGCATCACGCTTCACGTCGACGAAGGCGAAATCGTCACGCTGATCGGTGCCAACGGCGCCGGGAAGAGCACGACGCTGCGCAATATCTCGGGGCTGGTCCACCCGCGCTCCGGCAAGATCCGCATGGCAGACCGCGACATCACCGGCCTGCCGGCGCATGAGGTCGTGGCCGCCGGCGTCGGTCATGTCCCCGAAGGGCGCGGCATCTTCCCGCGGCTCACGGTGCGCGAGAACCTCGAGATGGGCGCCTTCACGGTTTCGAGCGCTGCGGAGGTGCGGCGCCGGCTCGAGTTCGCCTTTGAGCTCTTCCCGCGACTCCGCGAGCGGATCGACCAGAAGGGCGGCACCCTCTCCGGCGGTGAACAGCAGATGCTGGCCACCGCCCGCGGCCTGATGCTCAAGCCGCGCATTCTGTTGATGGATGAGCCGTCGATGGGCCTGGCCCCCGTCCTGGTCGAAGCCATCTTCAAGGTGATCCGCGATCTCAACCAGAATGAAGGCACGACCATCCTCCTGGTGGAGCAGAACGCGCACATGGCGCTCAGGGTGGCCAACCGCGGCTATGTGCTGCAGACCGGCGCCATCGTCCTCGAGGACACCGCCGCTAACCTGCGCGCCAATGATATGGTGCGCAAGGCGTATCTGGGGGAGCACTAGGAAGAAGCTATCAGCCGTCAGCCGTCAGCCGTCAGCTGTCAGCTTTCAGCTTCCGCCTCTCAGCAGTCTGGGCTTCCTCGTGCCCTGTTGGTCCTCGGAATGATCCGACCATCTCCCAATGCGGAATTCGTTGTGAGTTGGACGGGAAAGCGCCCTCACCCGACACGGGATGCCTTCCTGTTATGCAAGGATCGCTGACTGCTAGTCGCTGACTGCTGATCGCTGATCGCTGGCAGATGACCGCTTGCCGCTCCTTCCGGTTACAATCCTCCCCGTGAACGCCGAGATCATCGCCATCGGGACCGAGCTTCTGCTGGGGGAGATTGCCGACACCAACACGGCGGTCATCGCCCGCGCCCTGCGCTCGATCGGGCTCGACTTGTACCGCACGGCCATGGTCGGCGATAACGCCGAACGCATCGCCCAGGTGGTGCGCGAGGCCCTCAGCCGGTCGGACGCGGTCATCACCACCGGCGGCCTCGGACCAACGGTCGACGATGCCTCGCGTCAGGGCGTGGCGTTGGCCGTGGGCGTCCCGACTGAATTCCGGCCGGAGCTCTGGGAGCAGATCCAGGAGCGCTTCGCCCGCTTCCGCCGCTCGCCGACGGAGAACAACCGGCAGCAGGCGATGATTCCCGCCGGGGCGCTGGCGGTGGAAAACCCAGTGGGGACGGCTCCAGCCTTCATCGTCGAGACCCCCACGTCGGTCGTGATTTCTCTGCCCGGCGTGCCAGGCGAGATGATCTACCTGCTGGAGGTCGCCGTCCTCCCCTACCTGCGCCGGCGGCTGGGGCTGAACGCGGTGATCACGTCGCGGGTACTGAAGACCGCCGGCGCAGGCGAATCCTGGCTGGACGAACGCATCGCCGATTTGGAGCGCACGACGAACCCGACGGTCGGATTGTCCGCGCATCCCGGCCAGGTGGATGTACGCATCACCGCAAAGGCCGCCTCCGCGGCCGAGGCCGAGCGGATGCTGGATCAGGTGGATGCTGCGCTGCGCGAACGCCTGGGGTCCGCCGTCTTCGGGGTGGATTCCGATACGCTCGAGGCCGTCGATGCCCGGCGCCTGGCCGATCAGGGCTGGCGACTGGCACTGGTTGAACACGGCACCGGCGGCGCGTTGGCAGGGTTGATGGCCGAGCAGGGAGAGTCCTTCGCCGGGGGCCACGTCGTCTCCGAACGCGTCGATGCCGCCGAACTGGGAAGCCTGGTCGGTCACGCGCGCCGCGAGTTCAACGCCGAGGTCGGGCTGGGCGTCGTCGTCTGGCGTGAACCGGATCGGCAGGCCATGCTCTTCCATCTGGCGACGCCGGATCACACGCAGGATGCGGAGCGCAGTTACGGCGGCCCGCCGGAGAGTGCATCGAGTTGGGCGGTGAATATGGCGCTGGACTTCCTGCGCCGCCGCCTTGCTTGACAGCCCCCTTCCCGCTCCTTATAATCCGCTGGCACGTGCGGGTGTCGCCAAGTGGTAAGGCAGTAGCTTCCCAAGCTACCATTCGTCGGTTCGAATCCGATCACCCGCTCTACCGAGGGCGGCCCGTTTCCAGGGCCGTCTTCCGTTTGTGCCGCCGGGTGTGTGACGAATCGCACGCCACGAGCGGAATACTGTCAATCTCCCCGATGCTATACTCGACCAAAGACGAACTCGCGCGAGGTTTTCGGCGCCTGCCGGAAGCCGTGTAAGCGCGCGGGCGCTGACGGACCGGGAGGCTTCCCGGCCGAGGCCGGCCAAAGCCAGAGGATCCTCGCGCGGGAACGCCTGCTGCCCGCCTTGCAGCCGAAAGGGGAACTGCCAGCTATGAACGTTGGAGTGCCCAAGGAACGCCGTCCGTTCGAGTACCGAGTCGGGCTGCCGCCGGCGGGGGCGGCGCTGTTTGTCAAGTACGGACATACGGTCTACGTCGAGCGCGGCGCCGGCGAAGGAGCCGGATTCAGCGACGATGACTACGTGCGCGAGGGGGCGAAGATCGTCTACAGCAAGGACGAGGCCTGCGGCCGCGCCGACCTGCTGTTGAAATTCGCCCGCCCGCTGAAGGACGAGCTCGATCTGATGCGGACGGGGCTGACCCTCGCCGGGTTCCTGCACCTGGCGGCGGCGCGTCAGGACAAGATCTGGATGATGCTCGAGAAGGGCTTCACCGTCCTGGCGTACGAGCAAATCGAGCTCGAGGGCGGCTATCGCCCGGTGCACGCCCCGCTGAGCCAGATCGGCGGGCTGATGGTGCCTCAGATCGCCTCGCGCATCCTGCAGAACGACCAGGGCGGACGCGGGATCCTGCTTGGGCGCGCCGTCGGCGTCCCGCCGGCCGAGGTGGTGATCGTCGGCGCCGGCGTAGTCGGCACCACTGCGGCGGCGGCGTTCTCCGCAGCCGGCGCGCACGTGACCGTGCTCGACATCGACCTGCGTCGCCTGCAGCAGCTTCAAGCCAATACCGGCGTGCAGGTAGCGACGATGCTTTCGACGCCTTACAACCTCGCCAAGGTGTGCACCTTCGCCGACGTCCTGGTCGGCGCGGTCCTGGTGCCGGGCGATCGGGCGCCGATCGTGCTGACGCGCGAGATGGTGGCCCAGATGCGGCCGCGCTCGGTGATCATCGACATGAGCATCGACGAGGGCGGATGTGTCGAGACCTCGCGCCCGACGACGTACGCCAGCCCGACCTACATCGACGAAGGCGTGATCCACTTCTGCGTCCCCAACATGAGCGGAGTGCTGGGCCGCACGGGCACGACGGCGTTGTTCAACGGCGCCTATCCGTATCTGGAGGCCATCGCCCGCCTGGGCGTTGAGGAAGCTATTGACACGACTCCTGCCCTGCAGCACGGGGTGAACTCGCGCAAGGGCCAAGTGGTGAACCTGAAGCGGCTCGGGGGTATCGGAGGAGCGAAGGGATGAACTGGTTGTCGCAGTACCAACCGCGGGTCACCACCGCCGAGGAAGCAGTCAAGGTCATCGGGTCCGGCCGCCGCGTGTACCTGGCCGGGAACTGCTCGGTGCCGCAGAAACTGTTGGGGGCGCTGGTGGCGCGGGCCGGCGAACTCACCGACGTTGAGATCACGCAGGTGCTGACCATCGGCGACGCACCGCACGCCGCGCCCGGGCTGGAGAAGCACCTGCGCATCAACACGCTCTTCATCAGCGACAATGTGCGCGCGGCGGTCAACGAGGGCCGCGGCGATTTCACGCCGTGCTTCCTCTCCGAGGTGCCGCTGCTGTTCCGCAACGGGCACCTCCCCATCGATGTCGCCCTGATCCACGTCAGTCCGCCCGACGAGCACGGCTTCTGCAGCCTGGGCATCGAGGCCGGGCTGACCAAGACGCCGGCACAGATGGCGCGCGTGGTCATTGCCGAAGTGAACGAGCAGATGCCGCGCACGCTGGGCGACTCGTTCATCCACATCTCGCGGATCAACTACGCCATTCCGGTCAACTACCCGTTGGCCGAGCTGCTGATGACCGACACCAACGAGACGGCGATGCAGATCGGCCGTCATGTAGCCTCACTGATCGAGGACGGCTCGACTCTGCAGCTGGGCATCGGTACGATCCCCAACTCGGTCCTGGGGCTGTTGAGCGACCGGCGCGATCTGGGCGTCCACAGCGAGCTGTTCTCCGACGGCGTGATGGAGCTGGTGCAGCGCGGCGTGATCACCAACGAGAAAAAGACCCTGCACCAGGGCAAGATCGTCGCCGGCTTCATCATCGGATCGCACGCCTTGTACGCCTGGGTGGACGACAACCCGATCGTCGAGCTGCACCCGACCGAGTATGTCAACGACCCGTTCGTCATTGCCCAGAACGAGAAGATGGTCTCGATCAACTCGGCCATCGAGGTCGATCTGACCGGGCAGGTGTGCTCGGACAGCATCGGACCGCGGCTGTACTCGGGCGTCGGCGGACAGGTGGACTTCATCTACGGGGCGTCGCGCAGCAAGGGCGGCAAGCCGATCATCGCCCTGCCGTCGGTGGCGGTGATGAAGGACGGCACCAAGCTGAGCAAGATCGTGGCGATGCTCAAGCAGGGCGCCGGCGTGGTCACCACACGCAACCATGTGCACTACGTCGTGACCGAGTTCGGCGTCGCCCGACTGTACGGGAAGACGATCCGGCAGCGCGCCCGGGCGCTGATCGATGTCGCCCACCCCGCGTTCCGCGAGGAGCTGGAGCGTCAGGCGTACGATCTGAGGTACCTGTAGGAGCGAATGAGCCGGCGCGCCAAAATCATTGCCACACTCGGCCCGGCGACCGAGAGCCTGGAGCGCCTGACGGCGCTGATCGAGGCGGGCATGGACGTCGCCCGCCTCAACTTCTCCCACGGCACTCCCCAGGAACATGCCGGCCGCATCGAAGCCGTTCGCCGGGCGGCACAGCACGTCGGGCGGCCCGTGGCCATCCTGCAAGACCTGCAGGGACCGAAGCTGCGCACCGGCCCGACGGTCGACGGCCTGCCCATCCGCCTCGAACCGGGTGCCTCGGTTCGTCTGACAGCGGGCACGGGCACCACCACCCCACATTCGATCAGCATCGATTACCCCAGCCTGGGGCGTGAGCTGCGACCTGGCGCGCGCGTGCTGCTGCGCGACGGCGAACTCCAGCTGCGCGTGGTGCGCGTGGAAGGCGATGAGCTGCTGGCGGAGGTGATCGCCGGGGGCGAGCTCGGGCCTGAGGCGGGCGTGCATTTTCCCGGCCTGCAGCTTTCAACCGAGACGCTGACCGAGAAAGACCTGGCCGACTTGCGATTCGGCATGCAGCACGGAATCGACGCCGTGGCCCTTTCGTTTGTCCGCCGGCCCGAGGACGTGCGCGCCGTGCGGGCCGCCATGGCGGTGGACTTCCCGACCCCGCTGCGACCTTGGGTGATTGCCAAGATCGAACGCGCCGAGGCACTCGACGAACTGCCCGGGATCCTGGCCGAGGCCGACGGTGTGCTCGTGGCGCGAGGCGATCTCGATTTGGAAGTCTCCGCCGAGCGTGTGCCATCCCTGCAGAAGCGGATCATCCGGGAAGCGAACCTCGCCGGTAAGCTGGTGATCACCGCCACCCAGATGCTCGAGTTGATGATCCACAGCCCACGCCCGACACGAGCCGAAGTCTCCGACGTAGCCAACGCCGTGTTCGACGGCTCGGATGCATTGATGCTCTCGGGCGAGACGGCCGTGGGCGAATTCCCGGTGGAAGCGGTTCAGATGATGGATCGGATCATCGCCGACGCCGAACGCAATCTCACGCTGCCGCATCCCGGAGAGGCGGCGGTCCAGGAGGACGCGCAGGCAACGGTGCGCGCCGCCTGGGCCCTCGCCTCCGACCGGGATGTCGCCGCCATCGCCGTATTCACCCGGAGCGGCAGGACCGCCCAACTGATGGCCAAGGCCCGCCCTCCGGTCCCGATTCTGGCTTTCACGCCGGAAGCGCAGACCCTCGGCCGGCTGAGTCTGTGTTGGGGCGTCGAACCGCACCCGGTGTCGCTGGCGAACTCGGTCGAGGAGATGATCGACGCCGTCGAGCGGCAAATCCGCAGCAAGGGCCGTGCGCGTGCGGGTCAACAAATCGTCCTAGTGGCGTCGCATCCGGTCGGCACGATGGGCCCGGCCAATTTCACGCTGCTCCATACACTTCGCGGCTAACAGCTGGCACGCGCCCACCTCCCTTCTTCCCGGTACCTGCTCAGGATCGTCCTGTGTGAACACCGGCTTGTGACATAGGGCACACACGCTCATTGCCGCACAACCCGCTAACATACGGTTCGCCTTGGCGCAGCATCCCGAGCCGTTTGCCGGGGTTAACCATGCGCATGGATTGGCGTGTGCCAATCCCTCTTGTCTAAGGAGGCACCGATGGACTTCGGTTCGATCAACTGGTTGGCGGTCGTGGTATGTGTCTTCTTCAGCATGGTGAGCGGATCACTCTGGTACAACCCCAAGACCTTCTTCCCGGTTTGGTGGAAGGGCATCGGCAAGACCGAGGCCAGCCGCCCCTGGCTCGGGGGGTATGGCGATGACCTGGACGCTGACGATTCTGGCGTCGCTCGTCCAGGCCGTGTTCATGTCGCTGATGGTGACCGCCATGGGGAGCATGACGCCGGGCGGCCCGACGCTGGTCTCCGGCGCGACGGCGGGCTTCCTGATCTGGCTCGGGTTTATCGCGCCGACCTATCTGGTCAACAAGCTCTTCGCCGGCCACGGCCTGAAGGTCTGGGCGATCGAGGTCGGCAATCATCTCATCAACTTCGTGGTCTTCGGGGCGATCTTCGGCGCCTGGCGATGACGGTGTGGCGGATACCGGGACAAGCGGGCGGCGCGGGCGACAGGTTAGGGCTGGACGGCGTTGATGAGGGCGGCGACCGCGGAGCCGGCGCTTGTCCACCTCGCGGACAGGGAGTACAGTCGTGCCGCCAGAGCGGGCCTGCGCCAGATCTCACCGCTCGAGTTCTGGCCACGGCCCAATTGGGCAGGCAGGGATCTATGAGCACGACCGTCGAGATCGGGATCTACATCGTGCGCCCTCCGGAAGCAGTCGCCGAGGTGTTCCTCGAGCCGGCGAACGCCGTTCTGTGGACCTCCGACTTGGAGCGCTTCGAGGTGATCTCGGGAACGCCGGGGGCGGTTGGCTCACGAGCGCGTCTGCACTACCTCCAGAACGGCCGCGCTTACGTCATGGAGGACATGCTCCTGAGCGTCGAGCCCAACCGGCGTTACGTGTCGCGTGTGTCGGGTGAAGCCCTCTCCGCCGAGGTGACGACCCTGCTCGAGCCTTCCGGCGAGGGGACCCAGGTTTCCATTCGCTGGACCGGTTCCGGAAAGCTGCCGATCTTCCGCTTGATGCTGCCGTTGATGCGCGGGTCGATCAGGCGCCAGGCAGAGGCCGACTTGCGGAAGTTGAGGGACCTAGTCGAAAGGGGCGGCCCAGCGGGCACGAGCCGATCCGGTGGCAATGCGCGCGTGTAGTGCACCGGGGACTGAGACGGTTTCAGGCTTCTGCGAGGAACTGCTCCCACTCGTCCGCGTCGTGAAATCGCCGTGTCCGTTCGTTCGAATGCGTCTGCGTCCCCGACTGCCATAACCGCATCTTCAGCGCATCGCTGTCGAGCAGTGTGCCAATCTTCCCGGCCTTGCCGGCCAGGAGAGCATCCTGGAGCTGGCGGAACTGCTCGTTGACGAAAGAGCTGTTGATCCACATGCCGCGAAAGTCGACCGCCGCCACCCAGCCCGGTTTCAATCTCGCCGCTTCGCGCCCGACCGCCTCGATCAATTGATGGAATTCCTCGGGCGTCATCGCCTGGTCGGAAGCCACCCGCATTCGCTGGTGATCAGGGTCGGCATCGGCTGAGAACATAGCGCATCCACCTCATCAGTCAGCCCGAACTCTTCCCCGTATTCTAGTGCCGAATGCCGGCGCGCGTCGGGGGTCCGCGCCGCCTCAACCCTGGAGGCAGAACCACTTGCCGCTCCGGCCAGGAACAGGGACCCTTCGATCCTGCGGCCTGCGCAGGCGGTCGATCCGACCGCGAAGGATCTGGAGAGTGGAATGTCCTCCGCCGGCGTGACCGTTCGGCCGAGGAAACCCGCCGGGCTCCAGGGATGTCGGGGTGTGCGACAATAGGATCTCTCGGGGTCGACATCGACCGGTTAGTCGGCGTCGACCCGTCGTCGCGAGGCGCGGCCTGTCGTGAAGCTTCTGTGGAAGAACCTGCTCTTTACGCTGTTCGTCCCGGGCGCCGTTGGCGTCTATGTCCCCCTGAGCCTGCTGCCCATCCGGGTCATGACAACGCACTGGCTTCTGCTCCCCGCCGGCCTCGTGCTCCTAGGGCTGGGCGGGAGCATCTACGCTTGGTGCGTTTGGGACTTCGCTGCATTTGGACGGGGGACGCCCCTTCCCCTCGACGCGCCGAAGAAGCTGGTGGCTCGTGGGCTGTACCGCGTCACGCGCAATCCCATGTACCTCGGCGTACTGTGGGTCATTCTCGGCTGGGCAGTTCTCTACGGCGAGGGTGCCCTTCTTGCCTACCTCGCCGTCGTCGGCCTATGCTTCCATCTGTTCGTCGTGTGCTACGAGGAGCCCAAGCTCCGCAAGTTGTTCGGCGCCGATTACGCGGCCTACTGTTCGAAGGTCCCCCGCTGGCTGCCGCGCCTCCCGTCCGCAGTGGACCGCTAACCTTCATTTCAGCCTCAACCCGTGAGCGGGCCGGTGGTCGTCGCCGGCATCCACCCCACCAGCCACGCAACCGAGAACCCTGCCACGGAAGGCGCCACGCCCTCTGGCTATGACACTTGACTCTGCGGGCAGGACGGCGGGGGGTCGTTCGATCCGCCCTGCCCCAATCCAGGGCGGATCGTCGGCCGCGCGGGCAGGCCCGCTAGGCGGCAGCGCCGAGTGACCGGCAATAATGTTCAATGGCTGCCGTCAGAAACTCCGGCAAGTCCGGGTGCATCTTCGTGAACGTCGCTCGGAACCCGGGATGCTGGCTGTAGGCTTCCCCGAGGCCGCGCAGGATGTCCGTGGTCGGCTCATAGAAGTAGCGCAGGTTCTGATGCCAGCGCGCCACGCCTTCCTGGACGGGCGCGCTCGCAGGGTCTTCGCCAAGGTGAGTGATCAGCCCCGGTAGATCTCACCGCCCTGGCCAGAATCGCTGCCCGCTTTTCTTTCGAGTAGCTGTCCCAGCGCCGCCGGGATTCCTTCACGTGCTTCTCGCCCCACAGGCGGGAGGCTTCCTCCTCGTAGCGTTTCTGAGTCTCTTCATCGAACCCCTCGAACAACTCACCGGTACTCATGCTCCGTTCTCCTCTCATGTGCGCCATGGTCTTGTCGATCGTCTCCATCAGCCCGTTGAGCCGCGCCACGCGTTCCTTCAAGCCCTGACGGTGCGCCTTCAGCGCCGACTGGACGTCGAAGTCGGGCTGATCGAGGATCAACCGGATCTCGCGCAAGTCGACATCCAGTTCCCGGTAGAACAGGATCTGCTGCAGCCGCAGCGCTCCCTGCTCGTTGTAGTAGCGATAACCGTTCTCTCCACCGAGGATGGCTTGAGCAACCCCACCTCGTCGTAGTAGTGCAGAGTCCGCGGGCTCACGCCGGCGAGGTCGGCCAACTGCTTGACGGTGTATCGCATGCTTCTCAACTCCACGGCGTCATCATAAACTATGACGTTACGTCAATGTCAAGAGAGAATCACGAGAATTCTTGCCGGTGATGAAGGCAGGCCGGAGACCTGTTAGACTGGCCGGACCACAGGGCAAACTAGCGGACCGGGCGGCTCCTACCCGGGCTCTGACCGGCCAAACCCCATTCGAAGCTTCCATCCCGAACTTCTGCCAGGGAGAAATCGCATGCCGACGGAAATCGTAACCGCCGATTGGGTACGAGAGCAGGTGTTCATGCTCCGAGATCATGCGGGGTTCCCGGTCGTCATGGCAAAACCCAACGGCGTCCTCGGGGCGGATCTGCTGCCCCTCAGTCTGATCGGGTGCGCTATCTGGGATGTGATGGATCTCCTGCAGAAGCAGCGCCAGCCAGTCACCCGCTGCGAAGTGCACGCCGAGAGCGAGCGTGATGCAGAACCGCCATGGAGGTTCCGCAAGATTGGGATCGTGTATCTCATCTGGGGGAGGCGCGTCGACCCGGCTGCGGTCGAGCGGGCGATCCGGTTGACGGAAGAGAAGTACTGCTCGACGTATGCGACGCTGAGATCGGCTGTGCAGATCACATCCCGTTACGAGATCCGGGAGGAAAACGCCACGGCATCTGAGCTCTCCGGGCGATAATTCGGTCGACGAGCGACGTGCCGGCGGTCGTGGCGAGAGGTGTGACGGTCTGAACGCCGCGCACCCGAAATCCGACACGTTCGCCGCACCAACCGGGCTCGCGTGACCGACCTCCGACCTATTGATCCCATCCACTCCTCCGGATTGCTCCCGGCTTCTCACACCCCCATGGCAGCCCGCCCGAAACGTCCCATGGCCTCTCGACATGATTGACTCGCGAGGTTCGACTGTCTGCAATACTGCCGAAGCAATCGGGCAACCGGTAAACTGGCAGGGAGTTGTCGTTGGGGCGTTCGTCGGTAGCCTGGCGGGCCCGCCGCAGAGGCACTGGTCGGCGGCGTTCGCAACGACTTGCTTTGCGCCGGCCTCTGATCACGATCGTATGAGGTCGAGCGGTCGAAGGGACGCTCGACGACCCGTCTTGGCCGGTGCCCCCTGGTTCTTGTTTACCTACCCGCTGGCGGCATCTCCACAGCTGCTTGCATTGCCCCGCGTCCCGGGCTAGAGTGCCTGCCTCGGCAAGCCCCAAGACGGCGGCCGTGCCCCCATGAGGAAGGATGCCCACGCGCGACCCCCATTCGTACGCTGACCTGACGCAAGGTCGCATCGAGCACATCGACCTGCGCATCGCGGTCGATTTCGCGTCCCGCTTGCTCCGCATTCACGCAGACTACCACCTCGATCGTCCGATGGTTGGACCGCTGGATCTCGACAGCCGCGGCCTGAAGATCGCACAGGTCCGGGCCGGGGGTCGACCGATCCAGTTCGAGAAGTCTGCCACCGATCCCGTCCTGGGTGAGCGCCTGCGTCTGCCGGACCTGCGCGGCTGCGACGCATTCTCGGTGGATCTGACGACGTCAGCGCGGGCATCGGCGTTACAGTGGCTTGAGCCCCGGCACACCGCGACCGGCCGGCACCCTTTCCTCTACAGTCAGTGCGAGCCGCTCCATGCCCGGAGTATCTTCGCCTGTCAAGACACACCCGGCGTTCGCTTCACCTACGACGCACTCGTGACAGTTCCGCGGGGCCTGACGGCGGTCATGGCGGCCGAGCCGCGGGGGCACAAACGGCTCGGACCAGAGGTTGCCTTCTCGTTCCGCATGCCCCAGCCTATTCCCTCCTACCTCTTCGCGCTGGCCGTCGGCGACCTCGAGTTCTGCCGGCTTGGGCCACGAACCGGGATTTACGCCGAACCCCCGCTGCTCGAGGCCGCCGCATGGGAGTTCGCCGAGAACGAGGAAAAACTGACGGCGGCCGAAGCGCTCTTCGGGCCGTACCGCTGGGACCGCTACGACCTGCTTGTGATGCCGCCCTCGTTTCCGATCAACGGCATGGAGAACCCGCGTTTGACTTTCGTCACGCCGTTGGTCCTGCTCGGCGACCGAAGCCGGACGGCGCTGGTCTCGCATGAGCTGGCGCATGCATGGACCGGCAATCTGGTCACGAATGCCACGTGGGACGACCTGTGGCTGAACGAGGGCTGGACGACGTACGCCGACACGCGCATTACCGAGCTCGTCGAGGGGCCGGAGATCGCCGGCCTGCTCGACCTCCTCCTGCTCGACGTCTTACGCGAGGACATCCGCACATTCGGCGCCTCCTCACCGCATACTTGCCTGAAGACATCGCTGGCAGGGATCGATCCCGATGAGGTCTTCTCGCGAGTTCCCTACATGAAGGGAATGCTCTTCGTGCTCAGCCTGGAGCGCGCTGTCGGACGTGAACGCTTCGACGCTTTCCTGCGCCGCTACATTGATGACTTCGCCTTCCAGTCGCTGTCCACCGAGGCATTCGTCGCCTACCTGCGGCGGGAGCTGCCGAAGGCAGCGGAACGAGTCGACCTCGAAGCGTGGCTCTATCAGCCGGGGCTCCCAGCGCGATTGCCGGAGCTGAGCTCAAGCCTGTACGACGACGTCACCCGCGCGGCAACCGAATATCCAGGGCGCGGTTTGCCCCCCGCCGCGATCATGGCCGGGTGGCATCCCTCACAGACGACGCTGTTCCTCAGGCTTCTCCCGCCATCGATTCCCCTCGCTGATTGCGAGGCCCTTGACACCGTGATGGGATTCGCCGAGAGCAGGCATACCAACCCTCTCTTTGAGTTCCTGCGCCTCACCATCCGAAGTGGCTATGCGCAGGCGATGCCGACCATTGAACGGTTCGTTGAGAGTGTCGGCAATGAATATCAACTGCGGAGGGTGTTTCGCTGCCTGGCCGAGGCCGATTGGTGCCGCCCGAGCACACGCCCGCTCTTCGAGCGTGTTCGTCATCGCCATCACCCGATCACCGAGACGCTCGTCGACCGAACGCTGACCGAGTTGGGCGTCTAGAATCGATTGCGCCCAAACGCCACCCGGAAGTTGCCCCGCACTCGCCTGGTCATCCTGTCCGTGGGCGACCCAAGCGTCCGGTAGGCACAACCCCCTCTAGCCGAACATCCCCGACGGTCGATCCTTCGGAGCCTCGGGTTCGGGGGGCTGCACAAGCGGAACGGGAACGGCGGGGAGACTCTCCGGGGCAGGCGCCTGGGTCAGCTTCGAACCGCGACGTCCGACGAGTGACAACACCCACAGCAGCAAGCCGAGGCCGCTTGCGCCCACTGCCTGCCGAGCCTGGGGTCGCAACACCGCTCTAGTGAGCGCCTCCGTCGTGGCCTGCGCCAGGCCGGTGATCGCAGGGATCGCAGCGCGCCCTGCCGTCATCTGGGCCATGAGCAGGCGCTGGAACGCGTCCCCCATGAGCACCGGAAGAAACGCGATCAGAGCCTCCAAGTAGGAGCGGGATCCCCCACCAGCGTGCAAGCCCGCGCCACGATCGCACGGCCAGCGCCATGATCACACCCAGGAGCGACAGGGAAACCAGGATTCCCCAGCGCGCCACGAAACGGACCAGCCTGACCTGCTCCTTGACCTGCAGCAGGCTTCCCGTGTCCCTGAAATCCTGATCGACGATCGGCAGGCTGGCCGGCAAGCTCTCGCCCAGGATCCGCAGCGCGCCGCTCACCGAGCGCACGAGCACGCCACGCAATGGCTCTGGTGGCTCGCAATACGGGAACCCCTCCCGCTCCGGAACGGCACCGATGCCAAGCAGTCGATTGACGTCGTCTGCCGTGCACTCCGGCCAGGAAGCCACGATGGTCTCCACCACCCGAGCCGCCGCCTCCCCTCCAGGGTAGCGGCCAGCGGGCCGGTGTCCACGGACACGACCAACCGCGTCGCCGGGGTGTCGAACCATGCGAGAAACTCCGTCGTCACGCGCAGCATTTGATCCGTGACCCACGCCTCCGGGACCAGCAGAGCGATCATCGACTCACGTTCCTCAGCCGTCAGATCAGCGCGTGGCGGACTGCAGGTTAAGACCCTCCAGCGATGCCTGACCGCCGAGAACGTTGTCGACGACCGTTTTGCGCAACAGGCCGGAGGCGATCAGCCGGTCGGAGACGACCTGCGTGAGGGCCTGCGGCTCGAAGATGACGACGGCGATGTTACGCGCCAGCAAGGTCAGCGGCAGCGACACAACGAATGCCGCCGCCGCGAATCCGGCCAGGATGCGCGCCACAACGCTCGCACAACCCCTCCGTCCCGACATCGCCGCCCTCCTCCGAAGCTCAGTTCGTGACGTCGGGTTGCCTCGACTGCCCCCGTCCAGAAGACCCCGCCGCCAGCAACAGCCCGCCGCTGATCAGCGCCGCACCCAACCAGAACGAGAGGCCCAGCGGTTCGTGCAGAAGCCAGGCGCCGAGGGCTACACCCACCACGGGCTGGGCAAAGAACAGCAGCGACACCAGACCGGCGTCCAGCAGGGCCAGCGACTTGTTCCACAGGTACATCGCCAACGCGGTTGAGATGATCCCCAGGTAGAGCACGCCGGCAATGACCCCGGGCGTGATCTCCCCGATCCCGATGGTCGTCAGCTCCGCCCAAGCTAACGGCAAGCCGATGGGCAGGCCCCCGAACAAGACGATGAAGCTGACCTCGAGCGTGTTCAGGTAGCCGCTGGCCTGCTTCACCAATACGGAGTAAAGGCCCCAGGTGAGCGCCGCGCCCAGCAGGGCGAAGTTCCCGAGGAACGCGCGCTGCCCGAGGGAGGCGGAACTCGGGTCGAGGACGGCCAGCACGCCCAGACTAGCTAGCGCCAACGCTGCCAGCCGGCGTCGGGTGA
>CAVUPD010000021.1:0-8020 GCA_963743255.1 uncultured Chloroflexia bacterium
CACATTGCGCCACATTCCTGCAGCAGCGGAGATTAACTCGCTCGTCCGGGGCTCGCATGGACTCAGTTGTTGCCGTGATTGCTACGTCGAGCTGCGCATTCTTCGCAAGGATGGGCTTGGGCGGGCGCATCATCCCTCACCGTCATTGCGAGGCGTCCCGCGATCCTTTCGGGGCGCCGTGGCAATCTCCCGTCGTGCCGGTTACCTGCACCCGCGGAGGTTGCTTCGTCGAGCGGTGCCCTTCCCCGCTCCGGGGACCATGGCTGGCGATGACACCCATCCTTACAGAGATCGCTTCGTCGTGCTGCGCCTCCTCGGATTCTGACTCACCCTAAGCTGGACCTGCGCCGATGCCACCCGCCCCCCGTAGAGTGTCATTGCGAGGTGCCTCGCGACCTGTGCGGGCCGCCGTGGCAATCTCACATTGCGTTGGTATCTTGGTGCCGCGGAGACTGCTTCGCCCCTGCTGGGTTCGCAATGTCAGCCGATGTTGCCGAGCGCGTCTTGTTGGGCTGCGTCTTCCCCCACCCCGCATCGCTCTTCCCTGCGCTCCGCTCTCCCCTGCGCTCCGCTCCGGGGACCTGCGGCGGGGACCTGCGGCGGGGACCTTCGGCGGAGACCATGGCTCGTAACAGCCGACTTGGTGGCCCGTAGCCACTTCTCCCCGCCATGCCGACCTGCGGTCGAGCATGGACCGGGACGACGGTCCTGATTGCCCTCCCTTGGGGCTTGTGTTAGATTCGGAACAGGCGGGACGATTTCGCCGGCCTTGTCGCGCCCGCTGATCCGTCAGGAGATCCATGGCGAGCACCCCGCAACAATCTCTGCCCGACGGGTTCGTCTCGAGTCTGGCGTGTGCCATCTGCGGCGCACCGGCGCTGCGCGTTGCCCACCTCAAGTCGTTCCCCGATTATGTCGCCTGCGGCAGCTGTAAGGCATCCTTTGTGGCCGAGGCGGATGGTGCGCGGGTGCTGTATGGCAACATCCCCGAAGTCGTTCCCGGCTGCCCGCGCTGCCGCCCTACGCAAGTGGATGACTTTGGCGGAGGTCGAGGCGATCGCCATCGACGAGCGCCCCGCCCCATCTCCACCCCCCCGCCCCGCGTCCGTGCCGCTCCACTCCGAACCACTTGACGACCGCGAGGCCTCGCTCGCGCGACGGCTTCGGCTGCCGTCCCCATTCCCACGCAGCCGGAGATCGAGCGGCCTCCGATTCGGGCGGTCCGGCTGGAGATGGAAGATGAGATTGAAGCCGAAGACGAACCGGCATTGAAGGCCGAGGAAGACGCAGACGAGTTTGCACCGTCCGGATCGGAGGCGCCCCTGGGCCGCCTCTCGCGGCTGATGGCGGGGGCGCGCGAACCCGAGCCGCTCACCGATTGGGCACCTTCGCTGGTGCCGGACCGAATGCCGGCTGAACTCCCGGCCGCTGCTCCGGCCGCATCGGCTATGGCACCTCTCGCCGCATCGTCCAAGCCGGCCGAGCCGGAGGTTGTGAAAGCCGCTGCGCCCGCCCGGCCGGCAGTCCCATCCAAGCCCGCTGCACCCCCGGCCACTGATCCACCTCCCGGGCAGCGCTACCGTGTCGTGGTGCACGGGGACCAGATCACCTTTCCTCTGCAGGGCTGCGCCCACTGTATGCGCTCCCCGGCTCCCAACCGGCTGGCGATGGTAGGGACGAGCCCGCAGGGCCAGGGCGTCGGCCAACGTAAGACATCGCGCCACAGCGTGCCATTGTGCCGGGCGTGCTATCGCCGGGCGACCGCCCGAACGCCGGAGGAGAAAAGCGCACGCCTGAACGCACATCTGATCTCAGCGCTGGTCGCCCTCGGCCTGCTGGTCGCGGCTCTGGCTGTCGGGCTGATCGACCCGGCGGGGGACATGGGTGCGGCATCGGTCCTGATGCTGATCCTGTTGGTCGTCGGGTATGCCCTCCCGGCGTCGATCCTGCTCGGCCGTTCGGGGCGCTTTCTGCCGACGGACGATGCCCGCTACGTGCGCACGACGCTCCTGATCCCGGAGGGCAGCCAGGGGCTTGAGACGGCGTTCGAGTGGCGCAATCAGCGGTACGCCGAGGAGTTCTATCAGGCGAACCATCAGCGCGCGCTGTCCGGCGTGGTGGCCATCAAGGACCGCACACCGAGCGCCTAGATCGTCCTGGAATGCGATCGTGATCCTGGGGCACGGCGACGCCGTGCCCTTGCGCGTTCACGGGGCCCGCGTGACGGCGTGACAACCGAGGTGTCGTAAGGGCGCAGCGTGCTTTGCCTCTGCGGTGGCCGTCGACTCGCGGACCGGCAAGGCCGGCGATCGTGGCCGTTAGGACGGAAACAGGGAATCGCAGTTCACTTCGACAATGCAGCAACGGTTGGCACTTGTAGGGGCGAAGCACCCGGAGATCTCGGGTGCTTCGCCCCTACGCGTCAGGGTTCCCCGCGGCTCACGGCCCGAACGGGGCGCGAGACGGCATGCGTCGCTCCAACGCCGGATTTCGGAGGGCGCGGGATCCCGGATAGGTGTGGGGGCGGGTTTGAAACCCGCCCCTAAGAAGACGCGCGGCGCGTGATGGAAGCGTGCGGCGCCACGCGAGAAGAACGGAGCGCGCCGCGGCGATGCCGGTCCCGCTGGGGCGCAGGCCGAGGCCCGAAGCCGAGGGCTGCGCCCCGGCGGCCAACGCTTGATGATTGTTACCGACGGCCTCCTGTGCTACAGTCGGACACCGATGAGCACCCCGCGCTACCAGCCCGGTGTCCCGTTTTGCCCGCTGTGCGGCGGACCGATGGAAGCTCGCCCCAGCCTGGATGGAAGCGGCTGGGTGGCGCTGTGCCCCAACTGCCCGAACGCGCCGCTGGTCCCGATGAGGGCCGTGCCGCAACCGGACCCACTCGAGCGCGACCAGGCCACGGCGCGCTTCAAGAAGCTGACCCAGCCGTTCGCCGAGCCGAAGGCCGGCGCCTGGCCGGCGGCGCTGCTGGAGGATCTCCCCGACGAGGCGCGCCAGCTGCTCCAGCATCGGCCTCCGGCGCCGGGCGTGCAGGGGACGGCTCAACTTCGTGAGGAGATGGCCAGGGCGCTGCGCGATCAGGGGTACGTGCTCAGCGAGGACGCCCGCGGGATGCGCCTGTCGGGGCGGCCGATCAATCGCGGGCCGGGAACGGGGCAGCTGTCGGTGAGCGACGTGATCCGCATGGCGTCCGAGCTGGGCGGCACCATGCCGGCCGAGAAGCGCGGACGATGCCCAAAGTGCGACGCGGTCGTCAATCGGGAGCTCGAGCGCTGTCCGTGGTGCGGGCACGCGCTTGACCAGCCGGCGAACTGACCTCCACATCCCCATGGGATCGAACGACGCCCGGTCGAGCCGGGCGTTTTCGCTTTCTCCTTACACAGGCGGCATAATCCCCCGCGCGTGGGAGGAGGCTGCGAGCCCTGCCTGTTATAATCCGCGATTGCGCCGTTGCCATCCAACGCAGGAAGTGCGGTATGCCCCAGGACAAGATCACGGTCGTCGGTGCCCGCGTCCACAACCTGAAGAACCTGAGCGTCGAGATCCCGCGCGACAAGCTGGTGGTGATCTCCGGCATCTCCGGCTCAGGCAAGTCGTCGCTGGCCTTCGACACGATCTTCGCCGAGGGGCAGCGACGATACGTCGAATCGCTCTCGGCCTATGCCCGCCAGTTCCTCGGACAGCTGGACAAGCCGGATGTCGACTCGATCGACGGGCTGTCGCCGGCGGTGTCGATCGACCAGAAGGGCGTCTCGCACAACCCGCGCTCGACCGTCGGCACGGTGACCGAGGTGTACGACTACCTGCGGCTGCTGTTCGCCCGCGTCGGTGTACCCCACTGCCCACTGTGCGGGCGCGAGGTCCGGCAGCAGTCGGCGGAGGAGATCGTCGATGCCATCGAGGCGCTGCCGGACGGCACGCGCCTGCTGATCCTGGCACCGCTGGTGCGCGGCCGCAAGGGCACGCACCAGAACGTGATCGAGGATGCCCGCCGCTCCGGGTTCGCCCGGCTGCGGGTGAACGGGACGGTGGTGCCGATCGAAGATGAGATCGAACTCGACCGCTACAAGAACCACACGATCGAGGCGGTGATCGACCGGCTGGTGGTGCACCACGAGCAGGGTGAGGACGCCGAAGCGCACCGGACGCGGCTGACCGACTCGGTCGAGACGGCGCTGCGCTGGGGAAATCGCACGATGATCGTCTCCCAGACGAAGGGGGAGGGCTCGAAGGGCGGGACCGACCTGCCGTTCTCGGAACTGCTGGCATGCCCGGAGCATGGGACGACGCTGGCCGAGATCGAGCCGCGCACCTTCTCGTTCAACACGCCGCACGGCGCCTGCCCCGAATGCCAGGGGCTGGGCATCAAGCTGGAGATCGATCCCGACCGGATCATTCCCGACCGCTCGCTCTCGATCACCGAGGGCGCCATCGCCGCCGGAGAGTGGTCGAACCAGGGCCGCGACCGCCGCGGCTACTACTGGCAGCTTGTCGAGGCGGTGGCCGAGCAGTACGACATCGATCTGGACGTCCCGGTGTCGTCGCTGTCCAAGAAGAAGCTCGACTTGGTCCTGTTCGGGACGCAGGGCGAGCAGGTCTCCGTGCGCTACCAGAGCCGCGAGGGCCGCAAGGCGACGTTCAAGACGGCCTACGAGGGAATCATCGGCAACCTCGAGCGCCGCTATCAGGAAACGCAGTCGGAGTACATGCGCTCGCGGATCCAGGAATACATGTCCGAGCGCCCGTGCCCGCGCTGCGGCGGCAAGCGGCTGCGCCCGGAGGCGCTGGCCGTGACGGTCGACGACGCCGGGATCATCGACGTCACCGGCTGGCCGGTCGTGCGCACATTGCTCTGGGTCGACCGGCTGCAGAGCGCCGGCGGGCCGCTGGGCAAGCGCCAGCAGCAGATCGCCGACCGCGTGTTGAAGGAGATCCGTGATCGGCTTGGTTTCCTGGTCGATGTCGGGCTGGACTATCTGACGCTCGACCGTTCGGCCGGCTCGCTCTCGGGGGGCGAGGCACAGCGCATTCGACTGGCAACGCAGATCGGCTCGCGCCTGATGGGCGTGCTGTATGTGCTGGATGAGCCGTCGATCGGGCTGCACCCGCGCGACAACGACCGGCTGATCAAGACCCTGGAGGGGATGCGCGACCTGGGCAACAGCGTGCTGGTGGTGGAGCACGACGAGGCGACGATCCGTGCCGCCGACTGGTTGATCGACCTCGGCCCGGGCGCCGGCGAGCACGGCGGCGAGATCGTGGCTCAGGGGACGGTGGCGCAGGTGCACGCGCAACCGGGCCTCGGTCACCGGCCGCTACCTGGCGGGCAAGCTCCGCATCGGCGTTCCGGCGGTGCGGCGACCGGGCAACGGCAAGTACCTCACCGTCGTGGGCGCCCGCGAGAACAACCTCAAGAACATCACCGTCCGGCTGCCGCTGGGCATGTTCGTGTGCATCACCGGCGTCTCCGGCTCGGGCAAGTCGACGCTGATGGTCGAGGTGCTTCACAAGGCGCTGGCGCAGAAGCTCAACGGGGCGCGCGAGCTCCCCGGCGCCCACGACCGGATCGTTGGCCTGGAGTCGGTCGAGCGGATCATCAACATCGATCAGTCGCCGATTGGCCGCACGCCGCGGTCGAACCCCGGCACCTACACCGGGCTGTTCGACGCCGTGCGCACGCTGTTCGCCGAACTGCCCGACTCGAAGGTGCGCGGCTACAAGGCCGGGCGCTTCTCGTTCAACGTACACGGTGGGCGGTGCGAAGCGTGCGAAGGTCAGGGCCAGCTGCGGATCGAGATGCAGTTCCTGCCCGATGTGTACGTCGAGTGTGAGGTGTGCCACGGGGCGCGCTTCAACCGCGAGACGCTGCAGGTGCGTTTCAAGAGCAAGAACATCGCCGACGTGCTCGACACAACCATCGACGAGGCGGTCGAGTTCTTCTCGGCCTTCCCTGCGATGGTGCGCAAGCTGAAGACGCTCCAGGATGTCGGCCTGGGCTACCTGAAGATCGGGCAGCCGGCGCCCACCCTTTCGGGCGGCGAGGCGCAGCGGGTGAAGCTGTCGCGCGAGCTCTCCAAGCGCGGCAACGGCAGCACGCTGTACGTGCTCGACGAGCCGTCGGTGGGGCTGCACGCCGCCGACGTGCACCGGCTGATCGAGGTGCTGCAGCAGCTGGTCGATCAGGGCAGCACGGTGCTGATCATCGAGCACCACCCGGACATCATCAAGGTCGCCGACTGGGTGATCGATCTGGGGCCTGAGGGCGGCGAGCGCGGCGGGGAGATCGTGGCCGAAGGGACGCCGGAGGACATCATCCATGTCCCGGCGTCGTACACGGGGCAGTTCCTGAAGGATCACCTTCCAGTGTAGGCGCGGCGGCTATCATGATCCCTTGTAGGGGCGAAGCATCCAACAGTTACGGATGCTTTGCCCTTACGCGTGTATAGGATTCTCCTGGTCCAGCGCCCATCGCAAGGGATTGGACTCGATGTACCGCCGGAGGCAATTCAAATCACCCGGTGTACGGATGACGTGCTCGACATAGCCGCGTTGCCAGAAGGGCGCCCCAGTGGCACCACGCACACGCCTTGCCTCGCGCGTCACCGATGCCTTGAATGCCTGGATCGCTGCCTGCACCGAACCGTTCACTGTCCCGCGCGCTCTGCCGGCCGTGGCGCGTAGGGGCGAAGCATGCTTCGCCCCTACGGTGACCCGAGGGTCGGGGCCTCGGCGACAGGGAAATGCCTCCTCTATGATCACGATCCCGTGTACATGGTTCGGAATCAAAACGAATGCGTCGAGCGAGACTCCAGGGAAGTGGGTGGGCAGGTCATTCCACATCGCCATCACGACAGCTCCGTCGGGGCTTGGAACAACCCGATCTTCGACGATCGCTCCCAAAGTGCAGGCACGACGATGGGTGCAGATCGTGATGAAATACGACGCCCGGAGAGGTGTAGTCGAATCCCCTGAGGCGGAGGCGTTTGCGGACGACGATGCCCGGCATTGCTGTCCCCCTGACGCAGACGTCGTGCGGGCGAAGCACCCGTAACTGCCGGGTGCTTCGCCCCTACCAGACAGGCGTTATTTCGCGGGCATTGCCGCGACGGCCTTCGCAGCGCGGTCGAAATACGGGCTCTTACCCGTGGCGGCCAGCGGGATGCCCATGACGAAATCGGCGTCGATCAGGCCGAGCTCGCGGGCGGTCACGCCGGCGCGGTACATGATCCGGTTATCGACGTTGAGCATCTGGGCCGTCTTGACCGCCGAGCCGAGGGCGATGCCCAGGTCGAGATGGCGCAGCGCGCAGTTTGGGCCCTTGAACTCCCCGTCGAACGTGTTCGGCACGATGCACGCCTCGGCGCCGCACGCCCCGCAGTTCAGGTCGACGACGTCGGCGTCCTTCAAGCCGATCAGCACCACGGCGCCCGAGTCGAGCACGTTCTGACCATCGCGGTCGAAGTTCGATTTCCCGCTGCGCCGGCCGTAGTCGATCATCCCCTGCCCCAGGCGCCGAAGCTCCTCGCCCTCTACCGTTCGCACGACAATGAAGTCGCGGCCGGCCGCTTTGGGCGCGGTGATCGCGGCGACCTCCATCAGTTCAGCAACCACACGCAATGCTGGCATTCCATTTCTCCTTGGCCCCGGGATGTGGGGGTCGGCCTTGCGATCTTCGGCCGCTCCGAACGTTCGGCGCGCCGCAAGCCCGATGCATCTAGTTGTGCTCCGGCGGCTCGACTTTCAGCGTCGCCGCGGCAGGTGTCATGCGGGCCCGAACCTGGACCGTACGCGGATTGTACATGGAAGGAAGGGTAGCGATGGCGGAAGGCCGTCCTGCCCTGGCGCGACGGTTCGCGCCAAACCGAGGGCGGCAGGAGGGGTAGACGTATTCCGCGGCGCCCGGTGGACAAGGATCTCGCCGGCAGACTGGATGGCCGGAGTAACGCCCGGCGAAGAGACGCAGGGGCACGGCGATGCCGTGCCCCTCCGCGCGAGGGTCAACGATCGTGTGGCGTGT
>CAVUPD010000022.1:0-111993 GCA_963743255.1 uncultured Chloroflexia bacterium
TCCTGCGGCTGCTGCTCAGCGAGACGGCTATCGCTCGCGCTTTCGACCCGCCGCAGGCGTACGACCCGGCCCAGCAGGGAGAGTGGGATCCCCACCTGGTGACCTTCGTCTTTTCCCGGCCGATCAAGCTGATGTCCGAGGAGCGCCGGCAAGATCGCCTGGCGCTCGAGTACAGGCTCGAGGGGGCAGGCTACTGGCGGGTGGAAATCACCGCCGAGTCGCTCACGATCACTAGACTCTGAGCGAGCTTCCGCATGCGCCCAGGGACTTCCGGGCGGTGACGCGGACCGCCCGAGCCACAGTTCGACGGATTCGGGAACGAGGTACCACCATACGACCGAACACGGCCGACTGGTGTTCTCGACACTGGAGCGATTGCGGTCACACCTGCAGCAGCGGAACACCCGGATGCTGGATCTCAAGTTCAGCGAGCTGTAGGGCCGCCGGCATCCCGTCACCATCCCGGCGCGCGAGTTCGGCGCGCGTCCGCCGTCCTTCGGGCTACGGAGTTTCCTGACCGGGCAGCGTATACAGGATTCGGTTGGCCGCCGTCGACGCCGTCGAGGCGGAGACGGACTTCGAACCCTTGGTCAACGTCCCCAGATACGGCTGTCCGCCGTACGCAGCCACCCACCCGTCGAGGATGAAGGCAAGCGGCCCGTAGGCGGGGATCCACTCGCCGTTGTACTTGCGGGCGATATGGAAGTGCGTTCCGGTGGAGCGGCCGCCCTCGCATGACGGATGCCCGATCTGCCCGCCCTGCTCGAGCGCTGTGCCGGCTGCCACTCGCCCTTCTTCGCCGACATGGAAGAACAGCACCGCCCAGCCGGTGCGCTCGTCGCCATCGTCACCCAGATCGAGCATCACGATCGCCTCGTCGCTGCGCGTCACGATCCCGGCCGCCGGTGCGGCGATCCATTCCCCAGACAGGGCACACCCACCCTCCGTAGCAGGAGGCGCGAAATCGAGCGCGCCCATGGGAAGCGTTGTCCCCCAGGTGTCGTGGGGGCCGCCGGTGAAGTCCCACACGCGGTCTGGCAGAAACGGCAGTGCGAGCTCGGCCTGCTGCAGATTGCCGGGGATGAAGTCGACCTGCCGGTCGAAAGGATCACCCCACAATCCGCGATAGATCTGCTGAAGCCCCTGCGGCCCGGTCTGCGCGTCAAAGTCCGCCTGGCCGAACCGCTCGGCCAGCAAGACGTGGAGCGCCGCCGTGCCGGCATTTAGCCAGGGATCGGGCGCGCACGAGCCGGCCGTCCGTCAGCTCGAGCTCGGTCAGCGTCCCTGTCCGCCAGCCGTAGTAGCCCCGATTGATCGCCTCGGCCGCCCACAACAGTTGGCGATACAACCCGCGGTAGCGATCGCTCCGGAAGCCGAGGGGATAGAGGAGGTCGTCGCCGGAGGCGTCCGGGCGGGTCATCGCTCCGGTCCCGGCCTCGAGCAATGTGAGCAGCAGCCGGGGATGGATCGAGATACTCGATCGCCACGATGTCCACGATCTCCCACGCCGGCCGCTGGCGTGAGTTGGCGTAGTCGGTCATCCCGGCCAGGAAGCCTGGGCGCGTCGTGATCTCCGCCTGTGTGTCAAACCCGACGGCGCCGGGGCCGTTGACGACCTCGCTGTCGGGCAGGATATGGAAGGGCGAACCGATCAGCGGCAGGTAGTAGGCCGGGACGCGGAGCGGGTAGCCCGGCGGGAGGGTCGTGATCCCAGCGGGCAGGTCCGGATTGGCGGCCAGGATCTCGCGCTCGCTCGTGTGGAAATGCGCCGCCACGGCCGGCAGCGTGTCTCCCTGTTGCGCCGCGTAGTCGAAGACCTCGCCCGGGGGGTGCGGGGTGCGCACCGGGAGGGGCGTCGGGCCGGCGACGTCTGGCGTGGGTGTCGCCAAGTCCGGCGGCGCCGTGGCAAGGGGGGCCGGGGCGCAGGCGGCCAGAGTGACGGCCAGCACAAGCATGATCTTGCAAAGAGCCGGTTTCATCGGGAGAGAAGGGTTTCCTTGGAAGCGCACGGGCAGGCCAGGACCGTCTGCCCATCTTTCACCAACGCGCCTTCGTAGGGCTTGGTGCCTGCACGCGCCTGCCATCCGCTCAACGTGAAAGGGGAGAGCACCGTCGGCTAGCATCCATTCGCCATTGTACTTGCGCGCCAGGTGGATGTGCGTTCCGGTCGCCCTGCCGCCCTCGCAGGACGGATGGCCGATCAGGTCGCCCGCCTGGAGGAAGATCCGGCAGCCACGCGCTGCTTGGCGGCGATGTGCAGGTAGAGCAATGACCAACCCGTCTGCTCGCGTCCATCGCCATCCAGATCGAGGACGACGACGCCGTTCTCACTGCGCAGCACGAGCCCGGCTGCGGCAGCGACGGCCCAGTCGTCCGACACGATCGCAGCCGGGGATAATCGTCGAAGGGGCGAAGTCGAGCGCCGCCCACGCCGCCTCGCGCTCCCAGGCGCCGTGCGGGCCCCCGGTGAACGACCAGATGTGTCCCGGCAGAAACGGCAGGATCATCTCCGGCTGTTCGAGCCCGGGTTCGTAGAGTGGGTGGAAGTAGTCCTCGGGATCGCCGAACAGCTTTTGATAGGTGCCCATCAACCCGTCCGGCCCGATGTCCACGGCCCATTTCTGCGTATTGTCATGCAAGCCGAAGTACCACTGCAGCGCGATCGTCCCGGCATTCAACTCGGGCGCCAGGCGTAGCCGGATCCCATCGCGCAAGCGAATTTCGGTCAGCGTCCCGGCGCGCCAGCCGTAGTAACCGTTCCCCAGTTCGTTCGCCGCCCAGGTGAGCTGACGATACAGCCCGGCTTCGCCCGGATCGATGCGGCCCATCGGGTACTTCCACTGATCGCCGCTGGGGCGCGTGGGATTGGTGACCCAGCCGGACTGATACTCGAGCAGGGCCAGCAGCAGGCGCGGGTTGACCGAGTTGTCCCGCGCGGCGAGCGCCAGCACTTCGGGGCCGGGGCGCATCTCGCCGGCGATGTACTCCTGATAGCGGGTGAGATAGCCGCCCAGATTGCGCGGAAGCTGCTCACGTCGAAATCGGCGGCGTTGGGCGAGAACACCATCTCGCTGTCGGGGATCAGTCGCTGGGAGGGTCCGGTGGAGCGTCAGCCGGCGCGGAATGATCAGTCGCGTGCCGCTGTCAATCAAGCTGCCATCGGCGGGCAGCGGACCGCCGGCGGAGGTGAGATCGGACGGCAAGACCCCGAAGCGGACGGCGATGGCGCGCGGCGTGTCGCCGGCCTGCGTTTCGTACAGCACCGTATCCCCGGCATCGGCCGGTTCGGCGGCGACCGTCGGAGGAAACGTCGGGGACACGAGGGCTGCGGGCGCCAGGATGGTGGGCGTCGGCATCTCGGTGGCCGGAGGAGCCGAGGTCTCGGTCGGCGCGCCGGAATTCGCCGCAGTCGGCGCGACCGCCACTGGAAGACTGCCGGATCCGCTTGGCGACGGCACATCGGCTCGCGAACACGCCAGCATGGAGGCCACCAGGCTTAGAGCTGCAGCCGTGAGCGGGAGGAACGAAGCGGATCGGCGGGTGGGCACGCGCATCTTAGCGAGCGACCTGGTTGCCATCGGCGCGGCAATCGCAGGCTTCGAGGATGACACCGCCGCGCTCGAGCATCCCATCGTACTCTCGCCCTGTTCCGGAGGATACCCATCCATCCAGATCGAAAGGCAGGGACCCGTCCGCGGCAATCCACTCGCCATTATACTTGCGCGCCAGGTGCAGATGGGTTCCGTTGGAGACGCCACCTTCGCACGAGGGGTGACCGAGGCGATCACCCGCGTGCACCGTGCTCCCCGCCGCGGTGCGATCGCGCGACTTGACGTGCATGTAGAGCAGCACCCATCCTGTCTGCTCGATGCCGTCCATGTCGAGATCCAACAGTAGTTCCCCGTTCTCCGAGCGCAGCACGATCCCATCGGCCGCCGCGGTCACCCATTCATCGGACCACACGCATCCGAGCGCGTTGCCCGGCGGCGCGAAGTCGAGGGCCGCCCATGCCGCCCCGGTGCCCCAGGCGCTGTGTGGACCGCTGGTGTAGGACCAGACTGCATGATCTTCGAACGGCAGCTGAAGCACGGGTTGGGTCAGACCGGAAGGCACTAGGGGCTCGACCGCGCGGTGGAACGGGTTGCCGTAGAGCGAGGTCCAGGTCGCGAAGAAGCCGTCCGGCCCGACGACCCTTCGCCACTCCCCCGAGGTGTAAAGCTGAGAATACAGGTATTGCACGCCGGCCGTCCCGGCGTTGATCCCGCCCCCCGGAGGGATGGCGGCGCCATCGGTCGTGACGTAGGGACCCTGCCATCCGGCGCGCCACAAGTAGTAGCCCTTGTTGAGCATGTCGGCCGCCGTCGAAAGCTGGCTGAACAGACCCTCGCGTTGAGGGCCTCACGAACCCCATCGGGTAAGTCCGCGTGGAGGCCTCCGGGTTCGAGGCGCGCAGCCACCCACTCCGGTGCTCGAGCACTGCCAGGAGCAGCCGCGGGTTGACCGAGTACCGCTGAGCCACCAGCATGACGATCTCGGCCCCGGATCGTACGTGATCCTCCACTTCCTCGGAGTAGCCGGACAGATAACCCCCGCGTGTCTCGACATCGTTCTGCACATCGAACAAGGCCGCCGCCGCGCCGAAGATCAGCTCCGAGTTGGGCAGCAGCTTGGTCGATGGCCCGGCCGCCTGAGGGATCGGCGCGGGGATCGTGAGCGTCATCCACACCGACAACAGGTCCGGGTTTGCCAGGTGATTGGCCCGCAGGATGCTCTCGGAACTGACGCCGAATTGTCCGGCGATCCGGTTAAGCGAATCACCCGGCTGAACCACATAGGTTTCCTCGGAGGACCGCAGCACGGGGGGATCGCGGGCCACGTCCGGCGTCGGCTCAAGATCTGCGACGCCCTCGGGGAGCGACGTGGCCAACAGATTGAAGATCGGATGTGGGGTCGGAGAAGGAACCTCCTGCGGCACGGCATCGCCCGAGATCGGGATTTCGCCGACCCAGGGCTCGGGCAACCGTCCGGAGGTCGTGCCCGGAGCGGCGCATGCCGCCAGGATGGCACTCAACCCAATGGCAAGAGAAAGCACGCCCCAGCCACGGGCTGTCCTCCCTCCAGATGGTTCGTTGACCTGCGGCATACGCGGCATGGTGGTGGACCGGCAGCCCGATCGAATCCGGCCGTCCGGTCCCCTCCTGGCCAGCAAGATGCGTGCCAGGCGGCGAGCGCCACGCCAGACGAATGCCAGCGCCAGCGCCTCCCGATTGTGACGTGCGCGCGTGCCGTGCGTGTGGCGATGCCGGCGATGACCCCGGGTCTTTGCGGGCGGGATGGGCGCGACGCAAGCTGTAGGAGGAAGCAGGGCTAGAGCTGCTTATCAAGGAGGAACGCCGGCTCGTGGACTACCTGCACCTGCCCCTGGTCGTCGAAGAACGACCAATTGCCGGGGTCCTCGCCGAAGACCACGTACCCGAGGCGTTCATACAGGCGCCGCGCGGCGTGGTTGTCCTGGGCGACGGAGATCAGAACCCGGGTGAATCCGCGCTGGCGCAGGATGGACTCTCGCCTCGCGGACGAGATCAGTCCCGATCCCACGGTTCCGCACTTCGGGGCGGACGCGGAGCGCGTAGAGGTAGGCGGCCCGTCGGTCCCCACCGCCCAGGGCCGAGTTGACCTGCACGAAGACCTGCCCGACGACGGCACCGAGCGATTCGGCGACTAACAGGATCCGGCGCCCGCGGAGCGCCTCGGCGTAGGCGCGTCTGATAGACCAACCGGTAGCGCTGGTACTCTCCCTCCCATTCGAGCGCCAGCAAATCCTCCGCCCGGGCTTCGCGTATGACGAGGGGCGGGGCTTCAGCCATGATTCGAACCCTGTGCCAGAAGTGCTCGAAGCAACTCGCGCTCCTGATCGGCAGTCTCCAGTTGACCGTCAAGCCATGCGGCGCGCAGGGTGGCGAGGATCCGGCCGTAGGCCGGGCCGGGCGGCAGACCTGCCTCGCGGAGCACGCGACCATCCGTGGCGGGCGCCATGTGACGCCAGCTCACTAGGTAAGAGGTCAGGATCTCGCGAGCCGGCGGCACGTCCGCCAGCGCCAACCAGGCGGCGACCAGGCTCTCCTCGCGCGCTTCGTCGAGGCGGGCAGCCACATCGCTGGGGGCGATTCCCGTCGGCCAGCGCGGCACGGCATGCGTGAGACGATTGGTGTCGACGACGACCGCGCGCATTGCCAGCGAGAAGTGCAGGCGATCGCACACGGCCGACACTTGATTGGCATCCAGGCGTGCCATCCACAGGGCGTACTGCAACCGTTCGGGCTGCGGCGTTTCCTCCAGCCGCCACGATTCCGGCGGCTGAAAGGCGCGCGCGTCGATGAAGCGTGCCTCGAGCCACGCGTCCCAATCGAGGGCCGGGTGAATCGCGCTCAGCAGCCTGAGCGCCTGCAGGCGGGAGAGGATCGCCCCGGCGCAGGCCTCCTCGAGGACAAGCGCCAGCTCGTCGCGCAGGCGCTCGCCGCTGACGCGATCGAGAAGCGGCATGGCCTGCTGCATCAGCTCCAGGGTGCGGGGATCGATCGTGAACCCCAACCGCTGCTCCAGGCGAGCGGCACGAAGCATGCGCGTGGGATCGTCGATGAAGCTGATCGAATGCAGGACGCGGATCAAGCGATCGCGCAGGTCTCGCCCCCCACCCCACGGATCGAGGAGCTCGCCGTAGCGCCGGCCGTCCAGCCGCAGGGCGAGCGTATTGATGGTGAAGTCGCGCCGGTGCAGGTCGAGCTTGATGCTGCCGCGCTGCACCGAAGGCAGCGCCGTCGGGTGCGCATAGAACTCGGTCCGCGCGCTGACCAGATCAAGGGAGGCGGGCAGATCGGCCGACGCGCCGCGCCGTGCGCCGACCGCCTGGCGCAGCCCCGTGTGGCTTGCGTCGAGGACCCACTTGGCCGTTCCGAAGCGTGTATGCGAACTGACCCGGCCGCCGAAGGCTTCGGCCAGCCCGCGCGCCAGGCCAATCGCATCGCCTTCCACCACCAAATCGAAATCCACGCCGGGCACACCGAGCACCAGGTCGCGGACAAAACCACCGACGATGTAGATGGCATCGCCCTGCGACTCCGCCTGCCGGGCGGCCAACCGCAGCAGGGCCAGGCGCTCCGGCGCCAGCGCCGCCTCCAATCGCGGCGCCAGGCTGGCGGCGGGTGAACCGCTCGCCTCGGCCGCCAGCGTCCGCAGCAGGTCGGTGCGGGTCACAATGCCGGTGATCTGCCCGTCGGCCGGATCAGCCACCGGAACCTGTCCCCAATCATGCTCGATCATCACCCGCTGCAGGTGCTGTACCGAATCGGTCGGGGAGACGGTCACGCCGCCGGCCTCCATCACGCTCGACACCGGGCGGCCGCCCATCGCATGGGCCATCGCCCGATCCACGGCCCGACGCGTGAGCAAACCCACGACTCGGCCGTTCTCCACCACCGGATAGCCTTCATGGCCGAAACGCTGCATGCGTTCGGCGGCCTCGGACACGCGCACCGAGGGCGCCAGGAGCTGCGGCTCGCGTGACATGATCTCGCCGACGGTGCGCGCCGGACGCAGGGTGGCCTCCAGCAGTTGCAGCAGTTCGTCCCGAACTTCCTCCGGTCGGCGGCCGCGGATCAGTGCGGCGGCGGCGCGGTTGTGACCGCCGCCGCCGAAATGCTCGGCCAGCCGGGCGACATCTACAGCATCGCTGGTCGAGCGCGCCACGAGCTGCACGGTGCCGTTGAGGGCGACCAGGACGAACAGACCCGCCGGGTCGAACAGGTCGCGCAGTTTGTGCGCCAGCGTGGAGATCTCATCCTGCATGCCCTCCGCCGCACCGCAGGCGATTACGATCGACAGTCCGTGGAAGGTGTGCGTCTCGGCCGAATCGAGCAGCCGGTCGTACAAGCGGCGCTGATCGGGGGACAGCGGATGGTTGAGGAACTCATCGGCAATCGCCAAACTGGCACCCTGCTCCATGCAGCCAGGCGCAGGCGAGCATGTCCCGGCCGGTCGTGCCGGCGTAACTGAGCGAGCCCGTATCCTCGTAGATCCCCATCAACAGCAGCGTGGCGCCCGCCAGGTCGAGCGTCAGCGACGCTTCTTGCAGCGCCTCCACCAGCAGCGTCGTGGTCGATCCGAGCGGCTGGATGTCGACGGTCCAGGCAGCGTCGCGCTGGGAGGCCGGCGGGTGGTGGTCGACGACGTGGACCTGCGTTTGGGAAGTGGCGCCCTTGATCGAAGGCAGCGACTGCGTATCGACGAGGGTCACCCGCTCGATCGGGCCGCGGGGCTGATCGTCCGGATCGGTGAAGGGCAGCCCATGGCCGTAGAGCGTCAGGAAGGCGCGGACGTTGCGGTTCAGCCGGCGCGGCAGAACGGCCAGCGCCTGCGGCTGGAGCATTTTGGCAGCCAGCAGCGCGGCTGTGGCATCGAAGTCTGCTTGTTCATGCGTCAGGATCAGATGCATCGCCGGTCCGACGGCGGCGCTGCCGATCCGGGCGTCGCCGCGGCGCGCATTATACATCCGCGTGCGGTGACGCTCGGCCCGGGAAGGGAGTCGGCGTGGGGGCGATCCGTCAGTCAGCAGAATCGCTCAGCAGGATCTCGAAGCCGAGAGCCGGCAGCGCCACCTCGAGGACTGCCGCCTTTGGCCTGGTGGGATTCGCCGCCGAGCGCTCCCCTGAGCACCTGCCCCTCGTGCAGGGCGGCCGGCTCCAACGGGAGACGGATCCGGGCGGGCTTGGCCGAGGCGTTGAGGACAAGGATTGCACGCTCTGTCCCCAGGACGCGCGCGAACGCCAACCATCCCGCAGTGTCGTCCGCGGCGGCAAGGCGGAAATCTCCGTGTCGCAGCACGAGCCTGGAACGGCGCAGCCGGATCAACTCCTGCACAGTCTGGCGCAAGCCGGCTATCCCAGCGGGCAGGGTCCCAAGGGAAGGCGCCCCGGGACTGGGGATCCTTGGCCCCCTCCATCCCGATCTCGTCGCCGTAGTAGATGCCGGGCGCGCCAGGGTAGAAGAACTGGAAGGCGAATGCGAGCCGGACATGCCGAACGTCGCCCCTGCACATCGTGCGCAGGCGTTCGGTGTCGTGCGATCCCAGGGGAAGGTAGTGGGCAAATGCGTTCTCCGAGGCGTAGCGCCCGATGAGCTCCACTGCGCGCCGTCCGCAATCGCCGGCCTTCAGCCCTCCGCTGCCCACAAACCCCAGGATCAGCTCTCGCAGGGGATAGTTGAGCAGGCCATCGAAATGCCCGGGGCTCACCCAGCGCGGATCGCCGTCCCAGATCTCCCCCACCAGGTAAGCCTCCGGATTGATGCGCTTTGACGGTCTCCCGGAATTCGGCCCAGAATAAGTCGTCGTCGATTTCGTTGGGGACATCCAGCCGCCAGCCGTCGATCCCCTGCCGAACCCAGTGCGCCGCGACGCTCAGCAGATACTGGCGAACCTTCGGGTTGCCGGTGTTGAACTTCGGCAGACTCTTGAACTTCCACCAGGCAAGGTAGTTCTCCGCCTCGCCCGCCCCATACGCGTGCAGGGGAAAGCGCCGGACGTGAAACCAATCGACATAGGGCGAGTGCAATTCGTTCTCCAGCAGGTCGTAGAAAGCAAAGAAGCCGCGGCCGCAGTGGTTGAA
Source organism: uncultured Chloroflexia bacterium (assembly GCA_963743255.1). Taxonomy (GTDB): domain Bacteria; phylum Chloroflexota; class Anaerolineae; order Anaerolineales; family E44-bin32; genus DYJB01. The sequence continues at coordinate 9,663 of CAVUPD010000022.1, forward strand.
GACGCCGTCGAGCACCATCCGCATGCCGCGTTGATGCACGGCATCGAGCAGAGCGCGGAAGTCCTCCTGCGTCCCCAGCCCGGGGTCGATGCGGAAGTAATCGGTCGTGTTGTAGCGATGGTTCGAGGAGGCCTGGAAGATCGGGTTGAACAGCAGGGCATTGATGCCGAGATCAGCCAGGTAGTCGAGGTGCTCCAACACGCCGCGCAGGTCGCCGCCCTGGAAGCCCCAGATCGTCGGGGGCGCGCCCCATGGCTGGACGCCGCGAGGGTCGTTCGAGGCATCGCCGTTGGCGAAACGGTCGGGGAAGATCTGGTAGAAGACGGCGTCCGCTACCCAGGCGGGTACGCTCATGCAGCCTCCGGAGTCGGCGTTATCCGCCGGGCGGGCTCTGGGTGAGATCGTTGCGAATCAACTCGGTGGCACGGCGCAGCGCCTCCGAAGGGTCGGCGGCCTGAGCGACGACCTGGACGACGGCCCGCTCGAGGGGAACGACGTAGAGCGACAGGTTGGATGCCAGGGGCATGGCCGTGGCGCTGGAGAGCACGTCTTGCGCCTGCGCCCCGAGCGGCATCGAGCGGCCGGACAGTCGGCAGCACGGGAAGGAACCATGAGCCGTCGGACTGCGCCAATCGCGCCTGGCCTTCGGGCCCGGTCAGAAGGCTGGCGAGCGCCCAGCTGGCTTCCAGGTCGGCCGCCGGTGCCCCGACACCGAAGAAGGCATTGTCGGTCCAGATGGTTCCCGAGAGCTTCAGCCCTTCTTCCTGAGTTTGCGGCCAGGCGTCGATGCTCACGTTCTCTGCCCCGAGCGCCTGCACGATCTCGGGCAGCGCGTCGGTGGTGTCGATCAACCACGGCGAGTGCCCGGCCAGGAATGTGGCCGCGATCGGCATTGGAGTTGAAGACCGGCCGGCCGGCTTGACGGAAACGGGCCAGCAGTCTAAGCCAGCACTCTCCCGTTTGCTGGTCGAATCCGATCCCACCGCCGGCCCGCAGGAGCGTGCCGCCGCAGGCGGTGAGTTGCGCGCCGGAGAAATCGAAGCCAAGGTCGAAGACGGGCTCGGCGGCATAACGCGTCGAGGCGGCTGCCGCCTGTGTCAGCAGGTCTTCCAGCGAGGCGGCGGGCAGGGCGGCCAACGATTGGTTCCGGTAGAGCACCACCCCGCGCAGCCGCAACGGGAGGCCCACCATCGCGCCGGCGTTTGAAACCTGGCTCCAGACCAGCTCCGGGATGGCCGCGCGCTGCTCCGGGAGGAGGCGCGGGCCGATGTCGACGATCAGTCCGTCGCGCAGCAGCGCTGGTCCCCAGGATGACGGAGCGATCAGAATGGTGGGACCACGCCCGGCAGCCGCCGCTGTCTTGAAGGCCGCCTCGAGTTCCGCCGGGCGATAGTAGGTCAGGCGAACCTGTGCACGGGGATGCTGCTGGCGGAAGATCTCCAGGAGGTCCGAGACAACCGCCACATGATCGGCCTCCCATGCCGTCCAGATGGACACCGAGCCCTCGAGCGGCGAAAGCAGAGCCTGCGTCTGGGTCGGCACCGCCGTGGCGGGGATCGCCGTCGGCCTCGGGAGGGTCGTTGTCGGTGTGACGCGGGATTCGGACGCCGGCGACACGCAGCCCGTGGAGAACGCGCCAGAGCGCGAGGGCGAGCAGCCCGCGGACGCTTCGTCGAAGGGAAACCGGTGAGGAGCAGATCGTGGAGAGCGACACGCAGACAGCCCCTGCCATTGCTGCACGAGGTGCGAGCGCCGAAGTCTACCACGCGGCACTCCTCGCGGGCCGGGGGCGGGATGCAAGTGCAGAGGGACGTGGCAGGCCCGCACGCGGCCCACACCCTTATAATCGACCTATGGACGCGGACGGCTGGCGCCTGATCCTTTCGCCTCCCCTCCCGGGCGCCGACAACATGGCGCTCGATGAGGCTTTGCTCGAGTCGGTCTCGGGGTACCACCAGCCTCCGACGCTCCGCCTCTATCGTTGGGACCCGGCTTGCCTCTCCCTCGGACATGCTCAGCCCTTCGAGCAGGCCGACCCCGGTCGCTTGCAGACACTCGGCTGGCACCGGGTCCGGCGCTCGACCGGTGGACGTGCCATCCTGCACACCGACGAGTTGACCTACTCGATCAGCGCGCCCATCGGCCATCCGCTGCTGGCCGGGGGCGTCCTCGGGAGCTATCGGAAGCTGAGCCAGGGACTGGTGGCTGGGCTCAAGCTACTCGGCGTCGAGGCCGATACGGCGCCCGAGCAGCCGCTGGCGGAGGCTGACCGCACGAACCCGGTGTGCTTCGAGGCGCCTAGCGCGCATGAGATCACCTCCGCCGGGCGCAAGCTGATTGGCAGCGCACAGCTGCGCCGCGTGGCGGGGGTACTGCAGCATGGCTCGTTGCCGCTTGGCGGCGACCTCGGTCGTATCTGCGAGGCGTTGGCCTATCCAACGCCGGCCGAGCGCGCGGTTGCGGCCGAGCGCGTCCGCGCCCGCGCGGTCACGTTGGAGCAGCTCCTTGGAAGGCCGATTGCCTGGGAACTTGCAGCTGAGTCGCTCGCTGAGGGATTCCGCACGGCATTCGGAATCCGGCTGACGCCCGCCGAACCGGAGGCTGATGAGCGCTCCCGGGCAGACTTCTTCCGGGCCAAACGTTTCGCCACCGACGAATGGACCTTGCGGGGCGGCCCACGCTGAACTGCAGATCCTCCAACGCAGGGCAGCCTCGCCCTCCTGCCCGCTGCTCCCACATGCAGTTGCCCGCTGCCCAACCGCCAGGTCGCTACCCGGGCCGCAGTCATTCCGACGTTCCGATGTCGCCAGGTGCGGGCTTGTACGCGCTGGCAGCACGCATCTGCTGGGCGACCGTCCGCGGCCGAACATCCAGGCGAGCCTCAAGGCTCCAACCCCGGGGCTTCATCCGAAGAGGTCCCCTCCGCCCGACTGGGTCCACCGACATAGCCGAGAGGTCGGCCACCTCGAACCGCAGGCACTCGAGGCTCGCGGTCGGTGACCCAGCCGGAGGCCGCGCCCCGGAAGCCGATCCTTGCCAACCGCGTGCTCGGCGGCTAGACTTGTCGGATGCACGTCGCCGTGATGACGATCGAGCTCAGGCTGCCCGGCTGCGCTTCCCTCAAAGAGAAGCGCGGCCGGTTGAAGCCCTTGCTCGCCGGGCTCCACCGCCAATTCAATATCTCGGCGGCCGAGATCGAGCGACAGGACAGCCATACGGCGGCGGTGATCGCCTGTGCCGTAGTGAGCGGGGATGGGCGGCACGCGCAGCAAGTCCTGGACGAGACTCCCGGCGTGGATCGAGTCCCGGCGACCGGACATGCAGCTCGTCGACCAGCAGGTGATGATGTGGTAGCCCGCCAGCCCCTCAGGCGGCCGCGCGAGGCTGCACACTGGACCGTGTCATGACCGACGCCCAACCCGACCGGCTTGCAACCCTCTATCGCATCTCCCAGACGCTCAGCTCGTCGCTCGACCTGGACGAGGTGCTCGACCGGGTGATGGATGAAGTGATTGTCGCGACCCGGGCTGAACGCGGCTTCCTGATGTTGCGCGACACCGGCGGCCGGCTTACCTTCCGCGTGGCGCGCGGCATGGACCAGCAGTCGATCGAGGCACCCGAGTTCCAGGTCTCTCGCTCGGTGGTCGAGCGCGTCGCCGCCGACGGACGTGCAACGCTCACCAGCGACGCCCAGACCAACTCGTGGCTTGGCGGCCGAGCCAGTGTTCGGATTCTCGGGTTGCGTGCCATCCTGTGCGTCCCGCTCCAGCTCAAGGGGGCGGCGGTCGGCGTGATCTACGTCGACAATCGCCTGCAGACCGGCATCTTTTCGCCGCAGGACCTGGAGCTGCTCACCGGAATCGCCTCGAGTGCGGCGATCGCCATCGAGAATGCCCGGCTGTATGCCATCGCCGTCGACCGAGGGCGGCTGGAGCGCGAACTGCAAATGGCCCGCGAGGTGCAGGCCAACCTGATCCCGCGCCAGACCCCGGTCCTGCCCGGCTGGGAGTTCGCAGCCGCATGGCGTCCGGCGCGCGAGGTCTCGGGGGATTTCTACGACTTCCTTCTTTCCGACGAACACGGGCTGGGGATTGTCGTGGCGGATGTGACCGACAAGGGTATGCCGGCGGCGCTCTTCATGGCGCACACGCGGAGCGTCCTGCGCGCCAGCCTCTCCGGCCAGGCGGCGCCGGGCGAGGGGCTGACGGTCGCCAATCGACTGGTGTGCGCCGACGCGTCGAATGGGATGTTCGTCACGCTCTGCTATCTGCGCCTCGACTCGCGTTCGCCGGAGGTCACCTGGGTCAACGCCGGGCACAATCCGCCGCTGGTGTGCCGATCCCGGCGTCGAGGATTCGACGAATTGACCCGCACCGGGTTGCCGCTCGGCATCGAGGCCAACTCCCCCTTCGGGGAAGGGACCACGTCGCTCGAGGCCGGCGACTTCATCGTGATGTACACCGACGGGCTCACCGAAGGTGCCAATTCATCCGACGAGGAGTTCGGACTGACACGTGTCCGTCAGACCATGCTCTCGATGATCGGGAGCTCTGCGGGCGAGATCCTGGTGCGGATCCTCGAGTCGCACACCGCATTCCTGGGCGCCACGGCTCCATCCGACGATGTGACCGTGCTGGTGTTGCGGCGCCTGGCCTCCGCATGAGGCCCGAGTCACATTGATCGAGCATCGCATGGACTCCACCCTCCTTCTCGATCGATACCGGCTCCTGAACGAGCTCGGCCGCGGCGGCACGGGGATCGTGTACCGCGCGCACGACTCGCTACTCAAGCGCGATGTCGCCGTCAAGGTCCTGGGAGGCGCGTCCCTCACCTCCGAGGCGCAGGCGCGCCTGCTGGACGAGGCGCGATCGGCGGCGAGCATCAACCATCCAGGCATCGTCGGGATCTATGACGCCGCCCTCTCCGGCCAGACCGCCTTCGTCGTCATGGAGCTGGTCGAAGGTCCATCGCTGCACGACCTGGCCTTCCCGGATTGGATCGACGCCGCACGGGTCGGCCGCGAGATCTGCGCCGCGCTTGAACACGCCCATCGCAACAGCATCGTGCACCGCGATCTCAAGCCGGAGAACATCCTGTTTACCCCCGAAGGGCGGGTCAAGTTGGTGGACTTCGGGCTGGCGCGGCCGATTGCCTCACGCCTGACAGCCGAAGGCTCGCTCGTCGGGTCGCTGCACTACATCGCGCCGGAGCAGGCGCTCGGGCAGCCGGTGGATGAGCGCACCGACCTGTACTCTCTGGGAGTCATCCTGTACGAGTTGGTCGCCGGCCGGTTGCCCTTCACGGCCGAGGACCCGCTTGCGCTGGTGGCGCAGCACATCTATGCGCCTGTCGTCCCGCCGCGTGCGTTTCGTGACGACCTGCCGGCCGCGTTCAATGATCTGATCGTGCAGCTCCTTGCCAAGCAGATGCTCGACCGACCGGCGTCGGCCGAGGAGGTCGAGGGTCGCCTGGCGGCGATCGCCACCCTCCAGCCCGTCGAACCCGGCGCCGAGGGCCAGCTTTCCCAGTTGGACCGCATCGCTCGCGGCCGGATGGTCGGCCGGCAGACGGAGCTCGGCATCGCCGGCGCTCTCTGGCGGCAGGCTGCGGCCGGCCGCGGGCAGGTGCTGCTGGTGAGTGGAGAGCCCGGCGTGGGCAAGACGCGCCTGGTCCGCGAACTGATGGCCCAGGCGCAGATCTCCGGGGGGCGTGTCCTGCAATCGGAGGCGCACCCGGAAGGCGGCGCCCCGTACGCGCCGATCCTGCGGCTCGTGCGACAGGCAGCCGGCGACGCAGTTGGCCTTCCGCTGGCGCCCGAGACCCTCGCCGAACTTGCTGCGCTCTCGCCAGAACTGCACGCCCGATTCCCTTCGCTGCCCGCCAACCCCTTGCTCGAGCCAGTGGCGGAGCGCGAGCGGATGTGCGAGAGCGTGGTGGCGCTGTGCTCGGCCCTGGCCGCCTCCGCCCCCCTGCTCATCTTCATCGACGACCTGCACTGGGCCGACAGCGGGACGATGTACGTTGTGCGCCGGCTGGCGCGGGTCGCCGCCCATACGCGAATGCTGCTGGCGCTCACCTACCGCGAGATCGAGCTGGAAGAGTTCGGCGCGCTTGACGAGCTGCTCTACGACCTGACCCGCGAGCACCTGGCCACTCGTGTCAAGCTGGCGCGCCTTTCGCGGGAAGAAACCCGTCAGATGCTGGAGACGCTGTTCGGCGGCCCCGTGGCGGACGAGCTGGGCGACGGCATCTTCCAGGAGACCGAGGGCAACCCGTTCTTCGTCGAGGAAGTGTGTCGCGCCCTGCTGCAGGATTCGCGCGTCTCGCAGCAGGACGGCCGGTGGCAGGCCCAGGTCGAGATCCAGGACCTGCGCATCCCGCAGAGCGTCCGCCTGGCGATCCAGACGCGGGTTGCCCGTCTGCCCGAGGTAGCGCAAGACACGCTGCGCATGGCTGCCGTACTTGGCAGGGAGTTCTCCTTCGACATCCTGCATGCGGCGCTGGACCTGGACGACGACCGACTCGTCGATGCCCTCGAGCTGGCGGCCCGAGCGCAACTCATCGGAGAGGATCGGTCTCGCGCACAGGGCGAGCGCGGCCGTCCGCTCTCCCCCAGCTTCGTCTTCGAGCACGCCCTGATCCCGGCGACGCTGCCGCGACGGGGTCAGCAGCCTCCGTTTGCAGCGCATGCACCGCCGGGCAGCCGCGGCCTATGAAGAGCTGCGGCCGGAGGACCTGGAGAGCATTGGATTCCATGCTGCCGCAGCCGGCGACGAGGACAAGGCGCGCAGCTGCTACCTGCGAGCCGCCGAGCACGCGCAACAGTTGGGCGCGCTCGACGACGCCATGCGGTTCTACGAGGCGTCGCTCGAGGTCTGGCCGACGGACGATCGGCAGGGCCGCGGCAGACGCGCTTTCGCGGCTGGCGCATTGCCGCTGGCTGGCTGTGCGCGGCAACGCCCTGGCTGCATTCGAGGAGGCTCGCGACCTGTATGCGGACCTGGGGGACCACCTCCGAAGTGGCGACTTGGAGCGGATGATTGGACGCGTCTTCTGGGAGGCCGGGGACCGCCAGACGGCATTGCTCCACTACCGTGAGGCTCTTCGCATCCTGGAACAGGAACCGACCTCGCCCGAACTCGCGCGGGCCGTCAGCTCGATGTGCCAGATGCACATGCTGGCCTCGGAGTATGACGACTGCCTGGCCTGGGGCGAACGCGCGTTGGCGCTTGCGGCGCAGCTTGGCGCCGACGATGTACGGGTTCACGCGCTCAACAGTCTCGGGACGGTGCGTGTGATGACGGGAGACCCGGAGCGCGGCCTGAACATGCTCCAGGAAAGCCTGGACCGCGCCCTCGAGCTTGGGTTGCCCCACGACGCCGCTCGCGGCTACATCAACCTGGTCGAATGCCTGATCACGGTCGGTCGGTATCCGGAAGCACTCGAGAAGCTCGAAGCGATGATCGCCTTCGCCCTGCGGATGTACGTCCGGGGATTTGCCTATACGGCCTACGTGCGCCAGGCGGAGGTGCTGTGGCTGCTCGGCCGATGGCAAGACGCGCTGCGGATCCAGAAGGAGAAAGTTGAAAGCCTGGACTTCCCCGGCGGCGTCAGTCGCTTGTGGGCCCTCACTCTCCGCGGGCGGATGTTGAACGATCTCGGCCTGTTCGAGCAAGCGCGCGATATCCTGCTTGAACAGCAACCGATTGTCATGGAGACGGACGAGATCCAGACCATCGCCCCGCACCTAGGGCAATTGGCGCGAGCGCAGGCAGCGCTGCAAGATGCTGCTGGATTGAAGTTGACGACGGATAGCCTGTTGAAAGCAGTCGACGAGAACCCGTATCTCGAACGCGACAGCATCCCGGCCTTGCTGGCCGCGTGCCGGGCGTGGGTCTCTTCCGAGGTTTCCCCGTCGCCAGCCGACGCCAACGATTGGCTGCCGCGCATCGAACGCGCCAACCAGCAGTTGCGATCGCCCGAGACCCACGCCTCACTCTACGAGGCCATCGGATTTCTGGCGCTCGCTTCAGGAGACGTGGAGCCGGCACTTGACTCCCTCCGCACCGCTGTTCAAACCTGGGCATCGATCGCCAGGCCGTTCGACGCCACCCGGGCCCGCGTGGATTACGCCAGGGCGCTCGAGCAGGTCGATCGTTCGGACGAAGCGGCCCAGGCCTTCCACGAGTTCGAGCGCCGCGCTCGGCGTGCTTGCCCGCGGCCTTCCCGAGGGGGAGATGCGGCAGGCCTTCGATTGTTCCCCCCTCGTGCTTCAGGCGCGTCAGGGCCAACGTGCTTTCCCTGCGACCGGGAAACGCCGGAGCGGCGCGCGAACTTCCCCTCAGGCATAGTTCGGCAACGCGGCCCTTGGCGAGTGCACGCCCTGGCGAGCGAGCTTCGACCACCGGGCAAGGAGGCAGCCGATGCACGCAGCCGACATGCTCTCGCTGGCAGAATACAACCGCTGGGCAAATGAGCGCATCTACCGGCGGGCGGTCCACGTGGAGCCTGCCGAACTGCAGACGGCGCACGGTCAGACCCACAGGACGATCTACGGCTCCTTACTCCACCTGGCGGACGCACAATGGTTCTGGCGGGTGTTGTGCGAGACCGGTCAGACTCCGGGACAGGAACTGAAGCCGGATGACTTCGCCAGCCTGGACGATCTGCGCGCGTTTTCCCGCGAAGAGGATGATCGTCTGGTCCGCTTTGCGAACACACTTACCGACGCGCAGCTGAACAGCCTGCATACTTATGGATGGCCTCGGGCGAAGCCCAGGTCGCAGGTATTGTGGAGGCTGCTTTTCCACCTGGTCAATCACGGAACGCAGCATCGCGCCGAAATCGGCCTTCGACTGGGGGATCTCGGCCGATCACCGGGAAGCCTTGATTTCGTCGTGTATGCTTCCCGGCAGCGGCCGTGACGTCCTGAGATCCTGCGGCCGTCGCCGCCAGGCGCGGCGCGGCTGGGAATGGACTTGATCGGGGGCATTTGTGTCCTATGCGGGTTTGATCGCCGCGGCAATTGTGCTGGCAATGGGGATCGTCCTGGGCTGGCGCGCCCTCGCCCGGCGCACGACACTTCCCTGCCCGCCCACGTTCATCTGGATGCTGGAAAACCGCGCCATGGAGAAAGTCGCCGGCTCCAGCCTGCTCCTCGACCGCGCCGGGATCACCGCCGGCATGCACGTCCTCGATGCCGGCTGCGGCCCGGGTCGGTTCGACTCTGCCAGTGGCCGAGCGCGTGGGCGAACACGGGAGCGTGCTCGCCGTCGACCTGCAGGAGGGGATGTTGTCTCGACTGCGGGACCGGATGCAGGAACACGGTAGCACGCGGGTCAGGACGCTGCAGGCCGCTCTTGGCGGCGGCGCGCTCCCCATGCGGGCCTTCGACCGCGCCCTGCTGGTGACGGTGCTGGGTGAAATCCCGGACCGCGTGGCCGCGCTGCGCGGATCTGCGGCAGCTTGAGACCGGGCGGCATTCTGTCCATCACCGAGGTCTTCCCGGATCCGCACTACCAGCGTCGGGACACGGTCCGCCAACTTGCGCAACAGGCCGGGCTGGAAGTGCGCGAGACGTTCGGCACTTGGCGTGCGCACACGACCAATCTCGCACGCCCGGCGGAGGATGTAAGCAGAAGACCATAGAGGTAGGGGAGCCCGTTGGGCTCGGGCGCCTCGCGGGCCTGACCTCTCGAAGCGCAATGCCGAGATCATTGTTTGTAACTCGAAACGCCGCCCGGTTTGTGGACGGCGAACCGACGGGTGGGAGGGAATGCATGGACCTGGGACTGACCGGGAAGACGGCTTTAGTCACGGCCGCGTCCAAGGGCCTCGGTAAGGCGGCGGCGCTGGAATTGGCGCGCAACGGTGCCCGGGTGGCGATCTGCGCGCGGAGCGACCGGGTGGACGCCGCGGCAGCCGAGATAGAAGCAGCCACCGGGGCAGAAGTGCTCGCGCTCCGCGGGGACGTTTCACGCAAGGATGACGTCGACCGGATGGTGTCCTCGGCTCTCGAACACCTGGGCCACCTGGACATCGCGGTCCTGAATGCCGGCGGACCGCCCCCGGGCGACTTCCTGGCCCTCGGCCCCCAGGATTGGGAGGCTGCGGTCCAGCTTACGATCATGAGCACGGTGTACCTGTGCTACGCCGTCGTCCCTCCTATGCTCGAAAGGGGCGAAGGCAGCCTGGTTGCCACGCAGTCGTTCACGGTGAAGCAGCCACTGGACAACCTGATCCTATCCAACTCGCTGCGTCTGGCGGTCATCGGGCTGATGAAGTCGCTGGCCAACGAGCTCGGACCGAAGGGCATCCGGGTCAATGCGATCAATCCCGGATACACACGGACCGAACGGGTCGAGCAGCTGATGACCGACCGCGCCGAACGCAACCGGACGTCGGTGGCGGAGGAGACGACGCGCATCGCGCGCGACATCCTCTGGGGCGCATGGGGACGGTCGAGGAGTACGGGCGGGCTGTGGCATGGCTTGCCTCTCCGGCGGCCTCGTACATCCACGGGCACGCCCTGACGATCGATGGCGGCGCCGTGCGGACCGCGCTGTGAGGGCAGCGTGAAGATCCTGGTCGCCGGCACGGGTGGCGTCGGAGGCTACTTCGGCGGGCTGCTGGCCCATGCAGGACACGCCGTCGCGTTTCTGGCGCACGGGCCACACCTGGAGGCGATCCAGCGGGACGGACTTCGGGTGCACAGCGTGCATGGGGACTTTGCCATTCGGCCAGTCGGGGCAAGCGATCGTCCTGAGGAGTTGCCGGCGCCTGATTGCGTGCTTGTGGCCGTCAAGCACTACGACCTGCAAACAACGGCAAGGCAGCTGCGCGCGGTGGTTGGGGAGGACACGACCGTCGTGCCGTTGATGAACGGCGTCGATGCGCACGAGGTCCTGCAGCGAGAGCTGGACGCGGACGGATTGCAGCGGGGACCTGCAGCGTCGCCGCACGCATCGAAGTCCCGGGCGTCATCCGTCAGGAAAGCCGCCTGCGTCGAGTCGTCATGGGCGCGCCGGATGGACGACCCAGGGATGCACTTTCAGAGCTGGTCGCCGCGTGGCACGATTGCGGGGTCGAGGCAGAACAGACTCCGGACATCATCGCCGCCCTGTGGTCCAAGCTCGTCTTTATCGCCTCATTCGGCGGGGTGACGGCGCTGGCACGCTCGACGGCCGGCGAAGTTCGTGCCTCCCCGACGACGCGGGCGGTGCTGATCGAGGCGATCGCGCGAGGTCGAGCGGGTCGGGACGCGCTGTGGGCGCCCGCTTGCCGCAGGATGCGGTCGAGAAGGCGATGGCGATCGTCGAAGCGCTCGAGCCAGGAGTGACCTCGTCGCTGCAGCGCGATGTGGCCGACGGCCGGCGCTTCGAGCTCGAGGCCTTTAGCGGAACGATCGTCCGGCTGGCGCGCAAACACGGCCTCGACGTGCCGGTCCACGACGCGATCTACGGGCTGTTGAGGCCCATGCTGACGCGTGCGGAAGGCGAGCGCGGGCTGAGCCCGCGTGGAGTGACGCGGCTCGGCGCGTGAAGGCCGACCCCCACCCCTTCCCTCCCCCTTACAGGGGGAGGGAGTGGTCCCAACTCCCGCCGCGCCGAAGGTCCCCCGTAGTAGGGGAAGCTTGTGGGGATTTGCGGCTTTCCCCTCTCCCAACGGGCCAATGGTCCCCGCTTTGGGGGGAAGAGGGCGGGGGTGAGGGCGTGAGAGTCCCAATGCGAAATCGATCCGCATGGCCAGGTTCGCGGCCGCGGAGCGTGCCCTCGGCCCTTCGGGCCTCGCAATGACGGACGTAGCGTCATTGCGAGCAGGGCGAAACCTGACGTGGCAATCTCGGCCTCGGTCGGATGCTGCCCTTCCAACGCGAGGGGCGCATTCGTGAAAGCCGGGATTGCCACGGCGCCCCGCACACGACGCGGGGCGCCTCACAATGACGGATATGGAAGTCCGCTCAACCGGCAGCAGGGATCGGCCCAGGCACGTTCGCAAGACACGCTGCACCTTCCACACCGCGCTTGCCCGGAAACGGCTGCGCAGCAGCCCCGGGTGGCGGGGCTGGCGAGGCCGTGGAGGCCGAGCCAGCCCCGCTGCCCGCCAAAGCATGAAGTTGAATCCAAACTGCGCAGCGGTTGCTGCGCAGCGTGGAGAGTGGAAACGCGGGTGCCAGCCAGCGATCCAAACGAAGGTTGGGGTCTACGCCGCCTGAAACTTGGGTGCCAGCGACCGGCGCCGAACGAGCGTCCGCAGGCGCGTAGCCAGCAGGCTGGCGTGGACCGGTTTGATCAGGTAGTCATCCGCACCGGCATCCAGGGCGCGGGCGACGCTGCCCGGCGCGCCGAGGGCCGAGAGGATCAGGATCGGCACATCGGAGAATGCCCGAATGCTCTCGCAGACCTGCCAGCCGTCCATCCCGGGCATCAGCAGGTCCAGGATGATGACATCCGGCGGGTTGTCGGCGCAGGATCGGATGCCCTCCTCGCCGGTGCAAACCGATCGGATCTGGATATCCTGCCCGCGCAGCAAGGTACGGAGCATCATGGACAGCTCAACATCATCATCGATTAGCAGGACTTCAATTGCCATACATACCCCTCTGTCTTGCGGCTTCATTATGCGGCCGAAGCCCGGGAGGCGACCTTACAGGCCCCTTTCAAAGCCGTGCCCTTGCCCGGGGGGATTAGTGAGGCTATAGTTGCGGGAACAGCCTGGTTAGCCGAGACGCGCACCATGCCTGATGCGGTCCTGCCGCCTGCCGGCCCCGGAATGCCATGCCCACAGTGCGGCACGCCCCTTCCCCGGGACGCCCGCACCTGCCCGAATTGCGGGGTTGATCTGTCGCTGATCGCCCTGCTGGCGGAGCGCGCCTATCTGGAGGGGATTCCCCAGGCGGCTCCGTTCCCGACGACGCCGGAAGCTGTCGTACCGCGCATCGGGGAGTACATGATCGAGCAAGGCCTGTTGACGACGGCCCAGCTCGAGACCGCCCTGGCCCGCCAGCGGGAGATGTCAGAGCGCGGCCAGCGGCGCCTGCTCGGCCAGACGCTGGTCGAGATGAAGTTGGTCGACCGCGAGACGCTCGACCGGGCCGTGACGCGGCAGATCATCGAGCTGCACGCCGCGCTGCAGGAGGTCAACCGGACGCTTGAACGCCGGGTGGCGGAGCGCACCGCCGAACTGCGCCGGGCCCTGGAGCGCCTGACCGAACTTAACCAGATCAAGGCCAACCTGATCTCGAATGTCAGCCACGAGCTGCGAACTCCGTTGGCGCACATCCTGGGCTACGTCGAACTTCTGGAGGAAGGACAGCTCGGGCCACTGACCGAGGAGCAAGTCAAGGCGATGGCGGTGATTCATCGCGGCACCGATCGCCTGGGACGCCTGATTGAGGACCTGATCGAGTTCTCCACCGCCTCCCGCTCCGGCGTGGTGCTCAAACTCCAAGAGGTGGACCTGCCGGCGCTGATGCGCGGCGTCGTCGAACGGTCGCAGCCCAAGGCCGAGAAGGCGGGCGTGCGACTGGCGCTCCAGGTGACGCCGGAGGCCCTTGCGCTGCAAGCCGATCCTGAGAAGCTCGGCTGGGTTCTTTTCCAGTTGGTCGACAACGGCATCAAGTTCACGCCCAATGACGGGCAGGTCGCCCTGGCAGCGGTGCGGGAAGGCCCGCTGATCCGCCTGTCGGTGGCGGATACCGGCATTGGGATCGCGCCCGAACGCCTGGAGGAGATCTTCGAGCCGCTGCATCAGTTGGATGGTTCGCCGACGCGCCGTTACGGCGGCACGGGGCTGGGCCTGGCGCTGGTCAAGTTGATCGTCGGCGCTCACGGGTCTCAGATCCGGGTGGAGAGTGAACCCGGCAAGGGAACGATGCTGAGCTTCTTGCTCCCGGGGGCAGACCAACCGGCATGACCGGCCCGCTGATCCCTCCCGGCCCCCTCGCCCACGGCTCCGAACTGAATGCCGTCTATGCCATTGCCCGAAATCGTGGCCGAGACTTTCGACACCGAAGCCGGGCTGGATGCGATCTTCCGTCTGGCGCGCACGATCTTCATCTTTGATACGGTGGCACTTTACCTGGAGAACGAGGAGACCGGCGAGGTGGAGCCATCGTATGCCCGCGCCTTGGGCCGCGGCCGGTCGCGCGAGGCCGAGCTCACCTGGGGGGAACCGGCAGCGAAGGAGGCGTTTCGTACCGGCCAGACGGTGCTGCGGCAGGAGGATTCCGGGGCGACGGTGGATGGCCGGGAAGGACGCCGGGACTATCTGGGGCTGCCATTGATCGTCGGCGGACGCGGCGTGGGTGGACTGGTGTTCGGCCGCTTTGGCGGCCCGGCCTACCCCCCCGAACACATCCGCCTAGCGGAGTTCGTCGCCTGGCACGTCGGCCAGCTGCTCGAGAACCGGCGTATGGCGCGCCGCATCGCCACGCTCGAGGCGCAGCGCGAGCTGGCCCGCATGCAGGATGAATTCGTCTCCACCGTATCCCACGAGCTGCGCACGCCGCTGGGATTCATCAAGGGCTACACCACTACATTGCTGCGCAACGACGCCGAATGGGATTCGGCGGCGCGGCTCGAATTCCTGAAGATCATCGACGAGGAAGCCGACCGTCTGCGCGAGCTGATCGACAACCTGCTGGAACTCGTCGCGGCTGGAAAGCGGAACCTTGAGCATGACCCTCGAGCCCGTCCGGCTGAGCACATTGCTGCGGGACACGGTCAGCCGCGCCCATGCGCTCTACCCCGGCATGCCGCTGCGCATCGACGTACCGGACGAGCTGCCCATCATGCAGGTGGACGCCACACGACTTTCGCAGGTGCTCGACAACCTGCTGTCGAACGCCGACAAATACGCCCAGGGCGCCGAGGTCACGGTGAGTGCTCGGGTGGAAGGCCCGACGGTTGTCGTCCGGGTGCGAGACCTTGGGTCAGGCATTCCACCCCAGCACCAGGCGCGCCTGTTCGAGCGCTTCTTCCGGGTGCCGGGGGCGAAGAGCATGATCCGTGGCACCGGATTGGGCCTGTACATCTGCCGCAAGATCGTAGAGGCCCACGGCGGGGAGATCCTGGTGGAGAGCGTCGCCGGCGGTGGGACGTGCTTCGCCTTCAGCCTGCCGCTGGAGTCGCTCGAGGCTCCGGCCCAAGGAGGGGTTGCATGACGGCCAAGAAGTCGATCCTGGTCGTGGATGACGAGCCGCGTTACGTTCGGCTGATCGAAGTCAACCTGATGAGCGAAGGCTACACGATCCTGACGGCCGCCAACGGCCAATTGGCTGTCGAGACCGCGGCCGCCAATCAGCCGGATCTGGTCCTGCTGGATGTGATGATGCCGGTCATGGACGGCTTCACCGCCTGCGAGCGGATCCGCGAGTTCTCCAACGTCCCGATCATCATGGTGACCGCCAAGGGCGAGGAGCGCGACCGGGTGCGCGGGTTGGATGCCGGCGCCGACGACTACATCATCAAGCCGTTCTCGGCCCAGGAGCTGCTGGCGCGGGTGCGCGCCGTCCTGCGCCGGGCGGAACGGCAGACGACCGAGGCGTTTCACGAGCCGGTCTTCCGCCACCACGAGCTGGAGATCGACTTGGCCCGCGCGCTGGTGACCGTCGCCGGCAAGGAAGTCTCGCTGACTGCGACCGAGTACCGCGTGCTGCAGACTCTGGCGGGTGCCGTCGGCCGCGTGCTGACGCCTGAGGAAATGCTGACCGGGGTGTGGGGCCCCGAGTACCGGGACGACAAGGAGATCCTCTGGGTCTGCCTGAGCCGGCTGCGCCAGAAGATCGAGCCGGATCCCAAGAACCCGATTCACATTCAGACCCGCCAGGGGATCGGCTACTTGATGCCGCCGATGGACGGCGGGGGCTAGCGACGAGCTAGCGGAAGCGGAGGCCGAGGTGTCCTCGAGCCAGGTGCTGCTGATCGAGCCCGACAAGAAGACGGCGACCTTCCTGACCCGCGCCATGGGGGAGCGCGGCTATGACGTGACGGTCGCCGAAACGGGCAAAGATGGGCTGATTGCCGCCTGGCGGGATCAGCCCGATGTCATCGTCCTCGAGCTCGAACTCCCCGACGTGGATGGGCTGGAGGTCGTCCGGCGGCTGCGCAAGGAGTCGCGCACCGAGCGCAAGACGATTATCGCCATGACGCAGCGCAGCAAGCCCGAGGAGACGCTCGCCGGGCTGGACGTCGGGCTGGACTACTACGTCGTCAAGCAGGCCGACGCCGTGGAGGTGCTGCTGCGCCTGATGGCGCGCTCGGCGCTGCCGGAGGTCGTGCACCACGGCGAGCCCGAACGGCCGCTGGGGACGTTGATCCCGTTCGTCAGCGCTAAAGGCGGCGTGGGCACGACTTCGGTGTGCCTGAACGTCGCCAGCCATATCGCCCGGGCCGACGCGGAGAGGTCCGTCGTTGTCGTGGACCTGGTCCTGCCGATCGGGAACGTGGCACAAATCACCGGGGTGAAGACCCAGACCGACATCGTGACACTGACAGAACTGGAACCCATGGAGCTCTCGGTGGAGCTGCTGCGACGCGAGCTGCCGCTGGCGCCCGCGTGGGGCTTTACCGTGGTTCCCGGGTGCAAGGACCCGGCGCAGGCGATGCGCCTGCAAGCGCAGCGACTCGGGCCGGCCATTCAGACGCTGCGTGCGGCGTATGACATGGTGATCATCGACATCGGCCGGAACATCTCGCGGCTGGCGATGATGGTGCTGTCGCAGGCCAGCTCGGTTGTGGTGGTGATGAGCCCCGATCCGACTTCGGCGGCCAACACCCGCGCCTTGCTGCAGTACATGCAATCGGAGGCGATTGTCGGCGAGCGCATTTTCGTCATCAGCAACCGCGCCCTGGGGGTGGAGGACCTGACCGGTCCGCCCCTGGAGGCGGTGCTCGGCCGGCCGACCGACCGGGGGATCCCGAATATCGGCAAGAATTTCAACCTGGCCAACAACCTGCACGCGCCGCTGCACATGCGTTTTCCCGACGATGCGGCAGTCGATGCCCTGAATGACATCGGGGACAGTTTGATCGAGAAGTCGAAACCGCGCGCCGCACCCGGCCAGCGAGCGTAACGGCGGCCCGCACGAGCGGCCGGCGCATCCGGCCGCCTGCGCTATAATCCGGCGGGCTACGGGAGGCAACCATGGGTAATCCACAGGCCGAATCACTTCGGGGCAAGATCCTCGGGGCGATGCTGCGTGAAGTGCGCATGACCGCCGGCCGAACGTCGCGGGAGACGGCCGAAGCGATCGGCGTCACCCCGGGGGCCCTGACGGCCTATGAAGACGGCCGCAAGGCGATCTCGCTTCCCGAACTCGAACTGCTGGCCTATTTCCTGAACGCGCCGCTGCGCCAGTTCTGGTCGGAAACCGCCGGCCGGCGCAAGCTCCGCCTGGACGCCAATCCCTCGGCGTTGATCGCGCTGCGGCAGCGGTTGATTGCCGCGCAATTGCGGATGCACCGCGAGGGGGCCGGAAAGACTGTGCGGCAGGTGGCGGAGCAAGCCGGGCTGACCGTGGCGCGGCTGCGATCCTACGAAGAAGGCGATCGCCCCATCCCCCTCCCCGAGCTCGAAGCCGTGCTGGCTGTCATCGACCGGTCGGTGGAAGACTACCTGGACCACGAAGGCCCCGTCGCGGATTGGGACACGCTCCAGCAGGCGCTTGAGACGCTGCTCAGCCTGCCATCTGAATTGCGTGAGTTCCTCGCCTCCCCGGCCAGCGTGCCCTACCTGCGCATGGGTCAACGGCTGAGCACGATGCCGGTCGATCAATTGCGCAACGTCGCCGAACTGCTGCTCGACATCACCTTGTGACCGTTCCCGCCCCCGCGCCAGACGCAGTCGCTCAGCGTGCCCTGCAGGCCTTCCGGCAGGGCCGCTTTGCGGAGGCCGCCGAAGGATTCGGTGCCGCACGGCAGGCCTGCGCAGCGGCCGGGGACCAGTCGGCGGAGGCGGAGGCGGCCAACAACCTGTGCGTGGCGCTCCTGCAGGACGGGCGGCCCGACGAGGCCTTGCGCGCGGTTGAAGGCACGCCCGAGACGTTCGATCGATTGGGAGACCCTGCGCGGGCAGCTCAAGCCTTGGGGAACCTGGCATCGGCCCTCGAGGCCAGCGGGGATCTGATCGCCGCGGAACGCACCTATACCCAGGCGCTTCAGCGATTCGCCGATCTCAACGACCACCAGGCGCAGGCCACCATTCTCGGCAGTCTGTCGCAGCTGCAGCTCAAGCGCGGGCGACCCCTGGATGCCCTCTCCACGATGCAGGCCGGTCTCGAGCACAAACCCCGCCGGGGGTTGCGCGATCGGTGGGTCCGGCGCCTGCTTGCCCTGCCGTCGCGACTGCTCGGCCGCTGACCCTCCGACACACCATGTCTGCCGCATCAAAGTGGACGACGCGTGAAGCCGGTCCAGAGGATCGGGCCCTGGTCGACGGATTGATGGCTGGGGCGCGTTGGCGGCATTCCCACCTGGATTGGCTCGAGGCAGGCGACCTGGTGGGTACGGCACCCTTCCTTCTGGCGCTCGAGCGAGGCCGACCTGCCGGCTGCCTGGCATGCCCGCCGGATCCTCCCGGTGTGGCCTGGATCCGCGTCTTCGCCGGCGGTTGGGGCCTCCCGGCAAACGAGGGGTGGCGAGCGATGTGGCCGATCGCCCGCCGATCGGCGATCGAACTGGGCGCTCACACGGCCGCGGCCCTGACAGCCGATGCCTGGCTGGCCGCCCTGCTGCTCGAGTCCGGGTTCGCCGAAACGAATCGAGTTGTCTTCCTCGAGCATTCTGGGCGCGGCGGCAAGTCGGTGCTTCCGACCGGGACGCGCATCCGCGATTACCGCCCCACCGACCTGCCAGCCGTGCTGGCCGTCGATCAATGCGCCTTTGACGGCCTTTGGCTGTATTCCCGCTCAGTGCTTGGGGCCGCACTGGAACAGGCAGCGTCGGTCACGGTCCTGGAGGCCAACGGCGTGGTCGCCGGCTATCAACTCTCGACGGCCTCGGCGCTGGGAGCCCATCTGGCGCGGCTGGCGGTACATCCCGACTCTCAGGGCAAGGGCTACGGGCGCGCCCTCGTCGAGGATCTGTTGTATGAGTTCGGGCTGCGCGGCTTCGACCGGGTGTCGGTCAACACGCAGGCCGACAATACCGCCAGCCTGAGGCTCTACCGCCGGCTAGGCTTCCGGGACACGGGACGGACCTATCCGGTGTACATGCTCGGCCTGCGTGGCGCCAGCGGACACGCCGGGCGCTGAGGATCCCTCCGATGAGCCCGCGCTTCCGACTGGTGTCTGCGGTGCACCTGTTCCTGCTCCAGGGCGGGAAGGTCCTGCTACTGCGCCGATACCAGACCGGGTATGAGGACGGAAACTTCAGCGTCGTGGCCGGCCATCTGGACGGGAACGAGACCGTTGTCGCGGCAGCGATGCGTGAGGCGCGCGAGGAGGTGGGTGTTGTGCTGGCCGCGCAGGACTTGCGCGTCGTGGGCGTGATGCACCGGCGCTCGACCGATGAGCGCATCGACTGGTTCGTCGTCTGCGAGCGCTGGGACGGCGAGATCACCAATGCCGAGCCCGAGAAGTGCGACGAGCTGTGCTGGGCCGATCCCGAGAGGCTGCCGCCAAACGTCATCCCCTACGTCCGCCGGGCGATCGAGAACTTCCGCGCCGGCCGCTGGTTCGACAGCTTCGGATGGCCTTGAGCCCGGCGCCAGGCGAAGTCTCGTTCCTGTCTGGGATCCTCCAATCTAGACAATCCTGACGCGGTATGGCATACTCTCGCTTGGTATGATTGGACCTTGGAGGATCGATGAGTCGCAGAACTGAAATCCGAGATCAACGCATGCGGCGACGCCGCCGCACGACATCCATCGCGGTGCTCGCCATCATCGGCGTGGCGCTGATCACCACGGCGTTCCTGATCGCCCAGAACAACCGCCCCGTTGGCGCCATCGCCACACCCGCGCCGCGCTCCTACGGCCAGACCGACGGCCAATCGATCGGGGATCCCAACGCACCGGTGAAGATCGAGGAGTTTTCCGACTTCCAGTGCCCGTACTGCCGCGTGTTCCACGAAGAGACCTTCCCGCAGATCCTGCGCGACTACGTTGAGACCGGCAGGGTGTACTTCACCTATCGCAACTTCCCGATCGTCGACAGCCGGAGTGCGACGAAGGAATCGACCAACGCCGCCAAGGCCAGCGTGTGCGCCGGGCAGCAGGGGAAGTTCTTTGAGTTCCACGATGTGCTGTTCGCCAACCAGACCGGCGAGAACATCGGCGACTTCGCCGAGCGGCGGCTGTACGCCATGGCAGATGTCGTCGGGCTTGAGCCCGATGCCTTCGACGCCTGCTACCGTGATCCGGTCACGGGTGATGCGGTCGACCAGGACAAGGCCGCCGGGCTGCGGGCCGGGGTCAACTCCACTCCGAGCTTCCAGATCAACGGCACGCCGTTCCTGGGCGCACAACCGTATGCCGAGTTCCAGAAGGCGATCGACGCGGCACTGGCCGGCGCTTCCTAGGCGAACTGTTCCGTTCGTTGGTCGCACACCCAGGACCCGCAGGCCCGGACGGCTGCGGGTCTTTCTACATTTGCGTGTGCATCCCGGGATGCTGACGGGAGGCGGGCATCGACCGGATCGCACTTGGTCCCATCTCTTGCATGACCTCTGCAAGGTCCACTCAGAATGTTCGCCGGCAGGGAATGGTAACCAAGCGGTCGACGCGCGGCCAAACATGCCTTGTGGATGGCGCCGGACCGGGCCAGATGAGGCCGATCTCCGCTCGAGCCATCAGCACTTTGCGTGGGCAGGAAATCAGCCAGGACGACGGAAGCCGCTCTATGCATCAATTGGGCAGGCCCGGGCCGCGGTTTCGTTCGCCCTTCTTCCCAAAGCTCCGAGATGCGGCCTGAGGTCGCAATCACCATCATTCGAGCAGTCTGTAAATCCGGCCGTCGCTAAGATCCTCCTCTGGGGTCAGGCCCCCGGTCAGTTGCCCCAAAGGCATGAACTCGGCCGAGAGGCTGCCGAAGACTACGAGAACTGACCCTTCTGTGGCCAGCGCGCGTCTCATCGAGATCAAGTCCTCAACTCCTCCACGCGTTGGAATCGAAGTTGACGGGAGTCCAGCGACAAAGTAGACGGCTGTGGTGTCATTCGTGAAGATCAGCGGCGGGTCAAGCTCCATGAGCCGCTTCCCTGTCTCCGAGTCGCGCCACCTGGATGCTGCATAGCCTTGTCCATCAGCCCGGAGGCCCTCAGCGGTCCTTTCCACGAGGGACACCTGGCGGACGACAAGGGCTAGGAGTGCAACGGTAGCAAGCGCGGTCGCGGCCCGGGCACGCAGCCTCCACGCGTGGTGGAGCGAAATCAGAAGGACGATCCCCATGGACAGGTAGGTTGGGATCAGGATCCGGTCATCCAGCGGTGTATGGGAATCGAAGAGCGCGATTGAGATCAATATGCCGCTAACGTAGAGCATGCTGGTCAGGACGTGGAGCCCGAGCAGATGCAACTCGATAGGAGGGGCAGGTCGCTTCCTCGCCAGCGTTGCCAGCAGGATGACGAACGCCAACGCGATACCTGCCCCCGTCGCTGCAACAGCCTCCTCGCTCCTGAGGGCTTGCCCGGCGCCGAACCATCCGATGACTGTGTCTGCGCCCTGCCGGATTACCTCACGCGCCGGTAGATGAAAGGCGAGGGTTCGGTTCGTCGGGTTCCCGGCGATGAGCGAGTTTCGCCCCAGCCACGCAAGGACGGGGGCACACGCCAGGGCAAGGTAGGTCACGCCTTCCTTCCATGCGCTGGGGTGCCGTTGGGAACGTGTGGCCAGCAAGAGCGATGCCGCAAGGATCGGTATTCCGCCGACATAACGGGTCAGGAATGCCATCCCTGCCAGTGCAGCCGATGCGATCAGCAGTCGGCGATCTCCTCCGCTGATGTAGCTGTCCAGAGCAAGAGCCGACCCCAGCCATAACGCCAGGTAGAGGGGCTCGCTCATTGCCCACGAAAACACATGCAGAACCGGGCTTGACGCAACCACCCAGAACGTCCCTATCACCGCAAGCATCCACGAGTGGGTAGCCCTCCAAACGGTCGCAGCGGTGAGCACGCACACTCCGCCGAGGGCAATCGCACTGATGTACCGTGCTCCTGAGAGCAAGTCGATGCGCAGTGCGCTGAGTGCAGCTAGCACGAGGGAGTACAACGGAGGATAGTGGACCAGGGGGAGGAAGGCTCCACTGCGGATCTGGCCCATGCCTTGACCGACAGCAAACGTCTGAGCAGAACTCGAGGTAGGTCATCGAGTCGTAGTAGAGCCCGATCCCGTGTGGGGTAAGCCAGAGCAGGAACACAGCCGCGCCTGCCCCGAAGAGAAGGCCGAGGGCGGCTGCAAGCACCTTCCTCCCCATGGTGCCTCTCGCCGCCACTAGCGGTTCCTGATGGGCCGGACCATCATCGAGCGTCGCGACCAGGCAGCATGCGTGAATGCACGGCTGAGCTTGGCGTCGCTCATGCTCCCCAGGTACAATGCCGGGGAGAGGCTTTGCACCTGGCGTATGCGATGAAACCCCGTCATTCCGCGCTCCTCTGTCTATTCATCGTCGTCGGCTTTGCATGCCTGTCCTTTGCGATCTACCGCGATTACGGCGCGAGCTGGGATGAACCGGAGTATTACGAATACGGCCGGTCCATTCGTTACGCCTATTCTCTTGAGGACCATCTGGAACAGGACTTTCGTATCGACGATGCCTTTGGTTCAACGTCCTACTTCCACAGGTTCTATGGCCCCGCATACCTCCTTCTCGCGGGCGTCCTGGTTCAGTTCCTGAGCGGCATGATCCCAGGGTCCGCCTTCGATCTCTGGCATCTCGTCAACTTCCTCACCTTCCTGGCTGGCGGCGCTTGCCTCTTCGGACTCGCGCGGAGGTGGATGAGTCTCGTTGGCATCCATCGGCGTGATGTTGCTCTATATCCTACAGCCGATTCTCTGGGGGAGTGCGTTCATCAACCCCAAGGATATCCCGTTCACCACATTCTTCATCGCTGCCGTCCTGGCTGGATACGAAATGGTTGACGCGAACTCCTGCTAGCCCGGCCGCGGCTCCAGGGGAAGAACTCGCAGCTGGTCGGTCACGATGCGGGTGGTGTAGATCCACCAAGGTGATACTTGTGTTGGTGCTTGGCCTAGCCCTGGTCGTGCTGGTCGTTATCAGGGAACCAATGCTCACGCTGCTTGAGCGGCTTGTGCGCTTCTCCTACAGCGATCCCAACAACCTGCTTGGGAAAGCGCTGCGGGTCCTCTCGCCGAATGTGCAGGCCCTCCCCCTCGAGGCGTACCTTCGCAAGGCCCACATCCTTGCCCTACGAGGCTGGCTGGTACTCTTGTGCGCGGCCGCCGTTGGTTTCGCAATCGCGGGGGGCACCACCATACCACCTGCCCTCAGGCGGCTGGCAGGAAGGACCGCTATCGCCGGCCTGCTTCTGGGGTTGGTCACTTCTATCCGGATTCTCGGACCGGCGGTTGGCGCTCTGGTGGCACTCTACGCCTTCAGCCGGCCATCTCGGCTGCATGCCGTTGTGGTCCCTGTCTACGCCGCCATCGGCATTGCGGTCTCGTATGCCACCTGGCCCTATCTCTGGGCGGCACCAGTCGACAACTTTCTGAATGTACTCCAGAACATGGCGGCCGTCCCGGAAACGCTCGATGTCCTGTACGCAGGGAGAATCCTCTCGTCAGAGTCGCTCCCCATCGATTACCTCCCGCGGTTGATGCTGCTGACCCTGACCGAATCGACACTCTTCCTCGCGACGCTCGGTGGACTCAGTCTTGCCCGCCACCGCCTGGCGCGGGCAGCACCCGCGACCGCGCTCCTCCCCATCCTGCTTTGGTTCGCCCTTCCTCTGGGATACGTTGTCGCGACATCGCTGCCAATTCATGACGCCTATCGTCATTTCTTGTTCATATTGCCACCCGTATTCATCCTGGCGGGCCTGGGGTTGGATCGGATCCTCGCCCACGCACGGTCGAGCTGGATGAGATGGGTGATCGTCTGCGTTTCCCTGGCACCCGGGGCAATCGGCATCGTTCTGTTGCACCCCTACGAGTACACGCACTTCAATGCTATTTCCGGTGGCATGGCGGCTGCCAGCCGCAACTATGAGACAGACTACTGGCTTACATGCTACCGAGAAGTCATGCGGTCGCCAGCCCTGTCGGACTCCCGTACGGTCTTCGTGTTACGACAACCTTCCCTCGCCGCGCTATATGCCGGACCTGGGATCTCGATTCAAGGTTACGACCCCACGCGCCTCCCGCTGCGATCCCGGCAAATGCGGCGCTCCTCTTGACTACTCGAACGAACATCGATCTCAACGTACTCTCTGGTGCGCCGGTCCTTCTCGAAGTCTCGCGTCTCGGCGCGCCTTTCTGTGTCGTCAAGTCGCTCGACCCATCCCCGGGCGCTCCAGGGGGGTGAGGACCAGCTCTCGCGCCCAGCCAATGGCCCCCTGATCAGTCTCGTGGCGCCACCTTGCGGCTCTGATCGGTGTCCCCTTCGCGGGAGCCGAACCTCAGGACTCGGTTGGCGCTCTCAGGCGAATTGCCCTTGTGTGCTAATCAACCAATCGCCCTCCCCGCATTCTCCGTCTCCCGTATAATCGCCGACGATGCGCCGCGCTGTGCCTTCCGCCTCTAGGCTGCTTCGGTCGCCCGACCTCCCTTTCCTCGTCCTGTGGCTCGCCTCGCTGCTGGCCGGGATCCTCGTCTACCGCGATTTCGGCCTGGCGTGGGACGAACCGCTTTTCTACCAGTACAGCGACGCCGTCGGGTCGGCCTACTCGCTCCCCGATTGGCTCAATGGGTCGATCGACCTCGAACGGGCCTATGGGCCCAGCGCTGAGGACCACAAGATCTACGGCGCCGCCTACCTGCTGATCGGCCGTAATGTCACCCGCGCCCTGCAGGCGCTCACCGGCGCCGAGGCATGGACCGCCTGGCACCTGACCAACTTCCTGGCATTCGAGATTGGGGTCCTTTTCCTCTACCTTCTCTGCAAGCGGTGGATGCAGCCGCCAGCGGCGACGATCGCCGCCGCCCTCTACTTAACCCAGCCCGTTGTCTGGGGCCACGCGTTCATCAATCCGAAAGACATGCCATTCGCCACGCTCTTCATTCTGGCGATCTACTCCGGCCTTTGGATGGTGGATCACATCGGTGAGCTGGGATTGTTCTCCGTGCCCCCGTCGCCGGGAGCCGAGGCACGTCGAACGGCTCGGCCTGCCAATGGTGATCGGCAGTTGGCCGCTCGGCGAGCCGCCATCGCGGCTCTGTTTTGTGCGCTGCTCGCCCTGGCACTTGCCGGGTTCGGCGAGGCATGGCGCGGCGCCCTGGGCGATGTCGTCCATCAGGCCTACTACGCCGCGCCGAACTCCAGCTTGGGGCGCGCCTTCGCCTGGTTGGCGAGCAGTCGCCAGATCCTCTCCGAAGACTTCTATCTCGCCCGGGTATACCTGGCCTACCGATGGGCGAATGTGCTGGTCGGGCTGGCGGCGCTGACCCTCGGAGGAGTCTTCCTGGCGCTTCGTTTCCCGGCGCAGGCTGAGAGGCTGCGCCGGTGGATGGCGGAAGTCCTGGCGCCATTGCCCAGCCTGCCGAGGCTTTCCCTCCCCGTCGCGCCGATCACGAGGGCGGTATCGGTCGTCCTCCTGCCTGGCATCCTGCTTGGGATGCTGACGGCGGTGCGCATCCTCGGGCCATTGGCGGGTGCGCTCGTCATCCTCGCCTTCATGCTTCAGCCCCAACGCCGCAGC
Organism: uncultured Chloroflexia bacterium; assembly: GCA_963743255.1. Lineage (GTDB taxonomy): Bacteria > Chloroflexota > Anaerolineae > Anaerolineales > E44-bin32 > DYJB01. The sequence goes on from CAVUPD010000022.1 coordinate 35,474, forward strand.
TGGCTGCCAATCGGCTTCTACCTGGGTGTGGCGGGCGTCACGGCGCTAGCGTGCTGGCCGTATCTGTGGCCGGAGCCGGCGGTGCGGTTCGCCGAGGTGCTGCGCCACATGGCCGACAACCCCAAGCTGCTCCCGGTGCTGTATGCCGGGACCGTCTACTCCTCGAACAATCTCCCCGCCGGATACCTGCCGCGTCTCCTGGCGCTCACGCTGACGGAGCCGATCTGGCCGTTGGCGATCGGAGGGCTTGTGGTCAGCGGCGTTCGCGTGATTCGCAGGCAGATCGACTGGCGGACATGGGCCCCGATTGCGCTCTGGCTGTTCTTGCCGTACACGTATGTCGTCACACAGCGCCCGGCGATGTACGATGGCTACCGCCACTTCCTGTTCATGCTGCCCCCGATCTTCATCGGCTGTGGGCTGGCGCTCGACGCGCTGTGGTCCCGCCTGCGCAATCCTGGTGGCCAGGTCGTGCTTGGCGCACTCCTCCTCGTTCCCGGCCTGCTTGGCGTCGTCCGCCTTCACCCGTATCCGTACACCTACTACAACGAGTTCATCGGCGGAGTGGGAAGCGCGTTCCGCTCGTACGAGACCGACTACTGGTTGACGTGCTACAAGGAAACGCTCGAGGCGTTGGATGAGCTGGGCGTCGATTCCACACCGCTCTTCGTTCACCGGCAGCCCGCAATCGCCCGCATCTATGCCGGGACCCGGTGGCGCATCGAAGCCTTCGATCCGGACGCAGATCAGGCCACACCGGGGAGCCTGCTCCTGCTCACCACACGCTCGAACAGCGACCTGGCCATCCATCCGACGGACCCGGTCATCCTGAATGTCGGCCGGCAGGGAGCGACCTTCTGCGTCGTCAAGCGCGTCCCTGAAGGGTAGACGCCCTCTCCGTTGCGCGACCGTGATCCATCGAGCCACCGCCGTCGATCATTGATCGGACCTCGTGCGAGGTTCGCTTTGTTCCCCCTCACGCCGGCACCGGGCGGGCGCGACGAAAGAGCCGCACATCCTGCCGAGGCGTGCGACTTGCTTCCACAGTGCCGATGGGAAGAATGCTGCGGGGGGGTTCTTTGGGGACAGCAAGGTATGTGGCCTGAGCCCCGGAAGCTAGATCCTCCGCCCGGGTCGCCGCTTTGGCGTCTAGCGGGCGAAGGCAGTGGCCATCCATCCCCCGACCAGGGCCTGGAGCGCGACCAGCAGCGGCGCCATGAACAGGCCCGGCAGCAGATTGCCAACCCGGATGCGCTTGATTTCCAGCAGGCTTGAGATCGCCAGGCCGACGAGCATCAGCCCGCCGACGGCTGTCATCTCCACCGTCATGGCCTCCGTCAGCACCGACTGAGCCTGTGCAGCCAGCAGCGTCAGCCCTCCCTGGTAGACGAATACCACCAGCACGGAGAACAGCACGCCGACGCCTAGCGTGGAGGCGAAGGCCATCGCGGCAAAGCCATCGAGCACCGACTTGATCGCCAGCAGGCTGTAATCCCCGCTGAGCCCGTCCTGGATCGAACCCAGGATGGTCATCGGTCCGACACAGAACAGCAGGCTGGCGGTGAGGAAGCCGCGCACGAACCTCCCCCCCTTGGCGAACTCGTCGACAACTGTCGCCGACGGATCCGCAGCGACCGTGCCGCCGCTGGCCAGTGAGAATCGCCTCTCGAGCCACGCGCCCAGGCTCGTGAGCCCGTCCTCGATTCGCCACCACTCCCCGATGATCGCACCGAGTGCGATGCCGCCCAAAGCCAGGATCGGCTCCTGGGTCTGCAGGAACATGCGCACGCCGATCCCTGCAGTGAACAGGCCCAGCGCGGCGATCACGGTCTGGCGTAGGCGCAATGGAAGACGGGCGCCGAATGCCAGCCCGACCAAGCCGCCGAGCAGGATGGCGGCGATGTTAATCCAGGTTCCGATCATGAGGACGGGGGCCGAGCCGGCGTGGGGCGGTCGACGCCGGCCTCTCGGTTCTCCAGCAGCTCGAGCACGAAGCACAGGGACGAAAGCCGGTTCAGGTAGCGGAGAAGCTCCGGGTTTTCCAAATCGCCCGCCAGGGTCAGCGCGGCCGCGCCTCTCTCCGCGCGTCGGACGACGGTTCGCGCCATAGCCGCCGCAGCACTCCCCAGGCAGTCGCCCGGCAGGATGAAGCCTTCCGGCATGGCGATGAACGCCTCCCATCGGCGGATGACGTCCTCGAGCCACGCCACACGAGTGTGATCGACGGTGCGGAAGCGGGCGGCGTTCTCCGGAAGCGAAGCGACTTCGGCCATCGCACCGTATAGGTCGCGCTGAACGGTCGACAGGACCAGGCGGGCGTCCTCATTGCGCGAAACGGCCCGAGCGAGGCCGAGGCAGGCAGACGCCTCGTCCAGATCGCCGCACAGACTCACCCGCGGGTGGTCTTTGGGGACACGCCCCTCCCCGAGCAGGCCGGTCGTGCCATCATCGCCGTTGCCGGTGAAGGATTGCGGCATGGGCGCGATTATAGCCGCTTTGGGCGTTGGGCAATCCAGCCTATACTCGTAGATGCGGGCCGACCGTGTAAGCCGTCGGCCGGCGCTGGCGTGACAGGCAGGGGGATCGGACGTGCGATCACGCTTCCTTCCATATTTCGCCGGCCTGCTGAGCGGACTGCTCACGGGCGGCATTCTGTGGCTCCTCCTGAGCCAGCCAAGGGGCGCCCCAATCACGCTCCTGCCTCCACCGTCCCCCGCCCCGCTTCGCATTCACGTCGCCGGCGCGGTTCGAGTGCCAGGGGTCTACTTGCTGCCGGCGGGATCGCTGGTCGAGCACGCGATCGAAGCTGCCGGGGGACCGGGCGAGGGTGCGTCGCTCGATTCAATCAATCTGGCGGCACGCCTGCAGGACGGGGATCAGGTGCGGGTCCCGTCCCGGGGCGCTGCGCTCGCGGAGTTCGACCTCGCCGGTGAGTACACCGGGGCAGGAAACGCCCGCTTCCCCGGTCAACCTCAACACGGCGTCGGCCGCCGAGCTTGATCGTCTGCCCGGGATCGGGCCGAGCCTGGCAAAGGAGGTCATCGCCTACCGCGAGTCGCACGGTGCCTTTGCCGCGATCGAGGATCTGTTGCTGGTTCCCGGGATTGGGCCGGCAAAGCTGGCCGCGCTCCAAGACCTGGTGTGCGTCCAATGAGGCTGGCGTTGCCCGCTGCCGCGCGGCGGGTATAATGCCGGCCATGCCGGAACTGCCTGAGGTCGAGACGATCGTGCGTCGCCTGCGCGACGGGTGGGCCGAGGCGCCGCGGCTGCCCGGCAGGCGAATCACCTCGGTGACACTGCGCTGGCCGCGTCACATCGCCATGCCGTCTGCCGCCCGCTTCCGCCGCTCGATCGCCGGGAACCGCGTGCACGATGTGAGGCGTCGGGGCAAGTACCTCATCTTCCCCCTCGACCGCGGCACGCTGTTGATCCACCTCAAGATGAGCGGCGACCTGCAGCTCGTGGCACCCGGGACCGCCCGGGATCCGTTCGACCGCACGGTCTTCCACCTCGACGACGGATGGGAGCTGCGCTTCAGCGACGCGCGCAAGTTCGGGAAAGCCTACCTGGTCGACGACCCCGAACGCCTGCTCGGCAGGCTGGGGCCCGAGCCGCTCGAACGCGGCTTCACCGCCCGTGGGCTGGCAGACGATCTGCACTCGCGCCGCCGTGCCATCAAGCCGCTGCTCCTCGATCAGGCTTTTGTGGCCGGCCTCGGCAATATCTACGTGGATGAGGCCCTGCACCTCGCCCGCCTGCACCCTCTGCGGCGGAGCGACACACTTTCCCAGGCCGAGGTGCACGCCCTCTGGCGGGGAATCCGCCTCAGCCTGCAGCGTGGGCTGCGTCATCACGGGGCAAGCATCGATTGGGTGTACCGCGGAGGGGGATTCCAGAATCACTTTCGCGTCTATCAGCGAACCGGCGAGCCGTGCCCGGAGTGTGGCACCCCGATCGAGCGATTGGTGATCGGGCAGCGGGGCACGCATTTCTGCCCCGCGTGCCAGCGGGCTTAGGGGTCAAGCATGGACAATGAGTTGGTCATCGGCGTGATTATGATCGTGGTCGGGATCGCCCTGGCACTTCTGGCTTACGCGTTCATCCTCAACCGGCGCGACCAGGAGAAGGGCTCGTCCGGCGCACCGCCCGACGAGCCCGAGAAGGCGGAGGCCGAGGAGCCAGTCCTGGTGGCCGGGACACCGCCGCCGTGGGCAATCCCCCCGGCCGCGGTCGCCCAGACGCCGACAACTCCTGAGCCGCTATCGGCCGTGGCTCCGCCTCCGGCCGCGCCGAAGCTGCCCGCCGCGGCTCCCACGCTGCCGGCTCCGGAGCCAGCCGCGCTGGCTCCGTCGCGCCGCACCCTGGCGGTCGCCACCCTGATGCGCGACGAGGTGACCGGGAAGCTCCTGGTGCTGGTCGGCGGGCGCGAGTACGGCACGGCGGATGAGCTGCGCGCCTCACGCGACTTCGCCGCGGGTCGAGTACGCCGCGGCCGATCTGGTCAAGTGGCTGGGCGTGACCACCGTGCGCGAACGAGCGGCCGAGCGAGCGCCCCTGGAAGAAGTCAAGAAGTCCGCGAGCATGATCGAGCAGATCAACGATATCCTGCAGCGCAAGATGGCGGAGGCGCCCGGGGCATCGCGGGGTGTGCGGCTGCTGGAAGGCGCCGGTGGCGTGCTGCGCGTCTTCATCGGCCTGCAGAGTTTCAACCTCGAGGATGTTCCGGATGCGGACGTGAAGCGCATGATCCGTGACGCCGTCGCCGAATGGGAGTCGAAGCAGTAGCACCTCCCCTTCCGGAACTCTGGAATGTAACCACGGGCGGAGGCTGTGCCTCCGCCCGTGTGATTACATGGCCGACCGCACCCGTGCCGAGAGGCGTGCCGCTTGGGCGCTCGTCAGGCATTCCGGCCACAGATATCGGATGAATCGCCTTTGGCGTCCCACCTGAATTTGAGATCGACCACAGGTGACGATGCCTCGTGGAAGATGGCGGATGCCGGCCGGGAGGGATCAGGAAATGTGGGCGGAGGAGCGCCACCGGGCAGGTGCTCAGTTGGGGGCGAGGGTGACGCCGGTCAGTCCGCGGGGGCGAACAGCTCCGCCTCCAGGCTTCTTTCGAGCCGGCGTTTGTCGGGTTCGGGAAGGAACGCCGCCTGGGCCGCGGCGAGGATCATGCCGCGCAGGCTGTCGGGGACAGGCCGTAGTGCTGCATGGCAGCCCGGTACTCGTCGCTGAGCAGGATCCCGCAGATCGATGGATCATCGCTGTTCAAGGTCACCTGGATCCCGGCCTGGATCAGTTTCGGCAGCGGGTGGTCCGCATAGCTGCGGACGGCGCCGGAGGCGACGTTGCTGGTGAGACAGACCTCGAAGGCCACGCGCCGTTCACGCGCCATGTCCAGGGCGCGCGGGTCTTCGATCGCCCGCACACCGTGCGCGATCCGCATCGCCCCCATGGTTTCCATGGCGCGCGACACGCTCCCACCGTCCGCCCACTCGCCGGCATGCAGCGTGATCCCTAACCCGCTCTGAGCCGCCTCCCGGAAGAGGGCGCGAACGGGTCCGTGGGAAAGTCGACTTCATTCCCCGCCAGATCCAGGCCGACAACGCCTTGATCGCGACGATCGGCGGCGGCACGGGCGACACGTTCGGCCAGTTCTAGCGGCTCATGCCGGTTGATGCTGGCGATCCAGCCGACGCGGGTGCCAGCCGACTGCATGGCAGACTGACCGGCTTCGAGAACCCAGTCCATGACCTCATCCACACGGTAGCCGCGCGAGGCGGCCAGCGCCGCCGGCGTGAAACGCAGTTCGGCGTACACGATCCGATCCGCCGCCAGGTCCTCGATCGCTTCGCGCACCAGCCGGGCGATGACTTCAGGCGAGCGGAAGAAGTGGCGCAGGGCGTCGAACTTCGAAAGGAAGTTCTCCCAGGTGAGTGGATCGTGGGGAAGGATCTGGACGCGCGCACGCAGCGACTGTTCGTCGCGCGGCAGGCGCAGCCCATTCTCGCGCGCCAGCTCGAGCAGGGTCGCAATCCGCATCGCTCCCTCGAGGTGGCGATGGAGCTCCACCTTCGGAAGCAATTCGACCAGTCGGTCGCCCGGATCAATGCGTGGTGTCGCCCACATATCCCGATGGGCGGCCGGCTTGCCGCCTCTCCCGTTGGCCACGGAGCGCCAGGAGTCCCCGACCGGAAGCGGGCCATGCGCTGCCCGCCGCGCCTCCGGCAGAAGCCTCTTTGAGCCTAGCATGGACGCCCAGGACGCGACCTGGGAGGATGGTCCTTGCGCTGGGGTGACTTTCGGGGGGCCACCATGCTCAGGACCAAGGACCGGAATGCGAGCGGGCCCGGCAAAGAGCCGGGCCCGGTACTAGCCTTAGGGCGGAGTCGGGCTCAGTGTCGCCGACGCCGCTTGCGGTGTGCGGTCTCGGCGGGCTCGGCAGGTTCGCTCTCTTCTGCGACGGCGAGCACCGCCGGCGCTTCCGGCTCGCTGTCATTCTGGGCTGGAGCCGGTTGTGCGGGCACCTGGGCCCGGAAGAGCCTGGAGGCGACCCCCGCCCGAATGTCGGCCATCAGCTGCTGGAACATATCGAAGGCGCGGCTCTTGTACTGCACCAGCGGGTCGCGCTGCCCATAGGCCTCGAGGCCGATCGACGTTCGCAGCGCTTCCATCTGCGTCAGGTACTCCACCCACAGACGGTCCCCGACGGCCAGAATCAGGCCCCGGAGCCCACTGCTGAGCGCCATGCGGCCCAGGGCAGACTCAAGCGCCATTCGCCGCTCGCCCTGGACGGCCTGGAGGGATTCCTCGTCCGCCAGGGACGCGACCGCCTCGTCCCCCAGGAACTCCGTCAGCCCACGCTGGATCGTCTGGTCGGTCTCGCGCAAGGGGACCGACCATCGGGAGAGCTCGGCAGCGCCCAGGGCACGCTGGATCTCCTGCAGGGCGCCGTCCAGATGATCGAGGACTCGGTCGCTAAGTTCATCCTTCTCGACGTCCTCGAGCAGTCGTGCGGCGGCGAATGGATACGACAACCGGGCGACGACGAGGGCGCGCTTCTGATGCGTGCGCTTATCGAAGAACGTCCGCTGCCCGTAACTCATCTGGACCAGCAGGCGCGTCCTGACCAGATCGGATACGGGATCCCCCTCCGGGAGCGCAAGCCCGAGCTCACGCTCGATCTCGCCCAACACGGTGCCCGCCCGCTGATCCCAGACCTGCTGCATCGCGCCGCGCATGGAGGCGGCGGCCTCGTCCCAATCGACGGGGGTCTTGAGCGACGGCTCGAGACCCAGGGGCTCGCCCAGGCGCCGTTCGACGGACTGCAGCAACCCCGCCCACACGCGCAGCCCCAGGCTGCCCTCGACCAGATCGGGGATCATCTTCTCGAAACGTCGCGGGTCGGAGCGGATCTGCTGCACGCCGGCGGGGTCCACCTGAATGTGCAGGCCGGCCGATTCCTCGGCCAGGCGCAGGAGCTGGTTCGGATCGACGTCGCGCCCAGCCTCCTCGGCTTCCAGTCGGGCGGCCTCGAGGGCAGACTCGGCAGCGTCGACGCGCTGTTTGACCTGCGCCTCGAGCCGATCGAGCGCGCTGTCCAGCTGCTCGGAAACCACGCGGCTCAGGTGCTCGTACTGGGTGGCCAACGCATCACGGGCCCACTCCAGCAGGCGCTCCTTGATCGCAGCCGGCTCGGTGAGCTCGCGCATGTCCTCCAGGATCAGGCCGAGCATAAAGGAAGGGTACGGCTTCCCGGAGTTCAGCCCGAGTGTCGGCTGCGTCTCCTCCAGCCAGGCGAGCAGCTTCCAGGGACCTTCCGGCTCGGCCAGGGATGCCTCGACATGCCGCTCGGCCTCGGCGCGCAGCATCTCCGCCGCGTCCTCCGTCAGATCGGCCTTCGTGAACACGCGGTTGCGCAGCCCGTAGTAGACCTCGCGCTGCTGGTTGAGCACATCGTCGTACTCGAGCAGGTGCTTGCGGGTGTCGAAGTTGGCGCCCTCCACCCGGGTCTGCGCCTGCTCGATCGTCTTGTTGACGATGGTATGAGCGATCGGGACGGCGTCGTCGATGTTCAGGCGCTCCATCAGTCCCGAAACCTGGGAGCCTCCGAACAGCCGCATCAGCTCGTCGCCGAGCGAGAGGAAGAACTGCGATGAGCCGGGGTCCCCCTGCCGGGCGGCGCGGCCGCGGAGCTGGTTGTCAATGCGCCGCGATTCGTGCCGCTCGGACCCGATCACGTGCAGTCCACCCGCCAGCTTGACCCGCTTCTCATCTTCCATGAATTGACGGAAGAGCCCGATCTCGGCCTCGTAGATCCCGGCCGCCGCCCGGTCGAGCGCCTCGAGGCGCGCCAGGCGCTCCTCCAGGCTCAGGTTTTCAGGATCGGTGATCCCGCTCCGGCGCAGGACACGGTGGATAGCGGCCAGGACCTCCTCCGCCACCTCACCCCCCAGCTTGATATCGACCCCGCGGCCGGCCATGTTCGTGGCGATGGTCACGCTGCCCAGCGCCCCGGCGCCGGCGATGATGCGCGACTCCTCATCGTGCTTCTTGGCATTGAGCACGGCATGCCGGACTCCGGACTCCAGGGCCTCGGCCAGACGATCCTGGTGCGAGGCATCCAGCTCGAGGAGCCGGAGCAGGCGCTGCAGGTTCTCGGGCCGAGTCGGGGTGAGGACGACATCCAGGTCGCGCGCCAGCGGTCTCAGTTGCGCCGGGGTGAGCTCCTCCAAAGGCGAATACAGAGGGATCAACTCCGGTACGCGCAGGCCTTCGTCCGCCTTCCCCTTGGACTCGAGGAAGGCGTCGCGCAGGATCATCACCGAAGCCAGCCTTTGCAGCGGCTCGGCGCGCAGCCGGGCGGACAAGCGCTCGGACATCTCGACCGAAGTCGTGCCGACCAGCAGCGGCTGGCCGAGCACATTCCGTTTGAGGATCTCGGTGGCCACAGCCCGCAGCTTGGCCTCCTCGGTCCGGTAGACGACGTCGGGATAGTCCTTACGCCGCCAGAAGACCGGGGCGCGCCCCGTCGTCCTCGCGGCGCGAAACAGGTGAAGCGGCTCCCGTCTTCGCGCACCTCCACCTCGACCAGATCGCTCTCCGGCTGCCCGGCGATGAACTCCAGATTGGTCGGCAGCGGGATGACCTCGACCTTGTAGATCTTGTGGAACTCCTCGGCTTCAGTCAGAGCCGTGCCGGTCATCCCGGCCAGCTTGGGGTACATGCGGAAGTAATTCTGCAGCGTGATCGTGGCGTAGGTAACGTTCTCCTCGCGGACCTTCGACCCTTCCTTGGCCTCCACCGCCTGGTGCAATCCGTCGGACCAGCGCCGGCCGGGCATCAGTCGTCCGGTGAACTCGTCGACGATCACGACCCGGCCGCCCTGCACCACGTAGTGCTTGTTGCGCTTGAACAGGTGCTCGGCACGCAGCGCCTGCTCCAGGTGACCCAGCAGGCGCGCTTGTTCCGGCGTGATGTCCTCCGGGCGGTCCGGGTCGCGCAGCGGCAGACCGAGGAGTTGTTCGACGTGCGGCTCGCCGAGCTCGGTCAGCGACACCGTCCGGTCGCGCTCGCTGATCTCATAGTCTTCGGGCTTGAGCTGCCGGACGACGCGTGCCATCTGTTCGTAGGTCTGCGGGTCTTCCTGCGACGGCCCGGAGATGATCAGCGGCGTACGGGCCTCGTCGATCAGGATGTTGTCTACCTCGTCGACGATGGCGTACTGGTGCCCGCGTTGGACGCGGACCTCCAGGCTGCTGCGCCATGTTGTCGCGCAGGTAGTCGAACCCGAACTCGTTGTTCGTCCCGTAGGTGATGTCGGCGGCGTAGGCCTGGGCCCGCTCGACGATCCGGAGCTGGTGAACGTCTTCCTGGGCGGAGATCGCGCTCGGGGTCGAAGACGAACGCCTTGCGCGCCGTTCTCCGTGCGCGCCGCTTCCTGCAGCACGCCCACGCTCAGCCCCAGGAACTGGTAGATCGGGCCCATCCAGCGGGCGTCGCGGCGGGCCAGGTAGTCGTTGACCGTCACCAGGTGGACGCCGCCGCCGGTCAGCGCGTTGAGGCACCAGCGGCAGCGTGGCCACCAGCGTCTTGCCTTCGCCGGTGCGCATCTCGGCGATCTTGCCCTCGTGCAGGACCATCCCGCCGATCAGCTGGACATCGAAGTGACGCAGGCCGATCGTGCGCACCGAGGCTTCGCGGACCAGCGGCAAATGTCTCGACCAGCAGATCCTCGAGGCTCTCGCCGCGCTCCAGCCGGGCGCGCAGTTCGGCGGTGCGGGCCTTCAGCGCCGCGGTCCTCGAGCGCCTGCAGCCCGGGTTCCAGCGCATTGATTTCGGCGACCCGTTCGGCGTAGGACTCCAGCTGGCGCCGGATGGGATCTCCGCCGAGCAGGCGAGTGAGGTTCTTGAACATTCCAGGGATCCTTCCGGCCGGCATTATAGCACGCAGGTTTGCGGCGCCTCCTGCGCCGCGCAGAATCCAGGATAGAATCCTGGCTCGGCCGCATCGCCTTGCCGTCCAATCAGGAGCGCGCGCGTGTCCCTTCGACTCCCAGGATTCTTGCGCACGATCATCGTCGGGATGCCCGTTCTGCTGATCCTGCTCTCGGCGTGTTCGCCAGCGGCCTCGCCGGGCCCGTCGGACGGCGGCCGCGCTGCGCTGATCATCATCGACCCTCAGCGGGCAACCACTCAGACGTGTGTCGAGGTCACGGGCGCGGAAACCACCGGGCAGGAGCTCATCAGCCTGGCGGGGCTGCCATTCACCCTGGACGAACGCAATGCGATGGGGGCGCTGGTCTGCGCCATCGACGGTCAGGGCTGTGCGTTCCCCGCGGAAGATTGCCTGTGCCGGTGCCGGGGCCTCGGCGAATGCGCCTACTGGGCATCGTTCGTGCGTACGCCCCCCGGCGAGTGGAGCTATGCCGCGCTGGGGCTTTCCGCTCAGAAAGTGCGGCCCGGGGACCTCTACGCCTGGGTCTGGCTGCCGAGCGCCTCGGCCAATACCGAAGTGCTTGGCTGGCTTCCCGATTCGACGCTTGAGTCGATCTGCCCGTAGAGCTGCCTATCGACGCCGGGCCGGTCGGGATAGAATGTCAGGCGCGGGGCGGTGGCGGAACTGGCAGACGCCGGGGACTTAAAATCCCCTGAGGGCGACCTCGTGTGGGTTCGACTCCCACCCGCCCCACTCGCCGCGTCGGGAACCGATCCCGGCCCGGCACCGTCCTGCGTGTGGAGGATCCGATGACTCGACGTGTCCCGCTCCTGGTCGCGGCCGCGCTTGCGGCGGCGGCATTCGCCTGCGACATTCCGGGCACGGCGTCGCCCACGCCGTTTGCCTTGCCCACGCCGAACCTGACGCTGACCGCGATCTTCGCCCCCACCCAGACACCGACGGAAGCGCCGCCGACCGAGACGCCCGTCGTCGCACCGGCGACGATCAGCGTGCCGACCCTTACCCCAACGACGGGAGCGACGACGGCACCCGGCGCGCCGACGCCGACCGTCAATCCAGCTGCCGGCAGGCCGAACGGCACCCCGTTCGAAGCCGTCAGCCTGGCCGTAGCCCCGGCGATCGATGGTGATTTGAGCGACTGGAAGGGCGTGAGCTACGGGCTGGCCGCTTGCACCTTCGGCTGCAATTTGCGCAGCGGCGACGCCGACCTGTCCGGCACGTTCTTCCTGGGCTACGACGTAACGAACCTGTACCTCGCCGTCCAGGTCCGCGACGACAAGTACGTGCAGGTCAGCTCAGGCCGCAACATGTACCTGGGGGATGACGTCGAAATCCAGTTGGATGCCAACCTGGTGACCGACTTCTCCTCTACCAGCCTGACGTCGGATGACTACCAGATCGGCCTGACCGCCGGCAATTTCGGCACGGTGGCGCCGCACGCTTATCGCTGGTACCCGCGCAGCACCGAAGGAAGCCTGACGGCGGTCGTGGTCAAGGCGAAGCAGGTGGGCGACGGCTACGCACTCGAGGCCAAGATCCCGTGGACGGTCTTCGGTGTGACCCCCGTCGCGGGGAACAAGTACGGCTTTGCCATCTCCCTGTCCGACGACGACCAGGCGGGCACGGCTGTGCAGCAGTCGATGGTCTCCAGCGTTGGGACGCGCAAGCTGCTCAACCCGACGACCTGGGGCACGCTGGTCCTTGCCGCCGGCGGCGCCAGCTAACGCCGCTCGTCGGAGGTCCCGCCCGGCCCACCACGCGCAGCCGCCCACGCGGCTGCGCCTCCTTGCCACCCCGGGCACACGGTTAGCCACTCGGGGCCGCGGCGGAAATCACCGCGCCGCCGTCTCCCTTGTGACGGACGAAGCCGGAGGAGCGATGGAATTTCCGCACGAAGCCTTCCACGCCGCACTGACGCCCGAAGAGCGCGCGCTGGTCGACCGGCTCGATTCCCCGGAAGCCATTCAGGCATTCCTGGCGCAGGAGGTGCGCTACAACTTCGAGCCGGACGGGGCGACGGCCCGCGGGCCGCTGCAGGTGCTGCGTCGACGCGAGGCCCACTGCTTTGAAGGAGCGATCCTCGCCGCGGCGCTGTTCTGGCGGCAAGGGATCGAGCCGCGTCTGGTGCTGCTCGAAGCTCCACAGGATTTTGATCACAATCTGATCGTCTATACGCGTCAGGGCAAGTACGGATGCGTATCCCAATCGCGGCACGCCAAGCTGCGCGGTAAGCCGCCGATCTACGCCTCCCTGCGCGATCTGGCGATGGCTTACTACCCCGACTACACCAGCGACTGGACCAACGATCCGAACGACTTCACATTGCGTGGCTTCTCAGAGCCGATCGACCTTCGCCGTTACGGCGCGGGCTGGGTGACAGCAGAGGAGGTGTGGGACATCTACCACACCTTCATCGAGGGCGTCCCACTGGAAAAGCTCTTCCCCGAGAGCGACTCGGACCGAATCTACTTCTATCCGGAGGAGCACTTGCGCGAGTGAGGGAGAGGCCGGGGCCGGCCGATCCAAGACCGTCGGGCGAGTCGGCACGATCGGGAGCCTCGATCGGGGCCTCCGCCGGCGAGCGGGTTAGGCTGGGGTCAGAAGGTCAGAACAGGATCGAGGCCAACTCGTCGCGGTACTGGCGTGTCAGGGGGTCTTCATCGCCCAGGAGGATGAAGAGGCCCAGCAGGGCTTGGCGCGCGGCGCCCTTGCGGTACTGTTTGTCCTGGCGCAGGACGTCGATCAGACCGTCCATCGCCGCCGGCAAGTTGCCGCGTCCGATCAGGCTTGCCGCGCGCACGAAGCCGGCTTCGAGCGGGTCGTCGGGGAGCGAGGTGGATGACGCCTCGGCCAACGCCAGCGCCTGGGCCAGCGGGCGCAGCCGCTCCGCCTCCGCCCACTCCGCGCCGGATGGGAACCTGCCCAGCACGGCTTCGGCCTCCCCGCCCCGGCCCAGCATCAAGAGGCTCTTGAGCAGGCCGAGCGCCGCCGCCGGGCTCCCCTCCTCCTCTTCCAGGAGCTCTCGGTACGCCTGCTCGGCTTCCGGCCAGTGCCGCGTCGCCAACAGGCTTCGCGCACGTTCCAATGCGACCGACTCGGCGCTTGGCGCCAGGTTCTGCAGGAAGCGTCGTACCAGCCCTTCAGGCTGCGCACCGACAAACTCCGCTACCACTCCCCCGCCGCGGAAACCTTTGACCGCCGGGATGCCGCGTACCCCGTAGCGTGCTGCCAGATTTTGATTTGCGTCGACGTCGACTCTGGCCAGTCGGAATGCGCCGCCGGCTTCAACCGTCAGGCGTTCGAGAAGCGGGCTGAGCGTGCGGCACGGGCCGCACCACGTCGCCCAGAAGTCGACGACCACGGGCACTTCGTGCGAGCGCAGCAGCACCTCCGCCTCGAAGGTGCTCTCATCGACGTCGAGGATGTGCTCCGACCATCCCACCTCAAACCCTCCCCGCCGGTCGACCCGGGCCGCAGACTGGGGCGGCCGCGCCGGTCATTCCGGCGGCTCCTCCGGGGCGCTGGGCTGCTCGACGCGCAGGACGTTGCCGCGCAAATCGATCACCACCCGGAACCCGAGCATCCCCATCCAGGCGCGGGCTTCCACGGGAAGCCCCTGCGCCAAAAGCTGATCGAATTGGGTATCCACGTTTCGGAGCGAGCGTTCGATCATCGCCTTGGTGAAGATGTCTTCCTGGCCGAGCATCTTCATCGTGCCTTCGCTGATCAGCTCCTCATTGCCCTGGATCATGGTGCGCATCTGTTCGAGGACCTGCCGGTCGACAAAGGCGCTCTCGATGTGTCGCCGGAAGCCGGCGTCGTCGACGACGTAGAACGGCTCCCCGCCGATCGAAGTCTCCTCGACCGGCCGGTCCTGTTCATCCACCACCAGCCCTGCGAACAACGCCCCAGGCATGTCTCGATCCTCACGCTGCACGAACTAAGCGTATCCTACCAGAACCTCGCCCGGGCCGCGGCCTCGTTGCCCAGCGGTCACGGGGGCGAACACGCGAGCTAAGGATCCGTCCGGTAGCTGGCCATCACCTGCAGGATGATGGCCCGATCGGCCAGGTAGTCCTCGTAGGTCAATCCGTGCACTTGCCAGGTGCTGCCGAAGCTGAAGCGCGTCCCGTCGTCGAGCCGCACGCCGGCGAACTCGTTGACCAGTGTATCGGTTCCCACCTCGTAGACACGCGTCGTCCGCAATGGGTAGGAGACGCCACCGATCGTGATGGCCGTCTCCTCGGTCCTCAGGTCGTAGGCGCCGATCCCGGAGATCCCACATGGCCCGCCATACCGCCCACCGGCTTCATCCGGGGCCTGGAGGACCAGGAACGCAGCCGGGAGCTCGATCCCGGCGCACAGGGCCTCCGTGTAGGTGGCCTCGAGGGTGGCGTTGTATTGCCCGGGCTCAAGACCGGCCGGCAGTTCCTCGGTCGGGTACCCCGTGACGCCGGTCGTCGTCAGCGTTGCCTCCGGCGGGTAATCGAACGAGTAACCGATCATGGCATTGTGATACGTCAGCCACCCCGGGACGGCGGTGGGCCCGGCCGGGAGCGTGGGGGTCGGAGCGACCGTCGGCGAAACGGCGGTCGCCTCGGCCGTCGGCTCGATCGTCGTCGTCGGCGTGATCGCCGTCTGGATCGTGTTGCAGGCAAGGAGCACTACAGGCAGGGAGAGCATTGCGATTCGGCGCAGCATGGTTCCCTCGCTAACCCCGCGCTTCGGTTGACGGGTGCGCAGGGAGTGTCGATTTCAGAATGGGCCAATCTCCGCCGGATGCGGGGCGCGGCATGGGCGGAGGTATCGTGCGCTCGCCTCGACGGCGCGCCGAGACTTAGCGCACGATCCTGAAACGCATGGCGGACCAGGTGGCGTCGATCGCCACCATCGACACCGGGCCCAGGCCCTGAGGCTCCAGCGCCTTCCACAGCACGTCGCGGCTCAATTCGCCGGCGGAGGCTGAGGTGAGCTTCGGATAACAGACCCACAAGATGCCCTTGTCCACCAGCCCGCGCTTCGACTTATCCACGATGGCCAGCGCCTCACGCAGGTTGCGGACGAACACGAGGAGGACATCGACCTTGCCCCGCAGCGATGGGAGGCGTCGCGCACCTTCCGGGAAAGGCTCCAGCAACTTCAGGAAGCCCGGCGGTGCGCCGAGCACCACCAGCGTCCGGCCCGGCTTGACCTGAAGCTTCTTCGCCAGGGAACTCGCCGTCACCCGGTCCATCCTTCGCACCCGCGTCTCACGCGCCTTGGCTCCCGACACAGCCGCGCCGCCAGCTCAGCGGTAAACAACGACCTTCGTGCCCCGTTCGGCGTACAGGTCGATCCGATCCGGGGGCACGACCGGCGTCGTCCAGCGGAAGACCCACTTGGCCGAGGCGGACGAAAGGTTAATGCAGCCGTGGCTGCGTGGGGCGCCGAACTCATTGTGCCAGTAGGTCCCGTGGAACGCCACACCTTCGGCGGTGAAATAGGAAACCCAGGGGACGCCGGGCAGATCGTAGCCGTTGATCAGGTCGCCGGCGGCCATGTGGCGCGAGGCGCGCTTGCGGAAGGTGTCGAAGTCGCCTTCGGGTGTGAAGTAGGACCCGTCGGCCAGCGCCATGCCCGTCGACACTCTGGTGGTGAACACCAGGTGCAGCCCCTCGAAGCACTTGATCCACTGCTCGGACAGGCTGACCTCAATGCGCTTCTCTTCCGGCGCAACCGTCGGGGAGATCGGGGTGAGTTCGGAAAGGGGAATCTGACGGAACGCCGGCGCCAGTGCGAAGTAGTCTGCGGCGATGCGATCGTCGTGGATCCGATACCACCAACGGCCGCCACCATCCTTCTCCGCGCCGGTGATCCAGTGTGTGGTCTCGTAATACAGGCGGTACAGCCGATCGGAGTCGTCGTCCGGCTCGGAGAACACATCGACGAAGGGGATGCTGACCTCGGTGAGGATTCCCCGGGGCGAGACCGAGGTCATCGGTTTCTGCGGCAGATCGCGGACGGGTTGAATCCAGGCCGAGTGGATGAAGCCGCGGTCCGGGACCTCGTACCACACGCGGCTGTCGGCCAGCCACGCGTCCCCGACGATTGCCCGGACGACGGGCACCACCTCATCGAAGGCCAGGATGTCCAGTTGCGCGCTGTCCACCGACGTCGAGGCGCGCAGCTGAGCGCCATCAATCAGCACCCTCCCCAGTTGTCCCTCGGTGGCCTCCCACAGGGGTGGCGCCCCCAGGCGCGGCATCGGGACCGCCAGCCCGAGGAGCGAAGCGCCCGTCACTCGCAGGAAACCTCGCCGCGTCAGCCGGGCAGCGCTGGTCGCGTCTGATCCAGTCACGGCGCGAATGCAGCGGCGTCTTCATGGGTGGACGTTGACCAGTGTGCCCACCGACGCCCAGTTGAACAACCACTCGGCGTCGGAGGTGCGGAGGTTGACGCATCCGTGGCTCATCGGGACGCCGAAGTTGCTGTGCCAGTAGGTGCCGTGCAACGCATAGCCCTTGTAGAAGTACATCGTGAACGGCACGCCCGGCAGATAGTAGCCCGGGCCGGCCATCGCCGTCGATCGGAGCTTGACGTAGATCCGGAACTGGCCACTCACGGTTGGGTGTGCACTCGTCCCGGTGGACACGATGAATTCGTTCACCGCCTCGGCACCCTCATAGGCCGTGACGCGCTGCGCGGAGAGGTCGACGTCGACCCAGCGGCCTTCGTCGGCCAGCTCGGACGGATCGTCGGAGTAGGTCCATGAGACTGAAGGGCGCGGCGTCGGCGTGGACGTGGGTGTGGGCGTGGCGGTGATCGTCGGCGTCGGGGAGGCGGTCGGCGTGGGCGTGTCCGTCGGCGTCGGCGTGGACGTCGCGGTGAAAGTGGCTTTGGCGACCGGCTCGAGCGTGGCCTGCGTCTGCGTCGCCGCCGCCGGCTGGCTCGTCAGCCAGACCGCGACGGCGCCGGCCAACAGCAGTGCCGGGATCAGCACCTGCGGCGCCAGCCGGCGCGGCGCGGCGAGCGACGACGGAGAGAGCAGTTCCACCGCCAGCACGTCCGGGATGCGCAGCTCGCGGACCGCTTCGGTGCGAACCTCACGAGGAAGGCGCTTCACCAGCCAGCGGATCGCCCCGCGCGCAGCCTGGGAACCAGGATTGATCTCCAGCGCGCGGACGGCATATGCCAGGCCGGCCCGCGGCTCAGAGACGGCGGCCAGGATCAGCCACGGGGCATCCCAGCGCGGCGAGAGCCGCGCCGCCAGGCGCGCCATGCGGCGGGCTTCGCCGCGGTCGCCGCGCAGCAACGCCTGCCGCGCGGCCTGCAAGGCACGGTGCGCATCCTGGGGAGCAACCCCGCCGACATCGGTCACGGCTGGGTGTCCCCGGGGAGCGAGGCGGGCTCGTTGTTGACGAAGCACAGGAGGCCTTCGACGATCCCGCGTGCCGCCTGGTCGGGTTGCTCGGTCAGGAACTTACGGTCGAGGTTTAGAAAACCGGTCTCGATGATCGCCGCAGGAGTCTGGCTGTGGATCTCGTTGAAGGTGTGATACTCGGTCATGTCGCGAGTGATGCTGCCCTGGTGGAAGGTCATCCCGGTGTCACGCGCGTACCGGTCGACCATGCAGGTCACCAGCCGCTGGGCGCGGTCGGGGATCGACGAGTTGACCGACGCCGCAACCTTGAAGCCCGTGGCCTGATCGTTGATCCACTCGCAGGAGTCGGCGTGGATGGAAACCAACGCGACGGCGCGATACCCGGTCAGGCCTTGATCCCACTCGTTCAGACGGTCGACCTGGAAGCCGGCGCCCTCGAGTCCATCAGCCACCAGGTCCGCGATTGATTGGTTGACCTGCAGTTCGGTCAGCCCGTCCGGGCACGTGGAACCAGGGTCGACTGCGCCGGTGCCCGGGTACGGGCCGGAATGTCCGGTGACGATGCCGATCCGCAGACCTTCCGCCTGGGGCACAAGCGCGACCGGGTCGCCCGGATTTCCGCCCTCCCACCCGGCGATCAACCGGTTGGCCAACTCACCCGGGTTCAGGCCGGCCGGCGTCCAGGCCGTGAAGCACGGTCGCCAGCAGAGCCGCCATACCCGCCGTCACGCTCAGGTGCCGGACCACCTGGCGCAACAGCGGGCTGGTCTCCCGCCTGCGTGTGCGAAAGGGTGCGAGTTCAGGTGTCGGTTGCACGCCAAAGACCTCTCATGCCATTATAGCAAGCTGGTATCTGGGCACAGGATGGCCCACTCCTCACGCAGTAAAGCAACCTCCGTGCCACAGCCCACCGTCCCTCCAAGAGCACATTAGGCTCGACCATTGAGCGTCGAGCAACTCGATCAGAGGCGCACTTGACAAAGAGGGTCATCATTGGGATAATATTTATCAGGAATCTCATAGAAACTGGCACCTGCCCGATGATCCTCTGCATCTGTCCTTAGCGAGGGCGTGTCCTTCCTTCGGGTGCGACCCATGGCGCCCGAACGGACCTGCCGGCCAGCTCACGCCGCGGCGGCTCGCCCTCGCCCCCTCTCCGCCATAGCGTTTCGGCGCGAGCACTGCGCGCGGCTCGTCCGCGTCGCCTGATCTAGTTTGAGGCCATCGGATGCACACACGCTTGAAAGACGCGGTCGACCGCGCCGCGAGGCCGGGCCTGTTGGGCCTGATTGGTGAGACCCCGCTGCTGCGGCTGGAGCGAATCACGGCACACCTCGCTCCGGGGGTCAGCCTGTATGCCAAGGCGGAATGGTTCAATCCCGGGGGCTCGGTCAAGGACCGGCCAGCGGCCGCCATCCTGCAGCGGGCACTCGACGCCGGTTCCCTCGGCCAGGGCCGGACGCTGCTCGATCTCGACCTCCGGCAACATGGGCATCTCGTATGCGACGCTGGGGACCTCGCTCGGGCTGCGCGTGTGCCTGGCCGTTCCGGCAAACGCTTCGCCCGAACGACTCGCCATCCTGCGCGCCCACGGTGTCGAACTTCACCTCACCGATCCCACGGAGGGCAGCGACGGCGCCCGACAAGTGGCCGCCGAGCTTGCACGCCAGGAACCGGAGCGCTTCTTCTACGCCGATCAATACGCCAACCCGGCGAACTGGCAGTCCCACTTTCTCACCACCGGCCCGGAGATCCTTCGCCAGACGCAGGGCCGCGTCTCGCACTTCGTCGCCGGACTCGGCACCACAGGGACGATGACCGGCGTCGGCCGGTTCCTGCGCGAAGCCGTCCCCGACGTCCGTCTGATCGCCGTTCAACCCGATGGGCCGATCCACGGTCTGGAGGGGCTCAAACACCTGCCGACGGCGCTCATCCCGGAGATCTACGACCCGCGCGTACCGGATGAAACGGTCGTGGTCGACACGGAGTCTGCCTACGCCATGGCACGCCGCCTGGCACGCCTCGAGGGCCTGCTCGTCGGCGTGTCGGCGGCGGCGGCCGCCGATGCGGCGCTGCGCGTGGCCGAGCGCCTCGAGACAGGCACCGTCGTCGTCATCTTCCCCAACTCCGGCCTGAAGTACCTGGGCGCCACTTTCTGGAGCACAGCATGAGCGTGTCGCTTCCTTTCACCTTGCTGGAAGCGATCCACGAGCATGGGGCGCGGGCATACCCCGAGGAGGGTGCCGGCCTGCTGCTGGGTGCCTTCGAAGGGGCCGACCGCCGCGTATCCCGGCTCCTCCCTCTCGACAATCACTTTCGACCCGACTCGCGTACTCGACGCTACCTGATCTCCCCACGCGACCTATTGGCGGCCGAGGACGAAGCCGAGCGCCTGGAACTCGAGATCGTCGGCGTGTTCCACTCGCATCCTGATCACCCGGCACGCGCCTCCGAGTTCGACACACAGTGGGCGCTGCCGGTCTACTCCTACCTGATCACCCAGGTTGAGGCCGGCGTGGCGATCGAATCGCGTTCGTGGAGACTGGCCGAGGATCGCGGGATGATGACCGAAGAACCGGTCCGAAGTCTCCGACAACCCCGACGCCGAGGAGGCGTGATGACGATCGTCCGAATCCCCACCCCCCTGCGCTCCTACACCGGTGGCGCCAAGGAAGTCGACGTGACCGGCGGCACCGTCGATGCGGCGCTGGTGGATCTGACCGTGCGCTACCCCGACGTTCGCCGCCACCTGTTCGACGAGGCCGGCGGCCTGCGTCCGTACGTCAACGTGTTCCTGAACGAGGAGGACATCCGCACGCTGCAGTCGGGGGCCACGCCGCTTCAGCCAGCCGATCGATTGATGATCGTTCCGAGCATCGCCGGAGGAGCCGCCGAAGCGCCTGTCGTCCCCGTCGATCACGCTGCACTGCGGGCGAACCAGGCCTCGATCATCCTGCTCTTGGTCGCAGCTTTCGTCCTCGATGCCGCGTGGCTGGTGGCGGTTGTGGCGCTGGTGATGCTGGCGGGGACGGCGCTCGGGCGACCCGGCTTTCTGTGGGTCTACCTCCTGCTCCGCCGGATCGGGCTGAGCAAGCCGGATGTCCTGCGCGATCACCCTCAGCCACATCGGTTCGCCCAGGGGCTGGGGGGCGCGTTTCTCGTGGCCGCTCTGGGGGCTGCGTGGCTGGGGCTTCCATGGATTAGCTGGGGACTGGTCTGGCTGGTCATCGCACTGGCGGCGGTCAATCTGTTGGCCGGCTTCTGCGTCGGCTGCGCGCTGTACTACTGGCTGCACCGCCTCGGTCTCCCGGGGTTCCGCGTCGGCCCGCCCCCGTCCACGTTCCCGGGACAGCGTCCCGGGAAAGCCCAATGATCGAACGGCTGCTGATCGCCACGGGACTGATCACCCTGGGCCTGCTGGCGGCTCGGTTTGTCCCGCGCCTGCTCCTGGCACGACGGGCGCGCCGCGAGCTCGGCCTGCCCGAATACCGCATCGGCACGCCGGCGATCCTGTACTTCACGTCGCCGGGATGCGCACCTTGCGAGAGCGTGCAGGCTCCGGCGCTCGAACGCTTGCGCCAGGTCTACCTTGCCCATGTGCAGGTCCTGGAGGTCGACGCCACCCGTCAGCCGCACCTGGCCGATACCTGGGGCGTACTGAGCGTCCCCACGACGTTTCTGATCGACGCCGAAGGCCGTCCGCGCGCCGTCAATCACGGGGTGGCGCGGTTCGAGCGGCTGCATGCGCAGTTGATCGGGTTGGGATATCCTCCGCCGCGCCTGAGCCCGCTCACCTGGAGTCAGCCAACGCCGATTGAGCAGTCGGCTGGTCGGTGGCCGGGAGCCCTGCACCACTCGTAACCCCGCGCCGCCTGGATCCACTACAATCCAAACGTCGGAAGGCGTCGGAACTTCCGACGAGATGAGGTCGCCGATGACGCCTGGAGCTATCACTCACCACGAAGCCGATCTGAGCCACGACGAGATCATGCGCTACTCACGCCACCTGCTGATGCCGGAAGTCGGGCTGGCGGGGCAACGGAAGCTCAAGGCCTCCTCCGTGCTGGTGATCGGGACGGGTGGCCTCGGTTCTCCGGTGGCTCTCTATCTTGCGGCTGCCGGCGTCGGCCGCCTGGGCCTGGTGGACTACGATCGCGTTGACTACACCAACCTGCAGCGGCAGGTGATCCACGGAATGTCGACCGTCGGTCAGCGCAAGGTGGATTCCGGCCCGCGCCCGGCTGCTCGATCTCAACCCGGAGATCCGGGTGGAGACCTACGACGAACCTTTCACTTCGGAGAGCGCCCTGCGCCTGGCGGGCCCCTACGATCTAATCGTCGACGGCACCGACAACTTCCCGACGCGTTACCTGGTGAACGACGTGTGCGTGCTGACGCACAAACCGAATGTCTACGGCTCGATCTTCCGCTTCGAGGGTCAGGTGAGCGTGTTCTGGGCGGATCGGGGCCCGTGCTACCGCTGCCTGTTCCCCGAACCCCCTCCTCCAGGGCTGGTGCCGTCGTGCGCTGAGGGCGGTGTGTTCGGCGTGCTGCCGGGGACCATCGGCACGCTCCAGGCGACCGAGGCGCTCAAACTCCTTCTGGGGATCGGCGAGCCACTGATCGGCAAGCTGCTGCTCTACGATGCGCTGGCGGGTTCGTTCGAGGAACTGCGCTTGAAGAAGAACCCGCGCTGCCGCATCTGCTCCGCTGAGCCTGAGATCACGGAGCTGATCGACTACGAGGCCTTCTGCGGCGTGCCGGGCCATGATCGAGAAGATGGAGAGATGGCGCGCGAGTGGGAGGTGGAGCCCGCCGCGCTGGCGGAGGAACTGCGCGCGCCGGGAAGCGGCTGCGCCTGATCGACGTGCGCGAGCCGCACGAGCTCGAGATCTCCCGGCTGGAGGGGGCGGAGCTGATCCCCCTGGGGACGCTTGCCTCGCGGCTTCACGAGCTCGACAGCGCCCAGGAGTTGGTCGTCTTCTGTAAGACGGGCTCGCGCTCGGCGCGTGCCGTCGAGCTGCTGGCCGGTGCCGGGTTCCGCAAAGTGCGCAACTTGTACGGCGGGATCAACGGCTGGGCGCGCGAGGTCGATCCGTCGATGCCGCAATACTGAGCCGGGGTGCAAGGAGCGGGAACCGCGGCCAGAGGCCGGCTAAAGCAAGAGAATAGGTTGCGGGGACGGCATGGCCGCCCCCGCTCCGTTTCGAGTCCGATCGTCTCTCTGGCTATGGCGGGGGCGGAGCCGTTACAACGATCGTCGAGATGGCAAAGACCTCCCCGCGGTAAATGCTGGGCGTTGGGATGGGTGGATTGGGGCTGGGAAGTTCGGTGCAAGCATGTAGCCCGTCGTTGACCGGCTGATCGAAGACTCCGGTGTAGAGCAGCGTGTAAGTCCCGACTTCGGTCAATTCCACAGGGATGGGGTAGGACCACCACGAGGCCCAGACCGTCGGCATGGGGCAGTCCAGTCCCAGCCATTCATCGGTGAACCTCTCCAGGGGCCCCCAGTGGGTGTCAGCCTCAGCTGCGGACATCTCCCACACAACATTCCCTCCGGGGTCCTTGAGCGTGTAGGTCTCAGACGAGTGGTGGATGAAGACCCGCACCTGGCCCTTGGTCGCCGCAATCCATCCCCAGAACAGGCTCACGGAGTCGCCGATGGTCGCCTGATACGCACCGTCAGCAGGTGGGTAGACCTCGACCGGTCCAATGGCGAACACAGGCGTGGCGGCAAGCAGCAGCACAGCCACGAGCAGCACGGACAGGGTAGTGCGCCTCTTGAACATGAGTGTGTCCCCCCGATCCTACCCGGTGTACGGTTTCACCGGGAGCCTCATGCATGGCCTAAGTCAGGCGCCGGGCTTTCCCGCATGTGCCCTCCTCTCCCAAACACGGCAACGCGCGGCCGCCGACGAACGGCGTCGGGAAGGTGGAAAAGGAATCGGTTGGGCCGTATGGGAGGGAAGTGCCCCGCCTGCAATCCTGCGCAGGCCGGCGCGGCTCGCTTTCACTCTACAGGAACTACCCCCTCGAGTCAACGCACAAACCGCAGACCGGAGAGAGTTCCCGGCGGGCTCGATTCTGGATCCCCCTGGCCGTCGGCTCCGATGGGCACCTGCAGCGCTTGAGCGGCCCGGGCGGAGTGCCCGATCTGTCCCTCCACCTCGACATCGCGGTTCAACGTCACGGCCGATCCCTCTCAGTTTGCCTCCCATGGCATTGCACGCAGGGATGAGAATCCCATAGGAGAATCCTCGCTCTCCGTCTCGGGCATGGTATGAATCCACCTGCCGCGTAGATCACCCGCGCTGGCAAGAGGTAGGGTTGTGCGTTTCACGCTGCCTGTTGAGGCTGGGCCTGCGCCAGTTCGCCGCCGGGATGCTCTCCATCCTGGCCCTCGGCATCCTCAACCGCGTGATGAAGATCGAGATGGGGATCGACCTGGGGCTGGTCAGCCTGGTGATCGGCTTGCACTACTTCGCCGCCCCAGTCGCCATCGCCCTCGGGAACCGATCCGACCAGCGCCCCCTCTTCGGACTCCACCGAACCCCCTACATCCTGGCAGGCGCGGCGCTTTCGGCGGCAATGACGATTGCGGCGCCGCATGTCGCGCTGTGGATCGGCGCCTCGAACGCTTCGTACCCGTCGCTGGCTGCCGGGGCGATGGTCTTCCTGCTGCTGGGAACCGGCATCTACTCCGCCGGGACCGCCTACCTGGCACTCCTGGCCGACGTGACCCCCGAGCCGCAGCGGGGCCGCTCCGTATCGGTGATCTGGTCGATGATGATGCTCGGCATCCTCGCCGGGGTGTTCCTTGGCGTTGGTCTGCTCGATTTCGTACTCGGCCGAGGCGCTGACGCGGTTGTTCTACGTCATGGCGGCGGTGCTGGCCGGGCTGACGCTGGTGGCCGTCATCGGCCAGGAGCCGCGGCGGGACCTGCCCCCGTCGGCCGAGGCGGTCACCGCCGCCGACGCCTGGCGACTCCTGGCACGCAGCCGGGAAACCCGCCGCTTCTTCACCTTTCTGTTCGCCGGCATCCTGTTCCTGTTCCTGCAGCAAGTGGTGCTCGAGCCCTTCGGCGGCGATGTGCTCGGCCTCGACGTCCGGCAGACGACGATGTTCAATGCCTACCAGATGATCGGCGTCCTGCTCGGAATGCTGATCAGCGGCGCGTGGTTATCGAGACGGCTGGGCGACCGCAGCACGGCGGGCATTGGTCTGGCCCTGGCCGCGGCGTCCTTCGCCCTGCTTGGCTTCGCGAGCCTGACCCTGGCCGGGCGGTTGGTCGCACCGGCGATCGGCCTGATGGGGTTGGGCATGGGCTTCTTCAATGTCGGGGGCCTGTCGATGATGATGAGCATGTCGACCTCCGCCCGCACCGGCCTGTACATGGGCGCCTGGACTCTGGCACAGGCGCTGGCGAACGGGACGGCGTCGATCGGCGGCGGCTGGCTGCACGATGGGGTTCTGGCGATCGGCGGCGCCGAACCGCTCGCTTACGCCTCGGTCTTCATCGTGGAGTCGCTGGGATTGCTCGTCGTGCTGGGGATGCTGACGCGCGTCCAGGCCGCCGCCTTCCATCGCGAAACGCTGCAGGCCGCGCCTGCCTGAGCTTCTCCCCGCTCCCCGGGGGAATTGCGGACCTCAAGCCGGACCCCGCCATCAGCCGTTATTCTCCTTCGTGCTACACTTCACGAGATCTCAATCAGGGAGGCAGAGGATGAAAGGCAACGAGCGGATCCTGGCAGCACTCAACGGCCTGTTGGCCGACGAACTGACCGCAATCAGCCAGTACATGGTGCACTCGGAGATGTTGGCCAACTGGGGCTACGACCGGCTGCACGAGGCCAAGGAGCATCAGGCCGTCGACGAGATGCACCACGCCGAATGGCTGATCGCGCGCATCATCTTCCTTGAAGGCGTCCCGGTGGTCTCCAAGCTGCACCCGATGAAGATCGGCGCCGCAGTCAAGGAAATGGTCACCAACGACCAGGCGGCCGAGGTCGACGCGGTCAACGCGTACAACGCGGCGATCACGCTGGCCCACGAGGTCAAGGATCAGGGGTCCGTCGATCTGCTGATGAAGATCCTCGGCGATGAGGAGAGACACGAAGACTGGGCCGAAGCCCAGCTCGATCAGATCGGGCAGATGGGCCTCGAGAATTACCTGACCAATCAAACGAAAGGCGCAGCCTAGCGCCACCGCCGATCGAACGACCGAGCGGGCCGGCGCCCCCCGGCCCGCTCTTCTATTCCCGGCCATGGCGTCGGGCAGACGGCGGTCGGGGGGCGGCCTCCGACGCCGGCCGGGTGGAATGCGTTATCCTTCTGCCATGCGCGCCTCAGGAAGTCTCGCCTGCACTTGTCTGGTGGCGTGTCTACTCCTGACCGGTTGCCTTCCGGTGCCCGGCAGCCCCGGCGCCCAGACGGCGTTGCCGGACCGGACGCCGATCCCCACGGGCCTGCCCGGAACCCCTCTCGAGCCGTACCCGCAAGTGGCCTTCACCGACCTCACCGTCTTGCCCGGCGACGAGCCGGGTGTTTGGCTGGTCCTGGGGTTGGCACGCAACGACTCACGCTATGCGCTCGAAGCAGTGGTCGCAATCGTCGAAATCCTCGATCTTGCCGGCACACCGACCGTCGCCGCGACCGTCCCGATGGCCCTTTCGATACTCCAACCCGGCGCTACCAGCCCATTCCAGGCAAAGTTCGAACAAGCCAGGGCGCCAAACAGCGCGCGCGCCCGGCTGCAGGCATTCCACTTCTCTTCCGAAGCTCCGGTGCGCGTCAGCATGGAGGCATTCCATTTTTCCCGGTCGTCCAGGGGGACCCTGATCCTGGGAAGACTGAAAAACCTGGAGCCACGCTCCGTGCAGGCCCGAGACGTGGTGTTGGTGTGGCGCGGGCCCGATCGATCGCTGGCCGGCATGGCAGTCGCCAGCGTGCCCACGGCCGGGCTGCCGGAGGACGGCACGGTGCCATGGATCGCCGAAGCGTCCGGGGCGCTACCGGAATCGCGAGTCGAGGTTTTCGCGGCCGTCTCGGCGGTCATGGAAGCTTCCGTCGCGCCCCTTGAGTTCGTCCTGGAACCCGAGTGGCGGGTGACCTCGCAGGGGCGCGGCTTCGTCGTCGGGACCATCCGAAATCCCGGACATGATCCCGTACTCCCGGAGGTGGCGATCGCAATCATCGTCGCGGGCCGGCTCGCAAGCCTGGAGATTCTGCAGTCGACCGCACCTCTGCAGCCAGGGGAGACACTGGGCTACGGAGCCGATCGATTCCCAGGCTTGGAAGCGGCTCTCGACACCGCCGCTGATGTCACGCTTGAGGTGTATCTCACCGGACGCCTGATCGCACGGGGCGCCCCGTCCGCGGTCCCCCTTCACGCCTCGATCCACCAATTCGAGTTGATCGGCAGCCGCGTCTTCATGCGGGGGACGCTGACGAATCCGGGCCTCGCACCGCTCAAGAGCGCCACGCTACTTGTAAGCCTGCGCTCGACGGCCGGTGAGATCCAAACTGCACGCTGGCTGGATCTCACTCCCCCGCCACCGGGCGAGAGTGCGGAGTTTTCCATCGACGTTCCGATCGCCGCCGGGGACGATCCCGCCATGAGTGAGTACGACCTGCGCGCCGTCGGGATACCGCTGCCGGAGACGTCCTGGTGAGACTCCCGATTGGACAGGGCTCCTTGGGCAAAGGAAGTGAGGCGATCTCACCAGACTGGCTCCCACACAGCCCATTGACCCCCCGGCCGGGTATTTCGGACCGTTCTGATATAATTCCTTGTGCCCCGGCCGATCGGGGCGCAGCCTTGCCTGCCGTGGCATAGCGGCGGCGTCGGTCCCCGAGGAGTCCGTATGCAATCCAGCGAGCTTCTACGCCTGTACCATGAGATGGTACTCGTCCGCCGCGTCGAGGAACGGGCCGCCGAGCTGTACCAGCAGGGGAAGATCGGCGGCTTCCTGCACCTCTACATCGGACAAGAGGCCGTCGGCAGCGGGCTGGTTTCGGCGCGGCAACCTCAGGATCGGGTGATTACGGCCTACCGCGACCACGGCATCGCCCTTTCGTGTGGGCTGTCCGCCCGGAGTGTCATGGCAGAGCTGCTGGGGAAGGCCACCGGGTGCTCGAAAGGCATGGGTGGCTCGATGCACCTGGCGGATGTCAGCCGCAACTTCTGGGGCGGGCACGCCATCGTCGGCGCCCATCTGCCGCTGGCGTCTGGCATGGCGTTGGCAGACAAGTACCGCGGGTCCGACGCGGCGACCATCTGCCTGTTTGGAGACGGCGCCACGAACATCGGCTACTTCCATGAGGCGCTCAACCTGTCGAAGGTCTGGAGCCTCCCCGTCTTATGGGTGTGCGAGAACAATCAATACGGCATGGGCACGGCGGTCGACCGCGCCTCCGCCGTCAGCCAAATCCGTCAGAAGGCTGAGGGCTACGGGATGCCAAACGCCCGCGTCGACGGGATGGATGTCCTTGCCGTCCGGCAGGCGGCGGAGCAGGCGCTGGACCGCGTGCGGCGCGACGGCCCCTTCCTGCTGGAAGCGATCACCTACCGGTTCCGCGGTCACTCGATGGGTGACCCCGAGCGCTACCGGCAGATCGAAGAGGTCCGCCGCTGGCAGGAAGGCGACCCGATCGGCATCTTCCGCAAGCATCTCCTGGAACACGGCACGTTCGATGACGCTGCGCTGGATGCGGAAGAGCAGCAGGTGGAGGCCGAGGTCCAGGATGCGGTGAGGTTCGCCGAAGAGAGCCCGAACCCGGCGCCCGAGTTGTTGTTCGGCAGCGAATTCGTCACGCCGGTGAGGTGAGCGATGGCTGTCATCACGATGCGCGAGGCGATCAGCCAGGCACTGTGGGAAGAGATGGAGCGCGATGAGCGCGTCTTCATCCTGGGCGAAGAAGTCGGCGTGTGGGGCGGCACCTATGCCGTCACCAAAGGCTTCTATGACCGGTTCGGGCCCGAGCGGGTCCGCGACACGCCGATCGCCGAAGGCGTGATTGTCGGCGCCGCCAACGGTGCGGCGATGGCCGGCCTCAAGCCGGTCGCCGAGTTGATGACGATCAACTTCGCCTTCCTGGCGATGGATCAGATCGTCAATCATTCGGCCAAGCTGCGCAGCATGTTTGGAAGTCAGTTCCACGTGCCGATCGTCATCCGCGCCGTCAGCGGCGGCGGCCGGCAGCTCGGAGCAACTCACTCCCAGACGCCCGATGTGATCTTCGCCCATTTCCCCGGGCTGAAGGTCGTCGCCCCCGGCACGCCCGCTGATGCCAAGGGGCTGCTCAAATCGGCGATCCGCGGCGAAGATCCGGTGCTGTTCATCGAGCACGCCACGTTGTACCAGGTGCGGGCGGAGGTCCCCGACGGGGAGCACCTCGAGCCGATCGGCATTTCGAAGGTACAGCGCCCGGGGCGCGACGTCACCATCGTGACCTACTCCAAGATGCTCCAGGCGTCGCTCCAAGCCGCAGAACTCCTGGCCCAGGACGGGATCGAGGCCGAGGTGATCGACCTGCGATCCCTTCGTCCGTTGGACATGGATCCGGTGATCGAGTCGTTCAAGAAGACCAATCGCGCCGTGATCGCCGAGGAAGGCTGGCGTTCGTACGGCATCGGCGCCGAAGTCGCCGCCCGGATCTACGAAACCGCGCTCGACTACGTGGATGCCCCGGTCCAACGCGTGGCTCAGAAGGAAGTCCCCCTGCCCTACAATCGCGAGCTGGAGCAGATGGCGCTTCCCCAGGTGGAGGATGTCATTCGGGCGGTGAGGGAGGTGGTCTGATGGCTGAGATCATCGCCATGCCCAAGCTCGGCTTCGACATGGCCGAGGGCACGCTGGTGCGCTGGCTGAAGCACGAGGGCGAGACGGTCGCCAAGGGAGAAGTGCTCGCCGAAATCGAGACCGACAAAGCGACGGTCGAAGTGGAGGCGTCGGTGTCCGGCACCGTTCGCCGGCTGCTGGTCGAGGAACGAGCGACCGTCCCGGTGGGGGCACCTATTGCCGTGCTCGGCAGCCCGGACGAGTCCATTGACGACCTCAGCCCGTCCGTCCATCCGGCGCCCTCGCGTCGCGCCGCCACGTGCTGCCCCCGAGGCCGTCCGTGCTCCCGCCCTCGCCTCGCAACCCTCCGCGGCGGCCGAAGGCGTGCCGGGAGGCGTGCGAGCTTCGCCCATTGCACGCCGCATCGCCGAAGAGCAGGGGATCGATCTTACGCGCCTGCATGGCAGCGGGCCGGAGGGCCGGATCGTCAAGAAGGATGTGATCGCCGCGGGGCCGGCGCCTGCCGGGATACCCGCGGGCACCGGCGAGTCGATTCCGCTCACTCGCCTGCGCGCGGCGATCGGGCGGCGCATGCAGTCGTCCAAACAGCAGGTGCCTCACTTCTACCTCACCGTCGACCTGGACGTCAGGACACTGGTCGACCTGCGGTCCCAGCTCAATGCCGTCCAGCCCGAGGCCGCCCGGTTCTCGGTCAACGACTTCATCATCAAGGCGGCGGCGCTGGCGCTGCGGGACGTCCCCGGGCTCAACGCCTCCCTGCTCGGCAACTCGCTCGTGCGCCATGCCGAGGTGAACATCGGGGTCGCCGTGGCCGTGGACGAGGGACTGCTCACCGTCGTCGTTCGCCAGGCCGACCTCAAGTCCCTGCGTCAGATCGGCGAGGAAGTTCGAGCGATGGCCGCGCGCGCCCGGCTGGGTCGAGTCCGGCCCGAGGACGTCGAGGGCTCGACCTTCACCGTCTCGAATCTGGGCATGTTCGACATCGACCATTTTGTGGCGATCATCAACCCGCCTGAGGCCGCCATCCTGGCCGTGGGCAGCGTGCGGGAGACGCCGGTCGTGCAGGGCGGCCAGCTCATGGCCGGCCTGCGCCTCAAGGTCACGTTATCGGCCGATCACCGCGTTACGGACGGCGCCGAAGCCGCTCGGTGGCTGCAGGCCTTCCGGTCGCGCCTCGAACACCCGGCAGGTATGCTCCTCTAGGCGATGGCGCTGCAGACGTCCTCGGTTGCCCCGGCGGACAGAGCGGTCTACAATACCGCCCTGCGAGAGGAACCCGATGACGGCAGACCCCGCCCTGCATCCTCGTGGTCGATGATGAACCCGATACCCTTGGTTTGGTCCAGCTCACGCTCGAGACCGCAGGGTACCGAGTGAGCGGCGCCGCGTCGGGGGGCGAGGCATTGCTCCAAGCTCAGCAACAGACCTTTGACCTGATCCTGTTGGATGTGATGATGCCCGATCTGTCCGGTCTGGAGGTCTATCGCCGCCTTCAGGCGACGCTCACCACCTTCCCGCCGGTGGTCTTCCTGACCGCCAAGAACCGCACGGAGGACCGGGAGGCAGGCGAGGGGCTCGGCGCCGCGGCCTACCTGGTCAAGCCGATCACGCGGGGCCAGTTGCTCGACGTAGTGCGCCGCACTCTCCATACCTCGCGCTAAGCCAATGCGTTCCTTCGAATCGAATCGCGCCTTCGTCCTCGCGTGTCTGGCCGAAATGCCGGAGTACGAGCGCGCCGGGAAGATCTTCTGGACGCTCTCCGCCCTGCCCCCGGCCGGCACCCCCACGTTTCTGCAGATGACACTGGGCAACATCCTCCTGGCGCTGGATGAGATGCGCGCCATGGGTGACGGACTGAACCCGAAGGAGCGATCCGAGCTCGGGCGGCTTCTAAGACAGTGGGAGGCGATCCGCGGGAAGGCGACAGGCCAGCTGTTGAACACAGCGCTGCGGGAGACCAACTCGCGCATCGGGCAGTGGCGGACCTACGTCGCCGAAAGCGTGGAGAGCGGCGATCCCTCCGACTACGCGGCCAACATTCGACCCCGATTGTGCGCCTTGAGGTTGATGGATTGGCTGGGCGCCGATCACCCCGGCGTGCGGTTCGCCTACCAGGAGTTGGCCGCGATCGATTCACAGCTCACTCCGCGCATGCAGGCAGGTCCATTCGTGCTCGACGCCAAACTCGCCGCGATCTACCCGCCCACCGCCTTCAACGAGCCCCTGTACCTTCGGCCGCGTTCATAAGGCCTTTAGGCTCTGGGGTAGCCCAGGCGCGGGTTGCCGTGTGAGGCTGAGCCGCGATGCCTTCGGACGGGCTTCGATTGCGCCCGCGCCTCTCCTGAACCATTCGATCCACCGCCCTTCGCATGCATTGCGAAGTCCTTCCGATGATGGCGCCAGCGGTCATGAACACTCAGGGCACGCTTCGCCCCCTCACCCCCGCGCTTCCTGCCAGCAACAACGTGGCACCTGCGGCCCTGCCGGGGAAGGAGCAAGACATTCCCACTCGCGTAGGGCCGAAGGTCCACCGATCTTTGGGGGAAGAGGGTTGGGGTGAGGGGGCGTAGGTCCCGCCCACCCTTCCGGGCCACTGCCAAGCAAACGGCGGCCCCTTCCGGGGCCGCCGTTCGATTTTCCGATTCACTGCGCCCGGACGGCCTACTTGGCGTAGTCGACGGCGCGCGTCTCCCGGATGACTGTGACCTTGATCTGTCCCGGATACTGCATGCCCTCTTCGATCTTCTTGGCCACCTGGCGCGCCAGCCGCGTCGCTTCCAGGTCGTCGATGTCCTCCGGCTGGACGATGACCCGGATCTCGCGTCCCGCTTGAAGCGCATAGCTCTGGGAGACACCCTTGAAGGAGTTGGCGATCTCCTCCAACGCCTTGACCCGCTTGATGTACATCTCCAGGCTCTCACGCCGCGCCCCGGGACGTGCCCCGCTGATCGCGTCGGCCGCCTCGACGATCACGGCTTCGACCGAGGTCTGGTCGATCTCGTGATGGTGGGAGGCGATGATGTTGACCACCGCGGCATTCACGCCGTAGCGGCGGGCGAACTCGGCCCCGATGGCGGCGTGCGTCCCCTCCACCTCGTGGTCCATTGCCTTCCCCAGGTCGTGCAGCAGCCCTCCGGCCTTGCAGATCTCGGTGTTGGCGCCAAGTTCGGCGCCGATCACCGCCGCGAGCTGGGCAGACTCCACGGCGTGCGCCAGCTGGTTCTGGCCGTAGGACGTACGGAACCTCAACCGTCCGAGCTTCTTCAAGATCTCAGGGTGCAGGCCGGGGACGCCGGCATCGAAGGCGGCCTTCTCGGCCTCCTCCAGGATGGTCCGGTCGACCTCCGAGCGCGTCTGCTCGACGATCTTCTCGATGTTCGCCGGGTGAATGCGGCCGTCCAGCACCAGCTTCTCCATCGCCCGCCGGGCCACCTCGCGGCGGACCGAGTCGAAGGACGAGATCGTCACCGCCTCAGGCGTGTCGTCGACGACCACGTCCACGCCGGCTGCCTGTTCAAAGGCTCGGATATTCCGGCCGTTGCGTCCGATGATGCGGCCCTTGAGTTCGTCGGAGGTCAGCGGGACGACGGAGACGGTCACCTCCGCCACGTGATCCGACGCCACGCGCTGGATGGCATCGGCGATCAACTCGCGGGCACGGCGATCCCCCTCGACCTGCGCTTCCTCTTCGATCTGCCGGATGACGCGCACCATGTCGGCCCGCGCCTCGCGCTCGACTTCGGACAGCAGGTGCGCCTTGGCCTCCTCCAGGCTCATGCCGGAGACGCGCTGGAGTTCCTTGACCTGCTCGGCGTGGAGTTCGTCCAGTTCGCTGGTGCGCTTGTCGAGCGCGCTTTGCCGCTTGTTGAGCGTCTGATCGCGCTTCTCGACCTGATCCATGCGCCGGTCGAGCTCGGATCGGCGGCGGTTCTGGCGTTCTTCTTCACGCGCGATCTCGGCCCGTCGGCGCGACGCCTCGGCCTCAGCCTCGTCCCGCGTCTTGATCGCTTCATCCCGGGCCCGGAGCTCAATCTCCCGCGCCTTGCCCTGAGCGCCGCCGATGACCCGGTCGGCTTCCGCCTGCCGGCCCTTGTTCTCCCGCTCCACCTGCAGCTGTCGTACGAAGTAGCCAATGAGCGCGCCGGCTGCCAGCGCGATCACAATCCCCAGGATGGTCCATGCTGTATTCACGCTATCCCCTCACTTTCGTTCCTGATCTGTGCCTAGCTCCGCCCACACGCGGCGCACGGCCGCGCGGATCGTTTCCCAGTCAAATCCCCGCCGGGCGAGTTGGCCGCCCACCCGGCGCTGGAAGTCATCTTCGGCGAGGCCAGTACTCCGGCGGGCGAAACGCTGCGCCGCCCGGTAGGCTGCCTCGGATTCGTCGATCCCACTGACTGCCGGGCCGATCGCCTCATCGGCGACCCCCTTCCGCCGCAGCTCCGCTCGAAGTGCGCGTGCCGCCCGCGGCCGGAAGGTGTCCCGGTTTTCGACCCAGGCCGAGGCGAAGGCGACATCGTCCACCTGACCCGTACGCTTCAGGTGCTCCAGCACAGTCTGCTGTACCTGAGGCGCCACCCCGCGGCGGTCCCAGCCCTGGCGCAACTCATGCTCGGACCGCGGCCGCCTGCTGATCAGCCGCAGGGCCTGAGCAGTTGCAGCCTGCTGAGCTTCCCCCCGTTGCAGCTCCGTCACTCCCTCAGGAGCGAGCCGCTGGCCGATCTGCAGCCCCGCGGCCACGGAAAGGGACACCGTCAAAGCCCACTGGCCGTCAAGGAAGACATGCACGCGCTGGCGCCCTTTGCGATCCGCTTTCAGCGCCGTGACTTCTCGCTCCATGTCTCCGGCCCCCAGAACGAAACGAGCCGTGCTCCTGCCTCGCAGGCCACGGCTCTACGCAACGGTTCCGGGCCGCGTTCGGCCCGAGACGCTCAGTTGTCGAGGATTGTCTGCCACCCTCCGCCGCCCGCTCAGGCGGTGGAGGCGCACGGGCTTATGGCGAGGCCAAACGCACAATCACTTCGTCTTCCCTCTCTCGCCGTACAACGGGTCCAACCCTCGCATACGAGCCTAGTCGCTAAGCCATGGCCTCGCGGCTCCGGACCATCGTCCGCCGGGCCGCTGCGCCGTCGAGTGAGGCGGCGATCGCCGCGTCACCCTTCCGTGTCCGCTGGCACCGCCTCAGGCTTGAAGCCAGCGCGAACTTTCGTTTCCAGGTCCTGCAGCATCGCCGGGTTGTCCTTCAGCGTCTGCCGGGCGTTCTCCCGCCCCTGCCCGATCCGCTGCTCCCCCACCGTGTAGAACGACCCGCGCTTCTCGACCGCCCCCAGCGTCACCCCCAGATCCAGCACGTCGCCTGCCTTCGAGATGCCCTCGTTGTACAGAATGTCGAACTCCGCCACCTTGAACGGCGGCGCCACCTTGTTCTTCACCACCCGCACTCGTGTCCGGCTCCCCACCACTTCCTGCCCCACCTTGATGCTCTCGATCCGCCGCACGTCCAGCCGCACCGACGCATAGAACTTCAGCGCCATCCCCCCCGTCGTCGTCTCCGGGTTGCCAAACATCACCCCGATCTTCTGCCGCAGCTGGTTGGTGAACACCACCGCCGTGTTCGTCTGCTTGATCACCCCACTCAGCTTGCGCAGCGCCTGGCTCATCAGCCGCGCCTGCATCCCCATCGTGGCGTCCCCCATGTCCCCTTCGATCTCCGCCCGCGGCACCAGCGCCGCCACGCTGTCGATCACCACCACGTCCACCGCACCCGACCGCACCAGCGTCTCGGCGATCTCCAGCGCCTGCTCCCCCGTGTCCGGCTGCGAGATGTACAGGTTCTCGACGTCCACCCCGCACTTCTCCGCATACGCCGGGTCCAGCGCATGCTCCATGTCGATGTAGGCGCACACCCCGCCCAGGCGCTGCGCTTCGGCGACGATGTGCTGGCACAGCGTCGTCTTGCCCGACGACTCCGGCCCAAAGACCTCCGTCACCCGCCCGCGCGGGATGCCCCCCACCCCCAGCGCCAGGTCCAGCGACAGCGACCCCGTCGGAATCGCCTCCACCACCAGGTGCGTCGCCTCTCCCAGGCGCATGACCGCGCCATCACCGTACTGTTTCTTGATCTTGGCGACTGCATCCTGCAGTGCCCGACCACGATCGTCTGCCATTGGTGTCCCAAAAGACACTGGTTCTGTCGAGTTTACCTGACTTTGGGGGGAGGTGCAAGCGCAGAGTGGTTCGCACCAAGAAACACGAGCGGGCAGGAAGACCTGCCCACGACCGAAAGAGGGAAAAGAAGGCCCCGCCGCGCCGTGTGCTGCCGGTTCTGAACCTGCTTTCGCAGTTGGGTCCCGGCTCCAGGGCTCCGCCTTGGCCGAAGCCTATCGCGTCCCCCCAGGGATCTCAGAACCCGTTCAGTCGGTGTTGGCTCAGAACGTTGTGCAACATCACGAGCACAGCAGGGACATACCCATTCATACCACGTTCCCCCGCGGTTGACAATGGTCGGCGGTCAAGCCCCCAATCGGCGCGAGGCGCGGAGCGGCGAAGGCGCGGTTGCCGAAGAACTCCGAGCAGTGGCAGGAGCGATGCGATCCTGGGGTGGCCAGGTCAGGCGTCGATCGGCGATCGGGCGCCCGGCGGCGTGGGCTCATTCCCGTATGGTCAGATGCAGGTCAGACAACTGGCCGGGCTCGACGACCGTTGGTGCCCCGGCCATCACATCCCGGGCGGCCTGGTTCTTCGGGAAGGCAATGACCTCGCGGATGTTCGGCTCCCCCGCCAGGATCATGCACAGCCGGTCGATGCCTGGGGCAATGCCGCCATGCGGCGGCGTCCCGTACTCGAAAGCCTCGAGCATGTGTCCAAAGCGCTCCTGGGCAACGGCGCGATCCAGCCCGATCAGCTCGAAGACTTTCTCCTGCAGGCCGCGATCATGGATGCGGATGCTTCCGCCGCCCACCTCGTTGTCGTTGAGCACCATGTCGTATTGCTGCCCGCGGGCCTTACCAGGGTCGCTGTCGAGCAGCGGGACATCCTCCGCCATCGGAGCCGTGAAGGGATGGTGGCTCGGGTCCCAGCGCTTCTCCTCTGCGCTCCAGGTGAAGAACGGGAAGTCGACCACCCAGCAGAACGCCAGCACGTTCGGGTCTCGCAGTCCCAACCGCTCGCCCAGGTGAACCCGGAGTCGGCCGAGCAACTCGAAGGCCACGGACGGTTTGTCGGCGACGAAGAGCAGCAAGTCGCCCGGTTCCGCCTGCATCCGCATCAGCAGGGCGGTGGTCCATTCGGGCGTCAGGAATTTTGCGAACGTGGAGCGGTGCTCGCCGGATGCCTCGACCGCCAGGTAGGCGAGGCCTTTGGCCCCAAACGAGGCGGCGAACTGCGTCAGCTCATCGATCTCCTTACGGCTGTACCCGCCGCATCCCCGGGCGTTGATCCCGCGCACCACACCGCCGGAGGCAACAGCCTTCTCGAACACCTGGAAGCCGGACCCGGGCGCCATGTCGGAGATGTCTTTCAGCTCGAGGCCGAATCGGATGTCGGGATTGTCCTTCCCGAATCGGTCCATCGCCTCGGCATAGCTGAAACGCGGCCACGGCTTGGCCAGGAGCTTCTTGGCCGGGAGCAGCGTCTCCACCAGTTCGGTGAACAGGCCCTCGGCCAGGCCCATGATGTCCTCGCGCTCGACGAAGGACATCTCCAGGTCGAGCTGCGTGAATTCCGGCTGGCGGTCCCCGCGCTGGTCCTCGTCCCGGAAACAGCGGGCGATCTGGAAGTAGCGCTCCACCCCGGCGATCATCAACAGCTGCTTGAGCTGCTGAGGGGATTGGGGCAGCGCATAGAACTCCCCGGGGTACAGGCGCGACGGGACCAGGTAGTCGCGGGCTCCCTCCGGAGTCGTCTTGAAGAGCATCGGCGTCTCGACTTCCCAGAAGCCGCGGCGATCCAGGTAATCGCGGATGAACTTAACCACGCGGTGCCGGAGCTCGAGGTTGCCGCGCATGCGCTCCCGCCGCAGATCCAGGTAGCGGTACTTGAGCCTGGTCATTTCCTCGACGTCGGTCTCTTCATTGATCGGAAAGGGAGGCGTCCGGGCGGGATTGAGCACGGTCAGGGCACGAACCTCGACCTCGATATCGCCGGTGGGCAATTGAGGGTTCTCCATCCCCTGGGGACGCCGGCGAACGAGGCCTTCCACCTGAATCACCCATTCCGGCCTGACCAATTCTGCCGAGGCGTGAGCCTCGGGCGAAATGTCCGGGTTGGCGACGACCTGCACGAGGCCGGAGCGGTCGCGCAAGTCGAGGAACGTCACGCCGCCGTGATCCCGCCGCCGATGAACCCAGCCGGCCAGCGTCACGGTCTGGCCGACCTGTGCGGCGCGCACGTCGCCGCAGGAGATGGTCTTGTACATACGTCCTCCGCCTGGAAGCAATGCGCCGCCCGGACGTGTTACGGCGGGCGGCGGGTCAGGTCGTAGATTGTGGCTCAGGCTGCCAGACGACCTTCCGCCGGGTGGTCCTCAGCATTGGAAACCGGAGGGTCGGAGTTGGTCATCGGAGCCGCGTCCATGGTCCAGGCAATGGCGCGATTATAGCACGCGGCTCTTGAACGCAGCGCCGAGTTCGAAGGGCACTGCCGTTGTCGCTGGGGTTGCTGCGGAGGCTCCCGCGTGCAAGGCGACAGTGCTGGGCCTCGCAATGACACCCTAGGGAGGGTATGCTCTGCATCTCCGTCGGGTGCCATTGCGAGGAGGCCGGAGGCCGACGAAGCAATCTTCCTTGGCGCCGGGCCAGCCGCAACTATGGTCCGCGGGCGATGGAGATTGCTTCGGCCCTTCGGGCCTCGCAATGACAGGGAGGGTGATCGGACGCCGCCCCCGCGCTCACTCCAGCGATCGCAACCGCGCCAGATCCTCCGGCGTGTCGACGTCGAAGGTGATCGAATCGTCCCAGTGGATCCCGGCGATCCGAAAGCGCTCGAAGACTGCGCGGCCGCCCTGGTCACCCTGAAGCTCGAGCAGCGCCGGAAACGTCGACCGGTCGAAGAGCACGGGATTGGCCCAACGGTCCAACACCCGCGGGGCGACAATCGGCGTCATCGTGCGTCGGTACTCGGTCAGCACCGCCCGCAGGACGCGATCGGTGACGAAGGGCGTGTCCGAGAGCAGGAAGAACGCCGCTTCGATCCCCGCTCCGGCCGACTGCAGGCCGAGACGAACCGACGTGCTCTGCCCCAGGTCCCAATCCACGTTGCGGACGAACAGAATCGGCAGGTCCTTGAGGGCGCTCTGCACGGCGTCAGCTTCGACCCCGCCCACGACAATCACGGGCGACAGACCGGCCTCGAGCGCCGCCCAGGCCGCATGCCACACCAAGGGCTTGCCGCGCCAGCGGACCAACTGCTTCGGCTGATGCAGACGCCGTGAACCGCCGGCGGCCAACACGATTCCGGCCACGCGGCCAAAGACCTCCCGCGCCGGCGGCTCCTGTGCCACGCTCGCCACGACCGCGGCCTGGATCCGAGGATGCGCGAGCAGAAAGCGGGCGATGGAACGTCCCGCCTCAATCCGCTCCGGCGTGTCGGCCTTGTTCAGCAAGACGCGAACCTCGGCCCCAGGCGGGATCCCCTGCAGCCCGCCGTCCGCCGCCCCGAGCAGGGCTGCCACA
Organism: uncultured Chloroflexia bacterium; assembly: GCA_963743255.1. Lineage (GTDB taxonomy): Bacteria > Chloroflexota > Anaerolineae > Anaerolineales > E44-bin32 > DYJB01. Next base: position 74,769 of record CAVUPD010000022.1, read on the forward strand.
TGTTCGATTTCGATTGTGGCGCCGGGCCGCAGGCCGAGCACCTGGCAGACGCGGTCCACCCGGTGCACGTACTGTTCGTCGAGCGGCATGCCAACCACGTCCAACCCGGCGACGGAGATCACCAGATCGGCGAAGGGGGGCACGATCGGCTCGTGGGGCGCAGGAGCCTTGAGCGAACGGCCCCGTGCACCGTCGGCTTCGATCAGCAACGGCGCCCCAGCCATCGCAGACGATCGCTTGAGCAATTCGAGGGACGAAAGGTCGAGCCCCAGCCACTTGGGTTCACCGCGGGCGACGCCGCGCGTGATGAGCACCGAGCGGTGTTCTTCGAGAAGGCCGGGAAGCGAGCCCAGGGAGGAGGCGTCCTGAACGATCAGGTGCGACTCGGCCAGGGCGGCCTGGCTGAGGGCGAGCTTGGCGGTGGTGGTGATGACGACGGGTCCCTCGGCAGCGAGCTCCGCCGCCAGCCGCGCCAGTGCGGCCGACTTACCCCCCGCCCCGATGAAGGCGACCGTCCGACGAGGGGTAACGCGCAGCGCATCAGCCAGCCGCACCCGTCTGCTCCCCGAGGCGCCTGCGGAGGTCGCGCCGGGAGAGCAGGGCCTCCAGTACGCCGCCGCCGACCGCCAACGCTTTGTCGGAGATCTCCCAGCAGAAGGCCACCTCGCCGCGCGGGTCGACATCGCCTATCTTCATGCCGACGCGCACACCGATCCCGGGATGGACCAACCCCCGCAGTACACCGGCAAACGGCGCGCGCACCTCGTAGCCGGCCACGTCTGCGACGAGCTGGCCCTCCACGAGGCGGGCGCCGATCTCCTCGCGCGCCTCCACGATGCCGTCCGCCGGGGCGCGCAGCACGCGCCTTGAGGCGTGGCCTCCGACGGCTTCCGGGACGCGCGTGTCGGCCTCCGCCGACCCTTCCCACAAGACCCGGCCCAGGCGGTGACCTCGGTTCGTCTCCACCACAGCGTGGCAATCCTCCCCTGCGAGGAATCCGGGGCCGAGCCCGATTACGATCGGCGCCGCGCCGATCCCCAGTTCATTCGGCTGCTTGCGCATCCGCGCGTCAATCAATGCCGCCGGATCCAACTCTTCCAGCGAGTCCGCCTCGGGGTCGATCAGAACCGGGATTACGCCTTGCAGTATTTCTTCGCGAGCGCGTGCCGGCGAGCCCACGCGTCGGGCCGTCAGGTCTTCCACGGCGGTTTCGCCGAGGTAGACAGCCTCCGCCAGCGCCACCGTTCGCCGCAGGACCAGCGGCTGTTGCAGCTCGGTGACCACCACGCCAAATCCGGCCCGCTGCAGGCGCGCCGCCACCCCGGTGGCCAGGTCACCCCCGCCGCGGATCAGGACGAGCGGCACGCCGCGGGTCATTCGCCGGCGGCCTCCTTGATCCCGCGCTGCGACGCGCTCCGGCGTGAGCGGGAAGCGGTCGAACCAGATGCCGGTGGCGTCGTGTACGGCGGCTACGACCGCGGGCGCCAGCGGCAAGAAGGGCATCTCCGCCATCCCGCGCAGCCCGAACGGCCCGCGCGGGTCGGGGTACTCGAGGATCAGCGACTCGACCTTCTCCGGCACGTCGAGGACGGTCGGGATCAAGTAGCTCGAGAGATGCGGCGTCACGACGTACCCGTCCTTCTGGATGAAGTCCTCCAGAACGGCGTAACCTGCCGCCTGAACTACGCCGCCCTCGATCTGCCCGCGCACTAGCTGCGGGTTGATGGCCTTGCCGACGTCGTCGGCGCAGACCACATTCAGCAATCGCACGTGCCCGGTCTCGGTGTCGACCTCGACGGTCACCGCCTCCGCCACATAGCCGTAGGCGAAGTTCGGCTCGCACTCCCCGGTCTCCGGATCGAACATCGACGTCTTGGGCGGGCGGTAGGTGTAGCTGGCGATGGCCGGGCGTTCTTCGGCCTGCCATTTCGCCAGCGCCGCCTCGGCCGCGCCGCGGATGGAGTTGCCTGCCATGAAGGTCGAGACGCGAGGCGGAGGCGGAGCCCGAGTTGGGTGTGTGCACGGTGTCCGACGTCACAAGCTGCACGTGATCCGCCGGGACGCCGACGGCGTCGGCGGCCATCTGGAGCATGACCGTGTGGGCGCCCTGGCCGACTTCGGCTCCCGCGTGGTAGAGCACGACCCGTTCGATTGCGTCCTGCCCGTGCAGCTCGATCGTCGCCGAGCAGTGCTCCGGCGCGCCGAAGGAGAACCCGACGTTCTTGAAGCTGCACGCCAGGCCAAGCCCGCGTTTGAGGTGAGGCTCCGGCGGTGTGCCCAACATCGACGCCGGCGGGCGCTTCCAGCCTCCGGCTCCCATGGTCCAGCCGGCGTGCCGCGCACAGGCTTCGACGACCGGCCCGATCGAGACGCCGGCCGGGAGCGGCGTGCCTACCGAAAGCAGCGAGCCCTCTGCGAGCAGGTTGGCCGACCGAATCTCCACCGGGTCCATGCCCAGCGCCTCTGCCAGGCGGTCCATCTGCCCTTCGGCGGCGAACGTGGCCTGCGGGCCGCCGAAACCACGGAAGGCCCCGTTCGGCAGGTTGTTGGTGTAGACCGCGTACGCGTCGACGGCGACGTTGGGGAATTCGTACGGCCCGGTGCACATCAGCGTGGCATTGCCCAGCACCTTGGTCGACGTGTACGCGTAGGCGCCCCCGTCCTGCACGAGCTCCATCCGGGCGGCAATGAGCTTGCCCTTGCTGGTGGCGCCCCAGCTCGCACGGATCACGAACGGGTGCCGCTTGTGGTGGCCGAGAATCGACTCCTCGCGCGACCAGATGATCTTGATCGGGCGAGTGATCCCGCGCTGCTTCAGGCGCCAGGCGGCCAGCGCCAGGACGATCTGGACCGACATGTCCTCGCGGCCGCCGAAGGCGCCGCCGATGGCCGGGTAGACGACCCGAATCTGATCCAGTGGCACGCCCAACGAATGCGCGATCTGCTCCTGGTCCTCGTGCGTCCACTGCCCCGCCACCTGGATCAGGATCCGTCCGGCCTCATCAAACGAAGCGATGCCGGCCTCGGGCTGCAGGTAGGCATGCTCCTGCGCCGGCGTGCGATACTCGTGTTCGACGACCAGGGCGGCGCGCGCCAACCCGGCCCCGGCGTCGCCCTTGCGGATGCGGAAGTGGCCGAAGACATTCGTGCCGCGTTCCGGGTGCAGCACCGCAGCGTCGGGGCCGCGAGCGTCCAACACATCCGTGACCACCGGCAGATCTTCATACTCGACGGCGATGCGCCGCACGCCTTCGGCGGCAATCGCTTCGGTGTCGGCCACCACCAGCGCCACCTGGTCGCCCACAAAGCGCACGCGGTCTGCCCCCGGCTTGGACGAGCCCGGGCCGCACAGCACCGGTTGGTCCGGCAGGAGCAGACCGTACTCGTTGACCGGCACGTCCCGTGCGGTCAGTACCGCCAGCACACCTGGAAGCGCCTCGGCGGCCGCGGTGTCGATGCGCCGCACGATCGCGTGCGGCCGGCCGGCAAACAGGATCTTCATCGCCGCCGCGTCCGGCGGGTTCAGGTCCCCCGGATACGCCGCCGTCCCGGTGACCTTGGCGTGGGCATCGACCCTGTCTTGCGTCTGACCTACCGCAGGCATCCCGCCACCTTCCCGCGCCTCACCCGGCCGCCGCCGCACGGCGGACTTCCAGGTCGAAGACGCGCCGCAAGACGGTCAGGCTGGTGGCGTACGTGGGGTCCATGCCGAAATACGACAGCGACCCGGCGCCCAGGTTCTTGCCCTTGCTCAGCGGCGTGTCGGAGGCGTAGTGCAGCAGGCCGATGTCAAACGGCACGCCGTGCAGGTTGACGATCTCGTTGTTGGGGTAGCGCCGGGGCCGGTGCATCTCGCATACCGCCGAGAGGTACGGCCCGGCCTCCATCTCGATGTCGGTGTAGCCCTCGCGGTAGAACACATCCATGTAGCGCGGCGTCTGCAGGAAGGTCCCGCGGACGCTGACCGTCTTCTGGTTGTCAAGGACGGTGCCGTACACCAGATGATCGGTGATGTCCGAGGCCACGAAGCAGTTGTTGAACAGGTAGGTGTTCTGCGAGTGCTCGTCGTGGACGACCGACGGGATCATCACATCCCCGATGACGCCGTTGAGGGTCGCCGCCTTCCCCATGGCGTAGACGCCGCGCACCTCCCCCACCCGCGTGGCGATGTAGGACAGGATGAGATACGCGGCCGCACCGAGCGGGTAGTCGATGTTGACGATGACCGCATCACTCCGGGCGAGTGCGTCCAGGTCCGGGCGCTGAAGCCGCGGGTCCACCCAGTCGGGGCGCACCTTGCGCAGGTCGATGAGCTCGACGGTGACATCGAACCCGTGGCTGGCAATGCGCTGGATGCCGACGGTATCTTCGTCCTTCTGCCTGGCAGCCTTGAGGGCCTGGCCCTCCGGCGTTTCGGCGCACTTCTTCAGGGCGTAATAAAGGAAGTTCTCGCGGCTCGAGCGCACCTGACGCGATTCGATGTCTCGCCATTCGGCCAGCAGGTCGGCGTGCTGCGGCCTTTCCAGAAAGCGCACCAGATCGTCCTGGTGCCGGAGGGCGAAGCCGCTCACCAGGTTGACCAGGCTGTGCGGATTGCTCGAGACGAAGTAGATCGGGCGATGCGCCAGCGACGGCTCCGCCGAAAGGACGTGCTCCCACCACGCCTGGGTGGCGCGCCGGTAGTCGTTCAACGAGCCGGCCAGCAGGCGGACGCGCAAGCTCTTAGGTGCGCTGGCCATCGCCCGCATGAAGGGCCAGAAGTCTTCCCCCCACGCCCGGCGCAGGCGGTCCAGGTCCTCCGCTTCGATCCCGATCCCGGCCGCCAGGGCCGCCAGCGGCTCGTCCTCATCGTCGGCCGCATCGAGAAAGGCCCGCGCCTGGCCCCCGCGCAGCCGGCGGTGCATCTTGTTCCACTCGATCTGGAAACCCGTCAGCATCGGCAGGATATCGTCGATGTCCGATCCGCTGGCGATATACATCGCCAAGGTGGAGCGGCGGTCGAAGTAGCTGCGCCGGCGTCTCGCCTTGGACGCCACCGGCTCCCAGCTCTCGACGTCTCCCAGGCCGTGCTGCAGGAAGACCTCCTTGCTCTGGCCGAGCACCACCCGCTCGACCTGCGTGATGCAGGCCGGCAGGCGCAGCGAGGTGTAGATCAACGCCGACATGTCCGGCCCCGGTGCCTGGGCGCGAGGGTGCAGCGAGGAGCCCATGCCGGCATGGACCTCCTCCAGCGTCCGCACCTGCACATCGGTCGTCGACCGCAGCAGCGAGTAGTAGGTGCGGATGTAGAGCTCGATTTCCTCGGAGCCTGTGCGCGGGACCGTCCTGTCCATCGGGACCTCAGCGCCCCTTCCTGGGGCCGGTGCGCTTCAAGGGCGGAACGTCCGTCTCGCCCCGTTGGACCGGGAAGGCCATGGCATACACGACCGCCAGGACACCGTAGCCGAACAACATGAACACGAACGCGATAAACAGCTGCACCACGATGCCGGCCGGCAGGAAGGTCAGGTAGGGGATGTTCATGATCACCGGCGGCAAATACACCCAGCCTTGTACGGCGTTCTGCTGAAGGAACCACCCGGCGGCGAGAAAGCCGGCGATGGCCAGCGCCGCCAGCAACACACATCCCACGCCGCGCCAGATCGGGTTCATGCGCCGCTTGGCTTCGCGCTCGCGCTCATGCTGCGCGAACCTCCATGTATCTCGTCCCATGCCAGCCTCCTGGTCCGGCCAATTCTCCGGCCGGCGATCTCGACTCAGCCTCGCGCCGCGGCCCGTTCGACGGCTTCGAGGATGCTGTAGTACCCGGTACACCGGCATAGGTTCCCGGTGAACGCCTGCTCAATTTCGTTGCGGGTCGGATGCGGCCGCTCGTCGAGCAGCGCCGCGCCGGACATCAGGAACCCGGGCGTGCAGTACCCGCACTGCACGGCGCCGGTCTCGACAAACGCGTGCTGCAGCGGATGCAGCCTGTCGACGTCGGCCAGCCCCTCAACCGTGCGGATCTCTGCCCCATGGGCGCGCGGCGCCGGGACCATGCACGCCATCACCGCCGCGCCGTCGAGCACGACGGTGCAGGCGCCGCACTCGCCTTCGGCGCAGCCCTCTTTGGTGCCCACCAGCAGTCCCTCTTCGCGCAGCAGGCGAAGCAGGCTCTTCTCCTGACCGCTGGAGAAGGTGCGCCGCACGCCGTTGACCATTGTCTCGATCGGGGTTCCGGTTCGATGCACCGTCGAGCGACGGGGTGCCTGGCGCACGTGAGGCTCGTCCCGACCCCACAGTGTCACCGGCGCCTCCGGGAAGCCCTGCCGCTCGCGTCCGGCCGCCAGGGACCGAAGACATCGCCGCACGCTCACTTCGACCATGTCGCGCCGATAGGCGGCGGTGCCGCGCAGGTCATCGATCGGCCGCGCCGCCTGCACCGCTCGACGCGCAGCCTCCTGCACCACCGCCGGCAGCAGTTCCTTGCCGGCCAGGTACTCCTCGGCCGACGGGGCCCGCACGATTGTCGGCGCCACCGCCCCCAGGGTGATCGCCGCCCGCCGCACCAGCCTCCCATCGAACTCTAGCAGGACGGCGGCATTCACCACGGAGACCGCCTGGGCGCGCCGCAGCGCGAGCTTGAAGAACGTGCTGCGCGTCCCCTGCTCGGGAACGGGGAACGCAATGTCGCTCAGCCATTCGTCCGGCTCCATCACCGTCCGGCGCACGCCGGTGTAGAACTCGGCCAGCGGGATGCGCCTCTCCCAGCGCCGCGATTGAAGCCGCACGACGGCGCCGAGGGCCATGAGCGGTGGGATGGAGTCGTTCGCCGGGGAGGCCGTGATCAGATTCCCGGCCACCGTCCCCCGGTTGCGGATCTGCGGCGCACCCACCTCCCAGCAGGCGCGCGCCAGCGCGAAGGCATTCTCGACGATCAGCGGTGAGACCGCCACGTGGTTGTGGGTCACCAGCGGCCCCAGGTGGATCCAGCCGACCGGATCGACGCGGATCGTATCCAACCCCGGGAGCCGCGAGATGTCGATCAGGGTCTCCACGCCGGGACGCAGACCGCGCTCCAATTCCAGGATCAGGTCGGTCGCACCGGCCACGACCCGTGCCGTGCCGCCGTGCTCCGCCAGCAGGCCCAGGACCTGATCGACCGAGCTCGGCGTGTGATACGTCGTCCACATGAGAGCTTACGCTCCTGAACGTCGCGCGGCCGGCCCGGCCGCGGCATGCGCCATCAACTCGCCGCTGCCGCCCCGTCGCTGCAGGATGATCTGCGCCAGGATGCTGACGGCGATCTCCTCGGGTGTCTCGGCCTTCAGCTCCAGCCCCATCGGCGAGGTCACCCGCGCCAGCGCCTCGGGCGCTACGCCGCGTTCGCGCAGCTCCTTTGCGGTCGTTTCCCAACGCTTGCGCGATCCGATCACGCCGATGTAGGCAGCCGGGCCGCCTAACAGCGCCGGCAGGGCCTCCACGTCCAACGGAACCCCGCGCGTCGTCAGGATCAGGTAGGTGTCCGGGGTGATAGTCACACGGCTGGTGATCTCCCCCATCGGGCAGGCGATCGCCTCGTCGGCCTCGGGCACCGACTCAGCCGAGGCGAATTCCGGTCGGTCATCACACACCACGGTGCGGAATCCCAGCCAGCGGGCGAGGTGCAGCACGGCCCGCCCGACATGTCCACCGCCCACGACGACGAGCGTCGGTTGCCTTCCCAGCGGTTCGATGAACACCTCCACCTCCCCTCCGCACACTCCCGGGTCGCCTTGCGCCGGATCCTGGAAGGTGTAGTGCAGCAGCTGCGTCGTACCGTCTGCGATCGACTGCAAGGACGCCTGCCGCACCCTTTCCTCCATCTCCCCGCCGCCGATCGTCCCCACGACGCGCCCGTCGCCATGGACGAGCATCTTGCTGCCGGCGTGCCGGGGCACCGCGCCGCGGGCACGCACGACGGTTGCCAGCGCCGCCGCCTGGCCCGTGCGCTCGATCTCGGCCAATGTGTCGAAGGACAATCGCTGTGTCACGCTTCGCCTTCATGAGCGGCAGACGGCTCACGCCCTGGGCGCCAGGTGGCTTGCCTATCCTCGCCCGCTCCCCGCCGTCGGCAGACGCGAGTCTCTAATCCGCCTCGCGTCGCAGCCCGCGCCAAACGCGCTCCGGCGTCATCGGGATCACCGACAAATCGGCGCCGCAGGCGTCCAGGATGGCGTTGCCGACAGCCGGCGCCACGCCGTCCATCGGGATCTCAGCCACGGCCTTCACCCCGAAGGGATGGGACGGCTCGATGGTCTCGACGAAGATCGTCGTCAACTCGGGCATCTCGTGCGCCGCGAACACGTGGTAGTCCCCGAAGTCCGTCTCCCGCGCCCGGCCGTGCGAGTCGTAGAGCATCTCCTCGCAGACGGCATAGCCGAGCGCCTGGGTCATCCCGCCCTCGACCTGGCCGGAGGCCGTCAGCGGGTTCACGATCACGCCCGAGTCGACGGCCATCACCAGCCGGTCGACGGTCACCTGCCCCGTCTCCACGTCCACGGTGACCTCGGCGAATTGGGCGGCGAAGGGCGGCGGCGAGACCGGGGACACGTAGGACGCGGTGGCCATGATCTGTTCCTGGTCGGCGTGGTGCAAGCGCGTTGAGCGCCAGATCAGCCAGCGAAACGCTGCGGCCATCCGGAGACCAGGCATGCCGCTCGGCCAGACGAATGTCCTCCGGCCGCAACGCAGCCTGGCCCGGTGCGGCCAGCATCCGTGCCGCACGCACCCGCAGCCGCTCGGCGACCTGCTGCGCGGCCGCGCACCACCGCCGTCCCCGAGATATACGTCGTGCTCGAGGCGTAGGCGCCTTTGTCGAAGGGCGTGAAGTCGCTGTCCGACGAGTAGACGATCAGGTCGTCGATCGGCACGCCGAGCACCTCCGCCGCCTGCTGCGCCAGGACGGTGTCGGAGCCCGTCCCGAGGTCGGTGGCGCCGACGAGCAGGTTGAACGATCCGTCATCGTTGATCTTCAGGCTGGCGCCGCCCATGTCCAGGTAGGGGATGGCCGTTCCCTGCATCACCGTCGCCACGCCGATCCCTCGGCGCAGATGCGGCTTGCCCGGCACGCGATGCCAGTCCTCGTCCGGGTACTTCTCGGCCCAGCCGATCGCTGAGGCGCCCTGGCGCACACAATCCTCCAGGCCGCAGGTGTTGATCGTCTCAGGTCGCGGCTCCCGCCCCTCCGACCAGGCGGTGCTGAACGGCTGTAGTTCCCCCGAACGAAGTGCGTTCTTCAGTCGGAATGCCAGCGGGTCGACCCCCAGGCTGCGCGCCACGCGCTCCATGTGACGCTCGACGGCCCAGAAGCCCTGGGGCACGCCGTAGCCGCGGTAGGCGCCCGCCGGAGGCGTGTTGGTGTAGACGATGTCGGCGTGGAAGCGGATGTTGGGCGCGTCGCGGTAGGCGCCATCTCCCACATACAGCGCCATCGCCTTGTGGCCCGTGTTGCCGGTCACCGTCAAGCGCATGGCAGCCGTAGGCGCCGGTATCGCTCAGCACCGTCATCTCGTTGGCCGTGATCGTCCCGTCACGCCGCACGCCGGTGCGCATGTGGATGCGCATCGGGTGCCGCGAGCGCGAGGCGGTGAACTCCTCCTCGCGCGTGTACTCGAAACGGACCGGGCGGCCGGTGGCGATCGTCAGGTGCGCGGCGACATCCTCGATCAGCACTTCCTGTTTGCCGCCGAAACCGCCTCCGATGCGCGGCTTGATCACCCGGATGCGCTTGGGCGGCAGGCCCAGGACCGGCGCCAGCTGCCGCCGTACGTGGAACGGCACCTGCGTGCTGGTGCGGATCACCAGGCGGTCGTCCTCGTCCCAGTAGGTGATCACGACATGCGGCTCGATCGACGCCTGCTGGACCTTGGGGACCTCGTAGTCCCCTTCGATCACCATCTCGGCCTCGCGCATCCCCTGCTCCACATCGCCGACTTCGATGTGAATCCTGGCCGCCAGGTTGCGCTGGGGGTCGGATTCGGCGAAGGGAACATACTCGGGCTCATCGTGCAGGCGCGGCGCATCGGCGGCCATCGAGCGGCCCGGATCGAGGATCGCCGGCAGCAGCTCGTATTCGACGTCGATCAGCTCCAGGGCCTCCCGGGCCAGCGCCTCGGTCTCGGCCGCGACCAGGGCCACGCGGTCGCCGACGAAGCGGACCTTGGCGTCGAGCGAGAACGTATCGAGCGGTCCGGGGATCGGATCCGACTGGCCGGCGGTGGAGTACACCACCCGCGGGATGTCCTGCCAGGTGAGCACGGCGGCGACGCCGGGCAAGGCCCGGGCCCGCGAGGCATCGATCCGGCGCAGGATGGCGTGCGCGTGCGGACTGTGGAGCACCTTGGCGTGCAGCATGCCGCGCATCTCGATGTCGGCGGCGAAGGCCGGCTTGCCCTGGACGAGTTTCAGGGCGTCAACCTTCGGTTCCGGGCGGCCGATGGACGTCGGGGGATGGTCGCGCGGCGCCACCTGCATGCGTGGCATGACGTGGGTCAGTGTAGCCAGGCCGTCACCCCCGGACGCGGACGGTCGGTCTTCCCGGGTCAGGCCCAGGAAATCGGACGGCGCAGGGATCGGCGCCTCAATCGGTTCGACTTCCTCGCCTCGCAGCACGGCTGCCGCGCGCAGGATAGCCTGCACAGGCTTCAGGTAGCCGGTGCAGCGGCACAGCACGCCGGAAAGCGCCTCACGCACCTGGTCCTCGGAAGGATGGGGTTCGCTCTCCAGCAGCGAGCGCGCCACCAGGATCATGGCCGGGGTGCAGTAACCGCACTGGATCGCGCCGGTCTCCACGAAGGCCTGCTGAAGCGGGTCCAAACCCCGCGTGCGCCGCCAACCCTGCTCCGGGTGTTGGCCGATCGATTCGATCGTCGTCAGCGCATGCCCGCCGGCCTGGACCGCCAGAAGCACACAGGCACTCACCGGCTGGCCGTCTAACAGAATGGTGCATGCGCCGCACTCGCCGGTCTCGCATCCATGCTTGGCACCAAACAATCCGAGCGACTCGCGCAGTACGTCCAGCAAGGTGACGTCGGCGGCGACGTCGAGTTCGACCGGATGACCGTTGAGCAGGAAGGAGGTGCGCATCAGAGGCCCACCTCCGCCGCCAGCCGCCGCACCAGGACCGCCGCCACCTCGGCCCGGTATTCCGCTGATGCCCAGGCATCATCTGCCTGAGCATAGGCCGCCCTCGCCGCCTCTCCCGCACCGCGTGCGTCCCTTGCCGCCAGCGCGAGCTCTGCTTCCGGCACCAGGAGTGGACGCACGCCAAATCCACCCAGCGCGATGCCAAAGGCAGGCGCACGGCCCACCAGGCGCGCCACGACCGCACACACAATCGGACGATCGGCAGGGGAGCGGGCCACGCTGGACAAGGCCATGCTCAACGGCGCCTGGATCAGGATGTCCGTGAGCAGGGCCCCCACCGGAAGATCTCCGCGGCGCGACAGCAGGTCATCCAACGTCATTTGCTCGGGCCCGGGCTCCTGACGCACCTGAGCATGCAGGGCAAGCAGCGCGGTGACCAGCGGCGACCTCCCGGAGCAGGCCAGGAGTGTGCCGCCCAGGCTGGCGGAGGTCCTCAGGTTGAGCCCCGCTTCGCGCCGCGCAGCATCGCGCAGCGCGTCCGGCAGCTCGGCCTGCGCGGCGACCATCTGCTGGAGGCGCAGCATGGCACCCATGCGAATTCGGTCGCCTTCAACGTGCAGAATATCGAGGCCTGCGTCCTGAAGGTCCACCAGCCGCGTCAGACGATCGGCGCGCCGGGCGACGGTCGTGCCGCCGGCCAGCGCCGTGCCGTCGCGCAGCGCCAGCAGCGCATCGGCAACCGTCGTGGGGCGTACGTACTCTGGAGGAGTCATGAACCCTCTCCCGTCGTCAATCCGGGTACACCCGCCAGCCCAGCCGTTCGATGTCCGCGGCTCCCTCGAAGATATCGGGGATGTCCGAAAGCAGCGCGTCGGCCTCCGCGCCCAGGCTGCCGTCCGGCAACCAGATCTCGCCGCGCACGCTCGTCAGACGCCCACGCCGACTCTCCTGCCGTCCTACGAGCCGCAGCCGCTCCCCGATGGGGATCGGCTTGCGGTAGCGGACGTTCAGCTTGGCGGTCATCATGAAGCGTGTCGTGTCCCCCTGCATGGCGGCGCGTCCGGCCACTTCGTCCAGCATCGAAGCCACGATGCCGCCATGGACGACGCCCGGGTAGCCTTGATAGCGATCCGGCAGCGTCACGTCACAGATGACCTCGCCCTCGCCGACGTCGTAGAACGCCAGGTGCAGGCCCACCGGGTTCTCCACCCCGCAGACGAAGCAGTTGCGCGAGTTGGGTTGCTTGGAGCGTTTCGGCTCCGTCGCCGTCGGAGTAGGGACAAGTTCGGTCATCCAGTTCCATCCTCGGTACTGCGGGGTCGCCGGTGTCCAGGCGACCGTCAGGGTCGGACACCAAAGGTCTCGATCAACAGGCGCGGATCCCCGCTGACGTCGTACAGGATCGGGCAAGTCGCGCCGCGCCGAAGATACTCCTGAACCTTCGCCCGCGCCTCGTCCGGGGTCCCGGAGGCGGTGATGCGCTGGATCAACTCATCGCTCACCAGGTGCTTGGCGCGCTGGATCTGTTCGTGGGTTGCCGGCCAGCCGAGGATCGACTGGATCTGGGCGACGACGTCCGGCGCCACGCCGCTGGCCTGGGCAATGTGCGGCTGCTGCGCCAGGTATTGGGTGAGCAGCTGTCGCGAGCTGTCCATCGCCTTCTCCCGGTCATGGTCGACCGAGCACACGATCAACTGCGGCCGATCCAGGTCCTCCAGTTTGCGTCCCGCCCGCCGCGCGCCGGCCTCAAGACACGCTAACGCCTCGTCGTTGTACTCCGGCGGCACGCAGTAGTTGAGCACGACGCCGTCGGCGATCTCGCCGGCCATCTCCATCATCTTGAGCCCGGTCGCACCGAGGTAGATCGGGACGTTGCGCGGCTCGCGCCGCCCGTGCACGACGTCGAGTTCGATCCCGTCGACGTGGTGGAATTCGCCATGGAAGGTCACCCGCTCCATGCGCAGAAGCCGCCGCAGCACCTCGATCGTCTCCCGCATCGCCAGCAGCGGCTTGCGCCGGTCGATCCCGACGTTGCGCGCCAGTGGGTCCCACCAGGCCCCGATGCCGCACAGCACCCGATTGGGCGCCAGGTCATCGAGGGTCAGGAAGGTCGCCGCCAGCAGGCCGATGTTGCGCGTCCAGTTGTTGATCACCCCCGAGCCGACCTTGATGTGCTCGGTGACGGCGGCGTAGGCCGCCATCGGGACGATGGCATCACGGACCAGGCGAGACTCCGCCTGCCAGACGGCCTCGAAGCCGAAACGCTCCGCAATCCGGACATACTCCAGGCCGTCCCTGAGATCGTGGCTGTCCTGCAGATACAGGGCGACGCGTGAGGCGGTCATGGCTTTCTCCCGGGGGATGCAGGAGGCAGGACGAAGGCTCCGTGCAACGCCTCCAGGTCCTCCGGCACATCGAGATCGAGCGCCAGGCCGGGAGTGGAGCAGATCTCCAGCCGGGCGCCTGCGGCCTGCGCCTGCGCGCAGTGCTGGGCGAAGCTGTCTTCGCCGAATCGATATTCTATCAAACCCGGAGGTGCGCACAGCAAGGCGTTCGTTCCCCGTCCGTGCCGATCGGGTGCGACGACGACGACCGGCGCGGCTCCGGAAAAGGCCGCCATCATCTCCAATTCGGCCGGCGTCACCCGCGGCAAGTCGGCGTGCACGATCAGCACTGCCTCCACCTGGTGAGCCTGGGCCGTTTGCGTGGCGACCGCCAGCGCGTCGTTCAGGTCCGGCTGGCCCACCTCGCGAACTACTCGGTAGCCGCCCCGGCGCGCCCAGGCGGCCACGCCCGGGTCGCTGGTCGCCACCACGATCTCGGCGACCGCCGGAACCAGCCGCAGCACCTCGAGCGTTCGCTCGAGCAGTCGCTGGACGAGGGCAACCCGCTCTTCCGGCGCCAGGGCGCCGGCCAGGCGCGATTTTGCCTTGTCGAGCGGCTTGACGGGGACGACCGCCCACAGGCTCATGAGATCACCGGGTGAGGTGCCGGGCAAAATCCAGCACCTCGTCCGCCAGCCGCCGCCTGGCGCTGCGCCCCTTCATCACCGTCCGCGTCGCCAGCGTGCGCGTGCCGGCCGCTTCGATCCCGGCTGCTTCGGAGTCATCGTCCAGGTCGAGGACCAGACCGCGCAGCAAGCCCCGATAGTGGTCGGCGACAGCCCGCGAGGACGGCTCGATTCCCAATTCGCGGAACATCTTGGCCGCCGGGCCCTTCAGCGCCTGCCCGCGAATGATCGGCGAAACGCCCAGCGCCACCCCCCGCCCCACGACCTCCCGCACCCCCGGCAGAGCCAGAATCGGGTCCAGACTCACCCATGGATTCGAAGGGCAAAGAACGATGACGTCCGCGTCGGCCAGGGCCTCGAGTACGCCGGCTGCCGGGCGCGCCCGCTCCGCGCCGTCGAATCTGAACCCGCGCACGGGCGGTTCGCACGCCCGGGCCACGAAGTAGACCTGAAAAGGGATCTCGCCCTCGTCGGTCAGGACCATCGTCCGCACCGCGTCGTCGGTCATCGGCAGCACAGTCGCCGGCACGCCCAGACGCGCGGCCAGTGCGCGCGTGACATCGCTCAGGCGCTCCCCCGCAGCCAGACGACGCGTGCGCTCATGGTGCAGCGCCAGGTCGCGATCGCCGAGTCTGAACCAGGTTGGGCCGCCAAGGGCTTCGAGGGTTTCGAGGAACCGCCAGCGCTCATCGGACCGCCCCCAGCCGGTCGTTCGGTTGGACAGCCCGGCCAGGGTGTAGCAGACCGTATCTAGGTCTGGCGAGATGTGCAGCCCGAGGTGCTCGAAATCGTCCCCCGTATTCACGATGATGGTGAGCGATCCGGACGGGACGACCTGCGCCAGGCCGTCCGCCAGCTTGGCGCCACCCACCCCGCCGGCCAGGGCCACCACGTTCATCGCCACCGCACCGTGTCCTCGAATGGCCTGCCGCGCGCGGGCCGCGGGCTGCTCCGCGGGCCACCCGAGAACGATCAACGCCTGCGGCTCCCAGTCGGCCGGAAGATCCAGTGCATCCCGAACCGCCTGGGGTGCGAAGAGCGGGCCGCACATCCAACAGGCACCCAGGCCCTCGGCATGAGCCGCCAGCAACAGCTGCCCGCCTGCCAGGCTGGCGCTCTGCATCGCCATTGTCCGCTCGGCCTGGTCGCGCCCGCGGGTCGGCGTAGTGATCCATCCCAGCCATCGTGCTGCACAACACCACCGCGCCGGGCGCATGCAGCAGTCTGTCGACGCCACGCGCGATCCGAGTTTCGACCTCGCCCTCGGGCAGGCCGTCTGCCTGCAGATCGCGGCGGAACTCCTCCGCCATGCAATCCGTGAGCCTGCCTCGTGTCTCCCCCGGGGACACCACGGCGAAACGCCACGGTTGCCGATTGTGCGCCGAGGGCGCCAGGCAAGCCGTCCGCAGGATCCGCTCGAGCAGCTCGCGCGGCAGCGGGCGATCCTCGAACCGCCGCACGGTCCTGCGGCCCTCGAGCCAGCAAAGCAGGCTCCTGGAGTCCAGGCTCATCCCGTCACGCTGACGTGATCCGGGCGGACGAAAAGCATCACCCGCACCTGGCCATCAGGAATGGGGAACTCGTCCGTGCCCCTGTACTTCCGGCTCAGCAGTCGGATGTGATCAGGCGCCCCCTGCTCCCGAAGCTCGATGACCGTCCCACGAATCTGCACGTAGCGGTAGGGGTTGCCCGGATCGAGAATCGCCAGCGCCACGCGCGGGCGGGCCCTCGTGTTGCGTTCCTTGGTCCGGCCTCGGGCGGTGTTCAACCTGAGGAGCTCGCCTTCGACATCAAACCACAGCGGCGTCAACTGCGGGCTCCCATCCGGCATCGTCGTGGCGAGCAAGGCAAACGCACGGACCTCGTCGCGGAGCAGATCACGATACGACTTCAGGGATCGCGCTCGACATCTCCAACTCCCTCTCCTCGGCCCGGCCTCGGCGCCGATCGTCCTCGTCAGTCTTTGAACAAGTCCTGCGAACTCAGGGCGCAGCAGCTCTCGGACCGAGCCCTCACGCAGGGGATCGCGCAAGCCGCGAATGTGGACGACGGGGGTCGCTTCGGCCGCCTGGCCCATCAGCGCCGAAGCGCCGGCCGCCAGTTCGTCGGCCATCCCGACGTCGGTCGTCTGCAAGCGGTAGCCGTACAGATCCGGCCGGCCGCGAAGGTCGAGGACGCCCGGCATGCCCGCCAGCCCGATCGCCACGCCCACCGTCCCGACGCGCCAGGCGCGGCCATGCGAGTCGATGATCAATACGCCGACCGCCTGTCCGCTGGCCGATTCGAAACGGTCTCGCAAACGTTGGGCCGAAGCATCGGGGTCCTCGGGCAGCAGCAGCACCCAATCCTCCGGCTCACCCCAGCCGCCGCGCACGTTCGAGTGATCGATGCCGGCGTTGGCGCACACGAAGCCGAGGCGGTGGCGGACGATGATCAACCCCGGACGTGCACGCAGCACCTGCCGGCTCTCCGAGAGGATGGCCTGCACCAGTCGCGGATCTTTCTGCGCTCGTTCGCCCAGCCCGCGAGCTTCATCCGACGGCGTCAAGGTCGTCAGGTTCAGCAGCCTCCCCTCGGCCTTGGATACCACCTTCTGGGCTACGGCGATCACGTCGCCGGACTGGAGGGCGATGCCCGCGGGCTGGAGGGCAGCGAGGATCAGCCCGGCCAGGTCGTCGCCGGGTTGGAGCAGCGGCAGGCCTTCGAGCGCCGTGAGGACAAGACGCGCAGGCAAGGGATGCGGCTCAGTCGCGAGGCGCCGTCGGTTCGCCGGTGATGCGGATTCCCTGCGCCGCGAATCTTGTAGCGCTTGTTGATCCCCAGCAGGAGGGACGTCAATCCCTCGACGACCATGGCGTTCTGCAGCGGCCCCGCCTCCCAGCCCGTCAGACCGGCGGCGCCGACCAGCTGCATCACCTGTTCACGGGCCGTCGGGCTGTCGCTGCAGACCAGGACGTCGCACGCGATGGGATCGTCGTCGGCCAGGTGGACACTGGAGATGTTCTGAAACGCCGCCACCACCTGCACCTCGGGACCCAAGATCTCCTGCGCCTCCAGGCAGGCGCTCCCCGCCGGCGGCATGCTGACGCGGCTGATCTCGGCCCCCAGCGGGACGGTGACATCGACCAGGACTTTGCCTGCCAGGACGGCCCGCAGGGATTCGAGCGTGGCGCGGTGTGCGCTGTACGGCACGGTCAACACGGCGATGTTGCACTGCCGCGCCGCTTCTTCGTTCGTCATTCCCTGCACGACATCTTCCCCGAGACGTTGATTGAGAGCCGCCGCGGTCGCCTCGGCCTTCTCCAGAGAGCGCGAGCCGATCAACACGTGATACCCGGCGCGGGCCCAGCGGTAGGCCAGCCCGGGCCCTTCCTTGCCCGTGCCGCCGAGGACGGCCAATGTGAGGATCAGTCCATCCGTCATAGTGCTTCCTGCGCCTCCGAGTGCGCGTCAGCCCTTGAGGACGACGCGTTCGTATCGAGTTCACACTGCCGCAGCTCTGCGGCGCGATTCTGCGGTGAGAGCGTCTTCATCCAGCGTGATCAGCCGGCGATCCTGCATCAGCACCCGCCCGGCGACGATGGTGGTGGTCACCATCGACTTATGGAAGCCGAACAGCACGTGCCAGGGCAGGTTTCCCGGCGTCAGCGGTGTAGTGGGATGATAGTCCACAAAGATGAGATCGGCGTGGGCGCCGGAGGCAAGCCGGCCGAGCGGGGCGTCCGGAAAGAAGCGCCCGGCCAGCGCAGAGTTCCCTTGCCACGCAATGTCGGCCACCCGGTCCCCGGGCATTCGCCGCGGGTCACGGTGCCAGAGCTTGGGCGCCAGATAAGCCGCCTTCCATTCCTCCCACATCGCATTCGAGAAACCGTCGTTGCCCAATCCCAGGCGAACCCCCGCCGCCTGCATTGCCTCGATCGGCGCCACGCCGACGCCGTTGTTCATGTTCGAGCGGGGCTGATGCGTCACCCACGCGCCGGACTCAGCCAACAAACGGATTTCACTGTCGTCGACGTGCACGCCATGCGCCAGGATGGTGCGCGGTCCGAGGATCCCGTGGCGCTTGAGGCGGAAGGCGACACGTTCTCCGTACTTCGCCAGGCAATCCGCCTCGTCCACCTCATGCTCGGCCAGGTGCATGTGGAAGGCCGCTTCCTGCGGTGCGGCCGTCCGGCAGGCCGTCAGCGTCTCGTCTGAGAGAGTGAGGCTGGCGTGCAGACCGAAGGCCGCCGCGACGCGTCCCTCGGCTACGGCACCCTGGCTGCACCGACGCAGGAAGCGAACGTTCTCATCGATGCCTGCCCGGGCCTTCGGCGCTCCATCTCGGTCGGTGACCTCGTAGCACAGGACGGCGCGCACGCCGGCCGATTCGACGGCGGCGGCCAGGACGTCCAGCGATCCGTCGATCGCGTTCGGAGAGGCATGGTGGTCAATCAGCGTCGTCGTTCCGTGCCGGATGGCGTCCACCAGGCAGACCAGTGCTGAAGTGCGCACGTCTTCCAGGTCGAGCGACTTGTCCAGCGGCCACCACAACTTCTCCAGGATCGCCGGGAATGCGTCCGGCGGCGCGCCGGGGATCGCCATCCCCCGGGCGAAGGCGCCGTAGAAGTGGGTGTGGGCGCAGATGTTCCCGGGTAGGACGAGCTGGCCGCGCGCCGAAAGCCGTTCGGCTTCCGGAAATCGCGCCCAAGCTCGGCCGCCGGCCCCATCGCCGCAATCCGTCCGGCCGAGAGCAGCAGCGCGGACTCCTCGAGGATCCGCGTCGGTTGTTCGCAGGTGACCAGCACCCCGTCGGTGACCAACAGGTCGCGGCTCACGACAGCTTCCTCCCCGACGCGACTCAGTCGAAGACCGTCGCCCGCGCCGGATCACGCAGGCTGGCGATGGCATCTTCGAGGTGGCGTGGCGTCGTCCGATAGGTAGACAGAGGTTGAGGCAGCGCATCGAGATCGAAGAACGCCACCTCGCTCGTTTCGCTGCTGGTCGTCAGCTCGCCTCCCAGGCTCTCACACCGGAAGAGAAGCTTGTAGGCATGGAACAGGGGAAGCGAGTCCTCGATCCGATTGGCGTCGTACACGCCGACAAGCTGCACGGCGCGGACGCGCAGTCCGGACTCTTCGAACACTTCGCGCTCCGCAGCCCGGTGCGGCTCTTCCCCGACGTCCGCCCAGCCGCCCGGGAAGGTCCAACCACCATCGGTGGATTCGCGCACCATGAGCACCTGCCCGTCGTGGAAGACGGCGCCGCGCACGTCGACCTTCGGCGTCACATAGCCCGGCTGCGCGTTGAACGCTGTCCGCACGTCGGAGGCCGGAAGCGTGCTGTACTCGGCGACGATCTCGGCCGCCAGATCCAACAGCTTCTCGGCGCGATCACGTTCGTACTCGTTGCGCGCGTAGTGCCGCGCGGTTTGCGCCAGTGCCTGAAGCCGGCGCGCCCAATCGAGCCAGCGCGGTGCGTTCATGCCGGGCCTTTCTCGGCCAGCTGGCGGGCCAGCCAGTCTTGATCGACCGGCAGGCGTCGGATCCGGACGCCGCAGGCGTAGAAGATGGCATTGGTGATCGCCGGCGTCGTGGGAATGCTGACGATCTCGCCCACGCCCTTGGCCCCATAAGGCCCGGTTGACACCGGGTGCTCGACCACGATCGACGTGATCTCCGGGGTTTGGACGATGGACGGCATGCGGTAGCGCGCCAGGCGGTCGGTGTAGACCTCGCCCTGGTCGACGATGAACTCCTCCGTCAGCGCATTTCCGATTCCCATCATCACCCCGCCTTCGACCTGTCCCTGCAAGCCCAGGGGGTTGAGCGCCCGGCCGACATCATGGGCGGCGACGACCTGCAGGACGCCTACCTCGCCGGTCTCGAGATCGACCTCGATCTCTGCCGCCTGCGCGGCGAAGGCGAAGGCGAAGTGCATGTCGCCCCCCGAGCCGAGCGGGTGCGTCTCGGGCGCCCAGTACTCGAAGGCGCTGCTCGGCTGGCGGCCTTCCGCCCGCATCCATCCGGCAAGCATCCCCAAGGGGACGCGGTGGTCCCCCACCTGAGCCAGTCCCTCGACGAATTGTACCTCGTCCGGCGGGCAGTCAAGATGCTCCGCCGCCGTCGCGGCAGCGGCCTGGCGCAGCGTGCGCGTGGCGAATAGAACGGCGTTCCCGGCGACGAAAGTCTGCCGCGAGGCCGTCGTCGGTCCGCCGTCCGGGGTCAGGTCGGTATCCGATAGCAGGACGTTCACCCGCTCGAGGGGGACGCCCATCTCCTCCGCGGCAATCATCTGCAGAACGGTCACGAGCCCCTGTCCGATCTCCGCCGAGGCGGTGCGGACCTGAAGGGAGCCGTCCTCGTACAGCTCGACCTGCGCGCCGGCCTTGTCGGGCGCACCGCCGCCCAGCCCGGTGTTCTTGTAGCCGACGGCAAACCCCCACGCCCGGCGGCGCGACGGTGCCCCGGGAACGGTCCTGGCGACGAACGGGTTACCGCCCACTCGCCGGCGGATCTCGGCCTCCACCCGATCGATACACTCCAGCAGACCGACGCTTTCGGTGAGCCGCTGGCCGGTGTTGGTCTCCATCCCGACGTTGAGTGCATTGCGTCGCCGCAAGTCGATCGGGTCGAGGCCCAGCTCTGCCGCCAACTCATCCATGACCGACTCGATGGCGAAGCAGGATTGGGTCACTCCGAAACCGCGGAAGGCGCCTGCCGGTGGGTTGTTCGTGTACATGGCATAGCAGTCGGCGCGCACGTGCGGAACCCGGTAGGGCCCGGCCGAATGGGTCGTGGCGCGGGTCATCACCTTGTCGCCGAGCGAAGCGTACGCGCCGGTGTCCCCGTACAGTTCGGTCTGCGCCGCAAGGAGAGTCCCGTCGCGGGTTGCGCCGAGCGTGACGCGGATCTGGGTGGCATGACGCTTGGGGTGGACGAGCAGGCTCTCGTTCCGATCGTACAGCACCTTCACCGGACGACCCGTGGCGCGCGCCAGGAGGGCGGCATGGATCTGCCCGGCGATGTCTTCCTTGCCGCCGAATCCGCCGCCGACCAGCTGCCCGATCACCCGCACCATCTCCTGCGGCACCCCCAGGCTGCCGGCGACCTGCTCGCGGTCGGCGTACGGGATCTGCGATCCGACGTAGATCTCCATCCGGCCATCCGCCAGCGGCCGGGCCACCGAACACTCCGGCTCCATGAAGGCGTGCTCGGTCATCGGCGTGTGGAAAGTCCGATCGAGCACGACCTCGGCCTGACGCAGTCCCTGCTCCACGTCGCCTTTGCGGACCTTGATGTGCTTGAGCAGATTGCCGCCGGGTTGGAGTTGCGGCGCGTCCGCCGATCGGGCCCTCACCGGATCGGTCACCACCGGCAGCGCCTCGTACTCGGTTTCGATCATCCTCGAGCGCCCGTGTGGCCGCCTCGCGCGTCTCTGCCGCCACGAGGGCCACTGCATCGCCGACGGTGCGGATGCGCTCACCGATGCCCACCAGCACCGGCCAATCGCGCACCACCAGGCCGTGATTTCGTTCGCCCGGGATGTCTTCGGCAACCAGGACCGCCCGCACGCCCGGCACTTCCCGCGCCCTGGAGACATCCAGGCGGCGTAGGATGGCGTGTGGCACCCCGGCTCGCAGTGCCCGGCCGTGGAGCATCCCCACAAAGGCCAGGTCGTCGGTAAAGACCGCCTCGCCGGTGACCTTCGGTCGGCCGTCAGGCCGGGGCTGCGTGCCGCCGACCACACGGCCGCCCTCCCAGGCAACCTCCTCCGGCCCAGCAACAGGTTCCCCCGTTCGCAGGCTGTCTGCCGCTGCCAGGACGGCGCGCTCAATCGCAGGGTACCCGGCACAACGGCAGAGTGTGTCCTTGAGCGCGTGGCGTATCTCCGCCGGTGCCGGCTCCGGTGTCTGTTTGAGCAGCGCCGCAGCGGTCATGATCTGACCTGGGATGCAGAACCCACATTGGACCGCGCCGTGCACCAGAAAGGCCTGCTGCAGGGGGTGCAGCCCGTCGTGCGGCGTCAGCCCTTCGATCGTCTGGATCGATCGTCCGTGCGCTTTGAGGGCGGGATAGGTGCAGGACAGGACGGGCGCCTCGTCTACCAACACCGTGCATGTCCCGCATTCGGCCTCGTTGCATCCGATCTTCGTCCCGGTCAGCCCGAGACGTTCGCGCAGCACCTCCGAGAGCATCTCGGCCGGCCCGCACTCGAGGTGCACTTGAACGCCGTTCACGGTCAACGAGAGGGGCACCTGATCGCTCATGCGCTCACCCCGGCGGGCGCTTGTTGATGGGCATTGTCGACCGCCCCCGGAAGGGCGCGACTCAGCAGCACACGCAGAAGGCGTTTGCGGTAGTCGAGGGTGGCCCGATGTTTGCTCGATCGCAACTGGATCCCGTCCCGGAGTGCGTCGGCGACGGCGGAGTGATCGACCGCATCGGCTCGCTGGCCGATCAGCAGGGCCTCAGCCGAATGTGAGCGGGTTGGGCGCGGCCCGCCGGGGCCGACCGCGATTCGCGCTTCGGCGATCACCCCGTCGGCCTCCAGCCGCACCCACACCGCCATGTTCAGGATGGCGATCGCAACCCCCTGAGGACGCATGACCCGGCGGAATGCCGACCCTTCGCCCGCCCGACGGCCAGGAATTCGAAACCCGACCACAATGGTATCGGCGCGGTCGAACGCGACCTTGCCGGGGCCGGTGAACAGTGCTTCGACTGGAACTTCATGCCGACCCGTGGGCGTGGCCAACTCGGCGGTGGCATCCAGAGCCAAGAGCGCGATGGTGGCGTCGGCGGCGGGCAGCGCGTGCGCGACGTTTCCCCCCAGCGTGGCGACGTTGCGAACCTGCGGGCCCCCGATGAGCGCACACGCCTGCACCAGGCAGGCAGCGCTGGCAACGACCAGCGGGTGACTGACAAGCGTCGCGTGCGTCACGGCCGCCCCAAGGAAGAGACGATCGCCCTCCGGACGGACTTCGAGCAGCTCCGGGATTCGGGTGACATCGATCAGCGTGTTTACAGGAGGCAGCCGCCCCTGCTGCAGGTCCAGCAGCAGATCCGTGCCGCCGGCGATCAGGCGCGCCGGCCCCGGCGCGTCGCGCAGCGCGGCGAGCGCTTCGTCCAGGCTTCGAGGCGTCATGTAGGTCTGCCAGTAGGTCATCGCAACCGGCGAGGGCAACGAAGGACCGGAGGGCGCTTGTCGATGAGCGGGGATGCTCAACGCCGCTGCGAGTACGCCCCGCAGCGACCCCCGTCCCGAGGTTGGCCTGATTCTAGCATGGGCGCTGTGCGCGGACAAGCGGCCATCCCCACTGGACCGGTGGAGCTCCCACCTGTCAGGTGGTGGACCATGACAATCCCCCTTGCCCACCTGCGTCTCCTCCCTTAGAGTGGTGCCAAGCCGTCGCAGGACACGCCGCGGCAGCCTTCAGTCCGTCGTGCGCAGACGCAAGGAGCCTGGATGACCGTCGCATTCGCCCAACGCACCGAGAGCCTGCGGCTGGAGGGAGCCTACCAGGTCCTGGCGCGTGCCCAGGAGCTGGAGGCACGCGGCAAGGACATCATTCACCTCGAGATCGGCGAGCCGGATTTCCCGACCCCTGCCAACATCGGCCAGGCGGCCGCCAGGGCCATCGCCGAAGGCAAGACGCACTACAACCCCTCCGCCGGCATTCGGGAGTTGCGGGAACTGATTGCCGAAGATGCCGGCCGCCGGCGAGGCCTGTCCTTTCGGGCAGAGCAGGTCGTCGTCAGCCCCGGCGCCAAGCCCAACCTGTTCTTCCCGGCCTTGGCGCTGGTCAACCCGGGCGAAGAGGTGGTCTACCCGGACCCGGGTTTCCCGACTTACGAGGCGATGATCCGCGTCACCGGCGCCGTCGCCCGACCGGTGGCGTTGCTCGAATTGAACGGCTTCTCCATCGATCGCCAGGACCTGGCACGCCTGGTGAACGCGCGCACACGGTTGATCATCCTGAATTCTCCGGGCAACCCCACCGGCGGGGTGATCCCGCAGGCGGACCTCGAGTTCGTGGCCGAGCTTGCCCAGCGTCACGACTGCTGGGTGCTCTCGGACGAGATCTACTCGCGCATCACCTTCGACGGACACGCGGTGCCAACCATCGCCGCTCTGCCGGGGATGAGCGAGCGGACGATCGTCCTCGACGGTTTCTCCAAGACCTATGCGATGACCGGCTGGCGGCTCGGCTACGGCATCATGCCCGTCCCGCTCGCGGAGCGTGTCGGTCTGCTGCTCAATCATGGGATCGGCTGCACGGCGCACTTCACGCAGCTTGCCGGGATCGAAGCGCTCACCGGCCCGCAGGACATGGTCGATGCGATGGTGTCGGAATTTCAGGCGCGGCGCGACCGCATCGTCGACGGCTTGAACCGGCTGCCGGGTGTCCGCTGCCGCAAGCCGCAGGGTGCCTTCTATGTCTTCCCGAACATCAAGGCGACGGGGCTCTCGAGCGAGGCCTTTGCGGCCCGTATGCTGGATGGCGGCGTGGCGCTGCTGCCCGGGATCGCGTTTGGACAGTACGGGGAAGGGTATGTCCGGCTGGCCTTCACCAACTCGGGCGACAACATCGATCGCGCCCTCGAGCGGATGCAGGCCGTACTCAGCAGTCTCTAATCGGCGTCCTAGCTGGCGTACCGAATCACGGGCGGCCCGGTCAGGGCCGCCTGCGATTCCACGCTGATCAGCCGGGCTAGATGACGGGGGCGAACGGCTGCCGCTTGAGGAACGTCCCCATCCCGGCCCTGCCGAGCCATTGGTCGCCGTCGACGATCAGGTTCCCGCGCAGGTACACCTTCTCGGGGAAGCCCACCAGCTCCCAGCCCTCATACAGGTTGTAGTCGGTCCGATGCTGCGCATGCGCCACACCGTAGGTCAAACGCCGCGCGGGATCCCAGATCACCAGATCCGCGTCCGACCCCGGCTCGAGAGTCCCCTTACGCGGATACAGGCCGAAGATTCTCGCAGCGTTCGTCGAAGTCAGAGCCACGAATCGGCTCGGGGTAAGGCGCCCTGAGCCAACCCCGGTGGTCCACAGGATCGGCATGCGGTCTCCGACGCCGGGGACACCGTTCGGGATCTGGGTAAAGTTGGAGCGACCCAGCTCCTTGCCGGGGATCGCAACCGGTTTCCCCTCATACAGAATCGGCCGGGTGCCGTCGAAGAAGAACGGGCAGTGGTCGGTGGCCACCACTTGAAGGGATCCATCGGCAAGCCCGGCCCACAGCGCGAAGTTGTCCGGCGCGGTGCGCATTGGCGGAGAACAAACCCATTTGGCGCCGTCGGCGCGGCGCAAGTCGTCGATCGTGAAGAACAAGTACGGCGGGCAGGTCTCGCCCATGACTGGAATGCCGCGATCCCGGCCAAAGCGGAGCTGCTCGAGCTCGCCGGCGACGTTCATGTGGACCAGGTACAGGGGCGCCTCGGCCTGGGCGGCAAGGGCGATGCCGCGCAGCGCCGCCTCCACCTCACCCCACGCCGGCCGCGTCAGAGCATGCCACTCCGGCGTCACGTGGCCGGCGGCCAACGCCTCGGCGACGAGCAAGTCAATCACGTCGCCGTTCTCGGCATGCAGCATGGTCAGCATTCCATGCCGCCGGCCACCCGCATCACCTGGAAGATCTCGCCATCCTGAAGTCGCAGGCGCTGGTTGTAGGCCGTGAAGACCTTCAGCGTCGTGATGCCCTCCCCCACCAGCGACGGGATCTCCTCCAGGATGCCCGGCGCGAGCCGGGTGACATTCATGTGGAAGCTGAAATCGATCGCCGCACGAGTGTCGGCCTTGGCGTGCCAGGCATCCACCCCACTTCGCAATCCGCCTTCTTCCGGCTGCGGCACGAAATCGATGACCGTCGTCGTGCCGCCAAAGGCGGCGGCCTTGTGACCGGTGTAGTGGTCATCGGACGAGACGGTTCCGAACATCGGCAGATCGAAGTGCGTGTGGGGATCGACCCCGCCCGGAAGCACCAGCTTCCCGGAGGCGTCGACGATCTCCGCCGAGTCCGCCGGCAGCGATGGCCCGACCTGCAGCACGCGCTCGCCTTCGATCAGGACGTCCGCCTGGATCGACGCCTCGGCGGTCACCACCGTGCCGCCCCGGATCAGAACCCGCTTCATCTCGCCTC
Organism: uncultured Chloroflexia bacterium; assembly: GCA_963743255.1. Lineage (GTDB taxonomy): Bacteria > Chloroflexota > Anaerolineae > Anaerolineales > E44-bin32 > DYJB01. Next base: position 101,010 of record CAVUPD010000022.1, read on the forward strand.
CGTCACGCCTGGGGTGCACCCATCCCCTTCATTATACGAATGCGCAGCGCGGCACAACCGGGTGCGCATCTTGCCTTGAGGCAGCGTGTGCCCGCACACCCGCCGGCGTATGGTATGCCCCCCCGTGCGCATTGGATTCTACGGAGAAACGCGCCGCCAACCTCACCCCCTGGCCCACTGCTCCGCTGACCGCTGGCTTCTCCGGGTGAGGCACTTGCGGAAGGGATCAATGAAGCTGTGGATGGCGGGAGCTATGCTTTCCCCATCCCCGGTAGAACCCTTTCCTTCCCTTTTCATAACTCCCGTGGCCGCGAGAGTCAGCCCCAAGCATGGGGCCAGGCAAGACATGGGGTTCGGGTGGCAACCGCACGTCCATTGCTGCATGCCGCGAAGATGCGACAGCATACCTGATAGGCGTGCGAGGATGGACAGCAAGTGCCAACCCGGGAACGGACCGGGACTACGCCTGTCGTTCGCGGCAGCATACGCCATAGCCGGTCCCGCTGGGCGGCGGACGCAATCGTCAGGTCGGGGAGATCCTGTGCCGCGAGCAAGCGGTCGCCCGTCGTGTAGACGAAAGTGAAGCGCTTCCATCGCGCAGATACGATGGGCCTGGCCATGGATTCCATCGGGCCGAGCTGGACCTTGAAGTACGGCTCTTCGGCTCGCGGATGTGCCGGCTCGTCCTGCAGCAGCTCGCCGCGGCGGACGAGCTCGAAGCCGCGCACCGGCGCCGCGTGTCGGACTGACCATCGCTCCTCGCCAAACGCCGCCGTCTGGTAGAAGGCCAGCCAGTCGACCCGCAGCGTCTTGGGCGCCGTGCCTACCGGGATCCGGTACCAGCCCAGGACACCCGGGCGATGTCCAGGTCTCGCGGCTGTCGGACCACGGCGACGAGCACCAGATCCTCGGCGTGGATCATCTGAATCCCCCTTCCTCGTCGGGCCGTCGTGATGTGCCCGCCGGCCCCGATCACGGCGTGGCCCTCCGAACGCACGCGCCGCATTCTAGCATGCCCGGTTTGTTCGATGTCGGGAGGAGACGCGCGGGCGGGGCGCCGCGCGCCCCGCCCGATGAACCCCGGTCCATGCCCCGCGTCTAGAGGTTCTTGAGCACGCCGCTGCGCGCGTTGAACTCGTCGATCCGCGCATCGATCTCGGCGACCTGACCCTGCACGCCCGACCAGTAGTCCGGCGCGTTCCATTGGGCCAGGATCTCGTCGTACGTCCGGCCCTGCTGCTCGACCCAGGTGTAGTACTTGAGGTTGTGGACCCTGCGCCGATCCTCGTAGCGAAGCTCGAGCAGATGGTCCGTGGAGGCGCCCTGAAGGTAGCGGGCGAAATCGGCGGCCGCATCCAGCTCGCCGTAGGCGCCGAATTCGGCATGCATCTCCTGGAGACGGCTGCCGTACAGCTCCATCGAGTTGGTCAGCACGGTCAGCAGGACATCCTGCTCCCCCAACTCGTAGTACTTGGCCATTTTGATGCAGGAGAGCAGGTTGGCGATGCCCGAGAACCCCAGTAGATCCAGCTGCGAGGCCAGCGCCTGAGGTACGCCGCGCTTGGCCAGGTATGCCCGCCCGGCCTTCTCGTTGAACAGGCGCGCCAGGCTGACCACGGCGGCATCATCGATGGCCACCACCAGGTCGGTATTCCGCACGTTGTGGATCCACGGAACGTGCTTGTCGCCGATGCCCTCGATCCGGTGCGCACCGAAGCCGTTCTCGAGGAGCGTCGGGCACTGCAGCGCCTCGCTGGCGGCGACTTTGCTGGCCGGGAAGGCCTGCTTCATCGAGTCGCCGCAGGCGATGGTCCCCGCCGACCCGGTGGTCAACGCCAGGCCGCGATAGGTATCGTGTGGGCCGAGCTCGCGCCGCAGGACCTCCTGCATCGCCTGCCCGGTGACCTCGTAGTGCCACAGGTAGTTTCCGAACTCCTCGAACTGATTGAAGATCATCAAGTCCTGACCGGAGCCGCGCAGCTCCCAGCACTTGTCGAAGATCTCCTTGACGTTGGACTCGCTGCCCGGGGTCTTGATCACCTCCCCGGCGATGCGCGACAGCCACTCGAAGCGTTCCTTGCTCATCCCTTCGGGCAGGATGGCGATCGACTGGCAGGCGAGCAGCGCCGAGTCGTACGCGCCGCCGCGGCAGTAGTTGCCCGTGGAGGGCCAGACCGCCTTCTGGGTTGTCGGGTCGAATTGCCCGGTCACAAGGCGGGGGACCAGGCAGCCGAACGCGGCGCCCACTTTGTGTGCCCCGGTAGGAAACCACTTCCCGACCAGGGCGATAATGCGTGCCTCGGTCCCCGTCAGGCTGCGCGGGAACTCCAGGTAGTTCACGCTGCCGAATCCGCCGCCGGTCGCCTGCGGCCCATTCTTCCACGTGATGCGGAACAAATTCAGCGGATTGACGTCCCACAGTCCTACCTGCGACAGCCGCTCGCGGATGGCCGGCGGGGTACGTGACGGATCTTTCATCTGGGAAAAAGTCGGGATGACGATGCCGCGCTCGCGCACGCGTCCCAGGGCACGTTCCAGCCGATCGGGGTGCATCGTCAGGTCAATCGTCGTCATGGGGAGTTTCCCTCCAGGGAACGCTCGGCGCAGGCGGCAGGCGTCGGTCGGCCTACCGGCGCCGGTCGGTGGATCCTTCGTCGGTCTCAGGCGGCATCTCACGCGCCACGTACAACGGCCGACCCTTGGCCTCGTCGTACAGCCGGCCAACGTACTCACCCAGGATCCCGAGCGAGATCAGCTGCACGCCGCCCAGGAACAGGACGGCGATCAGCGTCGAGGCCTGGCCGAAGAAAGCCTCGTGGCCGATCAGGCGCATGGCGACCACGAAGGGGATGGCCAGCGCGCTCAGCCCGGCACTGACAAATCCGAAGTAGGTCGCCAGCTGCAGGGGGAAGTACGAGAACCCGGTGACGGCATTGACCGCCAGCCGCAGCATCTTGCGGAAACGGGTACTTGGTGACGCCGGCCGTGCGGGCGGCGCGCTTGTAAGTCCACCCCGGTCTGGCGGAAACCGACCCAGGCGGACATCCCGCGCAGAAAGCGATGGCGCTCGCGCATGCGCTTCAGCGTGTCGACCACCTGCCGGTCCAGCAGGCGGAAATCGCCGACGTCCAGCGGGATCTTGACATCGGTGATCCGGTAGATCAGCCGGTAGAAGACCGACGCCGTCAGGCGCTTGAACCAGGTCTCGCCCTCGCGCTCGGCGCGCACGGCGTAGACCACCTCGTAGCCCTCACGCCACTTCGCCACGAGTTCGGGGATCAGCTCCGGCGGGTCCTGCAGGTCGGCATCGATGATCACCGCCGCCTGACCGCGACAGAGATCGAGCCCGGCGGTCACGGCGATCTGGTGTCCGAAGTTGCGAGCGAACAGGATCGGCCGTATGTGGGCATCGGCGCGCGCCAACGAGCGAATCGCTTCCGTCGAGCCGTCGGTCGAGCCATCGTCGACCAGGAGCAGCTCCCACTCCAGGCGCAGCGGACGCATGACCGCCGTCACGCGGCGGTGCAGTTCCGGCAGGTTGTCGATCTCGTTGTAGATCGGGGCGATCACCGAAATCTGGATCGAGCGGGATGGGGCGCGGCGCGCCGAGGCGGAGCCGCCGGGCCTTCGGGGTCGCTTGGACTCAGCCATCCGCCACCGCCTTCCTGAGCGCCTCGAGCGTCGGTGGAATCACTGCCGCCTGCCCCGAGGCCTGCATGGCGGCACGTACGTCCTTCAGGCCGTTTCCGGTGTTGAGGACCAGCACCCGCCAGTCGGGTGCGAGCAGGCCCTGCTGCTGCGCCTGCACCAGGCCGGCGTAGGCGGCCGCGCCTGCCGGCTCGGCGAACACCGCCGCCTCACGCGCCAGATCGCGCATCGCCGCCAGGATCGCCTCGTCTGCGACGGCCAGGTAGGCGCCATGCGTCTCCGCGCGCGGCGCGCACGGCGCGCACACCGTCGCGCGGCAGATCGACCGAGATGCTGTCGGCCATCGTCGTGGCGCTCACCGGCTCAATCGTATCCGTATTGCGTACGAAGGCGTTATACACCGCTGCCGAACCGGTCGACTGGATCCCGAACAAACGCGGCATCCTCTCGATCCAACCCAGGGCCAGGAGGTCCTTGAGCCCCTTGTGCAGGCCGGAGATGATGTTCCCGTCGCCGACCGAGACAAAGATCGCCTCCGGGGCGTCCCAGCGCTGCCGTGCCGGATCGGCTGCACCGCCGGCGCGGGTGAACTGCTCGCAGATCTCGAAGGCGACAGTCTTCTTGCCTTCGGCCGTGAACGGGTTGTAGCCCGTATTGCGGCAGTACCAGCCGAACGCCTGCGACGCTTCGAGCGTCAGGTCGAAGGCCTGATCGTAGCTGCCCTCCACCAGGAAGACCCGTGCGCCGAAGATCAGGAGCTGCGCCACTTTGGCCGGAGGCGCGGTCTTGGGGGCCAGGATGACGGCCGGTTGCCCGGCGGCCGCGGCCATCCCGGCCAGCGCCGCGCCGGCATTGCCGGTCGAGGCGGTGACGACGACACCGGCCCCGACCTGCTGGGCACGCGCCACGACCACCGCGCTGGCGCGATCCTTGAAGGACGCCGTCGGGTTGCGGCCGTCATCTTTCAGCCACAGGCGCGGGACGCCGGCCCTGGCCGCCAGGCGAGAAGGCTCAAGGAGCGGAGTCCAACCCACCGCGCGCAGCGCTGTGCCGGCATGGCCGGGTTCGTCCACGGGGAGGAGAGGCAGGTAGCGCCAGATCGAGGCCTCCGGGGAGGTTTCGATCGAACCCGGATGGTGGCGGCGGCGGATGCCGTCAAGGTCCAGCACGACGTCGAGGTTGCCTCCGTCCGCCGGGCAGGTGTAAGTGACCTCTTGCGGGCCGTACTCCTTCCCGCATAGGGAGCAGCAGTAGCCGAGGAAGTTGCCCATCCTACAGCCCCCGCTCGCCGCGGATGTACGGGGAGTCCGAGGGCCGAGGGTGCACCCAGCCGCTTGCGCATGGCCTCGCGCGAACCGATCACCAGGACGGCAATGGTGAACAGGTACGGCAGCATCTCAAGGAAAAAGCCCCAATACGGAAGATAGTAGAACGGATTCCGGATCCCCAGGATGGACGTGGGGCCCTGGATATCGAGGATCACGCGACGCAGCGCACCGAAGGCGTAGGAACCAACCGCAGCTCGGACCGGATCCCACTGGGCAAAGATGACCAGGCCGATGGCAATCCATCCTTGTCCGGAGGTCGTCATCTCAGAGAACCAGCCCGGGGAGACCGCCAGGCTGATCGTCGCCCCCGCAACGCCCGCCAGCATTCCGCCTACGAAGACATACAGGTGGCGCAGCCTGGCGACGTTGATACCCAGGGCATCGGCAGCGGCCGGAAATTCTCCAATCGCCCGCAGGTGCATTCCCGGTCGAGTCCGGTTGATGAACCACCAGGCGGCGGGGATCAGCAGGTAGCCGATGTACACCATGACGCTCTGGCCGGTGAAGAGAATCGGTCCCAAGATCGGGATCTTCGAGAGGACCGGGATGCTGAACTGGGGCAGCAGCGAAAGGGCGCCGGCCTTGTTCAGCGTCTCCCCCAGCACCAGTGCCAGGCCGACCCCGGCGAAGTTCAGCGCCAGACCGCTGACGACCTGATCGGCGCGGAAGCGGATGGCGATGACGGCATGGATCTGAGAGAGTAGGCCCGAGGCGAGCATCGCCGCCAGCACCGCGACCCACGGGTTTCCCGTCGCCAGGACGACCGACATCGAGGTCATGGCCCCGATGAGCATCATGCCCTCAACCCCCAGGTTGAGCACCCCCGATCGTTCGGCGATGATCTCGCCAATGGTTGCGAACAGCAGAACGGTGCCACTGGCAACGCCGGCTTGCAGAATGACGATGGGGTCCATGGCTAGGCCTCCTGCCGCCGGACCAGGATGCGAATACGGTAGCGCAGGAGGAGATCACTGCCGATCAGGCACACCAACACGATGCCCTGGATCATCTTCGGCACCCCGGAAGGCTGGATCTCCCGCCCAGCCTGGATCAGGGCACCAAACAGGACGCTCACCGGGATGACCGCCAGCGGATTCAGCTTCGCTAGCCATGCAACGATGATGGCCGAGAACCCATACCCCGGCGAGATCGCGCCCTGCAGGCGGTGAACCACACCGGTAACCTCCGACATCCCCGCCAGCCCGGCCAGCGCACCCGAGAACATCATGACGAGGATCGTGTTGCGGGAGATGTTAATCCCGGCGTACTTCGCGGCGCGGGGATTATCGCCTGCCAGTCGAATCTCGTAACCCCAGCGGCTGCGGTAGAGCACCCACCACGCGACGATGGCGGCAGCAATGGCGAGGGCCAATCCCAAGTGGGTGGTCAATCCCCGGAGCTGCGGGAACTGCTTCGCGTAATCCGACAGGCGGGGCAGCCAGGCCGCGGCGGGGAACTTGCGGGTCATCTGAAACCCACCTTCGCTCCACACGGCGTAGATGAAGAAGTTGTTCCAGTTGACGGCTACGTAGTTCAGCATGAGTGTGGTAATGATCTCGTTGACGTTGAACTTGGCTTTCAGGTACCCAGGGATGAACCCCCACAGCGCCCCGGCCAGCATGCCGGCCAGGACCATGGCCGGGATCATGATCCAAGGCGAGGTTTCCGGGGGCAGGAGCGGGGTCAGGACCACGGCGCTTGCGCCAAAGGCACCCAAGAAGAACTGACCTTCGGCCCCGATGTTCCACAGTTTCATGCTGAAAGCGACGGCGCACGCCGCCCCCAGCAGAATCAGCGGCGTGGCTTTGACCATCGTATCCGAGAACACGCCGCTGTCCCCAAAGGCGGCCTTGACCATGAAGCCATAGGCGCGGAAGGGGTCGCCGCCCGCGGCCGCCATCACGATAGCGCCCAGCAGCAACGCCACAACCACCGCGCCCGTCGATACCGCCAGACCGAGCCATCGCGGCTGCGCCACACGAGGTTCGAGGCGCAATTCCAGCGGGAACCGCCAGCGAGACCGGGTCACCTCAGGCTCCGTCGTCGTCATCGGTCTGCCTCACGCTGCTTCCACGTCTGCCAGGCGGGTTCCTGTCATCATCAGACCGATCGTGGCCGCGTCCGCCTCGCGCACCTCGCCCATGATTTCTCCGCCGTAGAGCACATAGATCCGATCACTGAGATCCACCAGCTCCTCCAGTTCCTCGGACACCAGGAGGATGGCCGCCCCGGCCTGGCGCTGCTCGAGCAGCAAGCGGTGCACCCCCTCGATCGCCCCCACGTCCAGGCCGCGCGTGGGCTGCATGGCGATCATCAGCTTGGGAGCGGTGTCGATCTCGCGGGCTAGGATCAGGCGCTGCAAATTGCCGCCGGAGAGCAAACGCACCGGGGTCTCCACCGTGGGAACCATGATGTCGAAGGCTTCCTTGAGACGGATGGCCGATGCGCGGCGTGGTCCCGGTCGATCGCCCAGCCACGGGCGATGGGACGGTCATGATACGACTTCATGATCAGGTTGTCGGTGACGCTCAGGTTGGGAGCCGTACCCACATGCGTCCGATCCTCGGGGATGTGGGACACGCCAGCGCGAATCAAGCTGAGTACCTGCCCGGGGGTGGCCTGACCTCGGGTTCCTTCACCCAGCACCGGCCGGCCATGCAGACATACGCGCCCGCCGGTTGCTGGGCGCAAGGCGGTAATGACCTCCGCTAGTTCGCTCTGTCCATTCCCGGCAATGCCCGCCAGCCCGACGATCTCCCCGGAGCGCACCTCGAATCGATACCCCGCGCAGCGCCGCAAGGCCTTTGTCGTTCACCGCCTGGAGGCGTTCGACTGACAGGACGACCTCGCCCGGTTCCTTGGGCTCCTTCTCGAGGCTGAACAGCACCTCCCGCCCTACCATCAGGCGCGCAAGTTCCTGTTTGCTCGTGGACGCGACCGGAAGCCCGGCCGCGGTCACCTTGCCCTTGCGCAGCACGGTAATCCGGTCGGCGATGGCCATGACCTCGTGCAGTTTGTGGCTGATGAAGACGACCGACTTACCCTCCGCAACCATTGAGCGAAGGGTTTTGAAGAGCTCGTCGATCTCCTGAGGCGCCAAGACGGCCGTGGGTTCGTCCATGATCAACACCTGGACCCCGCGGTAGAGCATCTTCAGGATCTCGACGCGCTGTTGTTCTCCAACGGAGAGCTGCCAGACCTTCCGGCCGGGTTCGACCGGCAGCCCATACTGGCGGGCCAGGTCGGCAAGGATCGTCTCGTATTCAGCCAGGCGCATCACGAACCGGGGACGGTTCAGCCCCAGCAGCACATTCTCGGTCACGGTCTGGGTGGGGACCAGCATGAAATGCTGGTGGACCATGCCGATCCCGTGGCTGATGGCATCGCGGGGCGAGCCCAATGTCACCGGGCTGCCGTTGACAAGAATCGCCCCGTGGTCCGGGCGATACAGTCCGGTCAGCATGTTGACCAGGGTGCTCTTGCCGGCGCCGTTCTCCCCCAGGAGGGCATGGATCTCGCCCTTGAGGAGAGAGAAATCCACGCCGTCATTCGCCAAGACGCCGGGGAACTGCTTGCTAATCCCGCGCATCTCGACCGCGAGGGTGGAGTCCGTCATGGCAACCTCACCGGGACCGATACGAAGGGCGGGGGTCGGCGCTCCGGCGCCGACCCCCGCTGCGGTACAGCGATCGAACTACTGAAGCGAGGGAAGCTCGGCCGTGATTCCTTCGGCCCACCAGTACATGCAGTACTTGCACTCCAGGCCCGGGGCCCCGGGCGGGAATTGATCCAGGTCGGGCTGGGTCATCTTCTCGCCCGCTGGGACAATCACGTTGCCCGCGTTGTCCTTGATCTCGCCGGAGAAGACGTCAAAGCGCGTGAACGTCCCGGCCAGCATCTGGGCGAGGGTGTCCCGCACCATCTGGAGCACCTCCGGCGGCAACTCGGCCGCGCCCGTGGTGAGCTGCTGCCCTTCCATGAAACCGTACAGCCCGAGGCTGCCGCTGTCGGCATCAAAGTAGTCCCAGCCCACCTTGTAGGTCTTGTCAATCACACCCTGGGTGATCTTGGCGTAGACGGGCCCCCAGTTCCAGTAGATCGTGGTCAGGCAGCGCTCAACCTTGCAGGAGCCCGACCAGTCGTAGGTGATCCCCCACTTGCCCTTCTCCTGGGCCACGTCGGCTGAGGCGGGCGTGTCGGCACCCGTGAATACGACCTGGGCACCGGCATCGAACAGCGAGGCGGCCCCTTCCTTCTCCTTCACCGGATCGTGCCAGGTATTGATCCAGCGCACGTCCAGCGTGCACTCCGGGCAGGTCTTGCGCATGCCCAGGGCGAAGGCGTTGCCTAGGCGCAACTCCTCAGGGATCGGGAAGGTCGCCACGTACCCGAGCTTGGGGTTCCCGTCCATCTTGGCCCGGGCTCCAGCGACCATGCCGGCCAGGTACTTCATGTCCTCCATGGCGCCAAACAGGTTGCCGAAGTTCGTCATGTTCGACTTGTAGCCGCTGACATGGATGAAGGTGATATCCGGGAATTCCCCGGCCACCGTTTCCATCGGGTCCATGTAGCCAAAGGACGTGCCGAAGATCAGGTTGAAGCCCTTGCGTGCCAGGCTGCGGAAGACTTGCTCCGACTCGGCGCCCTCGGGTACATTCTCAATGTAGGCCGTGTTGACGTTGGGAACATTCTCCTGGACGTACCCGATGCCTTCATAGTGAGCCTGCGACCAGCCCCCGTCATTGTGCGGGCCAATCAGGACAAAGGCCACATTGAACTTGCCCTCGACGACCTCAGGGATCTGCAGGCCAGTCGCTGGCGCTTCCGTCGCGGCGGGCGGGGCCTCCGTCGCTGCGGGTGGGGCCTCGGTGGCTGCAGGCGGTGCTTCGGTGGCGCCGCCGCCGCAGGCCGCAAGGACCAGGGCAGCGAGCGCGAGCAAGCTGGTGACGCGCCACAAACTCTTGCCTAGCATCTCAAACTCCTCCTCTTTGAGTGACCTGGTGTGTCGTACAGCGGCTGTCGTGCCGGGTCCTCGTGCGTCCACCTCCCTTCCGGGCTACGGGACGATCCGTGTTCCAGTTTCCCCTTGCAGCGCCCGCTCGATGTTCGCTGGATCGGTGATGAGGGCTTCTTTGCCCCCTCGGTCCAAGTACTGCAGGATCGCCCGGATCTTGGGCTCCATGCTGCCCCGGGCGAAGTGGCCCTCGGCCAGGTAACCCCGGGCTTCGTCGGCGGTCATCCGGTCCAGCCAAACCTGCTGGGGCTTATTGTAGTGCAAGGCCACTTTTTCGACAGCCGTAGTAATCAGGAACAGGTCGGCGCCGATGCCGGCCGAGAGGACGGAGGCGCTGAAGTCCTTGTCGATCACAGCTTCGATCCCGACCAGGTCGCCGTGCTCGTCTTCCACGACCGGAATGCCCCCGCCGCCGACGCCGATCACGACGTAGCCGGCCCGGATCAGTTCATCGATCGCCGGCTGTTCGATGATGCGCTGCGGGAGCGGAGAAGGGACGACCCGGCGCCAGCCCCGCCCGGCATCCTCCACCACCGCCCAGCCATCCTGCGCCTGGCGCTGCTTGGCCGCCCCCTCCTCCATGAAGGACCCGATCGGCTTGCTCGGATTCTGGAAGGCCGGATCGTTCCGGTCGACCAGCGTCTGGGTCACGACGGTGGCCGCCAGCTTGTCGATGCCCCGGGCGCGAAATTCGTTGTACAAGGCGCGCTGGAACATGTAGCCGATGGCGCCCTGCGTGTCGGCGCCGCAGTAGTCTAGCGGCACCATGTGCAGCTCGCTCAGCGCCAGCTCGGCACGCCGTAGGATGAAACCCACCTGCGGCCCGTTGCCGTGCGTGATCACGACTTCCCAGCCGGCCTCAATCATGCCGGCGATGTGTTTCATCGACTCCACCGACGCGGCATACTGGTCGGGGATTGACTTGTGCTGGGCGTCCTTGATCAGGGAGTTGCCCTCCCACCGCTACAACTGCGACCTTCTTCTTGGTGGATTG
>CAVUPD010000023.1:0-29406 GCA_963743255.1 uncultured Chloroflexia bacterium
GATTGCCATCCAACGGAAGAGACATCACCCCCCGGACGAGGTCGAGCGCCTTCGCCGCCGGCTCGATCGCCCAGTTCGGAAGGCGAAGCCACGGTGGCTCGGAGCCGACGACCTCCGCCAGCAGTGTGAAGAGCTGCAGGTGTGTCAGGTTCTCACCCCCAAGGATGTAGCGCTCGCCGCTGCGGCCTCGCTCGGCGGCCGCCAGGTGCCCGGCGGCGACGTCGTCGATGTGGACGATGTTGGTCCCGCCGCCGGTGTACAGGAACGTGCGGCCGCGCGCCGCCTGGATCACGAGCGAACCGCTGATCTGGTGCACGTCCCCGGCACCGATCACGATCGACGGATTGACGACCACGACCTCGAGCGACTCGCCGGCGACTTTCAGCGCCTCGAGCTCGGCCTGGCGTTTGGCATAGCCGTAGGGGAAGCGTTTGGCTGGCAGGTTGAACGTGTGCGCCTCGGTGAGGAGCTCGCCTTTGGCGGGCACGCCCAGCGCCGCCATCGACGAGGTCAGGATCAATCGCTCCACGCCGGCTTGCCGGCAGGCGAGCACGATGTTGCGCGTCCCCTCGACCGCCCCGTGGATCACCTGCTCTGGCCGCTGGCGCCAGTAGGCAGCCACGGCCGCGGCGTGGAACACCCAGCGCACCCCGCCGACGGCGGGAGCCAGGGACTCGGGATCGAGGATGTCGCCGACGCGGCGGTCGACGTGCAGGCCTTCCAGCGCGGAGAGGTTGGAGGTGGGGCGGTGCAGGGCGCGGACCTCGAAGCCCTGCTGGGCAAGATGGCGGCACACGGCCGAGCCGAGGAAACCGCTGGCGCCGGTGACCAGGACCGGATCAGGCAATCAGGCCCAGCCCTCGGCCGACCTCGCCCAGGATCGACAGGGCGCGGTCGATCTGTTCGTCGGTGTGGGTCGCCATGTAGCTCGTCCGCAGCAGGCACTGATCGGGCGGGAACCGCCGGCGAGATGACGGCGTTGACGTACAGCCCGGCCTCGTAGCAGCGCTTCCAGGCTTCCATCGTCAGGTCGAGGTCGCCGGTGATGATCGGGATGATCGGCGTGACGCTGGGGCCCATGTTGAAACCCAACGCCACCAGGCCGGCCCGCATGCGTTCGGTGACCGCCCATAAGCGGTCGACGCGCTCGGGCTCCTGCTCCATGATATCGAGGGCGGCCAGGACGGCGGCCACGTTGGAGGCGGGCATCGAGGCGCTGAAGATCAGCGAGCGGGCGTGGTGCTGGATGTAGTGGATCGGATCTTCGTCGCCGGCGATGAAACCGCCCAGCGAAGCGAATGACTTGCTGAAGGTGCCCATGATCAGGTCGACCTGATCGGTGACGCCGAAGTGGGCGGCCGTGCCGCGGCCGCGGGCCATCACGCCCAGGCTGTGGGCATCGTCGACCATCAAGCCGGGCGCCGTGCTTGCGGCAGATCGGGACGATCTCCGGCAGCGGCGCCAGGTCGCCGCCCATGCTGTACACGCCGTCGACGACGACCAGCCGGCCGGCCTTGGGGTCGATGCCGGCGAGCTGCCGGTCGAGATGGGCCATGTCGTTGTGCGAGAAGCGGCGCATCTCGCCGAAGGACAGCATGCAGCCGTCGACGATGCTGGCATGGTCGTCCTTGTCGGCCAGGACGATGTCGCCGCGGGCGACGATGGACGAGATGGTGCCCAGGTTGGTCTGATAGCCGGTGCTGAAGACCAGGGCCGCCTGCTTGCCGACGTAGGCTGCCAGGCGCGCCTCGAGTTCCTGGTGCAGCGCCAGCGTGCCGTTCAGAAAACGCGAACCGGTGCAGGAAGTGCCGTAGCGGGCGATGGCGTCGATGGCGGCCTTACGAACGCGCGGATCGGTGGTCAGGCCCAGGTAGTTGTTCGACCCGATCATCAGCAGCCGCCGGCCGCCGATGGTCACCTCGGTGCCTTCGGTGTCCTCCAGGGGCAGGAAATACGGATAGTAGCCGGCGGCCTTCGCCAGCTTGGCGTCCATGTACGATTGGGCCTTCTCGAAGATATCCATACCGTCTCCCTGGGAGCGCAACGATGCCGGAGGTGATGGGTGAGGCTGGCGAGTCCCCTGGCGAAGGGGTCCCGCAAGCATACGGGAGCCGGAAGGGAAAGTCAACGCTGGCCCGGTCGCATCCAGGAGGTGGCGACGAAGGACCGCGACCGATTGACGGGTTCCGGGCAACCGGTATAATTCGAGACACAAATCAGCGGCGCAGCATGCGAAGCATGCGCCGCCTTCGACGAGCGCGGAGAACAGTACGGGGCCGCGTCCTTGCAGAGAGCCGCCGGCCGACCGGTGCGAGGCGGCAGGACCGGATCCGGAATCCACTCCGCCGCCCCGCCGGGGCCGTCGCTCCCGCAGGAGCCCATGGGCTGTAAGGGAGCCGGGTTCGCCCGATAACGCGAATACAGGCCGCCGTCTGGCGAGGGCGGCGAACGCAGGTGGCACCACGAGCGCCCTCTCGTCCTGCAGGACGAGGGGGCGTTGGCTTCGGGCCACCGGGGAGGTCGGCATGCAGGATTTGCAGGAGATCCGTGCCCATCCCGATCAGGTGCGGGCCGCGCTCGCCCGGCGCGGGATCGAGCCGCCGATCGAAACGCTGCTGGCGCTCGACTCCGACCGGCGGGCGCTGCTGACGCAGGTCGAGCAGCTCAAGGCCGAGCGCAACCGTGTCTCGAAAGAGATCGGCCAGATGAAGGACGCCTCCGGCCGCGAGGTGCGCATCGGCGAGATGCGCACCATCGGGCAGCATATCGAGGCGCTGGACGTCAGCGTGCGCGAGAAGGAAACGGCGCTGCACGAATTGCTGGCGGGCCTGCCGAACGTGCCCGACGCCGACGTCCCCGACGGAGCCGACGAGACGCTTCAATGTCGTCGAACGCACCGTCGGCGAGCCGAAGCGCTTCGACTTCGAGCCGCGCCCGCACTGGGACCTCGGGCCGGCGCTCGGCATCCTGGATTTCGACCGCGGGGTCAAGCTGACCGGTTCGCGGTTCTACGTCCTGAGCGGCGCCGGGGCGCGCTTGCAGCGCGCGCTGATCGCCTGGATGCTCGACCTGCACACGCGCCAGGGTTACCTGGAGAAGTACACGCCATTCGTCGTGCGTGAGGAGACGCTGTTCGCCGCCGGCCAGCTGCCGAAGTTCCGCGACAACCTGTACCACGACCACGAAGAGAACCTGTGGCTGGTTCCCACGGCCGAGGTGCCGCTGACCGGATTGCACATGGACGAGATCCTCGACGGGGGGACGCTGCCCCGAAGGTACACCGCCTACACGCCGTGCTTCCGGCGCGAGAAGATGTCGGCCGGGCGCGACGTGCGCGGCATCAAGCGCGGCCACCAGTTCGACAAGGTCGAGATGTACACCTTCTGCGCGCCGGAGGACTCGGACGCCGAGCTCGAGCGCATGCTGTCGCACGCAGAGCAAACGTGCGCCGACCTGGGCTTTGCCTACCGGGTCAAGAAGCTGTGCGCCGGCGACCTGGGCTTCTCGGCGCGCAAGACGTACGACGTCGAGGTCTGGGCTTCCGGGTGCGGTGAGTGGCTCGAAGTCTCGTCGGTCTCGAACTGCGGCGAGTTCCAGGCGCGGCGGGCGAACGCCCGCTACCGGCGGGAGCTGGGCGCCAAGCCGCACTACGTGCACACGTTGAACGGGTCCGGGCTGGGGCTGCCGCGCACGCTGATCGCCGTGCTGGAGAACTATCAGCAGGCGGATGGAACGGTGATCGTGCCGACCGTACTGCGGCCGTGGATGGGCGGGATAGACATGCTCACCCCCGAAGGCGCCTGATGCCCGAAACGCTGTGGGCGATTCCGGCCGGGCTGTTCATGCTGATCGGCCTGATCGGCGCCCTGCTGCCTGCCGTCCCCGACCTGGGTTTGATCTGGGTGACGGCCTTGGGCTACGGTCTGCTGGCGGGGTGGGGTGATTGGGGCCCGTGGCTGTTCGCCGGGATCAGCCTGCTGTGCGGGGTCGGGCTGCTGGCGGAGATACTGACCAGCGGCGCCGGGGCGCGCATCGGGGGTGCGTCGGTCTGGAGCATCGTCGGCGGCGTGGCGGCCGCGGTGATCCTGCTGTTCGCCGCCGGGCCGCTGGGCGCATTGATCGCGCTGCTGGCCGGCATCTTCCTGCTCGAATGGCGCAAGGGCCGCGACACACGGCGCGCAGGGAAGGCCGTCCTCGGAACGGCCGTCGGCTACGTTGCCTCGTTCTTGGTCAAGTTCGTGCTTGGTTTCGCCTGTGTCGGGCTGTGGGTGATTTGGGTGATCGCTTCCTGACGGGCATCCGTTGCCGGCCTTTGCAAGCCGCCCAACCCACTTCCCTTGACAGATGTATATATCTGATGTATACATGAGCCGAGGCGGTCTCGATGGAACTTCTCGCCGCGTGCACCGGGTTCCAATGGGATGAGGGCAATGCCGAGAAGAATTGGATCCGGCACGGCGTCAGCCAAGGGGAATGCGAAGAGATCTTCTTTGGGTCGCCGCTCTTGGTAGTGGTTGACCAGGCGCATTCAAAGGCCGAAAGGCGCTACTACGCGCTGGGGCAGACCGATGCGGGTCGGGGTCTCTTCGTCGTTTTCACCATCCGGGCCGACCTGATCAGGGTGATCTCTGCCCGGGACATGAATCGGGAAGAGCGGAAGGAGGTTCGCCGTGCCCAAGCCAGCCAAGCGACCACCCATCCCTAAGTTCTCCTCCGAGGACCGGGAGCGGGAGTTCTGGGGTGCCAAGGACTCGTCAAAGTACATCGACTGGAGCCGGGCCGAGAACGTCAGCCTTCCGAATCTGCGGCCGTCCACGCGCATGATTTCGATCCGCCTGCCGGAGCCGATGATCGACCGCCTGAAGGTGCTCGCCAACAAGCGCGACGTTCCGTACCAGTCGCTCCTGAAGCTGTTTGTTGCGGAACGCATTGAGGAAGAACTGCGCGACCAGTAGCGACTTTAGGCGTCGTCCGCTTCCGCCGTCTGCATAGCCAGGTCCGAGTACCGCCTGCGCCTGCCCACCGGGCAGGCGCAGTACATCCTGGCCACGGATCGGAAGCGTATCCTGCCCGGCCCATGCGAGAGGGCTACGGGGCGATCATCCGGGCGATGAGGAAGGCGACGCCCGCGGCGATGCCCCCGATCAGCATGGTCTGGATCCCGCTCTTGATCGGGCCCGCTCCGGTGAAGCGGCCCTTGATGTAGCCGAAGGCGAGCAACGCCAGCAGCGTCAACCCCACCGACCACTGCAGGGCGAGGCGCGAGGCGGAGACGGCGATGTAGGGGCAGAGGGGGATCAGGCCTCCCGCCATGTAGGCGAAGGCGATCGTCGCCGCGCTCGCCAGGGCGCGCCGAGGGTTGGGTTTCTCCAGGCCGAGCTCGAAGCGCATCATGAACTCAAGCCAGGCGTCCGGCTTTGCCTTGAGCGCTTCGACCACCGGCGTGAGTTGTGCCTCGGAGAGGCCGTAGGTGCGGAACACCTGGGCGACCTCTTCGGTCTCCGCCTCCGGCTTGTCCCTGATCTCCCGGACCTCGCGCAGGCGCTCGCTCTCGTAATGTTCCGCATCACTGCGCGCGGCGAGATAGCCCCCGAGCCCCATGGCGATCGATCCGGCGGCAATCTCGGCCAGGCCGGCGGTGATGATGACGCTCGACGTGCTGACCGCGCCGGACAACCCAGCTGCCAGGGCGAACGGGACCGTCAGCCCGTCGGACATGCCGATGACAATGTCGCGGACCGTATCGCCGGCCGTGAAATGCTTCTCGACGTGCGGTGATGTAGGCATTCTCGGCATCCTCCTTCTGATGCGGCCGCCGGGCACGCTGCCGCGACTAGGCTCATCACCAGTCGCGGGGGTCCGATCTAGGGTTGGAAGTACACCATCCCGAGCCCACGGCGTTCGAGTCCATCCACGGCCCAGTGCTCGACCATGCCCGAGTCGTCATCCAGCGCGGCGTACAGCGCCGGGACGGCGTCGGGATCCCGGTTGAACGCCAGGGCGCGCACGGCGCCGATGCGCGTAACAGCGGACGATGAGCGCGCCGCCTCCGCCAGGGCGGGCGAGGCGACCGAGCCCATCGCCGCCAGCGCGTCGCCCGCCAACCGGGAGAGCAGGCTGTCCGCGCTGTCAAGCAGGCTCACCAGCTGCGGGATGGCGGCCGCCAGCGGCCGATCGCGCAGCGCCAGCGCGGCCGCCTGACGGACGGAAACCTCCGCATCGTGCAAACCTTGAAGCAGCCTATCATCGGCGCGCGGGTGGTAGACCTCGGTCAGGCAGCGCAGCGCCCACCAGCGATGGTCTGGGGTTTCGGACTGCGCCAGGCGCAGCAGGGCGGGGAGCACCTCGAGCCCGCGTGAAGCAAACGCAGTGCGCGCCCGTTCGGCGCGCACGTCATCTCCGCAGGCGAGTTCGGCGATCAGGTTGGAGAGTTCGGTCACACGGTGGTCAGACGTTGGGGGGAGGAACCGGCAGGTCGGCCTCGGAGACCTTGACCCACTTGTCCCCCTCGTCGATGAGCATCACGGGGATGTCATCCACGATCGGGTACTTTCGTCCGCAGCCGACCTCCTGGCACACCAGCCAGGAATCGCGGACCACCTTCAGCAGGCCTTCCCTGTCCTGGACGCAGTGAGGGCAGCGCAGGATTTCCAGCAGGTCGGCATGGATCATGGGGTCGCCTCCGCGGGCGTCCGGATTCTATCACGCCCGTTGCCGCCGGACGGCATGAGCGCCCGCGGGTCAGTTGTCCTCGGTCTTGGCGCCCTCGGGGAGCTCGGTGCCCGGGCCATATTCGTAGATCGCCCGCCACGGCAGGTAGTGCGTACGGATGACGTCGTTGTGCAGCGTCTGCCCGTCGCGCAGCACGGTGCGCGTGACGGTGATGTCGGCGCCGTCGGCCTGGTAGTCGACCTGCTTGATCTTGCCCTCGGGTAGGTCAGAGTTCTCCTTGTACAACGGCTCGGGCGCCTCGACGACGTTGCGAGCACCGGTCGTTTCCCACGACACCACCCGGCCGTCTTTAGCCGAGTAGAACTTCCACTCCAGCGCGTTGCCGACCATGTAGGTTTCCATCAACAACCAGTGGTCGGTGTCGTTGGTGAACTTGAAATCGACCAGCGGGGCGAAGACGGTCGCGTCCAGTCCCGGGCCGGGGGAATTCGGACCCTGCTCGTAGTAGCCGACGCGGTAGGCGTGGGGGTAGCGCTCGTCGATCTGGTAGCCGCCGTAGAAAGCGGCGCGGAACAGCGTCGTGCTGACCTGGCACACGCCGCCGCCGACGCCCTTGACGGTGCGGTTGCCGATGATGATCAACGCTTCGGCATAGCCTGAGTCGAGGCTGATGTCCCCCAACCCGTCGGCCATGGAGAGAGTCTCCCCCGGCGCCACGAGCAGGCCGTGAAAGGCGGACGAGGCGGTGCGGATGTTCTGGATGCGTTCGGGGCTCGAGCCGTTGAAGTAGGTCTTGGTGCTGACGACCAGTTCGGTGATGCCGAGATCGGCGGCGGTGGCCGTCCCGGCGACGGCCGGCGCCTCGGTCTGGAAGGCCAGGCCGATCGAGTGCTCGCCGGTCGCCAGGCCGTTGTTGATCGTCTCGATCGTGCCGGGGATGTCCAGCACGCGCCCATCGACCGAGTCCTGGATCAGATCGAGCTGGCGCGTGTCGTCATTGAAGATGAAGCGCGCGTTCCGGGGGCTGCGCTCGAGCCCGGCCGCCAGCGGCCCCAGAAAATCCGCCATGATCTGCGGTTGGACTCCGATCTGGTAGCGCCCACCCTGGGTATCCTGGACCAGGTTGAAGCTCAGCATGCCGGCCAGTGTCGGCGGATCGAAGGACCACGGGCCGGCGCCGTCGGCGGTCAGCGTGAGGGGCTGGCTGAGGATGCGGCGCGCCACGGCAGCCTGTTCGGAGGCATCGAGCACCAGCGGCGGCGTCTCGCGCACGACGAGCGGCAGGTCGGCGTCGATCAGCTGGGCGATGCTCGGCTCGATCACCATCAGCGTGGCATCGATGTCCAGCCGCCGCCCGATCTGGCCGGGCTGCATGATGACCTCGAGCACGTTGATCCCCAGCGTCGCCTCGAACTGCGGCTTGTCGATCGTCGCCGCCAGCGACTGCAAATAGGCCGCACCGCGCGCCTGGTCGAAGACGATCACGGCGGAGACGTCGGCGCCGGAGAGCCAGGCGTCGATCTGTTCCTGCAGGCGCAGCCCGAGGGAACCCCGGCGACCGACGGCCAGGGCGCGCTCGGCCACCGCCGCGCCGTCGATGCTGACGCCCAGCTCGGCCGGATGCGCCGTCCACACCGAGGCGCCGTCGCGCAGCGCCAGCAGGCCGGTCTGCGGATAGGTGTAGGCCTCGGCGACGGCGGCGGCGATCTGGTCGGTTGACTTTGCGCTCAGCCCAACGTCGCCCGAGCGCACGCCGGGCAATGCGCGTCCGATGAACAGCACGCGCATGGCGAGCAGGAAGAACAGCAGCGCCGCCAGAAAGGAGGCGCCGGCAACGAACGCCGCCAGCAGCAGGCGCGTCAGCAGCGTCAGGGTATCGGTGGAATTGCGGGGGAGCAGCGAAGCGTTACGCATCATGAGACCCAGATGGAGGCGGATTCTACCACCGGGGTTGACGCCGGCTTCCGCGGTTTGGTTCCCGGAGACTTAACGCGCCAGGTAGACGTCGACGCTGCTGTAGTGCAAGATGCCAGGGGGTGAAATTGCCTGCTCGTAGACCGCGATCCGCCCGTACTGCGAGGCATCCAGGCTGTACGGCACCTGCACTTCGAACGACCCGACCTCGCCCACGTTGGCGGTGGAGAGCGGCACGGTGGCGGAGCCGACGACGTTGCCGCTGCGGTCGAGCACCTCGACGACCAGCGGGCCGGGCGTGTCGAGCCAGCCGCCGCCGCGCACTGTCACGGGGCTGCCGCGCACGTAGCCGTTGGCGCGCGGTGAGAAGATGGCGATCTTCTCTGCACCGCCGATGCCCG
Source organism: uncultured Chloroflexia bacterium (assembly GCA_963743255.1). Lineage (GTDB taxonomy): Bacteria > Chloroflexota > Anaerolineae > Anaerolineales > E44-bin32 > DYJB01. The sequence continues at coordinate 8,988 of CAVUPD010000023.1, forward strand.
GGTAGAGAAGCGCGATCCCTTTGGTGAGCAGCACGACCGGGCGGGTGGCCAGATGGTCCATCTGGCCATCGCGGATGCTGAAAGTGCGCACCTCCAGCCGCGCCGTCTGCGCCACCCACGGAAAGCTGAACTCGAGATCGGTGAAGATCCGACCGGCGAGGTCCGGCATCGCCTGTAGGAAGGTGGTGCGGTCAGCCAGGATGTCGCCCTGCTCGCCGATCAGACGCAGTTGGACGTGCCCCTTCCAACTCGGGCCGCCGAAGCCGGTGACGCGCAGAGGGCTGACGGCCTGCGAGCCGGGGCCGGGATCGTAGATCGACAGGCGTTCGGCGGGCAGGCCGATGCTGGGCGTCGGAGGGATGGGCGTCGGCGACGGGAGCGGGACCTCGAGCACGATCGGCGGCGTGGCTTTGGTATAGGGCGGAGGCGTGGGGCTGGGGACCGGCGTCTCGGTCGGGACGTCGGTGGGGGGCAGCAATGCAGGTGTCGGCGTGGAGGCCGGAGGCGGCGCGCTGCACGCGCCAATGAAGGCGGTAAGGAGCATCAGCCTCAGCAGGCGCGAGGCGCGCTGCCCGGCCGCGGGGCGCGAATCAGGCGAGCGTTTCCCGGACATCCAGCTTGCGTGCCACGCGTTCGATCACTTCGTCGGTGAAGCCCTTCGTTCCGGTGTGGCCTCCGAGATCCGGCGTGGCGATGCCTTCGGCCAGGGCGTCGAAGGTGGCGGCGTAGATGGCAGCGTGAGGCGCGATCGGCGGACGAGGTCCCGAAGTAGGTCAGCAGCGCCGCGGCGGCCAGGATCATGCCCATCGGGTTGGCGATGTCCTTGCCTTGCAGCGCCGGGGCGGTGCCGTGTGGCGCTTCGGCCACGCGCCACGCGCACCTGGATGGCGTCGTCGTCGAAGGCCAGGACCATCAACTCGGAACCGGCGATCGAGCCGTACATCTGGAGGACCAGGTCGGACAGGCAGTCGCCGTCGCGGTTGAGCGCCGGGATCACCAGCGCATCGCCGGCGGACTGCAGCAGCAGCGCATAGGTGGCGTCGATCAGGTGCGGCTCGTAGCGCACGCCAGGGTGGCGCTGCGCGGCGGCGTCGAGCTCTTCCTTGAGCATGCCCTCGTAGACCGGGCTGACGGTGTACTTCGGCCCGCCGAACACCTTGGCGCCGGTCTTCTCGGCGTGCTGGAAAGAGAACTCGGCCACGGCCCGGCAGGTCTTCCGCGAGATGCGTTCGATGCGCTGGGCGATCTCGTCGCCGTCGGCGTCGAACTTGCGCCACTCGCGCGCCCCGTAGGCATCGCCCACCGCCATGCGCACGATGGCGATCGGCGCGTGCACGCCGCCGACCGGGCGGACGCCCGGCAGACGGCGCCCGGTGCGCAGGATGACCTTGCCGTCGATCGCCTCGCGCAGGATGGCGTTCGGGCTGGAGACGTCGTCCGGCTCCTCGGGGGTGATCGTGGCCGCCTTGAGTCCCAGCCCGTGAAGGCGCAGCGCCTCGGCCGCCTTCTGGATCACCTCGTTGCGCGTCCGGCGGCGGTTGTCGAGGGTGAGGTCGAAATGGACGAAGGCCAGCGGCAGGCGGATCACCGCCGGGTCGAGGACCCGCAGCGCCTCGAGCAGCAACTCCTGCCCGGTCTGGTCGCCATCGATCACGACGATCGTGCGGCTGGGTAAGTCGGTCATCGACGGTGCTCCTGCGAGTGCGAGCGCATGGGTCAACTCAACCGGCGGCGGTCGTGACGGCGCGCAGGCTGAGGGCGGTCAGAAACAAGAACAGGAAGGCATACGACCACTGGGCGCGGTTGTCGTCGCGGCCGCGGGTGATGACGTAGAAGGCCGGCAGGGTGAGCGCCGTCAGTGCGCCGTACAGGATGTGGATGCCGCGGCCGGGGCGCTCGCCGCCGATGTAGAGCAGCACGCCGAGCACGCCCTGTGCCAGGAAGAGGATCTCGCCGACCGCGAGGATGCCCCAGTAGCCCGCTTCGACCGGCCGGCGGCGTAACGCCGCCACCAAGCCCCAGGTGCCGGCCAGTACGGTGAACAACGCCACCGTGCCGGCCAGACGAGCATGCAGAAGTGCCAAGATGAGCCTCCGCCGGGGCCGCGTCCTGCGGCCCACCGACGGGCTGATTGTAGCATCGCCGCCGCGCGGCGCAGCCTACATGTTCCGTAGAGTTGCACTTCCGCCTCACCCACTGTCGCCTCTCCGCTGCGAGGGCGCTCTCGGAAGCGTGGTGCGTGGCGGAGAGGGGGTGGAGGAAATGAAAAAAGGCGGGGACCATTGGTCCCCGCCTCGCTTGGCAACCGGCCCCCCTTTCCTGGTTCGACTGCCTCGGATGGAGGCGTCGAATGGTCGGGGAAGGGTGTGAGGCGCGTTTCCGATGGTGACTAGTGCAGCTCGTACACCTCGCCGAACTTGGCGCGCAGGTAGCGCAGGTACGGCTCGGGCGTCAGGCTCTGGCCGGTGACCTGCCGCAGCAGCTCATCCGGATAGAACTTGGCGCCGTGACGGTGCACCTTCTCGCGCAGCCAGCCGAGCAGCCCGCCGAACTCGGCGCGCTCGATCTGCGAGGTGAGATCGGGGATGTCCTTCTCGATCACCTCCCACAGCTGCGCCGCCACCAGGTTGCCCAGGGCGTAGGTCGGGAAGTAGCCGAAGCCGCCGAACGACCAGTGCACGTCCTGGAGCACGCCCTGGGCGTCGTCCGGCGGTGCGATGCCGAGGTAGTCGCGCACGCGCGTGTTCCACGCCTCGGGCAGGTCCTTGACCGCCAGCGTTCCGTTCATCAGCTCGATCTCGATCTCGAAGCGCAGCATGATGTGCAGGTTGTAGGTCACTTCGTCGGCCTCGACCCGGATCAGCGACGGCTCGACGGTGTTGATCGCCCGGTAGAAGTCGTCCAGCTTGACGTCGCTCAGCGACTCGGGGAAGAGCTGCTTCAGGCGCGGGTAGAAGGCGACCCAGAACGGGCGGCTGCGCCCGACGAGGTTCTCCCACATGCGCGACTGCGACTCGTGGATCGCCATCGACGTGCCGGTGGCCAGCGGCGTGCGGTCGAGGTGGACGGCGATGCCCTGCTCGTACAGCCCGTGGCCGGTCTCGTGGATCGTGCCGAACAGCGCCGGGTTGAGGAACTTGGGATCGAGGCGGGTGGTGATGCGCACGTCGCGCACGCCGAACGATGTGGTGAAGGGATGGACCGACTTGTCCTGGCGGCCGGCGTTGAAGTCGTAGCCCAGCTTGCGGATGACCTCGACGCCGAAGGTCCACTGGCGCTCAACGTCGAAGGCGCGGTGCAGGACGGCGTCGGAGACCTTGCGGCCGCGTTCGGCCGTGGCGCGCACCAGCTCGACCTGCTGCGGACGGAGCGCGTCGAACACCGCCTTGACCTGTTTGGTGGGCATGGCCGGCTCGAAGTCGTCGAGCAGCGGATCGTAGACGTGGTCGTAGGGGGCGAAGAAGGCGGCGTAGTCGCGGCGCATGCTGACGATCTGTTCGAGCGACGGGCGGAAGTGGGCGAAGTTGGCGTCGGCGCGGGCCTTCTCCCAGATCGGGTGGGCGAGCGTCGTCAGCCGGGTGAACTCGGCGACGTACTCGGACGGCACGCGGCGCTGCTTGTCGAAATCGCGGGCGGCGCGGCGGACGAGGGCGGCGTCGTCGACCTCCGGCGGCTGCCCGGCGACCTCGGCCTGGGCGGCCTGGAGCGCCTCGCCGAACTCGTCGGAGACGAACATGTCGTGCGAAAGCTTGCTGAGCGTCGCCAGCTGCATCGACCGTCCTTCGGCGCCGGCCGGCGGCATGTAGGTCTGCTGGTCCCAGCTGAGCAGGGCGGAGGCAGCGTTCAGGTCGAAGATCTCGCCCAGCAGCTGTCGCAGGTGGTCGGTCTTGGCTCCCATGCTTGGTCTCCTCCAGGAGGGATTGTTACCTTCATCGGTAGACTTGATTCTGCGTCAGGCTGGCGGAGGAGGCAAGGTGCAGTTATCGCCCGCTGTGTCGGTTCAGCCGAAGCCAGTAGTCGGGCACCCCAACACTGTCTCTTTCAGAGCGCGAAACCGCCCTGAGCAATTGCGGCTTCGCGCTCGTAGTCCTTGGCTAGTGCCTCGTAATCGTAGAACGCGACCCTGTCTCGAATCTCCTGCAAAGCCCCTATGGATATCTTGTGCTGGAACTCGGCCCTCCGGTGTGCATCTGCAACGACAACCATCCTCGCGTGGAAGTCGCGGAGATCGTGAAACTTGAGGAGTGAAGTGTGGATGTCGGTCGAATGCTCAACCTCAAATAGGCTGTCAGGCATGAGCCGCCGATTGAACCAACTGACGTCAACGGTTGAGAGGCGCTTTACGAGCGGCGTGTGGGGGTAGGGAGGGAGCTCCTTCATGGTTCTGAGTTCGTCCAGGGGTTTGCCGACGCAAAGCCTATTCTTGTCTTGATTGGGCACGAACGTCTGGAGGCCTCTAAGGTTGCCGATCTCTGCGAGAAGTCCCTGGTAGAACGCGTGACCCTGCTCAGTCGAGCCTTCGTCCGGAGGCAGGTCTGCTTCCGATTGCAGCCCAAGCTTCCCCCTGTAAGACACAAGGGCCCAGAGCCCGGGGCGTACCTTGAAGATCTCGGGCCGCGTTTGCACAATACGGCGGATCGATGCGAACGGTGTCAGGGTGGCCCAATGGCAATCTGGAACAGTCAATACCTCGCGGTACAACTGACCAAGCGTTGCCTGACCGCCGAGGCGCTCAAGAGTCAAGATAACGGCTTCGTATTGCTTCATCTCCAGCTGCCAATCCCGGCGCATTGTCCCGAGCTTTCCAAACGGTCTCGAGCCTACCTGTTCAAGGGGAAGCCGGTTTCTCGTGCCCTATTCTCGCGCGGGAAGACCAGTCAGTCTCCTCCCTCTTGGGCAAAGGCCGACGGGTCGGTTTCATCAAGTGTTCGGCCGTGCCCGGGTCACGCTGCGGCTTTGAATTGGTCGAAGCGCCATTCAAGCGCCTCGCGATTTGGCCACTGATCATTGGATTGGGGAAGCATGAGCCGACTCCCGTGCAGCTGCTGCAGGCCGTATCTGAGCATGGGCCCATCAGTTTCCATTAGCACATCGGGGCGCACGTGGACAATGTAATCTGGGGCCACGCCGATGATGAAGCTGTCAAAGGCGGAGTGATGGAGCTTGCAGAGAGCAATTCCGTTGGTAATGCTAGGCTCGCCTTCGGGGCTGCTGTCGGGGATGATGTGCGCAGCGTCCAGCAGTTCGTCGTGCCTCAGCCTGCAGAGCGAACATTGGGCACGGTAGGCGGCAATGACCCTCTCCCTGAACGATCGCTGATGAAGACGAACTCGAGTCGTGGCTGTGACATAGGCGCGCCGGGCTGCAGTCCTGTCGTCAGCCAACGCGCGCTCCGCGGGTTGCGCAATGTACGCGACATCATCGACTGCAACATGGAAGGTCAGCGACCCCGGATCATCACCGACGATGTACACTGGCCACACAGCGAGGTACTTGCCCGGCACAATGCCATGTAGATAGACGAGGGGGAGCTGCATGGCCATGGCGCGCCGAAGGCCTAGATTGTCGGGGTGCGAGGGATCGGTTCCCCGGTACTTGTAGGCCAGGAGACCGTCTGGACCAAACGAGTCGTGGTATGGCCCCTGTGGAGTTGTCGCGAGGCTTAGGGGTAGGTCCATGAGACGTGGCTTGAAAATGCCTTGAGGGGCTACGAGGGGAACACGTTCGCCATGGAAGTCAAAGCCCTGCTGAAGGAGAGCGCGGGGAAGGGCGTCTCCATTGGCGTCAACCGCCTCGGCGAGCCAACGGAACGCAGCCAAGCGTATCGCAAGATCGTTCTCGTTCCCACTCATGATGCCCTATCCTGTGGGTTCGCCCAACGACTTTGATCGAGGCTGCCCGGCCGAAGCGGGCAGGCCTCCATACTCTACGTCCGGCCGGCAGACGATTCAAGCGTCCCCGAAGGCCCAGCCCGCCGGGTCAGTCGAAGATCCTGGCGGCTTTCCAGGGCTCCAACGTGTCATTTGGCGGCGACAGGCGCGCTGCCGCGCGAGGTGTTCGGATCACGAGTTCTCACCAGTAGTGATGGACCAGGTGACGAATTCGCCGATCGTAAGTCGCACGAACATGTGCCATGGTATCCTCGGAGAGAGGAAGTAGATCCGACGCGGAGCAGTTCTCCTCGACCTGGGCTGGGCGCTTCGCTCCAGGAATGGCGCAGCTGACCGCTTCAAACATCAGAATCCATCGTAGCGCGAACTGCGCCAGACTGAGACCCATGGGACAGATGGCATCGAGGTCAGCGACCGCCTCCAAGGCGGCAGAGTAGTCGACCCCTGAGAAGGTCTCTCCCCGATCGAAGGACTCGCCCTCTCGATTGAAGAATTGGTGGTCCTCGGGCGCAAACGCCGTCTCGGCTCTCAGCTTTCCCGTGAGCATCCCGGAGGCCAGGGGCACGCGCGCCAGGATTCCTACGCCACGCTCCTTGACCTGCTTGAATAGCGTCTCGGCGGGTCGTTGGCGGAACATGTTGAAGATGATTTGGACGGTCTGCACCTGAGGGTACTCAATCGCCTTGAGAGCCTCTTCCACCTTCTCGACACTCACTCCGTAGTAACGCAGCTTTCCTGCAGCGACTAGATCATCCAAAATGCCGAAGACTTCCGGCATGTAATAGACGTCGGTTGGCGGGCAATGGAGTTGGAGAAGATCAAGAGCCTCCATCCCCAAGTTCTTGAGACTGCGCTCCACGAAGGCCGTGAGGTTGGCACGGTCATACCCGGCCGCGGAGTGCGGTTCAAGCCGCCTTCCGGCCTTAGTCGCCACGTGAAAGGGGTCACTGCGTTGGCGACGCAGCTGGGCGAGAAGCCGTTCGCTGCGGCCGTCCCCGTAGACATCAGCTGTGTCGAAGAGATTGACACCAAGATCCAGGGCACGATTCAGAGCAGCCAGGGATTCGATGTCTTCGACGGCCCCCCAAGTTCCGCCGATCGCCCACGCGCCAAAGCTGATAGAAGAGACTTTCCAGCCCGTGCGCCCCAACTCGCGATACTGCATGGGCGTACCTCCTGCCCGATCCTGCGATGCCAGGCACAGGTTGGCGTCACGGTGGGCCGCTGTCCAACTTCGGATTCTACTTCGTCGCCCGCCCCCTTGCTGTCATCCGGTGGGCCTCCTCCAGTTTCCTGTGCGCCTCCGGGCACGCGTCGTTGTCCGGGTTGGGCCGATATGCCATGGCGAACCAAGTGTCGATGGTTTTTCTCGGCCGCGGATCGCTACCCCGCCATCTCGCCGCACAACACGCCGTACACCTGCATATCGTCGACCGTGCCCCACTTGACGCTGTGCTGCCGAAGCGTGCCCTCGTGATGCATGCCGACCTTGTCCATCACCCGGCCGGAGGCCGGGTTGCGGCCGTAGTGTTGGGCGAAGACGCGGCGCAGCCCAAGGACCTCAAAGGCAAAGCGCATGACGACCTGCGCCGCTTCTGTGCAGTAACCCTTGTTCCAGTAGGGCTTGCCGATCCAGTAGCCGAGTTCGGCACGCTGCATCTCGGCGTTGACCTCGAGCCCGATCGCCCCGACCAGCGCGCCGTCCTCGAGGCGCTCGATGCCGAAGGTGACGCCATCGCCGAGCGCATAGCGGTCAGCATGGGTTCCGATCCATGCCTCGGCCGCCCCGTCGGGATACGGGTGCGGGATCGTGGCGGTCGTCTCGGCCACGGCGCGATCACCGGCCAACCGCTGGACGTCGGCGGCGTCGGCCAGCGTCAGCGGCCGCAGGACCAGCCGCTCCGTCGTCAGCCGCGGCATGGTGGCAGGCTCAGCAGTCATGGGCCGACCTCCAGGCTCACGAACAGCGGCAAATGGTCGGAGGCGGTCGTCGCCGGGACGGACGGCGTCGACGGCGCGCAAGTCGGGCGTGTGCCACACCCAGTCGATGCGCTCGAACGGACCGACGGCCGGCCAGGTCAGCCCGTCGCCGGTGCCGGCCTCGGCCCACGAATCGACCCAACCCGCGTCGGCGATCAACTGCATCTCGGCATAGTCCGGCTCGGAGTTCAGGTCGCCGAGCAGGATCGAGTACGGCCGCCCGTTCCAGAAGTCGAGCAGCACCGGCACCTGCTCCAGCCGCGGGCCATGTTCGCTCTCGACGTGATGCAGGTGGGTGACGATGACCAGCAGCGGCGCGGGCAGCCCGGCGTCGATCGACGCCCACAGGTAGCCGCGCGGGAAGTGCGTCCCGGCCAGCGGCAAGGGCGCCGAGCCGCTCTCGCGGATCGGCAGGCGCGTGAGCAGCGCGTTGCCCCAGGCCGGGTCGGTCGTCCCGGCAAAGAGCACCCGCATGTCAAGACGCTGCGCCAGCCAGGCGACCAGGTCGGTCGACCCGTCGAGCAGCCAGCCGCGCGACACCTCTTGCAGGGCGACGATGTCGGCCCCGGCCGATTCGATCACGCGGGCGATCGCCTCGGGGTCCTGTGCTCCGGCGCTGTCGTAAGCCGAGTGGATGTTGTAGGTGAGCACGCGCAGAGGTTCCCCGGTCGGCGAGGTCGGGGCGGGCGGGTCCGGCTGGATCAATGCGAATCCAATCACGGGCAGAAAGACGCCGGCAACGGCGATGAAGGCGGCAGCGGAGGCGGATCGCGGCAGGCCGCGCACGGGCAGACGCACGGTGGCGGCGACGACGGTCAAGCCGAAGGCGACCGCCGCCGCGGGCAGAAGCGAGTCACGCGAGACGGGCAGCGGCAAGTCGAGCGAGACGTAGTACGCAAACGTCAGCCCGAGGAAGACGAGCATGCCGGTGTTCAAGCTGATGGAAGTGCGCGCCATCCCGCTGTTCGTCGGCGGCGCAGTCGCCATGGCGATGGCCGCCAGGCTCCAACCGAAAACGAACTGGGCGATGACGACGTTGAAGCTGAAGGCGGGTGTGATCTTGGTAGCGACGCTGGCCGACAGCGCCAGGCAGGCGATGCCGAGGAATCCGGTCAGCGGGCGCAGCGCATACGGGCGCGTCAGCCCGGTCCACACACCGGCCGCCAGCACCAGGTTGCCCATCATGGTCAGGACGAACGCCGCCGCGGGCGATAGCCCGGCCACCTGGGCGATCCAGCCCTGGTTCTGGAAGACCATCGCCTGCAGGAACAGGAGCGGGCCGATTCCAAGCAGCGGCAACGCGGCAGGCCAACCGACCTCGCTCTCGACGCCCCCCCCGACCGCCGGCTCACGGCGCACGAGGTAAATCAAGGCCGCGCATTCGGCGGCGACGGCGACAAGAGGAAGAATGCCGCGCGGCCAATTCAGATCGAGCGTGCCCCCGAAACCCTTGATGGCCGAATCGAGCGCCAGGCCAAGTGTCAGCCCGCCCGCCAACCGAATCGCAGCCGTCGACGGGTCGGATGCGCGCAGGTGAGCGACAAGCGCCGGCAGTGCGATCAAGAACAAGACGGTGCCCAGTGCGCTCAGGCCGAGATCGACCGCCGGGTCGTGCACGATCTGCTCGACCAGGCGGAACAGGGCGAGCCCGCCAATGCTAAATTGCAAGGTGGCGGTGGGGCCGAGCGCGCGTCGCAGCGGCGCGGCGATGAACCCGAGCAGAAACGTGCCAAAGGCGCACGCACCGAGCAGCGCCGAACCGACGCCCAGCGTGTCGCGCAGATACCAGGCCAGGCTGGGGATGAAGACGCGCAGCAGCTGCAGCCCGAGGGTGATCACGAGCGCGGGCAGCGCCAGGCGGGTGAGGTCGGTGCGCAGATGTGCCTGCGGCGGAATGTCCATGGGCTCTCCCTCTCTTGATTGGAAAGTGTAGCGCATCCGCCTGCGCCCGGCGCGCTTGTGGGATAATGGAAAGTCGTCCGCGGGGGAAGCCACGTGCGTTTCCAGACGATCTGCGTCCTCGGGCTGGGCTACATCGGCCTGCCGACGGCCAGCACCTTCGCCAACTCCGGCCTCAAGGTCACCGGCGTCGATGTCAACGAGCGCATCGTCGCCGGCCTGCGCCAGGGCGAGCTGCACATCGAGGAGCCGGGGCTGCGCACGCTGGTCCAGGCGGCGCTGGCCTCCGGCAACCTGCGCATCGCCGCACACCCCGAACCGGCCGACGCCTTTCTGATCGCGGTGCCGACGCCGGTGCGCTTCGACAAGCGCGCCGACCTGAGCGCCGTCGTCGCCGCCGCCGAGTTGATCGTCCCGCACCTGCGCCGCTCGAACCTGGTGGTGCTCGAATCGACCTCCCCGCCGCGCACGACGGTCGACGTCATCGCCCCGATCCTCGAGCGCTCGGGGCTACGCACCGGCGTCGATTTCCATTTGGCTTACTCGCCCGAACGCGTCCTGCCCGGCCAGATCCTGCGCGAGCTGGTCGAGAACGCCCGCGTCATCGGCGGGTTTGACCGGGCGTCGGCCGAGGCGGGGCGCGACTTGTACGCCGCCTTCGTGCGCGGCGAGATCGTGCTCACCGACGCCACGACGGCCGAGATGGTCAAGCTGATGGAGAACACCTACCGCGACGTCAACATCGCCGCGGCCAACGAGTTCGCCCGCCTGGCCGATCGCTTCGGCGTCGACGTGTGGGAGGCGATTGCACTTGCCAACCGCCACCCGCGGGTCGAGATCCTGCGCCCAGGTCCCGGCGTGGGCGGGCACTGCATCAGTGTCGACCCCTGGTTCCTGGTCGAGTCGGCCCCGGAACTTACGGCCCTCATTCGTCAGGCGCGGCTGGTGAACGATGTCCAGCCGGCGTTCGCCGCCGGGCTGATCGACCGTGCGCTGGGCGGGCTGCGCGGGCGGTCGATCGCCGCGCTCGGGCTGGCCTACAAGCCGGATGTGGACGACCTGCGCGAAAGCCCGGCCATCGAGGTCGCCCGGCTGCTGGCGCAGGGCGGGGCGCGGGTGACGACCTTTGAGCCGTTCGCCCCGGAGACGGTCGTCCCCGGCTGCGAAGCGGCGGCGTCGATCGAGGCGGCGCTCAAGGATGCCGATGCGGTCGTCCTCCTGGCGGACCACCGAGCCTTCCTAGAACTCGATCCGGCGCACGCCGCGGCGGCCATGCCCGGGCGCGTGGCCGTCGATACGCGCGGCCGCTGGGATCGTCGGAAGTGGACGGCGGCCGGGTTCCACCTTTACGTCCTCGGTGCGGGCGAGCGCGATGGCTGACCGCGCACTACGCGTCCTATCGGTCTTCGGCACGCGGCCCGAAGCAGTCAAGATGGCGCCGGTCGTCCTGCGGCTGCGCCAGACGCCTGGCGTCGATTCGCTCGTGTGCGTCACCGCGCAGCACCGGCAGATGCTCGATCAGGTCCTCGACCTGTTTCACCTCAAGCCGGACTTCGACCTCGACCTGATGCAGCCGGACCAGTCGCTGGCCGATACGGCGGCGGCGGTGTTCACCGGGTTGGATCCGATCCTCGAGAAGGTGCAGCCGGACTGGGTGCTGGTGCAGGGCGACACGACGACGGTGGCGGCGGCGGCGCTGGCGGCTTACTACCGCAAGATCCGCCTGGGTCACGTCGAGGCCGGGCTGCGCACCGGCGACAAGTGGCGCCCATTCCCCGAGGAGATCAACCGGCGCGTCGCCGGCGTGGTCGCCGATCTGCACTTCGCCGCCACCGACTGGGCGCGGGACAACCTGCGGCGCGAGGGCGTGCCCGACGAGCGGATCGTGGTGACCGGCAACCCGGTCATCGATGCGCTGCAGATGATCGTAGCGCTGCCGTACGATTTCGAGAGTGGGCCTTTGGCGAACATGAATCCAGACCGCCGGCTGATCCTTGTCACCGCCCATCGGCGCGAGAGCTTCGGCAAGCCGCTGGAAGACATCTTCCGCGCGCTGAAGGAGCTGGCGAAGAAATACGCCACGCAGGCGGAGATCCTGTACCCGGTGCATCTCAACCCGAACGTCGCCGAGCCGGCTATGCGCATCCTGGGCAGCTCGACCAACGTGCGGCTGGTCGATCCGCTCGACTACCACACGATGGTGCACTGCATGCAGCGCGCCTACCTGGTGCTGTCCGATTCGGGCGGAGTGCAAGAAGAAGCGCCGGCGCTCGGTACGCCAGTGCTCGTCCTTAGGGAGGTGACCGAGCGCCCGGAGGCGCTCGAAGCGGGCACGGCGCGGCTGGTGGGGACCGACACCGAGCGGATCGTGGCCGAGGCGTCACGCCTGATGGACGATCCGCAAGCGCACGCCGCCATGGCCAAAGCGGCCAACCCCTACGGCGACGGCCACGCCGCCGAACGCATCGTCGACGCGCTACTGGCCGCCTCCCGAGCGTGACCTGCATCGAGCGAATGGATCGACGCTGTAGCCCCAGGACGCAATTGCATTCTAGCCGGCCGTCGTCCCAACAGCCGTCGCTGCGGACCCTCACCCCTGGCCCCTCCCCCTGCGCCAAGCTGGGTCCGCGTGCCCCGGCATCATGCAGGGGGAGGCGAATGGAGTCCTGGCGAGTGGAGGATGCGAAGCTCCCCGCACTCCCCAGAACCTCCACCCCCTCTCCGCCGCGATACTTCGTGTGTCGCGCTGCCGTCCGCGGAGAGGGGGCAGGGGGTGAGGCGGCAACCACGCTTGTTCCGTATCTTGCCCGGGCGCGCACCTCCGACGGCCTTGCCTGCGAAGGCAGGGCAGGCGACAATCGCACCCGTGCATTCGGCGCACAATGATGAGAGATCGCGTTCGATGAACCCACGCCGCCTGTGCCTGGTCTCCCGCATCCCCGGCGTCGCCGGGCCGGCGGGGTTTCAACGCCGGTTGGCGGACGGCCTGGTGCGCCGCGGCATCGACGTCACCTACGATCTCGACGATCAGCCCTACGACGCGGCGCTCGTCATCGGCGGGACGCGCCAGTTGGCCGCGCTGTGGCGCGCACGGCGTCGCGGTGTCCCCGTGCTCCAGCGCCTGAACGGCATGAACTGGATCCACCGCCGCCGCCGCACCGGGCTGAGGCACTTCGCCCGCGCCGAAGCCAACAACCTCCTGCTGCAGGTCATCCGCCGCCGCGTGGCGACGCACGTTGTCTATCAGAGCGAATTCGCTCGCGCCTGGTGGGACCGCAAGCATCTACCGGCGCAGGTGCCGACCTCGGTCGTCCTGAACGGCGTCTCGCTCGATGTGTACACGCCGAGCGGGACGGGGGAGCCGCCCGCCGATCGCATCACACTGCTGGTCGTCGAGGCCAACCTGGATTCCGGCTACGACGTCGGGCTGACCTGGGCCCTCGAACTTGCGGGCAGGCTGCAAACGCGTTCCAGGCGCAAGGTTGAACTGATCGTTGCCGGGCGCGTGCCCGAAAGGCTGCGCCGTCAGGCCGATGCATCTGCACCGGGCCCGATCGCCTGGCTGGGCGTTGTACCGCCGGGCTTGATCCCGGCGCTCGATCGCTCCGCCCACCTGCTGTTCGCCTCGGATGTCATGCCGGCGTGCCCTAACGCGGTCGTCGAGGCGCTGGCCTGCGGGCTGCCGGTCGTTTCGTTCGACACCGGTGCGCTGCCCGAGCTGGTCACCGGCGACTCCGGGCGGATCGTGGCCTACGGCGGCGATGCGTGGCGGCTGGATCCACCGGACCTCGATTCGCTTGCCTTGGCGGCGGCCGAAGTGATCGACGGCGGCGAGCGCTTTCGGCGTGCGGCGCGAGGGCGGGCCGAGGCAGGGCTTAACGTCGAGGAGATGATCGACGGCTACCTGTCTGCTCTCGGCTGGGAGGTCTAGGCCCGATCGATGGCCGAAGCGACGCGCTTCCCCGGGAAGGTCTGCCTGCAGCAGCGCGTGCTGCCGGACTACCGCGCGCCGTTCGTCGAGGCGCTCGCCGGTCGGTGCGGTGGAGGCCTGAGCCTCTTCGCCGGGACGCCGCGCCTGGACGAGTCGATCCGCAGCTCTGCTCCGCTGAGTCACGCGCGATGGACGCGAGCGGAAAACCGGCAGCTGTTCGGCGGGCGCCTGGCGCTGTTCACACAATCGGGATTGCTCGAATGGCTGGCGCGCGAGCGGCCCGACGTGCTCGTGCTGGAAGCCAACCCGCGCTACCTGAGCAACCTGACCGCACGGCGCTGGATGCACGCAAATGGAAAACCGGTGGTGGGTTGGGGGCTGGGAGCACCTCCGGCTTCCGGCCTGCGCGGCTGGTTTCGGCGCAGCTATCTGGATGGGTTCGATGCACTGATCGCCTACAGCACGCTGGGCGCGGCGCAGTACCGCGCTTTGGGGTTTCCGCCCGAGCGCGTCTTCGTCGCGCCGAACGCCGGCACGCCGGCGCCGCGGCAGATGCCCGAGCGCCAACTCCGACGCGATCGCCCGCTGCGGCTGCTGTTCGTCGGGCGGCTGCAGGAACGCAAACGCATCGATCTGCTCTTCGAAGCTTGCCGCGAGCTCGAACCGCGACCTGAGATCTTGATCGCCGGCGATGGACCCGATCGAGCGCGGCTTGAATCGCTGGCGGCAAGCACGCCCTCCGAGGTGACCTTCCTCGGCGACCTGCGCGGCGAAGCGTTGGATGCAGCCTATGCGCGGGCGGATCTGTTCGTCCTGCCGGGGACGGGAGGGCTCGCACTGCAGCAGGCCCTGGCGGCCGGTCTGCCTGCCATCGCCGCACAGGGCGATGGCTCGCAGCAGGACATGGTCACGCCGGACAACGGCTGGCTCGTGCGACCCGGCGATCTGGCCGACCTGCGTGCGGCGCTGGTGAATGCGATGGCGCTCAATGACGACCAGCTGCAGACCATGGGTGCGGCGTCGTTTCGGCTGGCTAAGACGCGCTTCAACCTGGATGCGATGACGGACGCGTTCGTCGCCGCACTGTGCGCGACGACGCGGCGGAGGGCCTGAGTGCGTCTGCTCTACTATGCGGATGCTCGAAGCCCGATCGCCCGGAGCTGGGTCGAGCACTTCATTCGCACCGGACACGAGGTGCATTGGGTCTCGAGCTTCCCGGCGTCGCCGATCGAGGGGCTGGCGTCCTTTCAGGTCGTTCCGGTTGCGTTCAGCGGTCGTGTACCTCAGCCGCCATCCGGCCGCGCCACCGGCGGCGCAAACGGGCTTCGTCTGCGGTTGGCATTGCGCCACTGGCTGGGGCCGCTGACCGTCGGCGCGGCGGCCGACGGGTTGCGCCGCGTGATTCATCAGGTCCGCCCCGATCTGGTGCACGCGCTGCGCATCCCATTCGAGGGCATGGTGGCCGCACAGGCCTCAGACGGCCGCCCGCTGGTGATCTCGACCTGGGGCAACGACTTCACGCTGCACGCACCGTCTTCGCCCTGGATGCTGCATTTGACGCGCCGAGCGCTCGGCGCTGCGGCGGGGCTGCACAGCGACTGCCGGCGCGATCTGGCATTGGCCACGCGCTGGGGGTTTCCAAGCGGTCGTCCGTCGATCGTGCTGCCCGGCAACGGGGGGGTGCGGCGGGGGGTCTTCTTCCCTGCCGGTGAGGCGCCCGAGCATGAAACCGACCGATTGTCGGCCGCGCTGGCCGGCAGTCCGGCCAAGGCGCCGATCGTCGTCAACCCGCGCGGCTTCCGCGCCTACGTGCGCAGCGACACGTTCTTCCGGGCGATCCCGCGCGTCCTCCAGCGCAAGCCCGGCGTCGTCTTCGTCTGCCCGACGATGGCCGGCGACGCGCAGGCTGAGCGCTGGCTGAAGCGGCTGGGCGTCGGTGCGGCCGTGCGGCTGCTTCCATCGTTGGAACCGGCCGAGATGGCGGCGCTCTTCCGGCGCGCACAGGTGAGCGTCTCGCCCAGCACGCACGACGGCACGCCCAACACGTTGCTGGAGGCGATGGCCTGCGGCTGCTTCCCGATCGCCGGCGATCTGGAATCGATCCGCGAGTGGCTGGTGCGTGGCGAGACCGGGTTGATCGTCGATCCGGCGGACGACGAAGGACTGGCGTGGGCGATCCTGCGCGCGCTGGACGACGACGTCCTGCGTCAGGGCGCCGCGCGCCGCAACGTTGAGGTCATCCGCCAGCGGGCGGACTACCCGGTCTGCATGCAGCAGGCCGAGGCGTTCTACCATCAGGTGGTCGAAGCGGGGCCGGTGCTATAATGCCGCCAGCCCGCCCACGTGCAGCGGGGATGCGAAGGCCTCTCCTATCAGCATGAAGCAGGTCGTCCAAGAGATGCGCTCCGGGGAAACCCGCGTCATCGAGGTTCCGGTTCCAGTGCCGGGGCCGGGGATGGCGCTGGTGCGAACCGCCGCGTCGGTGGTCTCGGCTGGAACCGAGCGCATGCTGGTCGAGTTCGCCGGGCAGGGCTGGATCGGGAAAGCCCGCTCGCGCCCCGACCTCGTGCGCCAGACTTTAGACAAGGTTCGCCGCGAGGGCCTGCTCACCACGTTCGACGCTGTCCAGAACCGCCTCGATCAACCCCTCCCGCTCGGCTACTCGTCCGCCGGTGTCATCGTCGCCATCGGCGATGGACTGCAAGAATTCCGAGTGGGAGACCGCGTGGCCTGCGCCGGCGGCGGACACGCAGTTCACGCCGAGTATGCCCTGGTGCCTCAAAACCTGATGGCGCACGTGCCCGACGGCGTGGACCTCGAGCACGCGGCATTCGCCACGTTGGGTTCCATAGCCATGCACGGGTGGCGCCTCGCCGAGCCGCAGGTCGGTGAGCATGTGGCCGTGATCGGCCTGGGGTTGCTCGGGCTGCTGGCGGCGACGCTGGCCCGCGCGGCAGGCGCCTGGGTCTTCGGCATCGACCTGGATCAGGGACGCGTCGAGCGGGCGCAGCAGATGGGCTTTCGCGCCGCGCTGCGTGACGCGGCCGATGACGCCGCACTGGCCGCCACGCAGGGCCGCGGCTTCGACGTCGTGCTTGTATGTGCCGATTCGTCGTCGAGTGATCCCGTCGAGCTGGCCGGGAAGCTGGCGCGCGATCGAGGCCGCGTGGTCGTCATCGGCAACGTCGGGTTGGAAATCCCGCGCCGGACGTACTACGAGAAGGAACTCAGCCTGCGCGTCTCGCGGTCGTACGGCCCCGGGCGCTACGATCCGCTGTACGAAGAAGCCGGCATCGACTACCCGATCGGCTTCGTGCGCTGGACCGTGGGCCGCAACCTGCAGGCGTTCGTCGATCTGCTCGCCGCCGGCCGGATCGACCTGCGGCCGCTGATCACCCACCGCTTCCCGATCGAGCGCGCCACCGAAGCCTACGCCGTCATCACCGGCCGCGAGCATCCGGCATTCCTGGGCGTCGTCCTCACCTATCCGGAAACGAAGGAAACTCCGGCATCGCGGGTAGAGCTCAGCCCGAAGCAAGTACGAGCCGATGCTGACGTCAGGCTCGGTGTGCTGGGCGCGGGCAGTTTTGCGACGGGCGTGCTCCTGCCGGCGTTGAAGCGCGTCCCAGGCATCGACCGAGTCGGCATCGCCTCGGGGGCCGGGTTGAGCGGCGCCACCGCCGGACGGAAGTTCGGTTTCCGGTACGCCGCGGCGAACGAGCAGGAGATCCTGGCGGACGCGTCGATCAATACCGTGGCGATCCTGACGCGGCACGCCGATCACGCGCGGCAGACCGTCGCCGCACTGCGCGCCGGGAAACACGTCTTCTGTGAGAAGCCGCTGGCGCTGACGCGCGAACAATTGGCGGAGATCGCCGCCGCGCTTCAGTCTTCGGACCGGCTGCTCACCGTCGGCTACAACCGACGCTTTGCGCCGCTGGCACTGGCAATGCGCGGCTTCCTGCGCGCCACCGATGTGCCGCTGGCCGTCCACTACCGCGTGAACGCCGGCGTGCTGCCTGCGAACCACTGGCTCCACGATCCCGAGCAAGGCGGCGGCCGGCTGCTGGGCGAGGCGTGTCACTTCCTTGATTTCGTCACCTTCCTGGTCGGCGCGCTGCCGGCGCGCGTCTCGGCGGTCGGGCTGCCCGATGGTGATCAGTACCGTGAGGACAACGTCCTGATCAGCCTCGAGTTCGCCGACGGCTCGGTGGGCACGGTCGCCTACCTGGCGTGCGGCGATCGCTCGATGCCTAAGGAACGCGTCGAGGCCTTCGGCGGCGGCCGCGCCGCGGTGCTGGACGACTTCCGGCGCCTGGAGACCTACCATGCCGGCCAACGTCGCGTGCAGCGGACGTGGCTCCGACAGGACAAGGGACACCAGGCGGAGTGGGAGGCGTTCACCGCTGCTATTCGCTCCGGTGGACCGCCGCCGATCGCGTATGACCAGTTGACGGCCGCCAGCCTGACGGCTCTGGCCGCTGTAGACGCACTGCGCACGCGCATGCCGGTTACGCTCGAGCCGCTCGGCCCGGCGCAATGAGCCGGCGCCAGAATCTTATTCACGCCGCGCGCGAGCTTGGACTCCGACCCCTGGCGCGCTACGCGCTCTACCAGATCAAGCTGCGCAGCGGATGGATCCGGGCACGCACCCCGGTCTCGTCCTGGGACGAGCCTATGCTGGCGCGTGCCCTGCGTCCCGGACTGTCCCCCGATCCGGAAGATTACGCCGCGTACCGCCAAGCGCTCATCGCCCCGCGCTTCTTCTTTGATCCGTCTGCCGACTTCTCCAAGGCGCTGAGCCAATCGGCGGAGGCGGCGGCCGAAGCGGATGACCTGCGAGACGGCTGGTTCCGAGTTTCGGGCAGCCGGCCGTCTGGCTGGGAACGCCGCCCGACTGGTCTGCCCTGGCGCCGCTGGCGGATGATGCGCCTCCGCCGTCGCTCGACCTCACCGAACACTGGACGGCGACACGCCTCGATCAGGTGCCCGGGGACATCAAGTTGCTCTGGGAACCGTCGCGCTTCGGTTGGGTCTACCCGATGGTGCGCGCCTATCGGGCCACGGGACAGGACGCCTACGCCGAGGCCTGCTGGGAGCTGATCCTCTCGTGGAGGCAGGCCAACAAACCGAACGCCGGCGCAAACTGGATCTCCGCGCAGGAAGTCGCCGTGCGGCTGATGGCGCTGACCTTCGCCTTCTACGGCCTGGCGCCGTGGCTGAAGCGTAAGGCGTCGCGCATCGCCCGGCTGGCGACGATGATCGTCGTGCACGCCGCGCGCATCCCGCCGACGCTCGACTACGCCCGCGCCCAGCGCAACAACCACCTGTTGGTCGAGGGCGTCGGCCTGTACACGGCCGGCGTGCTCTTCCCGGAGGATCGCGGCCGCCGCAGGCTGGAAACGGACCGGTCTCAGCGTGCTCCTGCATGCGCTGCGCACGCAGGTGTTTCCCGACGGCGGGTACGTGCAGCACTCGGCCAACTACCACCGCCTGGCGGTTCAGGCCGCCACGTGGGCCGCCAGCCTGGCACAGCACAACCAGGAACCTCTGCCACCCGAAGCGTTGGAGTCGATCCAGCGGCTGGCCGCTGCGCTCGGTGCGCTCGTCGATCCTGCCGACGGGCATGCGCCAAACTTCGGGCCGAATGACGGGGCCTACATCCTTCCATTGAGTGACGGCGAGTTCGAAGACTTCCGCCCAGCGCTTCAAGCTGCGGCCTGCCTGCTGGATGAGCGCGCGCTCTACCCGCCCGGCGCATGGGATGAGGCCTGCGTCTGGCTGGGGATCGAAACGCCGGCGAAGCCGGGCGCCGCGGACGCCCCAGTTCCGATGGACCTGCCAGACGCCGGGTTGTCTCTTTTGACGGGCGACGTGTCGCGCGGGTTGCTGCGCTCGGCGCGCTTTACCTCGCGGCCGGGGCACTCCGACCAACTCCACTTCGACCTGCGCTCCCGCCGCCAGCCGGTGGCGATCGATGCCGGTACCTACCTGTACAACACGTTGCCGCCATGGGACAACACGCTGGCCTACGCCGCGGCCCACAATACGGTCCTGGTCGATGATCAGGAACCGATGCGGCGCGGCGGGCCCTTCCTGTGGTTGGAGTGGGCCCAGGCGCGCGTGCTTGGACGCTGGCGCTCCGCGGACCTCCGATTGGAGGCGATCACCGCCGAGCACGATGGGTATCGGCGCATCGACGTTTGCCACCGGCGCACGGTGGTCCGCGCCTCCTCGCAACTGTGGCTTGTGGTCGATGACCTGCTCGGTTCGGCGAGCACACGGCCCAACTCGGTTGGCTGTTGGCCGACGGAAAGTGGACGCTGCGCCCCGGCAGCCTGGGCATCCGCTGTCGCGCCTCCACACGGAAATCCTATTCGCCGCACCGGGTGGCTCCACACGGCGCTGTACCGCGGCGGCGAACTCGTCGCCGGGAGCGCCACGGCCGGGGAAGCGCAGGTCAAAGGCTGGGTGGCGTGGACGTATGCGGAACGCCAGTCGGCGCTGCGCCTGGAGATCGAAATTGAAGGGGACTCTGCCTCTTCAGGTTGATCACCTGGTTCGCCTTGACGGCACGAGCACCGGCGCCGTGGACCTGGAATGGAACGCGTCGGGTGACGGCGTCTGCGCCGTAGGCCCGCGCCACGCTGGGCGAGACCGTCCTGGATCTCAGCCGTGCATATCCTGCTGATCCGATCAAGCCTTCGCCGCGCTGGGT